>LAQC01000042.1 GCA_000981645.1 Cryomorphaceae bacterium ASP10-05a | reverse complement strand
TGGACATGTAATTACTGGTGCTGTTGTATCTACAATTGTTATTATTTGAAAACAACTTGAGCTATTTCCACATCCATCAGTAGCAGTAAATGTTCTTGTAATTACTCTGTTACAAGAATCTCCTGTTTCCGTTACCACAACGGTAATCTCTGGCGTTTGACAATTGTCAATAGCAGCAGCATTTCCATAATCAGGAGTTTCTTCACATGAATGTGTAAAGCTTAAAGGACATTCTATCACTGGAGCTTGTGTATCTACAATCGTTATTGTTTGAGTAGCTATACTTTGATTTCCACATCCATCAAACGCTCTGAAAGTTCTAATAATTACTCTTTCACAAGAATCTCCTATTTCTTCTATTGTTTCTTCAACCTCTGCTAATTGACAGTTGTCTGATACAATAGCATCCATCAACTCATATTCTTCGTCACACTCATAAGTAACATTAGCTGGTGGAAGTATAACCGGTCCAGTAGTATCAAGAACTGTTATAACTTGAGCACATACACTTTCGTTTTCACAATAGTCAACAGCTGTCCAAGTTCTAGTGATAATTCTTTCACAAGAGTCTCCTGTTTCTGTTTCCATAAATGTAACATTGACATCTAACCCACAGTTATCACTTACAAATGGAGTAACAGCTTCAGGTATAATTTCGTCACACTCGTAAGTCATATCAGCGGGACAGTCAATTTCAGGAGCAGTAGTATCCTGTAAAGAGATATACTGAATAATGCTACTTGAGTTTCCACAAGCGTCAATAGCAGTATACGTTCTTTCGATAACTCCTAAACAACCCCCTGAATTCATCACATCAGTATAAGTAACCTCATAATCATTACAGTTATCAGTAACCGTAATAGCATCTTCTACAGAGTCTAACTCATCACATTCGACAGGCAAGTAAGGATTAAACGCTCCAAAAACAGGTGCTGTTGAATCTATAATTGTGATAGTCTGAGTACAAGTAGAAGAGTTACCACATTCATCAGTAGCAGTGAATACTCTAGTAATAGTCCTATTACAAGAATCACCTTCTTCTGTTTCCATAACAGTAACAGAGGGTAAATCTGTGCAATTATCAGTGGCAGTAGCGAATCCATAATCCACTGGTGCATCACACTCATGTGATATATCAGCTGGACATAAAATTACCGGAGCAACTTCATCAATAACTGTTATGGTTTGAATATGAACTGCCGTATTGTTACACTCATCTGTCGCTTCCCATCTTCTAGTGATAGTTATATTGTTAGGGCAATCCCCAACAACTATAATTTCGATAGGATCAGCATATGTAATAGTACCAACACAATTATCAGTAGCAATGCACTCTGGCAATTCTATAGGCCAGTTTTCACACTGTAGAGTAACATCTGCTGGTGGGTTAACAAATACTGGAGCCGTTTCATCATTAACCGTAATCACTTGAGTAATTACAGTAGAGTTTCCACAACTATCAGTAGCTCTATATAGATAAGTCACTTGAGTATCATTAGTACACTCAGGAACATCATCATTAGGAGCACACTCTTTATCAACATTTACATCTCCGCTTCCATAAACAGCCTCTCCTCCAACATTTCCTTCATAGTTGAACCAACCAGAAAATCCTTCGTTTCCGTTTTTGTTGTTAGCTCCTAAACCACACTGGAATCCAAAGAAGAACGTTTCAGGATTGTGAGAAAGTAATAATTCATCCCCTACAAAACTTCCAGTTCCAGTCAACGTAGAGAAAGGAACCATTTCATAATAAATCCAATCTTGGAACTCATCAGCACCGAATCCTAAATCATCTTTGTACCATCTTCCTTGAGAAGACCAATCCGTCCAATCCACTCCGTTCTCGAACCATAAATCTACTATCCAACCTTGAGTAGCATCTGTATCATTAACAACTGCACCATAAAGGTGAGCTGTTCCGTCAGCATACTGATCAAAAGTTCCACCATTAGCATCCCAAACAAAATTGTCTGAAGCCCCTTGGCTAAATCCTTGTAACCAAACAGCCCAATCATCACCAGGACCAAAAGCTGTGCTTAATTCACATACTACTGTAGCCGTTCCTCCAGACTCGAAAGAAGAAGCTGGAATTTCTTCCCCTGTGCATTCATCAGTAGCAGTAATCATCATAGGTGCAGGAATATCTTCTACACACTCTACAGTTAAATCAGAAACTGTAGGGAAAACTGGGCCTTCAGAATCAGTTAATGTAATAGTTTGAGTACATTCTAAACCATCAAATCCAAAGAAAGTTCTTTCTACAATAGTTAAGCAAGCATCTCCAGATGTTACATCGCTAAACATCCATTCGTCAAATCCAGGGAAAAAACAATCTCCTTGATAAAAAGGAGTTCCTGTAGCAGAAATTGAAATGTCTGACCCACATTCTAACATCAGATCATCAGGACAAACTAGAGTACAATCATTGTCATACTCACAAGAGTAATCATCGCATGTAGCAGTTGGATCATAATTCAATGCAGCTTCATTAGTACATCCAGAGACTGCATCACTGAGACAACAATCATAAACATCTTGACACAAATCATCCCAAGTATCAGTTAGACAATAGTCATCATTTAAAATTATTGTATTTGCGCAATCTTGGTCTGCTAACACATATCCAACAGGTGCTTCACAAGCAATTACAGCTGGACCTAACGTAGTAAAAACAGGAATAAAAACTAAAACAGCTTCTTCACAAGAATTCACACTTATGTTAGCTGCTGGATTATAGTTACAAGCTAATTCATCTGTACATCCTAAAATATCACCACAACCGTCTATAGGTTCGTTTATACATTCACATAATACTTCATCGAAAGAATCGAGGGTACAATCATCACTATCATTACAGTTATAATCAACGGCAATTTCTTGACATTCACAATTTTCCGGACTCCACGTATAAAGAGAATAACATGTGTTTTCTGGACAAGTCATGTCATAAGGTGAACATGAGCCATCATCACCATCTGCCGTTGAATCATAATTACTAGCACATGAATCAGTACAACCTGGATTACAGGGTGAAAAAGTACATGAATCATCTAAATCACAAGTAGCTAAAGCGTTATAATTACAAGCTACCTCATCCATACAACCGTTTACACCATTTCCACCACAATCATCACAAGCATCAAGAACTGCAGTTCCTCCGCAATCTCCATTACAATCATTTTCTAAACAAGAATCATCATTTACTGTAGCTTCCGCATTGTAGTTACAAGCTAATTCCTCTGTACATCCTGGAACTTCAGCACATGAAGAACCATCTCCTCCACATACACCACATCCATCGAGAACAGATGTTCCATTTACAACGCCAGCACAATCTAAACAAGTTGTGTTATCTCCTGCACATACACCACAGTCATCGACAACAGATGTTCCGTTTACAACACCTGCACAATCTAAACAAGTTGTGTTATCTCCTGCACATACACCACAGTCATCAAGAACAGATGTTCCGTTTACAACTCCAGCACAATCCAAACAAGTTGTGTTATCTCCTGCACATACACCACAGTCATCGACAACAGATGTTCCGTTTACAACACCTGCGCAATCTAAACAAGCTGTGTTATCTCCTGCACATACACCACAGTCATCAAGAACAGAATCTCCACCGCAATCTCCATTACAATCTTCTTCTAAACAAGAATCAAGACTGATAGAGGCGTTTGGATCATAGTTACATGCCTCTGGAATTGTACAACCAGCGCAAGAATCAAAATCACAATCTCCAACTTCTGTAGCTGTAGAATCATAATTACATGCCCCAAAATCCATACATCCTGTACATGAAGAATTATCTCCATCACATACTGCGCAGTCATCTAAAACAGCACTTCCACCGCAAAGACCATTACAATCTTCGTCTAAACAAGTATCATTACTAACAGTAGCTGCAGGATCAAAATTACAAGCTGTTACCTCAGTACAACCCTCTATAGCCGCTATAGGATAAGTCAAACCTAAACCTTCATCTACATTCCAATAATATTGGTGTGGAGTATTGCTAGTACCCTCACCTGGTAAATTCTCAAGGATTAAAGGACTAAAATTAAAACTAAAGTCACCATCAGTAGTAAACTGACCAATTAGAACTGAATTATTTACACCTACACCGTATCCGTTAGATGTTCCAGCTGCATTAAATCCGCTATTCAAAGCAATCCAAGCTCCTCCCGTAAAGGTATTAATGAGAATATCCTCTCCCGCTTGAAATGCAGCAGTCCAATTAGCATTGGCGTCTTGGAATACTGTAGTAGACCCACCAGAGGAAGGTACAGCACCATCAGGATTAGCTCCAGTTATCGGAGTTCCATATGTCGCATCTGTTAAGTTACCAATGGTAACACCTGAACTATACTTTAAATCTTCAAAACCTGGAATTGATGTAAGAATATTACTAATCCCACTTAACAATTCAGAAGAGTGACCATTAACTCTGTGAAAACTAGTACTAGAGGAAAAGTTCAACGGGTTCGTGTCACTTCCAGTAATACTGGTAAGGAAGTCAGTCTCGTTTACAGTGTTAACAAAAACTCGGTAAGTAGTTTTACCCGCAAGATCGGGTATAGATCCATCATGCACTATTTGGTCTACGGTGACATTCGTCATCTGCCCGTAAGACATGCCGCACCAGCACAAGCAAGCAAGGATAATTGGTAAAAGTTTTTTCATAACAGTTTAGAGTTTTATCTAGACTTTTCAGTTAAAGCCTATGACAAAGATATAAAAAATACGTGACAAATAATTGTGAATATTTTTTATATCCTAAAAACAAAATAATTCATCGAATAAATCGTCATTTTAATCGAATTTATCCGACACAATACACGCGAAACATTAAGAAGAAATATTTTTTTGACAAAAAACTCAAGCTATATAAAGAAATAGAATCATTTATATTATATTTGCGCCCCAATTCGGTGCTATAGCTCAGTTGGTAGAGCAACGGACTGAAAATCCGTGTGTCCCTGGTTCAAATCCAGGTAGCACCACAAAAAAAACGCCTCACATTGAGGCGTTTTTTTTTGAATACTAATTCTTAATAAGATACTGAGTCTTATTTCAAAACAGAAGGTTATTCCTTAAATTTGACAATTAATGAATTTTAAGGCAACAGAAATATCTCACCTTATCAATGGTGTGATACTAGGGAATGAGGACATCCATGTAGATGGATTCAATGGAATAGAGCTCGCTCAAGAAGGTGATATTACCTTCTGCGATAACGACAAATTCCTAGAACAAGCGATACATTGCAACGCAAGTATTATAATCGTTTCTCAAGAATTAGATACTACTCTATTCAATCTTTCAAAACATAGCTTAATTATAGTTGACAACCCACGGATGGGCTTAGCAATCTTATTATGGCATTATAAAACCATCACTAATCCCTACAAAGGAATTTCTGAACACGCTCAAATCTCTGAATCTTCCACTGTAAGCGATTCCTCTTATATTGGTTCTGCTGTAATCGGAGAACATTCTGTAATCGGGGAAGATTGCAAAATTCATGATGGAGTAGTAATAGGCCGGTCGATTAAAATAGGAAAGAACTGTGTTTTTCACTCAGGAGTGAGAATATTAGATGAGTGCATAATAGGCGATGATGTTACAATTCAGGCTAATGCTATAATAGGTAGTGATGGATTTGGGTTTGTTCCTAATTCTTCTAATTCATTTATGAAAATTCCACATATAGGAAATGTGATATTGGAGGATCATGTAGAAATAGGAGCAGGTACATGTATAGACCGAGGAACCATGGGCTCAACTATAATTAGAAAAGGGGTCAAACTAGACAACTTAATCCAAGTAGCTCATAATGTAGAAATCGGTGAAAACACTGTTATCGCTGCGCAAACGGGAATAGCCGGGTCAACTAAAATCGGCAAGAACTGCATGATAGGCGGGCAGGTAGGCATTGTAGGACATATCTCGATAGCAGATGGTGTTAAAATAGCAGCCCAAAGCGGAGTAGGACATAGCATTACAGAAGAAAATATGATTATTCAAGGTTCTCCATCTCTTAAAATAAGGGATTATAAAATGTCATACGTTGGATTTAAGAAACTTCCAGAGATTATGAAAGAACTTCATAATCTTAAGAAAGAAATAATTGAATTAAAATCAAATAAATAAATTGGTAAAGCAAAGAACCTTGTCAGCTCCTGTGAAACTATCAGGAATAGGACTCCATACAGGAGCAATTTGTGAAATAGAACTTTGTCCTGCACCTGAAAATCATTGGTATAAATTTCAGCGAGTCGATTTAGAAAACGAGCCAATCATAGAGGCATCCGCTCTAAATGTAAGCACCACAAGAAGAGGCACAACATTAGCAAAGAATGGAGCTGAAGTGAACACTGTAGAGCATCTATTGGCCGCACTTTACGCTTCGGAAGTAGACAATGTTCTTATCAAAATAAATGGTCCAGAAATCCCTATTCTAGACGGAAGCGCTAAACATTTCATAGCAGCTGTAGAGGCTACAGGAATTACAGAACAGTTAGCAGAAAGAAACTTCATCCATATAGAAGAGACTATTCCTTTCGAAATAACTGAAATAGAAGCGGAGTTTTTAGCTGTCCCAACTCTCGGAGATGAATACCGGATAACAGTTATGGTAGATTACAAATCTCCTGTCCTAGGGACTCAACATGCTAGCATGTATAAGCTTGAGGATTTCAAAACTGAAATTAGCGGGTGCAGAACTTTTGTCTTTTTAAAAGAAGTATCCGCATTGGCTCAAGCGGGATTAATAAAGGGAGGGGATTTAGACAATGCTCTGGTATTAGTAGAAAGAGAGTATACTCAAGCTGAGATAAAAGCAATCTTAGAGTTGGTGGGCAAACCCGACTTAGAGGTTAAAGTTGAGGTTGGTTATTTAAATTCTTCTAAACCCATTTTTCAAAACGAACCTGCACGACACAAGCTATTGGACATAGTAGGTGATTTAGCTCTTACTGGAAAGTTTATTAAAGGACACATTTTAGCCGCTAGGCCAGGGCATTATTCAAATGTTGAATTTGCTAAAAAGCTCATAGAGTATGATAGGTCTAAGAGAGGTAGATTCGATATTGATCTAACGAAAAAACCTTTGTATGACATCAATCAGATTACAAAGATGCTCCCTCATCGGTATCCGTTTTTATTAGTAGATAAAATAATGGAGATGGATGAGAAGGAAATCATAGGTGTTAAGAACATCACCATGAATGAGCCTTTTTTTACTGGTCACTTCCCTGAAAACCCGGTAATGCCTGGTGTACTTCAACTAGAGGCTATGGCTCAGGTAGGAGGAATATTCGCATTGAGTTCATTAGATAATCCTGAAAAATACAGTACCTACTTCTTAAAAATAGATAACGTAAAGTTTAAACAAAAGGTCTTACCTGGCGATACCATAGTTTTTAGGCTTAAACTAGATTCACCTATAAGAAGAGGCCTTGTTAATATGAGCGGTGTAGCTTATGTTAACGGAAAGCCTGTGAGTGAAGCATCTATGCTAGCACAAATAGTCAAAGACAAATAAAATTTAGCCATATCATGAATAGTATTCATTCAAATGCGCAGATAGGAGAGGGAACTACAGTAGGAGCTTTTTCTGTAATAGAAGAAAATGTACAGATTGGTACAAACTGCTGGATAGGTCCTAATGTAACCATTATGAATGGCGCTAGAATTGGTAACAATTGTCGGGTTTTTCCTGGTGCCGTGATTAGCGCTGTTCCCCAGGACCTGAAGTATGACGGTGAAGACACACTAGCCGAAATAGGCTCTAACACTACCATAAGAGAATGCGTTACAATAAATAAAGGAACCACGGACAGAAACACCACTAAAGTTGGAGACAACTGTCTGCTAATGGCCTATGTGCACGTAGCTCACGACACTTTTGTAGGGAATAACTGTATTATCGCTAATAGTGCGAATATAGCAGGACATGTTGATATCGAAGACTGGGTTATAATAGAGGGCGTAGTAGCCATTCAGCAATTTGTAACCATAGGCCAGCATGCATTTATTGGAGGTGGAAGTCACGTCAGGAAAAACGTCCCTCCTTTTATTAAAGCTGCTAGAGAGCCCCTTTCTTATGTAGGAGTGAACTCAATAGGCCTAAGAAGAAGAGGATTCGAAAATGAGGTAGTCACCAGCATAGAAGACATATATAGAGCTTTGTACGTTCACAGCAATAACATCACTCAAGCGGTAAAAGCTGCTGAGATGGAACTTCCTAGTAGTAAATCAAAGGATCTAATTCTAAACTTCATAAGGAACAGTGATAAGGGAATTATTCGCGGACCTTTTTAAATTTATAACTTCTGGAAATCACTCTAGACAATATCACTCATTCTTATAAAGGGAATGACGTTTTTTCATCTCTTTCAAAAAGATTTGCAGCTAACTCGAGAACCGTTATCCTAGGGAATAATGGTTCGGGTAAGTCTACGCTATTAAAGATCATAAGCTCATTCATTACTCAAAGCAAAGGTCAAGTCATATACACAAAGGATGGAAATCTAGTCCCGACAGATTTAATCCCTTTCCAAATATGCTGCTGTAGTCCTTTTATAGAACTCGAAGAAAATTATAGCTTAGATGAACTCTTCGATTTTCATTTTTCGCTCAGGACACTTAAAGCTGGCTATTCCAAGGAAAAATTTTTCGAGCTTTGCTATCTCTCCGATGCTCAATTTAAAAAAGTAAAGGAACTCTCTAGCGGAATGACACAACGCTTAAAGCTGGCTTTTACATTTCTTACTGAATCTAGTTTAATACTTTTAGATGAGCCATGCATGAACCTAGATAAAAATGGTATCGAGATGTACACTTCGTTCATTAAAAATCTAGGAGACAAAACCACTCAAATAGTGGCTAGCAACTCTATTTTAGTGGAGTACGAACATTGCAACGCTGAGATAACACTCTAAAAAGGCTATACTCTTCTTTACCAGTATTTCTCTTTTATATTCTGCGACAGACCTAAATCTTACATCAGAAGAGTACGACAGAGAAGTCTCTATAAAAACCCGGACTACACAACCCTTCGTTTTTAGTCAAGGACTAATTCTGAGCCATCCCAAAACATTTCTATCTGACAGAAAGTAGTGTCCCTGAATTGATTTATCAGTAGTTATTTCATCTCTAGATTTCTTGTTTACATTCTGTTGAATGAATTCTATAGTCGATCTATTAGCCGAAGTTACTATGGCTACATGACCATATTCTCCAGCAAAAACGAGAATATCACCCGAAGAAGGAATGCTTGCTCCATTATTCTTAAACTGAATTAAACCTCGAGAAGCATTAAATTCTCCGTGCGGAACACTCTCATCATAATAATCAACTGCATTACCCAAATCAGAAGGCATCTTGTGACCGTAGATTTCTAAATAATACCGTCTAACAAATTCTACACACTGCCATTTCACTCCTAACTCATATCCCTCGTCAGTATAATATACCCCATGAATACCTGCAGAAGTTCCATTATAATAAACGGAAACACCATTAAAGGAGTCTAACTCCTCCCCTATCTCATAGTATTGAAAAGGAAAGTCGAAATGGTAAGAAAGACTTACAAATATGACTGCCACAGCTAAGAATGACGACATTACTACTGCCCTCAATTTTGATGCGATTCTTTTAATAAGTCATTTACTGTTTTAACCGGGTTAAAAGTCTCTGTAGGAACTTCTACAAACACAGAATTCCAATTAGCCATGGCTCCGTTCCACAATCCTGGAAGTTCTAGGGTTTTTATCTCTTTTCCCTTATAATTCTTAATGGAAGTGAAAAAGGAATTTTTATCTATAAATTCTGATAAATCGTATTTCTCAGATTTATAATTCTTAACACCACACACAATATCCACAGGGTTAAAATGAGTGGCAATTTTTAATGCTTTGATGTGGTTAGAGTTTGTTTTATCCAACTCTGCAGCTTCTACTATTTGTAACGAAGTTCCCGTATTCTTGTCTTTGACATAAAAAGGACCTCCACCAGGCTGCCCCTGATTTATTACCATTCCACATACCCGAATTGGCCTAAACAATAACTCTTTTAAATTGCTTTCACTCAGATTCGCGTATCCGAAGGTATCAGACAAAAAACTCATCGCTTCATCGGAATAAATCCCTTCATCTACTTGTCTTTGAAAATGAAATATCTTCTTAGACAGTTTAACTAAATAGCCCCCTAATATTTGCTTCCATCTCGATTGCATTTCCTGAGCAGACTCTTTCACCACATTGTCAATATTTTTAATAAAGATTACATCGGAATCTATTTCGTTTAAGTTATAAATGAGAGCCCCATGTCCTCCCGGTCTAAAGAAGGTGTTTCCTAATTCATCTCTCACCATTTCTCTAGCCATGTCCAGCGCTACAGTATCCGTTTCAGGCCTTTGTACTGAGTAACCTACGGTAATATCGCCCCTATTTAGCGTAGCAATATAGGCCGCTAACATTTCTTCAACCTGCATTCTATGAGATGGAGAAACGGTAAAGTGAATCTGAATTTTACCGTTTTTACAGGCATACTTAACAGCTTCATTTACGTGAACCTGAAAAGGGTTAAGACTTGTTTCCACCTTATGAAAAGGAACTAATCCTTTTGGTGAATTAGCGTAATTTAACCCCGAGGGTTTTAATATTAAATCAGATAGGTCTTGATATCGTTGATTAGCAATAAGCTCTCTAAGATCCAAATGATAAAGGTCATTACATTTTTCTCTCAATTCAGAAATAAAAGGAAAGTCATGTATTCTTTCTAAAAACTCACTTACTAGGGCGTTTTCCCTTTCTGATAAATCATGAACATGTTTGAACATTCTGCTGGCAGCGCCTGAAGCAGGGACAAATTTCATAACCTCTCCACTGTATTCTTCATACTCTTTGGTAAGTGAGTTTCTTTCGGACTCATTTATCCTATCGATTCCGTCACCAATAGACGCAGCGCGATCAATATCAGCAAATCTCTCTTCTTTTTCTAAAGCCCTAATTTGGTTTTCAATAGGAAAAAATAACTTTTCAGTATCCATCTAAACTCAGTTCTGTTCGAGTGGAAAGTTAAGACATAAAAAAACCTAATGGAAACGCTCCATTAGGTTTGGTTAACTTGTATTTGTTTAGGTTTATGCTTGTTCTTTTAAAAGGCACTCCAGCTGGACTGAGATACCATTATAATCTTCTACAACTCTCGACACTAAATCTTCTAACATCGCTCCTTTATCACCGTTTTTTGATTTTTTTTCGATTTCTAAAACCAGAGCTTCCATGTCTTTTAGCCCTAGCATAGCTATGCTAGACTTGGCCTTATGAGCTAAAGGGTGAAGCGCACTAAAATCAGCCCTTACGACACATTCCTGCATTTCATTAAAGTAATCAGGCACTTGTTTTACAAACATTGAAATAATCTGATGTATCATCTCTTTGTTTCCTTGAAAAACTTGATTTAAGTATGACAGGTCAAAAGAAGGATACTCATTTTTATCATCTATTATCATTAAACATTGGGGTTGATGTTTCTCTATTTACGGGTTTAGTTCAAAAATAGTTTCGGAAGATTACATAAAATTTACCCCGTTAGGTTTTTAGCATTAGTCTATTTGTATTTTAGCATTCGATTCACTATCCATGAAAAACATTTTAGTTACAGGAGGCGCGGGATTTATAGGCTCACACACCATATTAGAGCTCATTAAAAGTGGCTTCAATCCTATAATTTTAGATAACTTCTGTAATTCTGAGCGATTTATCATCGATAATCTAAAGGACTTAACAGGAAAAAAAGATTTAAAAGTATACGACGCGGACTGCACTATTAAAGCTGAGGTAACAGCGGTTTTTAGGAAAGAGTCTATAGATGGGGTAATTCATTTCGCGGCTTACAAAGCTGTGGGAGAATCATTTTCTAAACCATTAGAATACCATAAGAACAATGTCAACTCCCTTACTGTTCTTTTAGAGTGCATGAACGAATTTGAGGTTACTAATTTGGTTTTCTCTTCAAGCTGCACTGTTTATGGAGACACTAAAGATTCTCCAGTTGGTGAGAATTCGATTAAGAATGCTCCTACCTCTCCATACGGTCGCACAAAGGCTTATTGCGAAGCTATTCTAAAAGATAACAACAGCTCTGACGGATGTAACTTAAATGCTGTAATGCTCCGTTATTTCAATCCAATCGGAGCACATCCATCTGGTAAGCTAGGAGAACTTCCACTCGGCCCACCAAACAATCTAGTTCCTTATATCACACAAACAGCTATTGGAATAAGAGATAAACTGACCATCTTCGGAGAGGATTACAATACACCAGACGGAACCTGTGTAAGGGATTATATTCACGTAGTAGATGTAGCTTTGGCTCATGTATCAGCACTCCACTGGGTTCATACGCAAGAAAAAGTGTTAGAAGCATTTAATCTAGGTTCGGGAAAAGGAGATTCTGTATTACATGTAGTGAAAACTTTCGAAGAATGTACAGGAGAAAAAATTAATTACTCGGTAGGCTCAAGAAGAATAGGCGATGTTTCTACTGTCTATGCTGATCCATCAAAAGCAAAAAAGATGTTAGGCTGGGAGACTCAATTTACACTAAGTGATGCTTTAACTCATGCGTGGAAATGGCAGAAACAACTTTCGAAATAAGCATTTAAAAAAAAACTTCGTTACATACCATAAGGTAATTAACAAGAAAACCGATTAAACTCCCTACTAAGACCTCCATTAAAGTGTGGTGGCCAGTATAGATTCTAGAAGCACCTACCAGACCGAGCACACCAGCCAAGAGGCTTATCCAAAAGTATTCGTTGAACGTATCATTAAACTGGTACATATGTGAAAAGGCACAGATAGCACCCAAAACGCCACTGGCGCCAAGAGCATGAATACTAATTTTAAATCTGAATGATACTACAATAGCGATCACTAAAGAACAAATCACACCGCAAAACATGCTGTATATATCTGAGGGCAGATAACCATTACCAAGCTTAAATCTGAGCAGCACATATGTCACCCCAAAATAAAAGAGCATTAGTAAAAAAGGTAGATAACGTTCTTTTCTGTTAGAAACTTGAATGTCACTGATAATTTTTCTGGACACCATTGTTCCAATGCTAATAGCCGGGGCAAACACATTTACAGCCATAACGATTAGGAGGAAGTCTTTAATTTTTGGGTCTATAGCGAAATAAATGTAGCCTACATAATACATCGCTATGAGCGTGCCATAAAGAGGCATGAAAAGAGGATGAAATACCACAGCTACAACTCTAAAAAAATCTTTCATTTACAGCTCCTTTCTTAGTCTGGCTACTGAAATGTTTAATTGTTCTCTATACTTAGCTACTGTTCTTCGAGCTATGTTATACCCTTTATCCTTAAGAACTTGACACAGCTTCTCATCAGTCAGCGGCTTCTTTTTATCTTCATCATCTACCGCCTCTTGAAGTATTTTCTTTACTTCTCTAGTAGAAACTTCTTCACCGGAATCTGTACTTAAAGACTCTGAAAAGAAAGACTTAAGAAGAAAGGTTCCATAAGGAGTCTGCACATATTTACTATTAGCTACTCTACTCACGGTACTGATATCCATATGAACAATTCCAGCTATATCTTTCAATATCATTGGCTTTAACTTGGTCTCATCTCCCGTAAGAAAGTACTCTTTTTGAAACTCCGCTATAGCATTCATTGTGAACAATAAAGTCTGTTGTCTCTGCTTAATAGCATCTATGAACCATTTGGCTGAGTCTATTTTTTGTTTGACAAACTGAATAGCTTCCTTCTGCTTTTTATCAGGCTTACCGTTAGTAGCAGCATACCCTTTTAACATTTCATTGTACGACCTGCTAACTTTCAAATCAGGAGCATTACGCTGATTTAAATTTATTTTCAGTTCATCGTCATCAGCTGATAACATAAAATCAGGAACCACTGCAGCTATAGATTTAGCCGTCTCTTTAGAAGTATTACCGGGTTTAGGATTAAGTTTTACTATTTCCTCAATCGCACTTTTTAAGACCTCATCATCAATCTCCATTCTTTTCAGAATTTTGTCATAATGTTTCTTTGTGAACTCTTCAAAATACTTACCTAGCACTTCCTCTGCAACCTTCAACTCTAGACTATTTCTCGACTTCCTTTGCAATTGAATTAAGAGACATTCTCTTAAATCTCGTGCTCCTACTCCCGGAGGGTCAAAAGACTGAATAATCCTTAGAATGTCTTCTAAAGCCTCCTTTGTTGTCATAACATTCTGAGAGAAAGCTAAATCATTTACTATGGCCGGAAGCTCCCTTCTTAAGTACCCAGAATCATCAAGATTACCGATGACATGCTCAGCCAATTGTTTTTGCTCTTCTGAGATATTCTTGAGCCCTAATTGCGTGTTTAATAGATCCCTAAATGTAACCCCACTTCCTACCGGTATGTCTGTATCTTCTGTATCTGCACCATGATTATTAATACTTAATTTATAATCTGGCGTCTCATCGTCTTGTAGGTAGTCTGAAATATCAAAATCCTCGTCAGTGTTAGTCTCTTCGGCTTCATCTGCCTCTTGAAGATCCTCTTCCAACTCTTCCTTACCTTCATCTAATGCTGGATTTTCCTCCAATTCTTCCTTAATACGCTGCTCTAGAGCTATAGTAGGGACCTGTAAAAGCTTCATCAACTGAATCTGTTGAGGAGATAGCTTTTGGAGTAATTTATGCTGTAAACTCTGTCTTAACATACTCTAAATATAAGTTTAAAACTCTGCATTCTGCGGAGTTCGAGGAAATGGAATTACATCTCTAATATTGGTCATTCCTGTCACAAACATTATAAGCCTTTCAAATCCTAGGCCAAATCCGCAATGCTTAGCCGTTCCGAATTCTCTAGTTTCTAAATACCACCACACATGCTCTTCTGGGATATTAAAATCGGCACATTTCTTTTTCAGGACATCGAGTCTTTCTTCTCTTTGACTTCCTCCTATAATTTCACCTATTCCTGGCGCCAAGACATCCATGGCAGCCACGGTCTTCCCATCATCATTTTGGCGCATGTAAAACGCTTTGATTTCGGCTGGATAATCAGTAATAATCACTGGCTTTTTGTAGTGCTTTTCTACTAAAAAACGCTCGTGCTCACTACTGAGGTCTACTCCCCATTCGACAGGGTATTTAAATTTCTTCTTTTTGTAAGGCTTAGAGTTCATAAGGACTTTTATAGCCTCTGTATACGTGATTCTTTCGAAGTCATTAGAAGTGACAAATTCTAGTCTAGAAACCAAATCCAATTCATTTCTTTCTACTTGAGGCTTAGATTTCTCATCATTTAGTTCTTTTTGCTTCAAGAATTCCAAATCCTCTTTGCAATGCTCTAAAGCATAATTCAAACAGTACTTTAAAAAATCTTCCGCTAAGTTCATGTTATCATCCAAGTCAGCAAAGGCCATCTCAGGTTCTATCATCCAAAACTCTGCTAAATGTCTAGAAGTATTCGAGTTTTCTGCTCTAAACGTAGGACCAAAAGTGTAAACATTCCCTAAAGCCATAGCTCCCAGTTCTGCCTCAAGTTGACCCGATACCGTCAGATTAGTTTCCTTTCCGAAAAAATCCTTACTCTCATCTATAGCTCCGTTTTCATCTCTAGGAATATTCTCCAAGTCGAAATTAGTTACTCTAAACATTTCTCCTGCCCCTTCAGCATCAGAACCAGTGATGATAGGTGAATGAAGATGAAAAAATCCGTGGTCGTTAAAGTACTTATGAATCGCAAAGGACATCGCATGCCTTATTCTAAAAACAGCTGCAAAGGTATTTGTCCTAAACCTTAGGTGGGCTTTTTCTCTTAGAAACTCCATAGAATGACGCTTCATTTGCATAGGAAACTTCTCTGGATTAGCCTCCCCTAGAATCTCCAATTCCTCGGCTACTAATTCAGTAATCTGACCTTTCCCTTGAGATTCCAGCAATTTGCCTTTCGCTCTTACAGCTGCACCAGTACTGAGCTTTTTCATAAGCTCTTCAGAAACTACTCCTTCGTTTACTATTACTTGTAAATTCTGAATAGTGGAGCCATCATTAACACTCAGAAATTGATTATTTCTAAAAGTTCTAACCCATCCATAAATTTCTATATCTGAACCAATGTGCTCAGCCGTTATAAATTCTTTAATTCTCTGCTTATATCCAATCATAATTTTAAGGTAAAAATTAGCATTGCAAAGAAAGAAAATAGAAGCATTAGAATAGCCGATATTCTCTATTTATTCTTTTGGTCACTTTCTAGGACGCCATCTCTTAATCTCACTATCCTGTGCGCATAGTTAGCTATACCTTCCTCATGAGTCACTAAAATTATTGTATTACCCGCTTTTTGGATGTCCTCGAAGAGTTCCATAATTTCAAAAGAGGTTTGAGAATCCAGGTTTCCTGTAGGTTCATCCGCCAAAATAATAGAAGGCCTATTCACTAAAGCTCTTGCCACCGCCACACGCTGCCTTTGACCACCACTTAATTCATTTGGCCTATGATCCATTCTATCCGCTAGACCCACTTGATCTAATACTTCCTTACCTCTCTTTATCCTTTCTGCCTTACTCGTTCCGTTATATATTAATGGAAGAGTGACATTATCCAATGCGGTATATCTCGGAAGAAGGTTAAATGTTTGGAAAATAAATCCTATTTCTTTATTCCGGATTTCAGCGAGTTCATCATCTATCAATGAACTTACGTCAGGCCCATTTAAGTAGAACTTCCCTGAAGTTGGACTATCTAAACAACCCAAGACATTCATAAGAGTAGACTTACCGGAGCCCGAAGGACCCATCAGCGCCACATATTCATTTTTAGAGACAGAAAGAGAGAACCCATTAAGCGCCTTAACCACCTGATTTCCTACTTTATATATTTTAAAAATATTCTCTACTCTAATTAAATCTGACATACCTCAAATATACTTTTTCCCTTTCCCTATGAGACAATGGTACCTCTTAGAGTATGTTAAAATAGGTTATTAATAATTGGTTTTAATTCGTCATAAAAGGGCTAAGAAATTTTAGACCACTTTTTATCTATCTTTCACCGATATACTTAGCAAACCCCTTATCATGAATAAATGCCTTCTAATACTACTCATAATTTCCTTTTCCGCTCACGTTAATTCTCAAATAATAATTGATCAAACCGTAACACCAGAAGACGCGGTTAATAATATATTATTGGGCTCAGGAGTAATCGCTGAGAACATCACTTTCAGTGGTGACCTGAATCAAATAGGCTCTTTCATTGCCAATGGATCAAACGTTCCATTAGGAGAAGGGGTGATTTTAGGAACAGGAAACGTAAACTTCGCTTCAAGCCCCGACTTTTTTGATGAAGACATTCCAGGCCCAGGTGGCAATAACAACACTGGTGGTGGTGCGGGAGGAGGAAATTTTGGAGTAGGTGATCCAGATTTACAAATCATAGCCAACGTGGACGTAAATGACGCTGCCATTCTTGAATTTGATTTTGAAGCTACAGGAGACACAGTTCAGTTCAACTTCGTTTTCGCTTCTGAAGAATATCCAGAATATGTTTGCGGTACAGTTAACGATGCTTTTGGGTTCTTTTTAAGCGGTCCCGGCATAGACGGTGGTGGTGTTTATGAGGATAACGCTATTAACCTTGCACAAATCCCAGATACTGATCCTCCAGTTCCTGTGACCATCAACTCAGTTAACCCAGGAGTAGCTGGAGCTAATGGACAAGAGGTGAATTGCGATGACATCGATTTAAACTGGTCAGATTATAACATCTATTATATCGCCAATGACACTCAAAATACGGATCCTAGTATTATCGAATATGACGGATTCACAGTAGTATTAACCGCTAAATCTGCAGTAGAATGTGGTGGACAATATCATATTAAAATGGCTATTGCAGATGGAGGAGATACTGCATTTGATTCTGCCGTTTTCCTTCAAGCTGGCTCATTTGAGTCCAGTGCCGTTGAAATATCCAGCACTGCTGCGATTGCAGGAAATTTAACTTTCGCTGGCGACTCTGTTATCGTTGAAGGGTGTAATAACGCACAATTTTCTTTCTTCAGGCCGAACACTGATTTAGCAGATACTATTCGTTTTGAAATTTCAGGAAGTGCCGAAAACATGACTGACTACGAAAGCATAGCAGATAGCATAATAATTCTACAGGGAGAATCAGAAGGCTTCATTACAATTGAGGCGTTTGATGACAATATCGTTGAAGGTTATGAAACCCTTATTATTACCTATATCTATGAAAACGGTTGTGGAGTATTGGACACAGCATCCAGTCAACTATACATAGCAGACTACGTGCAGCCCACCGTTACCTTAAATGACATAATGGCGCCATGCCCTGGAGACGATATCACACTAATTTCAGAAACAACAGGATTTGGAGGATTTACGTATTTATGGAGTGACAACAGTAATAACCAAAACTTAGTCGTCTCACCAAGTGAAACTACCGTTTATTCAGTCACCGTGACAGACATCTGCGGCACTGAAGTCACTGATGATGTCACTGTCACTATTGGAGATGAGCTTGAGGTAATTACTAACGGGGGATCAAGTGGATGCCCAGGATCACCTGTAGATATAAGCATCGAAGTTTCTGGTGGATTTCCTGATTACACTTATGACTGGCAAGATGATGGAGGAATCACTCCTTCTAATACATTCTCTCCTTTGACTTCTGAAAGCTTCACAGTAACCGTTTTTGACCAATGCTCTAGTCAAGATATTGAGGTGTTTATAGATGTAGCCCAACTTGATAACATTACTGCCATTTATAATGACACATTATGTGTAGGAGTTTCTAATCCTTTTGTGAATTTATCGGGCGGGACTAACACCTATTCATATGAAATTTTAAACGTGTTAAGTGAACTACAGTCCAGCGCAGTGAGTATTTCTGAAACTGATAACTCAACGAATTATACGGGTAATACTCCCGGTTTATTTGAAATCGTAATTACCGATGCCTGTCCTTCAGTAAATTCATTCAGTGCTTTCGTTTGGTTCGAAGGGTGTAACACCGTTTTCCCAAATGTATTCTCGCCTGACAATGACAGCGAAGCCCTTAATGAGACTTTCCAAGTAATAGGACTTGAGGCTTTCCCTGGCTCTAGTATGACCATCTTCAATAGATGGGGAACTGTCGTTTATGAAGACACCAACTATAATAACAGCAGAGCATGGGATGGAAAGAGTAGTTCTGGAGACAATCTACAAAACGGAACTTATTTCTACGTATTCAAACGTTCCGATGGAGAAGAATTTGACGGAAGCATTACACTATTCAGGAAATAAAACTTTCTTGATAAAAAATAGGCTTCTAACAGCTTATTTTTTTATGAAAGATTTTCCAGTCATCTCTACTGGCTGAGCTACTTCCAATAAATCTAATACTGTAGGAGCCACATCAGCTAATTTTCCACTTGTGATTTCTTTATAGTCTGTTCCCAAAAGAAATACGGGAACAGGGTTCGTAGTATGGGCAGTGTGCACAGAACCATCTGAGTTCTGTGTTTTTTCAGCATTTCCGTGGTCAGCTATAATTATAAGTGCATATCCTTTAGAAAGGGCTAGTTCACATACCTTTTTAGCTTCTACATCTGTAGCTTCCACTGCTTTTACTACAGCTTCAAAAACTCCTGTATGTCCTACCATATCGGGATTAGCAAAGTTCAAACAGAAGTAATTAGGTTCGTTCACTTCTATCTCCTCCATAATTTTACTAGAAACATCTGAAGCACTCATTTCTGGCTGAAGGTCGTAAGTAGAAACCTTAGGAGAACTAGCCATTAATCTCGTTTCACCTTCAAACACTTGTTCCCTTCCTCCAGAGAAAAAGAACGTAACATGCGGGTACTTCTCTGTTTCAGCTATTCTCACTTGAGTTAAACCAGCTTTAGAAATAACCTCCCCTAGTGTGTTTTCTAAATTATCTTTTTCAAAAACTACATTCACCCTTTTATAAGTCGGGTCATACTTCGTCATAGTTACATAATGAAGACTCAATGGCTTCATCCCGAACTCTGTAAATTCTTCTTGAGTGAGTGTCTGAGTAATTTCACGACACCTGTCTGTTCTGAAATTAAAACAGATTACCGCATCTCCTTCATTTATTCTGCCATCTCCATTACCTATTACAGAAGGATTCACAAACTCATCTGTAATTTTATCTGCATAATTGTTTTCTAAACAGTCAGTTACAGAAGCATACTTATCACCCGTACCCGAAATCATCAAATCATAGGCTTTCTTCACCCTTTCCCACCTCTTATCTCTATCCATGGCATAATACCTTCCTATCACACTTACTACCTTTCCCTTAGTAGCGTTGCAATGGGCTTCTAAATCAGCTAAAAAAGCTTTTCCTGAATCCGGGGCTGTATCTCTACCATCAGTAAATGCATGGATATATAACTTATCGAAATCTTCCTTCTCTGCCATTGTACACAGCGCCTTTAAATGCTCTAAAGAGCTATGCACTCCACCGTTCGACACTAACCCCATTAAATGAATAGGCCTGTCATTTTCTTTGGCGTACTTGAAAGCGTTTTTCAACACTTCTAGATCAAAAAATTCTCCAGAGGAAATACTTCTATTTATCTTCACTAAGTCCTGATAAACCACTCTACCTGCACCTATGTTCATGTGACCTACTTCGCTATTTCCCATCTGTCCTTCTGGCAACCCTACAAACTCACCATCTGTTCTTAACTCAGCATTAGGAACCGATTCATAAAGACTACCGACAAAAGGAGTTTTAGCCTTGAAAATAGCGTTAGAGTCTACATTCTCTCCATGTCCCCAACCATCTAATATTATCAGTCCTACTTTCTTTTCCATCTTATGAGTTTTCAGTCAAATGTACAGATTTAAGCGGCTTAGAACTTGAAATGAAAATGCTGCTTTTCAATTCCTTTCCTAAAAAAAACAAGTCCAAATTTATAGCAGTTTATACTTAAAGAGATTTCAGGTTTAGAGATGATTTCATCCCAAGCCTTTTTCATGTTTGGTGACCAGTTAATGTCATCAAACATAAGCACTGAATGCTCTTCAGTATTGGGTAAAATCTGCTCGTAATTCCACATAGTACCCTCGTAACTGTGGTTTCCATCTATGTAAGCCATATCTACCACCCTAATTTTGTCCAGTACTTTAGGAAGAGAGTCTAGGAAATTACCAACCTCCAATTTCACATTTTCTACGTCTAACTCTTTGTGATTTTGCAACGCTACTTTAGCCGTGCTTGGGCATCCTTCTAGGGTGACTATTTCCGCTTCTGAAGCGAAAGCCATGTATGTGCTTGAAAGACCTAAATGAGTCCCTAACTCTAAAATAGTTTTAGGCTTAAAGTAACACACCAATCTGTGAAGAAATTCACCCTGTTTTTCAGAAACAGAAGCGGAGGCATACATCTCACAAACCCTTCTAGTATTGGATTTAGAAACTAAAGAACCCGCACCGAAATCAGTAATTTGTATCTGCGCTTTATCTCGCTTTAACTTCTCCCTAAGCTTTGAAATTGTAGGAAAAGAGTGCTTAAAAGCAGGTCTGAAACAAACCTTATAAAACTCAAATAAAAAAGGGCTGTGAAGTCCATATTGGTTCACAGCCCTTCGTCTATATTCTAAATAACTTTTTATTCTAAATCCTGCGTGTTTCAATAAACTTGATTATCTGTAATAGGTGTCTCTGGTGCTTTTTTCAATTCAGAAATTTTCTTATTGCACATTTCCTTCTGAACAGAAATCTTTTAATTAGCATAAGCCAGAGAACCTCCTGCCCCTGTTATGGCTAAAATTGACAGGGCGTATTTCATTAATTTATCCTTTTAACAAGTTTCTAGAAATTACTATTTTTTGAACTTCAGAAGTCCCTTCATAGATTTGAGTAATCTTAGCATCTCTCATTAATCTTTCTACATGGTATTCTTTTACAAATCCATACCCGCCATGAATCTGAACAGCTTCTACAGTATGTTTCATAGCTGTAGACGAAGCGAACAACTTTGCCATAGCTGAGGCTTGGTCAAAGTTTTCTCCAGCATCTTTCTGGTAAGCTGCCTTCAAGCACAATAATCTAGATGCTTCTATATCCGTAGCCATATCAGCTAGTTTAAAAGCGATAGCTTGGTGCTGGCTAATTTCTTTTCCGAATGCTTTTCTTTCTTGTGAATAAGCCAGTGCCAGCTCATAAGCTCCACTAGCTATTCCTAATGCCTGAGCAGCTATTCCTATTCTTCCACCTGAAAGAACTTTCATGGCGAATTTAAATCCAAATCCGTCTATTCCTATTCTGTTCTCTTTAGGAACTTTTACATCCTGGAACATAATAGTGTGGGTGTCACTCCCTCTAATTCCTAGTTTATTTTCCTTAGCTCCCACCATAAATCCTTCCCAATCCTGCTCTACTATGAAAGCATTGATTCCTTTATGGCCTTTTTCTACGTCTGTTTGTGCTATTACTATGTAATAAGAAGCCGTTCCACCATTGGTTATCCAGTTCTTGGTTCCGTTTAGCAGGTAATGGTCTCCCTTATCTATAGCAGTAGTGCTCTGAGATGTAGCATCACTCCCAGCTTCTGGCTCTGATAAACAAAAAGCGCCTATCTTCTTTCCTGAAGCTAGAGGTATCAAATACTTCTGTCTCTGCTCCTCAGAACCGAACTTTTCTATTCCCCAGCACACGAGAGAATTATTTACCGAAACACATACGCTAGCAGAAGCATCTATCTTAGAAAGCTCTTCCATAGCCAAAACATAAGAAACGGTGTCCATTCCACTTCCGCCATACTTCGGGT
This sequence comes from Cryomorphaceae bacterium ASP10-05a, assembly GCA_000981645.1. Taxonomy (GTDB): domain Bacteria; phylum Bacteroidota; class Bacteroidia; order Flavobacteriales_D; family Sanyastnellaceae; genus ASP10-05a. Next base: position 5,964 of record LAQC01000042.1, on the reverse strand, counting down.
CTACCATCATACCCATGAATCCAAGTTCTCCCAGCTTTTTAATCTGCTCAGCAGGAAAAGTCTGTGTCTCATCTCTATCTATAACACCAGGAAGTAATTCACTTTTAGCAAATTCTCGAGCTGCATCTCTTACTGCTAATTGTTCTTCGGATAACTCTAAATTCATCTTGATTCTGATTTATTTTTTGGATATTAACTCTTTACTAAAAACAAGTATTTCCCTTTGCGAAAAGTCCTGCAAATTTACGCGTTAAATTGTCACATTTCAAAGACATGAAAGAGCTTCGTATAATAGGATTAATGTCAGGCACATCTCTCGATGGATTGGACCTGGCTGCTTGTACTTTTACTTTTGATAATCAATGGATTTTCACCATAAATCATTGTAAAACGGTAGCTTATTCCATGAGCTTAAAATCAGCGTTACAACGTCTAGACACTTCTACTGCGTTCGAATATGCTAAGACTGACCACGAATTAGGAAGATTTTTTGGCTCAGAAGTCAATAAATTCATTTCTGAAACAGACTTCGAGGCAGACTACATTTCATCCCACGGACACACCATTTTTCATCAACCAGAAATAAATCTCACTACGCAGATAGGCCATCCTTCTGCTATAGCCGCTCTAACTAAGATTCCAGTAATCGCAGATTTTAGAACTGTGGATGTTCACTTGAATGGCCAAGGAGCTCCGCTTGTTCCAATTGGTGATCTACTGCTATTCAATGAATATAAATATTGTCTTAACCTTGGCGGTATAGCTAATATCTCTATCAAGGATGAACGAGGCGGAATTCGAGCTTTCGACACAGGAATAGCTAACATGGCACTAAACCTAGTGGCTCAAACCGAAGGAAAAGAATATGACTCTGGCGGAGAAATGGCTCAAAAGGGTTCCGTTAAAACAGCGCTACTAGAACAATTAAACAAACTAGACTACCATCAATTACCTGCCCCTAAAAGCATAGGAAAAGAGTGGTTTAACGCTGAAGTAAAACCATTAATAAGTAAAGCCCTGAAGGAGAATTCCTCCTCCGATGTTTTGGCTACTCTATGTGAGCATATAGCTATGCAAATAGCTGCTCAAATCTCCAACTCAGGAAAACTACTGGTAACAGGTGGTGGAGCTAAAAATGATTTTTTGGTGCAGTGTATTAAGAAACATTGCTCCGCAGAAATCAACCTGCCCAGTGATGAATTAATAGACTACAAAGAAGCGTTAATCTTCGCATTCTTGGGAACTCTTCATGCTGCTCATCAAACCAATATTCTAGAGGCTACTACTGGCTCTAGCTATGATCACACAGGTGGTTGTATCTACAGTCCATTTTTAAGGAATAAAAATTAATGCATTGCAACGCAGAAATACGCTGAAAACCTTATGTTAATTCCTATTTTTGGACTCGATTATTTTAGACCTTATGAAAGACCTATTAAAAAAGTACGAAGACAAACAACCAGAAATAGTTTTTAACTGGAATGACCCGCACACTGAAGCTGAAGGATGGGTGGTAATCAACAGCTTAAGAGGTGGTGCTGCAGGTGGCGGAACCAGAATGAGAGCTGGATTAGATATGCACGAGGTAACTTCTTTAGCTAAAACTATGGAAGTTAAATTCACCGTTTCTGGCCCTCAAATAGGAGGAGCTAAATCTGGAATCAACTTCGACCCGAAAGATCCTAGAAAAAAAGAGGTTTTGGAAAGATGGTACGCTGCGGTTACACCACTTTTAAAGCATTACTACGGAACAGGTGGGGATTTAAACGTGGATGAAATTCACGAGGTGATTCCTATGACTGAGGATAACGGTGTATGGCATCCCCAAGAAGGAGTTTTTAATGGTCACTTTCAGCCGAATGAAGCGCAGAAAGTAAAGCGGATAGGGAACCTAAGAATGGGTGTAGTGAAGGTGTTAGAAAACCCTAAATACTCGCCAGACATCAATAAAAAGTTCAAAGTAGCTGATATGATTACCGGTTACGGGGTGGCCGAATCTGTAAGGCATTATTATGATATTTACGGAGGAAGCATAAAAGGAAAAAGAGTCATAGTTCAGGGCTGGGGAAATGTAGGCTCTGCTGCCGCTTATTACTGTGCACAAATGGGAGCTAAAGTAGTAGGGATTATAGACAGAGTAGGTGGATTAATTAATTCAGAAGGAATGTCTTTTGAAGAAATTAAAGCGCTTTTCCTAACTAAAAACGGAAATGAGCTAAATGCTCCTAATATGCTAACATATGAAGAGGTATATAATAAAATTTGGGATTTAGATGCAGAGGTATTCTTGCCGTGTGCTGCTTCTAGATTGGTGAAAAGAGAGGAGATAGATAGAATGATAAAAACAGGAATAGAAGTGGTTTCCTGTGGTGCCAATGTCCCGTTTGCCGACCAAGAAATTTTCTTCGGTCCTATTATGGAGTTTGTGGATGAAAACATTAGTGTGATTCCAGATTTCGTAGCCAACTGTGGTATGGCTCGAGTGTTTGCATATTTAATGAGTCAGGGTGATTTAGATATGACTGATGAAGGAATTTTCTCAGACACATCAAACATTATTAGACAAGCTATCGTAAACATCCATAAATTAAATCCAGACAAGAATAACATCTGTGCTACTGGATTTGAAATAGCCCTTAAAAAATTAGTATAGAACTAGACAATACGTATAAAGATGTTTAAATATTTCTTAGGTAATAGTCCATCATGGTATAAGTATATCATGATTTCCTTCTTTGTTTTTAACGTGATTTCCTATTTCACTTTGGGAGCTACAGTTACATCATGGATTTTTATAGGTGAGTTTATTTTCACTTTGGCCATGGCGTTAAAATGCTACCCACTTCAGAGTGGAGGGCTACTAGCCATACAGATTTTAGCATTAAACCTTACTACACCCCAAAATTCCTATAATGAAGTATCTGCCAATTTAGAGGTGGTTCTTCTACTCGTCTTTATGGTTGCAGGGATTTACTTTATGAAACCACTACTGATGTACATATTCAGTAAGGTATTCACTAAGATTAAATCGAAAATAGTATTATCACTGTTATTCGTTTTCTTGTCTGCTGTGCTTTCAGCATTCTTAGATGCGCTGACGGTTACTGCTGTTCTTATTAGTGTGGCTATAGGTTTTTATGGTGTATATCATAAAATTCACTCTAGTGATTCGGATTTAAATGATTCTGGTGAACTGGACAGAAAAGAACTGAGTGGAGACACGCTGGAACAATTTAAAAGCTTCTTAAGAAGTCTTATCATGCATGGCGTGGTAGGTACCGCTTTAGGTGGTGTTTGTACTATAGTAGGAGAACCTCAAAATCTTTTGATAGGGGAGAAAATGGGCTGGGATTTCGCACAATTCTTTATTATTATGGCTCCCGTTACCCTTCCTGTATTAATCGGTGGATTAATCACTACTGTTATTTTGGAAGCTACAGGAACATTCGGCTTCGGTGCTAAGCTACCTGAAGTAGCTAGAACTATTATAGAAAACTATACCAAAGAAGAAGATGAGAAAAGAACTCCTGGTGAGAAGTATGGCCTTTGGGTTCAGGGAATATCTGCTATTCTTTTAATAGCAGGACTGGCGCTTCACATAGCTCCTGTAGGAATGATAGGACTTGGATTAATCGTAGTTCAAACTGCCTTTATGGGAATCACAGATGAGCATCAACTGGGACATGCTTTCGAAGAAGCCCTGCCTTTTACAGGACTATTGGTTGTCTTCTTTGTGATAGTAGCCATGATTCATGACCAGCATTTATTCGCTCCTATTATTCACTGGGCTTTAGAGCAGAGTCCAGCTAGTCAACCAGCTATTTTCTATATGGCTAACGGCATATTATCCATGATTTCGGATAACGTCTTCGTAGCTACGGTTTACATCAATGAAATAGAACAAGCATTTAACAATGGACTGATAGATAGACCACAATTTGAGAAGTTAGCTGTGGCTATTAATACAGGAACGAACCTGCCTAGTGTAGCTACTCCTAATGGTCAAGCAGCATTCTTATTCTTACTTACTTCTGCACTGGCTCCACTCATTAATTTGAGCTATGGGAAAATGGTAATAATGGCTATTCCATACACCATCGTTTTAGGAAGCTTGGGCCTTCTAGGAATAATGTATTTCTTATAAATCGCTCTTAAAAATCAAGCTTAGGATATTAACCGTTCAGAATGGAAAATTCTGAAGGAACTAATCTGTGCTGAATAATTTTCCACCTACTTTCACCGTTAAGCATTATATCTGACAAGTTTTCAGATGTCAACCTGCTTATTCGGGAAGTGTTTCCGTAAACCTATTTTATTAATTATAGTACGCATTTAAAAAATCAACTGAATGAATCCCTTATTCTACCTACAAAATGGCGGACTAACCGTTGGAGATGAAACCACTAACACAGCTACTGAAGTAGCAGAAGAAGCTGTGAAATCAGAAGGCATCATAGATGTTATGATAGAGAGTTGGTACATCATGGGGCCTCTTTTAGTCCTAAGCATACTGGCCGTTTATATCTTTTTCGAGCGTAGCATGGCTATCTCTCGAGCATTAAAAGAAGAGAAAAACTTTATGCCTAAGATAAAGGACTATGTACATGATGCTAAAATCGAATCTGCCAGAAACTTATGTTCCACTACAGATTCTCCTGTAGCTAGGATGTTAGATAAAGGACTTTCTAGAATAGGGAAGCCATTAACAGATATTACTGCAGCCATAGAAAACGTAGGGAAATTAGAAATTTACAGTTTAGAGAAAAACCTTACTGCATTAGCTACCATAGCTGGAGCAGCGCCTATGATAGGATTCTTGGGGACAGTAATAGGGATGGTTCAGGTATTCTATAACATGCAGACTAAAGGAGTAGTAGAAATAGACGATCTAGCAGGAGGTATGAAATTCGCTATGATTACGACTATAGCGGGTTTGATAGTAGGAATTATAGCGTATGTAGCGTATAACTCTTTAGTAGCTAGAGTAAGTAAAGTGATTAATAAAATGGAAGCAGGAAGTATAGAATTCTTAGACATTTTAGAAGAACCAGGAAAATAACCCCCACACATGGATTTTAAAAGACGAAATAATGTAGATGTGAATCCGGGGATGTCTTCCATGACAGATTTGGTTTTCCTGATGCTGATATTCTTTATTCTCTTGGCTACTCAGGTAAGTACAGGGCTAAATGTGAATTTACCAAAGGCACAAGGAAGCGTTGGAGGATCTAGTCAAGTGACTGTAGGAATAGACCCAGAAAGTAATTTTTTCATAGGAAATGAACCGGTAGCTAGAGAAGAGCTAGAGGTAAAACTACAAGCTCTTCTGGCCGATAAAGACCCAGATAAGAAAATGATTATTCTTAAAGCAGATGAGATGGCTCCTACTGGCGCGACTATTGGAGTGGTGGGAATGGCGAAAGTCAACGAATGGAAAATAATGGTCCAAACCAAAAACGCGAAATAACATGATATACGCAGGAAAAAAAGAAGACTCCAGAACATCCGCCATCATAACTATGGCGGTTCATGCAGTTATTTTCTTGCTCATATTTTTCTTTATGAGTTTTGATTTACCGGATCCACCTCCAGCAGAAACTTATGCGGAACTGTCTCTAGCAGATTTCGGTTATTCTGATACGGGAAGCGGAGACAATGAAGGCGCACCTACTCAGAGCAGTGCTGCTGTAGCAGAAGAAACACCAGAAGAAGCAGTGATAGACAATACTTCTGAAGTGGCTGCCAATGTCGCAGAAACCCCATCTACCAGCACCCAACCTGCGACTACTCAGACTCAAGCTCAAACACAGAGTCAAACACAAGCACAAACTCAATCTACTTCTAATGCTCTCAATAGCGCGTTGCAAAACATGAACAGCGGTGGAGATGGAGATGATGATACTGGTGGAAATGTAGGAACTCAATCTGGACAGATTGATGGAAAAGGTGTTTTCGGAGATGGCG
>LAQC01000007.1:24305-47343 GCA_000981645.1 Cryomorphaceae bacterium ASP10-05a | reverse complement strand
GGGGATTGACCTAACGAAATAAAAGATAGTGTTATGGAGATAATGGTGAATAGTAGCGTTTTCATTACTTAGTGGGTTTTAACAATTCTGAATGTTTTTAATTTCTGTGTTTCATTAGTCAACACCAATGAATAACCACCTGCAGCCAGGTGAACTAGTTGTATTGGTGTTTGCTCCGCAAAGAGTTTATTCTGCATTAATAATTTCCCTTGCACATCATAAAGCGTGTACGTTACATCCTCGAACGTACTTGTTCTTATATTTAGGATATCCTCTGTGGGGTTAGGGAAAATGATAGCCTCATAGCTTGGAAAGTGATCATCTACTCCTAAGACATTTAGATTTGTTTGATGAAAACCTTGGGTGATATTATTACCTCCATTGGATCCTGTGGCTGTAATCACCTCTCCTATGGTAAAATCTATGCTTCCGTTTGAATTGGAGTATGAGTCTCCCTGAGTAGAAACTACCTCCTGGGCGGTTACTGATAAAACTATCAATAGTAATAAGCAGGAAAGTATTTGCTTAATCATAATAAGTTGATTTTTGTGTTGTCTTCAATAACGTAAAGATAAGGAGAATACTTATTGTTTTTGATACATAAAAAGTACACTCCCTAGAACCAATTATACTTAAATGAAGTCTAACGTAATATTTTATCAGTTAATTAATCCTCAAAATCCGCATACTTTGACTGCTACAGGTAAAACTTATGACTCATGTTGCAGCAGGAGTGAAACTCACATGTTCAAGCAAACCAATCACTAATATTAATTCTATATCCTTAAGGATTTTTATAATTCGTGATTTCAATAGAAATCACGAATTAAACAAAGTAAAACAGGTTTAATTAGTAGCTTTACGAGCTTACTTTGAATTCAATCCGCGCTTATATATTATTGACTCTAATCTTTTTAGGTTACCGCAATGCCTGCGCTGCCCAGTCTTCTTTTTTTAAAGATACGCAGCTAGGAGTAAATGCACATCTAGGATGGAATCTTCCTGAATACCAGTTTATTTCGTTCTACACAAATGATTATATCCGTTCTATAGATGTAAACCTAACTAAAGAGGCTACTGGAAAGAATGAATGGGAACGTCTGTTCAACTACCCTTCTTGTGGAATCTCTCTTTTCTATTCTTCTCTAGGAAATGATGACATCTTCGGGAGAGAGTTGGCGCTGACTTATTTCTTTAAAGTAGACCTGGTCAATAGAGACAAATTCAATTTCTACAACCGCACCGGAATTGGCTTAAGCTATGTAAGTCAAAAATTCGACCTCGTAGATAATTATAGAAATGTAGCTGTAGGGTCCAATGGGAACATCCACTTTACTATGCGCTGGGGCGCAGATTATGAAATCACAGACCAACTAGAGCTAGATGCAGGAATTTCATTCGACCATTTTTCTAATGGAAATACTGCTGAGCCTAACCTGGGGCTGAATTACCTCACAGTCTATGCAGGCGTAAATTACAGATTAGGCGCTCGCTCTGAGCGAATCACTGCAGAACTAAGCCCGCTTGTGCGAGAAAATAGGTTTGCTCTTTTTGGCAGCATTGGAGGTAAAGCTACCCGAAGTTTATCCTCAGGGTATTTCTTGACTAGCTCACTGGCACTAGAAGCTGAGCGTTCTGTCTGGAGAGCTCTTTACCTTGGAGTAGGCGCTGACTTATTCTATGACTCTTCACAGGAGACACAGTTGACCGCTATAGGAAAAAGCCATAACCCGATAGATGATTTCCAAACAGGAATACACCTCACTCAAACGCTACGCTACAGAAAGTTTAGCTTAAGTATTCAGGAGGGTTTCTATATAGGACTAAAGGAAAACACAGAAGAAAAACCAATGTATAACCGTGGAATCATTCGGTATAGAATCTCAGATAAACTCTGGGTAAGAATAGCCATGAAATCACATTTAGTAGTACTCGACTATCCTGAATTGGGTGTGGGAATAAAACTTTAGAAAATGAAAAAAATCTTTCTTTACATAAGTCTTGTTCTGCTAAACTACAGCTGCAAAAAGGATGCCCAACAAATACTACAAGCACATGAACTGGAACCGTTTAACCACATCATGTTGTTTGATTCATTTAACACCATATTGCATGAGTCTGATGAGTTTAGAATAGAGATTAAAGCAGCATCGTCCAGACAGGAATTCATTAAGTTTTCTGTTACAGACAGCACTCTAGAGGTCAGAAATGACAAAGTGGCTGGATGGTCTAATCCTAGCATTAATGAGATAGAGTTACACATTTATTCAGAGCCACTGAGCCTGGTGGAGGTCGCAGAATCTGGGCTGGTGTCTACTGCCAATCCGATTACATCTGAGGAGTTTGGTATCATCTTAAAAAATAAAGTAAACGAAGCCAACCTAGAATTGGACTGTGGTACATTCTACTTCTGGAATAATAAGCCCGCAGGTGGAAGGCTCACTTTAACGGGACAGTGCGGTGTGCTTAAAGTATGGAGCCATGCCTTGATGTCTGTAGACGCCAAAGACCTCACCTGTGAAGTAGCGCTAATAGAAAACAAATCAAAAGGAACTGTAGAGATCTCCCCTACACAGCGCCTTGAGTATAGCATTTTGGATGTGGGTGATGTCTTTTTGTTTTCGAACCCTACCGAGATCATTGAAATTGAAAACTCTGGAGACGGCAACCTAGTTCTGTTTTAACACACAGCGCAGCTCATTACTCAAGAACAGACTTCTCTTCATTCATTAACACGCTCTTTAGCTGCAAACTGAAACCATTCTCAGTTTGGTCTTGAACTTTATATTTAGCGCTGTATTCGAAAGCACTTTCTACCATATACCCTCCATAGAGTGTTATTTCTACATTTCTCGAACTTGAACCAAATGAAGCTGAGTCTAAATAGAATATCCCATTTGCACACATTCCTATTTCTGTTCTTACCTCATGCTTCATAGAAGAACCCTCTATAATAAAGACTTCCTCGTACTCAGGCCTAGTTATGGTCTTATCTACCCTTTCAAATACCAGCGTAGAGTCAAACACCCAACTATCTGTCAACTTCCACTCTCCGTTAAAACTTGAGCTATAGTCTGCACTGCTGGCTTGAGCCTGCTTGTTAGGGTTACAGGCATAGAGCGTTGCAACGCTTAATAGAATAATAAGGAAGTACTGGTGTTTCATTATCTGCGAAGTTATTCTTTATAGTGCTGCTAGCGTTTAACTAAATATAGCGCTTTTTTCTGTCAACCGTTAAAGGCCAATGGGCGGTGATACACCAACGAGCCGTGGTTGACTTAACCGCTGTGCGATTGGGTTACACCTAAACTTCTGTAGTGCTTCTGCGTTTATATTAGTCAATAATACGGGCTAGATCCTTATAAACGAATTCTGTTTTACTAGAATCTTTTTCATTAGTAAAAGTCAACCCCCTTAATTCTGCTCCTACATAGCCCTTCCCTTTAGTCCTTTTTATTCCTTCAATCCCCCCCCAATTATCCACCTTAATCATGCCTTTGGCACATAATGAGTCATTCTGTATATGGACCATAATATATTCATTTCCATTTTCTTCCTCGTAACTGCTGAACCAGTAGGTTAAATTATCCTGTCCTATTTCTTTAATCTGGCTTAATAGTTCCGATGTATACTCTTCAGAGTTCATGTCATATTGATTGAAAATGGGATTTGTATTTTCACAATTTGGACGGTCGCACGATTCTGCTGTCAAAATCATCAATAGAAGCATAAGGATTAGATTCGGTTTTGATTTCATTGTATTCGTTTTTAACGATTGTTTGTTTTACCCAAATCACAGACTCACTCTGTGGCCATATTGTAATACTCCATTTCATCTGGAGTCATCCAATGAACATCTCTCGCTGCAGCAGAGTTTATAGTAAAGAAGTAAAACTCTCTAGCGGCAGCGTCTGTCATACCCACCGATTTGTAGAAATCAATGTATAATTCATGCTCTAAAGCATACACGGGTAATTCTGTAGGAACCTTGCCGTTTCCAGCCCAAGAGTGCACCCCTACTTTAGCCCCCGATTGGACGATTCTCTCGTTTCCTGCTAAAAACAAATCTACTGCCCCAGAAGCAATTTCTGAATCAGAAGACACTTTGGTATTCATTCCCAAATCATACATCTGCTTGGCTACAATTAAATTTACTTCATCGTTTTTGGACCCAGGACAATCTCCGAGTTCAACCCATTTTATATTTGGGTACTCATTTATGAGGTTGTTAAAGTGATTGTCTGTTCTGCCTCCTATGGTTCCATTCATAGTTATAGTGGTGTCATTTTTCACATGGAAGATTCCATAGCGCGTTAAAAAGTCTGTTTTCTGACAGGAACTCATAGAAGCTAAAAATAGGAGAATACCGAGTGTAGAGAATGTAATTTTCATAGTATAAAATAATTAAATAAATTAATACTATGGCATACTCAAAAAGGAGATTTGAGCAAGAGAATCAGGTGTTTATTGGTCTTCCATAGTATAAATAAACGACCTGTTGATTATTCCCCTCTGGTGTCAAAACGATGGAGGTTTGTCTTTATTGCCAAAGGATCTTCGTTTATAGGAGAAATTTGGTGCTAGTAGCATGCCTATGTGGTGGGGTAAACCACCGGCATGGCAACATTAGCATAGCTATGCGGTCGGGCAAACCATCGGTATGGAGCTCGTAGTATGTCAATGTGGTGCATCATTCTGTCAAAAGAGTGGACCCTCCGTCAAAAGAATGGTGAAACTAAATCGGATAGTATTTGTTTTATGTTTTTGATGGGTTACAGGTAACAAGGGGTTTCAACCCCTTGTTGTGAGAGTTGTAAGAATTGCACCGCGAGCATTACAGTTTACGGCCATCTACTCGATTAGGCGATGTTTTATTTCAACTGTTTCCATCTCGCTTCATCAAGGTCTGCAGTCATAAGCAGTTCCAGATAATCAATAATCTAATCTTGAATGTTCTAATTCACCTTTTAGATTATCCAGCGCTCTATCCCAATCATACTCGTCAAGGGCATCTTTGTGCAACTCTCCTGCTTCCCTGGTTGATTCCCTAATTTGACTAGACCATTCATCTACTTTTTTATAGATTACTTCAGAAAAAGGACCATTTATAAATACGGCCTTTAAAGAATCGTATTCTTGTCTGAAACTTACCCATCCTGCAGTTAATTTATCACAGGCTGCAGATTTTTGATAAATTCCCTGTGAGTAAGAAGGAAAGGGCACACAGTTATTCGAAGTATCACCCCATTCGTTATGAATTCGTGTTACGGCACTTTTTCCATAACCTATATTATCAAATGCATTGTCTAAATCCCATGGAATGAGATGTAATTTTTGCGCAGCAGGTTCTTCATACCAATAGTAATTGTGATTATCACATCCTTCAGTACTGCAGTACCAATGAAAAGCACCGTCATCATTTCTAATCATTCTATCAATCATAGCGTGGGCCATAATTTGATTAAGATTCATCCTTTTTATGATTAATTGCCGAAGTTCATTGTCGGTAGCTTTAACAATGCTATCTGCAAATTTCTTAATGCGAGTAGCCTTTGCATCCGTCTCCTTATTTGTTTTTAGATGTTCCAAAAAACTACTTTCATCGGGCGCTTGGCCCTGGTAATTTAGTGGCCATATTTCCTTGTATAAATTACCGGTTCCGTCTTTAAAGTTATAGGCCACGAACTGCTCATCTATCTGTTCTGTTAAAGCATAAACTCCATGGTAAACTCCATTAATTATTATACGCGCATGCACTGAACGAGGCGCTACGACCCCCATCTCTCTATAAAGCCAATACCCTAATCGTTCATGCATTTGACTAGCGTCAAGGTTTTGAGAATGGAATTGGAGTTTTTTTAGACCGTAAAATGTTCGGGATGAATCTATCCAGTCAATTTTAATTTTCATTGAAAGTTTAGTGGCTGTTTTATGTCCAGAAGGATGTACCCAGTCCCTTCCCGAAACAGAACCAACAAACGCTCCCAATGAGCCTTTATATCGAATACCAACAGGACTTACTGTTTCTCCATTAAATTTAAGGTTAGCTTCCACATACTGCTCTGCTACTGGGTCGGAATCAATCTGCTTAAGGTCTTTTAAAGGAATACTCACTTCAAACGTGTGCAACTCGTTTTGATTAAAAATGTAATCAGAACTTCCCGTTAAATATTCCTCATCCCCGCTCGGAACGATGGCTTCAATCGGGAAATCGGAAAAACCATCATAATTCATCCTTGTTGTACAGGATGATAACGATAGAACAATAAATGATGTAATTACCGTGGCTATTTTAAGAGAGCTTCTCTTTAAATCTCGAGCAGGCCTTCTTGAATCACTCTGTCTTTGAATTTCAGTATCATTTGCACCCATTATAGATCTTTTTATTATCCGCTTTTGTAGCGAAATATTTATTTGGAGAAGGGATAATGTTTAGTATATCAATCCCAGCATCTCTGGGCATGCTATTAATTCATATACGGTGTTTTTTTTATTCAGTTTGGATATAGCTCTCAATAGCTTGAGACAATTCTTTTCCTGATTTAATTTGTTTTTCTAGTAAAGTGACGTCTGCAGCTAAATCAGTTTGCAACGCTAGAATATAGCTTTCACCTAATTTTTCTTTTTTCGCCTCCTCGTTAATATTACTTACCTCTAGCGCTTTGATGACACCTATAACTACCAGCACGACCTCTCCCATGGCGTAAAGTAGATACTTAATAGTCCTATTCTCTTTCACCATACTTTGTCTGATTTTTCTAAAGAATTTCATCGTTGGTTATTGATTGGGTGTGATCATGCGTAGTGTTTGGCAAATCGTTTTATTCTTTAATCAGTCTAATTAGAGTCTCTTTATTTTCCGATTCTATCATCAACAAGTAAACGCCAGCTGGCTCTTCTAGTTTTAGGTTTAACAGTTGACTCTCATTATAGGTGCTCGATTGGATTACTTTTCCAGTCAAATCAGTGATAGTAATTGTAACAGCATTGTAAGTTTCCCCCAAGTCAATCGAAAAATATCCATTAGTTGGATTGGGAAAAATCTTGACATTAGAATTAGAATTTTCTACTAAACTTAACGCAGTTGGGGTTAGTTGAATTTTCAAGCCTACTGGCCTATGGTCGGAAATGTTTAAATCATACTCAGCTAACCCTCCAGCTAAATAATCTTCGACCATTATTGTTTTAATTTCTGAATTGGGATTGGAAAACTCGGTAAATAGTTCATTTGTAATTAACACATGATCAAGATGAGAGGGCCAACCCGGGAAAGACCATTCAGAGGATGCTCCAATTGCTATACTCATGTCAGCAAAAGCATAATTCGTTGAGTCATCAATAAACATCTGATAAACATTATTTACTGGGAGGTCGGTAATAATGTCGTTCAAATCTCCAATCACAATCACCCTAGATGAATTGAAATTTGCATCAATGTATTCTTTCAAAAGTGTGCTGGCTTCATATCGCCTTGTCTCTTCATCAGCGGGATTGTCAAAATCCAACAAGCCGTCACCACAGCATTTGAAATGATTATTAATTAGTATAAATGTTTCACCATTAAATACAAGCTCAATCACTAAAGGCGATCTTGGAAAAGTATTCCAAAAAGGGGCGGTGTCATAAATCTTGTAAATAGACTGAACGCTAACGCTACTGGTTTTATAAATGTAGGCTAGTCCACCGAACCAAACGTTATCCATGAAAAGTTCATACCCTGGAAGATTGTCAATCATCTGCCTGCACAAAGTAGAGTCATCTACTTCTTGTAACCCAATTAAGTCCACGTCCAGGGATTCAATTATTTTACTCACCGAATCAACTGTTATGGATCCGTTTTTAGGAAACCATTCGATGTTCCAAGTAACCACTTCAAAAGTAGAATCAGTCCCAAAACTAATGTCGGCTAAGTCTTGGCCGTAAAGCTGAAAACTGAGGAACAAAGTTAAGATGCTTATCAATGGTTTGTTCAGCATTTTATATCAAGGTTTAATTTAGTTCAGTGCAAATTGGTGTTATCATTTATGTAATGTTTGCCCATGTACCTGTGTGCTCACTGGTATACATATCCGCACTATATATTTATCTCGCTAATCTAATAAAATTATAATCACACTCATTTGGTCTACTGCTAGATGTGTGTAAGTTTCAGTGGTTGGGAAGAAATTAGGCTTTCTTCTCGAACCCCACTTATACGCAAGCTCGGATCAGTAACAAGTCAACTAGCGCTGGCTTATCGGTGCGGCAGAGAATTGGTTTATAATGCGTTGCAATTCTTCCAATTAACGATCCATTTTAATAATCTTATTGTATTGGATTATTGAGCCTTTAGTATACACTATAAAATAAGTTCCGTTAGGATATCCAGCTATGTCTATTTGTTTCGTGGTGTTTCTTATTAAGCTTTGATATACTTGGTGCCCAACCAAGTTGAACATTGTAAGTATACCACCTGTATGCTCAATTGGGATAATCAGATTAATTTTTTCAATGACAGGATTAGGAAAAACTTCTATTTCAAGAGAAGTATCGAGGTTTAGTAGCCCCAAATTATTACACTGTTGCAAATAATTTATTCTATTTGAAGTTTGTAAAGAATCGTTGAAAACAGTAAAAGCATTTTGGTTTCCTTTTAAAGAATAGTCTAACCACAGATTTAGAAAATCATTCGTTACTGATTGTTGCTCTTGTCTGGTAATATTTAGACCTGCATTGCAAAATGATTCCCCAAAACTGCACGTGAGGTTTTCATCGGCAAAGTAACAATGCCCTCCATTAATAATTTTTATTTGTGTTTTACAATCTGAATTCAAACTATTATACATCAAGTTTTGATGATCTGCTGGTGGAGCTACACAGTCATCATCACCAGAGAATATAAGAGATGGAACAGTTATGTTGCTAGCAGCCGAGATTGCAGATGGGGTGGTTTCTGCTGCGGCAAAATTGATCAATGTCTGTATGTTTGAATTGTTTTCTGCCGCGAGAAAAGAAGCTCCACCACCCATTGAATGACCAACAAGTCCTGTTTCTGGAGCTAAAGAATTAAAGAATATTGAAGAGTTGTCTAGTGTTTCTATTTGCATCTGCGTAGCAATAAACCTTAAATCCTGCCCAAACTCAAGATGGTCTGGAGTTAAACCCATTTCAGTAGTAGGAAAACAAATCACATACCCGTTTGGAACTAATTCAGTCCAAAAGTTTTGGTAAGATTCCCAGCCCATTAAAAATCCATGTCCAAAAACCAAAACAGGAAAATCACCATCAGAAACTGGCTCGGATTCACCAGGGTTATCGGCTGGATAATAAATCTCAGTGGTAACGCTTCTATTTCTAACACTATCATAAAACACGACACTTGTATGCCCAACATTAAAGGATTGTGAAAAAATGCTCGAAGAAATAAGGATTAGGCTTACTAGGACCAAATAACTCTTTAAGTCTATTCTAAACTTCATTTTCAAAATTTTATTCATAAATTTTCTTTTATTGGTATTTATTTATGACGCACAACATACGTCTATGCAAGACTGGCACACATATCCACACTATATATTAAGCTCGCTAATCGAATAAATTTATAATCACACTCCTCTGATTTACTGATAGATGTCTGTAAGTTTCTGTTGGTGAAAAGAAATTGGGCGCTCTTACCGAGCTCCCTATTTATTCTCCTTACTCCTTCTTAGCACGCTCCCAGTACACATCCATTTCTGCCAAACTCATCTCCCCCATCGCCTTTCCATCTTTGGCACTTTCTGTTTCTAGAAATTTAAAACGTTTGATGAACTTTCTGTTGGTTCGCTCCAGCGCTTCATCTGGGTTTATATCCTTAAACCGAGCGAAGTTTACCAGTGAGAATAGTACATCTCCAAACTCATCTACCATTTTATCACTCCCCGCATCTGCCTCTACCTTAAACTCCTCCATCTCCTCCTGCACCTTCTCCCATACTTGATAGTCGTGCTCCCAGTCAAATCCCACTCCCCTCACCTTATCCTGAATTCTAGTGGCTTTTACTAGAGATGGCAATCCATTGGGCACACCACTTAGCACACTCTTATTCCCTTCTTTAAGTTTTAACTTCTCCCAGTTTGCCTTCACCTCATCCTCATCTGCCACCACCACATCTCCATAAATATGCGGGTGCCTATACACCAGTTTATCACTAATCGCATTTAACGAGTCTGCTATATCGAAACTCCCTTTCTCTGAACCTATCTTGGCATAAAACACCATGTGCAGCAGCACATCCCCTATCTCTTTCTTAATCTCATCTAAATCATTATCCAGAATAGCATCTGTCAACTCATACATTTCCTCTATCGTTAAATGCCTTAAAGATTCCAGCGTTTGCTTCTTATCCCAGGGACATTTCTCTCTTAATTCATCCATAATATCGAGTAACCTCCCGAATGCCTCTAACTTTTGCTCTCTTGAATTCATTTGATTTTTATCTGCCACAAAAATAGACGTTAGAAGGCCATAGTAATATCATTAGATTTGCAGTTATGAAGGGTTATTTAACCATCCTTGCTGGTTTGTTTTTCTGCGTTGCAACGCCTTTTACCGCTCTCTCTCAACAGAATCCTTCTCTGCCCGATGATCAGTTGCCTACTCACGTTATCAACTTTAGCATCCATAAAGGGTTTCTTATTCCGCATTACGGCTTAATGGATTATTACCTGGAGGCTAAAACCTTAGGCATAAGACTAAGTATAGAAAAGGTAGTACAGGGAGGCTGGGCAGACTCCTTCTCATACGCCTCCAGAGGTGTAGAGATCTACCACACCAGTCTAGGAAATCCTAAAATTCTAGGGCATTCTACTCACCTTATCGCTTTTGGGAATTTAGGAATTCACTCTAAAGGAAAAGGAAGACTCAAATTCGGAGGGGGAATAGCATTTATCTCCGAGAAATTTGATTTGGAAAACAACATAAAAAATGCAGCCATAGGCTCCAGCCTTAACGGAGCTATAGCCTTTGAGTACCACTTTCCCATAAGCCTAAAAGGAGGGTTTTCTTTATCACCATCCTTACGGTTTACCCATTATTCCAATGGAGCTTACAGGCTACCTAATCTCGGACTAAATCTATTTTCCATGGGACTAAGCTTCGAGAAAAACAGAACCCCTAAGTACAATAGCTCAAAAACAGAAGCCCCATCCCTTGAAAGAAACCGCCTTCAAGCTGGATTATCTATTGGCAGAAATCAACTCATCGACCCCGAGTCTCAGCTATCTAATAATTACAATTTAAGCCTACAGTACATACACACCGCCCCATCCAATTTCATCCTCGGGCTGGGAACAGATATTCATTACAGTAAGTCCTACCAAGATTATTACACCAGAAACTCAGCTGATGCCAGTTCGCTGGGCCTCTTGGAATCCAGCAGAGCAGGACTCACAGGAATAGTAGGGATTTCACTAGGAGCTACGGAGATTCATGGAAATGTGGGGTACTATATCTATGATCACCAAAAAATAAACGGCTCTCTCTACCAGCGCATCTATGTACTCACCAAACTAGGAAAAGGGTTTAGATTAAAATTCTGTTTGAAGTCACACAATGCCAAAGCAGAAACATTCGAACTCGGCTTAACTAAAGATTTATGGAAAAAGTAGAAAGAATTCTCTTAGTGGTCATAGCCCTATTTATCCTTAATAGCTGTGACAAGGAGAATGCCCCCGAGTGCTTCCAAACTACTGGAGACCACGGTTCACTGGCATACCTCCCTACAGAGGCTATCACCGAAATTATACTCTATGATAACATAGGAATTAATCTAATAAACTCAGAAAACGAGGACTCTAGCTTCACTCTTTCTGGAGGAGAGAATCTACTAAACGATATCTCATTCGAATTAGAGAATGGCGTGCTCACCATAACCAATGACAATAAATGTAACTGGTCCAGAAAATACAACACTTTTCTACTAAACATCCAAAGCGACTCGCTCAGAAGAATATACAACTACGGCTCCGAAGGGGTAGTTATGGAGAATTTCAATTCTTCCCATTTTGTATTCGAACAGGAATCCTCATTGGCAGATAACTCCTTAGATTTCACTGGCGGAGAATTAAGAGTAAACTTCCACAGCTCTGCAGGTTTTGCAGAATTAACAGGAACTGCAGAGAACCTGTTTTTATACACCAATGGCGTAAGCTCCATAGATGGCTCAGGGATATTAAGTCCCTCCATATTCGCCAATAATTCTGGAAGAACCCAGATAATCACAGCTCCCACAGAGTATATGTACGTATACATTGGAGGGAGTGGTTCTATACTCTATAATAATCTATCGGTCAGTATCACTGCAGAAATAGTTGGTTCTGGAGAGCTAGTATACGGCCACTATTAAGAATACTTCCTTTAAACTGCTGTGAGCGACTAGTGAGTTTTTCCTACCCGAATAAAAGTACCTTTGTAGTATGAATTGGGAGCTTATTTTACTTACTATTTTACTTCTAGCTGTGGCATTCGCTGGTATAGCCATTAAGATCCTAGTAAAGAAAGACGGGGAGTTTACGGGAACCTGTGCGAGTAATAATCCTATGTTAAATGACACAGGGGAATCTTGCTCTATATGCGGAGCTAAGCCTAAAGAGCGTTGCAAAAATCCTGAGACTGATTCTCAGTAAGCTAAAACTCCTTCGACGAAGCTTTAACCCCGTTTATTTCTTGTTCAAAATCTAACCTGTTTACCATACACAGAGATGAACTTAGAACTACCTTAGCTCTCCCATAAAAAGAATTCTATAAGAGTGAAAGTTACTACAAGTGAGCCCCGTGAAGTCCTAAAATCGGTATTCGGTTATGATCAGTTTAGAGATAAACAGGAGGCTATTATTCAAAACACTATTTCTGGAAAAGACAGCCTAGTGATAATGCCCACTGGTGGTGGTAAATCTTTCTGCTACCAAATCCCAGCGTTATGTATGGCAGGATTTACACTAGTAATTTCTCCGTTGATAGCCCTTATGAATGATCAGGTTATAGCGCTCCAAAACTCTGGCGTAAATGCCCAAGCCCTAAACAGCCAACTTTCTCCAGACCAGAAAAAAGAGCTTCTCCATGAGCTAGAGAGCGGAAAGATTAAATTGCTTTACGTTTCGCCAGAAGTAGCTGTCCAGCAAAACTTCATTAATTACCTAGCCACATTACCTGTAAACTTAATAGCGGTAGATGAAGCACACTGTGTTTCTGTGTGGGGAAATGATTTCAGACCAGAATATGCACAACTAGATAGGTTAATTTCTAAGCTATCCAATGTGCCGCACATGGCACTTACAGCCACTGCAGATAGCGCTACTCAAAAAGACATCGCTGAACGACTAGGCCTAAAAAACCCTCAACATTACCTTTCTAGTTTTGAAAGAGGCAATATTAGTTCAAGTGTATTGCCTGGTCAAGGGAGAATGAAAGAAATTCTCAACTTTCTTTCTGCCCACCCCAATGAGGCAGGCATCATTTATACATTAAGTAGAAAATCTGCCGAGCAGGTAGCACTCAAACTTCAGCAAGAAGGATATAATGCTGATTTTTACCATGGCAGAATGACTGCTGAAGCTAGAAATTCGGTTCAGAATGATTTTAAAAATGATGATGTACAAATAGTCTGCGCTACCATAGCATTCGGAATGGGAATAGACAAATCGAATATAAGATGGGTTATTCACTATAACCTTCCTAAAAATCTTGAAGGATATTACCAGGAGATAGGGAGATCGGGAAGAGATGGTTCTCCAGCAGAAACACTCCTGTTTTTTAGTTATGGAGATGTGACTATCCTGCGTTCATTCATAGAAGACAGTGATGCTGACCCTACTTTTAAAGCAGTCCAACGCGCCAAACTAGATAGAATACTAGAGTACTGCCAAGCCACCAGCTGCAGAACGAATGTAGTACTGAGTTACTTTGGCGAGCACAGAGAAAAACAATGTGGAAGGTGCGATATCTGCAGGAATCCACCTAAGAAAATAGATGGAACTCTTCTTTCTCAAAAAGTGCTTTCTGGAATAAAAAGATTAAAAGAAGCCGTACCCATTACTACGCTAGTAAATGTGATGAGAGGTGCCCAAAACCAAGAGGTTTTGGAGAACAACTATCATCAGATAAAAACATACGGAGCGTTAAAGGATGTGGCCTACTTCGACTTATTTCAATACATCACACAACTAATTAATCAAGGTTTTTTAGAAATTGACTATACCAGTCATAACCACCTAAAAGTAACCTCTATCGGAAAAACTGTTCTCTTTGAAGGGAAAACCGTAGAGCTTACTATCCCAGTAGATAAAAAAGACCAAGACCTAGACAAAAAGAAGAAACAAGATAAGAAGGTTGAATTTGAAGACTCGCTATTTGAGGCATTGCGCAGCTACAGAAAAAAACTAGCTAAAGCACAAGGAGTGCCTGCCTATGCCGTATTTACAGACAAGTCACTTCAAGAGATCGCTGCTGAAAAACCGATGACTATGGGAGCGTTTTCGGCTATTTCTGGTGTGGGTGATGCCAAGCTAAAAAAATACGGAAGACTATTTATAGATTACCTCCAAGATCAAGTTATTAAAACTGGAAAAGACGTAAACGTTAAGGGCAAGACCTTTGTAGAAACCCTACAGTTATACAATCAAGGGAAATCTATAGAAGAAATAGCCAAGGCTAGAAACTTAAATAAGAGTACCATTTTCAGTCATATAACCTCTCTTATAGAAAATGGTGAACCCCTCTCCCATGAAGGACTCGTTAACTCCGACATAAAAGACCTAGTAGTTAATACTTGGAAAGAATTAAAAGAAACGGGTGAGCTAAAACCAATTTTCGATGCGTTAAAAGAAAAAGTTTCTTACGATCTGATTAAACTCTCTCTGGCCATCCACAGATCAAGTCTATGATTTTTTGAATTTAACAAACATGCTGATCCATAAACTTCTAGAAAGTCTATAAATTGCTGGAAGTAATATGAGTAAGAGAGCCACTCCTATAATAAGAAAAGTCCAAGGGTTATCTGAAAAGGTATAAGAAATAAGCCCGATAGCATTAAATGTAATTAGGGCTACATAAACGGCTACCCAAATAGCCACGGTCAACCCGTAACTCACATATGAAGCTCCGAAATAAAACCCAGGCTCTCTCAGGAAATCTTCTTCACAGTGAGGACAGCTGTGATTGAAATCTGTGAATCCCTTGATTCTAAATGAACCTTTATTCACGAATAGATTTCCAGTCCTGCACTTTGGACATTTATTCCAAATAACGGATCCTAAATTGGTTTTTTTCATAAACGCTAAAGGTACTTTAATAACTCAAGTTATGCTGTAATAACTGGCGCAATAGCTTTAGGTTAGTTGCGCCTAAATATTTAGTTAGGCTCGCTAAATAAGCGTTGCAAGAATCAACTATGAATACCAGTCAAGAAGATTAATTAAAGGCTTCTCTTCTATCTGAACTCGGAGTTAAAGAATCAGGCATTATGACCGGAGTTCAAGATAGCAGCTCTATATTCTTCAGTATTTAGAACAAGTTAACATCACTCTTGGTCAGAGAATAGAAGTTTTAGACAAGATGGATTTTGACGGAAGCATGATACTGATAGCTGGTGAAAAGGAAGTCTCAATAAGTGCTCAAGCAGCGCAAAACATAATCATTAGAACAAACTAGCATGGAGGATTAGTTAAATTTTTCAAATCAATAAACCTATACTGGCTGCTTTTATAGCCTGCACCGCCACTTGGCTTTTAACCGCCGCAGGTACAGCGTTAGTATTCTTCTTTAAAGGAATGAAACAAATATGGCTAGATACTATGTTAGGCTTCACAGGAGGTGTTATGGTAGCTGCTAGTTGTTTTGGTTTATTAGGCCCTGCTATAGAAGCCGCAGATGCAGAAGGGTTCGATCAAGTAATGCCTGCTGTTGTCGGAGCATTGGCCGTTACTATGTTCGAACCTCTGCTTCCTTATGGTTTAGCATTTGCCACTAGAGCTATGATTTATGTGGCAGTAGAATAGGATATTCCAGAAACACAGCGAGAGAAATACACCGATTTAATGACTATAGGTTTTATAACCGGATTCGTACTTATGATATCTCTAGATTTAGGCCTTGGATAAAATATTTCATTTTAATTGGGACCCGTTTGTAAGAAACACTATCTTAGATATACCTTAATTAAAATGTTATGCTTGAGTACTGTTTTGCGCAGTACTCGACCCTACTTTTTAAAAAATTAATTTTCTCGATCGATAGCTCTTTAGCCAGACTGCCTCGGGAGCGTGTGTTTTTTATTCTGGGTCGAGGCCTTTGCTACGCTTATGCTTATATATACAGTAAGAGAAGAGAATCCCTCTTTCTCAGTCTCATGTTGTGCTTCTTTTGTGCTTCTTCCCTAGCTCAAATTTTTCAACAAACAGAAGACGAATTTACTATTGACCATTCTTATTTAGGAGGGTATCTTGGAGGAGGCGTGTCTACTTTCGATTTTAATAATGACGGTCTTGATGACCTTACTCTGCCTAGCGGGGAATCAGGTTCCATGTTTCTGTTAAACAACGGTGTAAACTTTGAAGCTCAAGAATTTATAGTCCTTGCCACATCCGTAAGAAGTATTATTTGGGTAGATTATGATAATGACGGAGATAATGATATTTCGCTCACAGAACAAGAGGGGCTGT
Organism: Cryomorphaceae bacterium ASP10-05a; assembly: GCA_000981645.1. Lineage (GTDB taxonomy): Bacteria > Bacteroidota > Bacteroidia > Flavobacteriales_D > Sanyastnellaceae > ASP10-05a. The sequence goes on along the minus strand of LAQC01000007.1, from coordinate 30,667 downwards.
TTAGGTTGTTTACTAATGATGGTGATTTCAATTTCGAAGAAGTGGACTTTGGAATAGCAGATAATACACCCACATTTAATTCAGGTATTTCATGGGGAGATTATGATAATGATGGACTATTAGATGCTTACATAACACGCTATCCTAACATAGGCTTAGGAGAGATAGAAGATAAAACAAATCTTCTAATTAAGAATTTAGGAAACGATTTATTCCTTGATGTTACTGATGATCTCGATGTAGGAAATGGAATTAAACATTCTTTCATTTCTACCTGGGTAGATCTAGATAATGATAACGATCTAGATTTATATGTAGTAAATGACCGATTCGAATTTCCAAATGCTACTTTTCTAAATAACTCTGACGGAACATTTACCGAAGTCACCGCTATAAATGGAGCAGATTTGGCTGTCCTAGCCATGACTTCTACCATTGATGATTATGATAATGATTCAGATTTTGACATTTACTGTACGAACACTTTTACTGGGAATCATTTATTACAGAATGATGGCTCAGGAATGTTTACGGACCTTTTCGGAAACAGTGGGCCAGAACTGTTTCGCTTCTCTTGGGGAGCTAACTGGATAGACTATCAAAACGATAGATGGAAAGACCTATTTGTATCTGTAGGAGAATCTAATAGTGATAACTCAAACGCGTTTTTCTCTAATAACCAAGCAGGTGGTTTTAATAACCTAAGTTCAATGCTTTTGGATTCAGAGTCTAGAGATTCACATGGATGTGCAAAGGGTGATTTCAACAGTGATGGGTTGTATGATTTGGTTATAAGCAATGAAGCTCCATATTACTCTAGAGTACTCCTGAACCATTCTGGAACCACGAATAACCATATTAAAGTAACACTTGAAGGTGTTTACTCCAATAAGAATGCAGTGGGAAGTAAAATTCATGCTTTCGTTAACGGCTCGGTACAAACTTATTTCACCACCTGTGGGAGTAACTACATAAGCCAAGATTCTCAGCATATGATAATAGGCATGGCTCAGAATGAACAAGTCGATTCATTAACTATAACATGGCCATCAGGACTTAGAGAGACTCATTATAATATTCCTCATGGCAGCTCTCCACAGTTTCTAGAAGGAGAAACTATTCAAGCTCATATTATCTCTTCTGAAGGTTTTTCAATCTGTCCAGGAGAAACCATCACTCTAGAACTAGACATAAACAGTATTTCTGTAACATGGAATGATTCGGACATTACCTCTAGCTTAGAAATTACAGAAGCAGGGGATTACTGGGCTTATTGTAATCTAGCTGATGGCGTAAATATCCCAACAGACACCATCACTATTACCGAAAGTAATTCGGCCAGCTTAGAAGCTTCTATTATAACAGATGTCAGCTGTTTCGGGGTAGATAATGGAGAAGCCACTTTCCATTTTTCCACTACTCAAGGAGATTCTGTTTTTGATCACACCATCTCTGAACTCTACTCTGGATATTACAATCATATTATAGAGTTAGAGGGGCTTTGCAACGCTCAGTTAGAATACTCAATAAACCAACCACCACCCATTTTTACTGAAATTACCTCTATTGATTACCCGTGTTCTGAAGAAGAGCTAGGCTCTGTAATAGCCACCTCATTTGGTGGTGTGCTCCCTTACGAATATGGGCAATTAGACTCTCTTACTTATGGTGTAAATGTAATTAGCACCACCGATGCTAACGGGTGTGATTATTCATTTGATTTCTTTTTAGATATAGCTCCTCAAACAGATTTAGAACTTGAGATAACAAACCAAATCGACTCTGACTTTGGCAGTGTTATAACTACAAATCCAGGAATCGTGATGGTAGATATAATTGGTTTAGATTCTACCACATATAATGCGAATGAATTAGTGGCTGGAACTTACAATTTGGTTTATTTAGATTCTTACGGCTGTAGTTACAATGAGGAATTCACCGTAGAATTAGTAAATGGTCTTCAGGAATTCAAATATGCTAAAACTCCTTTAATATATCCCAACCCATGCTATGATGTTCTGCACCTGAACAATTTTGACACTTCCTTCAATATAACTATATGCTCTGCTATGGGGAAAGAAATAAAATCAATACCTAAATCCGAAGTACTAGCCAATCGAATCGACTTCTCAAACTTTAAAGCGGGCATTTACATCATTAAATTCAATAAGAACCAAGAGACAATTACTAGAAAAATTATTAAAATTTAGAAATGGAGAGCAGCTACCAGAATTACATTACTGAAAATTTGTCCACCATTTCCCGCCAATCATTTAAGACTCTTATTCTTTTATGGGTAATCCTAGAGCTATTTAGCCTAAAAACAATTGGTCAGAATTTCGAAAACCGATCTGCTGAGCTAGGTGTTATTCATTCATTTTCAAGTGACAATGAATATGGCGCAGGAGTAAGTTGTGTAGACTTTAATCTAGACGGACTAGATGACATAACACTTCCCTCTGTAGACTCTACCTTATTCTTTTTTCAAAATACTGGCGATTCTTTTATTAAACTAGACTTAATAGATCGCGTGTTTGGTGAAGTGAAGTCTGTTTGTTGGGTAGATTTCGATAACGATTCTGACTTAGATTTATCTTTAACTGAATATAATGGTAGTTTATTTTTATTCGAGAACATTGGAGACTTAGAGCTTATAGATATTACAGACAGTACTCTTCTTACTAATGAGTCTTGTCATAACTTCGGCCACAGTTGGGTAGACATCAACCAAGACGGATTCTTAGATGTATATCTTAATCGATATTTTTACGGGCAGGACTGCTCAGATTACGGCAGTGAAAATTTACTTTTTGTAAATAATGGTGATAACACTTTTACTGAGAGAGCAAGTGAGTTCGGTATTAGTGATGGGGATAAAATGAGTTTTCAATCATCATTCTACGATTATGATAAAGACGGACTATTAGACTTACACATCATAAATGACAGGTTTTATGAAAATTCTCTCTATAGAAATACTGGATTAGGATATTTTGAAGATGTTTCGGAAGCTGCAGATGCAAACCTGATACAAGATGCTATGACCAGTACTATCTTCGACTTCAACCTTGACGGTTTTCATGATATTTATTTCACCAATACCTGGCCTAACGGCAATCATTTATTAGTTTATAATCCTGAAACAGAATCCTATGAAGACCAGTTTCCTGATTTTGGAGCAGAGAGCTATTTATTTAATTGGGGAGCTATACCTATCGACTATGATAATGATAAATTCACAGATTTAGCGATTTCTTCAGGTGCAGGCTGCGGAACAGGATGTTCTAATTTACTCTATAGAAATAATGGAAATTCCTTCTCCCAGACTCCTAATAATTTTAATGAGGAAGCTTCTACTTCATATGGTGTGGCCAAAGGTGATTTTAACTCCGATGGGTTTTACGATATTACATTTCTAAATGAAGCCCCGTCCAATACTGATGTTTATATCAATGCTGGGAATAGCAAAAAATGGGTGAAAGTTAATTTTTCTGGAGCTTGTAACAATTTTTTTGGAGTAGGAGTTCAATATGAATACTTCATGAATGGAGTGGCCACTGTAAATACAGTTTTCGCAGGTTCTAATTTCCTATCCCAAGACAGCTACACCCACATCTTAGGCATGGGTAATGAAAGCTCTATAGACAGCATATCCATTAATTGGACCTCAGGTTTAACTGAGACTCATTATAGCCTCTCTCCTTTTGAAACGCACTCCTTTAAAGAAGGACAAACTTTTGATACAAGCTTGAACCCAGGAGATTCAATATACATCTGTCCTGATGAAGAAATTGAAATCGAGAGCACTACTCAGTACCTAAACACCATCTGGAATACTGGAGAAAACACATCCTCACTTACTACAGATACCCCTGGTACATATTATGCCTATTTGGAAGTAGAACCAGGTATAAACATCTGTTCTGACACGATATTAGTAGAACTCAAACCTGATATTACCTTGAACTCTATAGCAACCCAAGACCCATCATGTTTTGGTTCGGAAGATGGCTCCGCAATACTTACTCATAATGACTCCTTAGGAAATCCAATAATCTCGTCATACAGTAATTTAACAGACGGTATCTCTATTCTTCCTGTGACTGATGATTACCTGTGTTCTATACTTGTGTCAGTTGAGCTATCTTCACCTCCTCCTCTATTTTCTTATGCCAAGCCTATTTTACTGCCGTGTGATAGTTCTGATGTGGGAGAAGTAGAATTATTCTCAATTGGAGGAACAGCTCCTTATGCATATTCCATAGAGGATTTGAGCGCTATTCCCTTTGGTGAAAACACTATTATCGCTTCAGATACCAACGGATGTATTTACCCTTTTAATTTCTATTTAGAACTAGCTCCTGAAACTTTCATAGAGCTAATTATTACGCCACAAACAGGCGATGACCTAGGAAGTGTAGAAGTCACCAATCCGACATCAGAAGATGCCGAATATATCCTTCAAGACGGTTTTCTAAATACTGTAAACGGCACCGAGTTAACTGCTGGTAATTACACAATAACCTACTGGAATATCCATGGGTGTCAGATTCAAGAAAATTTTATCGTAGAACAACTAAACTTAGTTTCTCAGCAATCAGAAAGTGTTGATTTAAGAGTATTCCCGAACCCTACAAACGGAGCGGTAAATATCTCCAACTGTGAAAACATCCAAGAAGTACTTATTTACTCCTATGAAGGTAGGCTTGTTAAAAAGCTAGGAATATCAGAATCTTGTACTCTAGAGGTTTCCGATTTAGATAGTGGAACATATATTTTAAAGCTTCATCTTAGTGACTTTCAAATTTTTAATTTCTTACTAGTGAAAAATTAAACTATCTTTTCACCAATCCCCTTCTCATAAATAATGCCTAACAAACTTATCTATAATTATTTACCTATTCCTTTTCATTGTTTGACAGAAGTAAAGTTACTCCTTGTGAGTCTTCTTCTAGCTCTAGTCATTCCATGGGAAATTCAGGCTCAAAATTTCGAGAATAGAACTGCAGAGTTAGGAGTAATTCACTCTTATCCTGAGGAATTATATGGCGCAGGAATCAGTTCTGTAGATTTCAATTTAGATGGCCTAGACGATCTTACATTCCCAACTAAAGATTCTATCATCTTCTTTTATCTAAATTCTGGAGATTCATTCGAGCAGGTAGAACTTATACCTGAAGAGTTTGGTGAAATTAAATCGATTTGCTGGATAGATTTTGACAATGATTTAGACCTTGATCTTTCTTTTACTGAAAACGAGGGCAGCTTTTATCTTTTTGAGAATACTGGAGACTTAGAGTTTACGGACATCACAGATCAAGCTTTACTAACTAACCTATCCTGCGAAAACTTCGGTCACAGCTGGGTCGATATAAATACTGATGGTTATTTAGATGTTTACATAAACCGCTACTATACCGGTCAATTTTGTTTAGACACCACAACCCATAATCTGCTTTTTATTAATAACGGTGATGGTACTTTCACAGAAAGGGCAGAAGAATATGGAATCAGTGACGGAAATAAAATGAGTTTCCAGTCTTCTTTTTTCGATTATGATAAAGATGGACTGATAGATCTACACATAATTAATGATAGATTTTATGAAAATTCACTTTATAGAAATACTGGTACTGGTTTCTTTGAAGATGTGTCAGTATCTACCAATACAGACCAGGCAGAAAATGCTATGTCTAATACTATATTCGACTTTAATAATGACGGATATTCTGACATCTACTTCTCTAACAGCTTTTATTCCAGCAATTATTTATCAGTGTACAACCCTCAACTTGAACAATACGAAGCCCTGACATCTGCTTCTGGAGCAGAAGGAATTAACTCATTTAACTGGGGATCAGTGGCCATAGATATGGATAATGATAGGCTTACAGATCTTGCCGTCTCCACGAGCTCAGCTATAGTAGGATCTTACACAAATAAAATTTATAGGAATAATGGAACTGCTTTCTATGACTATCCTTCAGGATTAGATTCATATTCTGCTGGATCATACGGAGCAGTAAAAGGAGATTTTAATAATGATGGGTTTTATGATTTAGTTTTTTTAAACGAATCTCCAAATTTCACTGAAGTATACATTAACACCATAGCGAATAGCAAGAAGTGGCTGAAGGTTAATTTCTCTGGCTCGTGTACTAATTTCTTCGGTGTGGGTGTAGAATATAAATACCACATAGATGGAGTACCTACAGTTAACACGGTATTTGCAGGAACTAATTACTTATCCCAAGAGAGTTATACGCACATTCTAGGCTTAGGAAATGAAAACAACATTGATAGTTTAGAGATTAATTGGCCGTCTGGTTTAACTGAAACTCACTATAACCTCTCTCCTTTTG
>LAQC01000007.1:14531-24202 GCA_000981645.1 Cryomorphaceae bacterium ASP10-05a | reverse complement strand
TGGAGAAAACACATCCTCACTTACTATAAATACTCCTGGTGCGTATTATGCCTATTTGGAAGTAGAACCAGGTATAAACATCTGCTCTGACACCATATTAGTATTACTCAAACCTGATATTACCTTGAACTCTATAGCAACCCAAGACCCTTCATGTTTTGGCTCTGAAGATGGCTCCGCAATACTTACTCATAATGACTCCTTGGGAAATCCGATAATTTCGTCATATGGCAATTTAACAGATGGAGTATCAAATCTTACTGTGACCGATGATTTCCTCTGTTCTATACTTGTGTCAGTCGAGTTATCCTCACCACCTCCTATCTTTTCTTATGCCGAGCCTATTTCACTGCCATGTGATAGTTCTGATGTGGGGGAATTAGAATTATTTACAATTGGTGGAACAGCTCCTTATGTATATTCTATAGAGGATTTGAGTGCCATTCCCTTTGGCGAAAACACTATAATCACTTTAGATACCAATGGATGTATTTACCCTTTTGACTACTATTTAGATTTAGCTCCGCCCATAAGCATAGAATTAGAGATTACTGATCAAATAGGCGTTGACCTCGGCAGTGTAGATATTCTGAATAACTCCGAAGTCACTCTCATAGATATCCTGAATGAAGAAAATATCTCACAGGAGCCTGAAAGTTTAACTACCGGTAACTATACGATCACTTACTCAGATGAAAATGGATGTGAATATTCAGAAGTGTTCTTTGTAGCAACTATAGTCTCTAATGGTGAGTCACTGATGAAGGAATCTATAGAACTCTATCCGAATCCGTGCACAACAGTTTTATACATAAAAAGCAACCACTCCAACCTCACTATCAGCATTTACTCAGCTCAGGGAACGGAGCTCATGAGTAAAAATGAGCTCTCAACGAATACCAATTCTATAGACTTAACTGAATTGAGTTCTGGCATCTACTTTATTCAAATTGAAGAGAATCAAAGGATATTTACTAGAAAGATAATTAAGGATTAATTGGATAGTTTGATGATTTTCTCAGATTTAAGAATACTCGAATCATTTAAAAAGTTTAGGTAATATGTCCCGGGAGACAGATGAGCTAACTCATCAGAAAGCGCTAAAGCTGCGGCATTATCTCCTATTACTAGCCAACTAGTTTCATAAACTAATTTAGCACTAGTATCATATAATTTCAATCCATTTACTTCAGAATTTCCAACTAGAATAGTTAGACATTCGTAGAATGGATTAGGATAAATCAAAATACCAGAATCAGAGAAGTTTTTATGATCAGACAGACTCTCATAAGCCTTAAAAAAGTCGGGGATTCCATATCCTAAAGAATCATTAGGGGCGTTTATTAAATGAGAGCTAGACTCTATAGCTCTTATTATTTCCATATTAGATTTCTCAGGAAAAGCCTGCCATAAACATGCCGCTAACCCAGCGATAACAGGAGAACTAAAGCTAGTTCCATTTCCTCTTTTTATACCTTCAGTCAAATCTGCATAAACGGTTTGGTAACCTACTCCACATACATTGGGCTTTACATCTCCGTCAAAACTTGGCCCTCTGCTGCTAAACCAAGCATACTCCCCTTTATCCGAAACTGCTCCCACTGCTAAAATACTATCTGCATCAGCTGGAGCTCCTATATAGTACCATGAATCATCTCCGCTATTTCCTGCACTATTTACAATGAGCATTCCCTTGGAAGCTGCTATATCTGCCGCTTGAGAAATTCTAGTCGTGTTTCCATCCATATCTTCATAAGAATGATTATTCTCTTCTAATTCAAATGTAGTGTAGCCCAGAGAAGAGTTAACCACTTGAATCCCTATAGAATCGGCCATTTCTGCAGCTCTAACCCAGTTGTCTTCTTCTGTCACATGCTCGCTAGAGCCATCTTCTGTTCGAAATAAATAATAGTCTGCCTCTGGAGCAGAACCTATAATCGAATCAGGCATAAAAGCTGTCATTATACTTAAAACTGATTTTCCATGGTTCCCTCCATTTAGCACACTGTTATCATCATCTACTACATCATACTGAAACTTAAGTCGGTCTTCATCTCTTAATTTAGAAAAGGCTCCTAAATAATTAACTCCTGAGAAACCAGAATCAAAGACTCCTACTTTAATTCCATTCCCCCTCAGTCCTATTTCATGCAAAAGGTGTCCGTTATGAATAGCTATCTGTGCGTAGGATGGCCCGTAAATAGTGGAAATACTTTCTGAGGAACTCTTCTCAGTAACCGTGTGCTTAATGACTAATTTCTCATCTATTACGGTTTGTACTGATTTCACTTGCCAAACATTATCAAGCGCGGAAATCAATGGTAACACCGTCTCTAAATAAGATGAATCCACTAGCTGAATGGTAACAGCATTAAACCACTTAGAGCTGTGTTTTATAAGTACTCCTTCCAGAGAACTAAGAGCCTCTATATAAAATGGATTTACCGGTAAATCTGTTTGATCTATAGCTATCCCATTTTTCATTCTTAACGAAATGGCCGACTCAGAAAGATACTCCGAAGGATTAGAAATAGAATATGGCGAGTTATCCTTATCTGTAAACTGCACCCAATATTTAAGTGGCGCTGTCTGTGAATAAGAACAACACGAGACAAAAACAAAACCTATAAAAATGAGAATTCGCATAGAATCAAAAATAATAGTATTACATCACTAATACAGCGCTAATAGATCAAACCCTATAGCATGAAATTACTATCGCTCTGTGATCACACCATCTTCATAGAATTCTTTTTTAAGAATAGTACCGTCTTCATTATAATAGATAATCTCTCCCTCTAGCTTTCCCATTCTATACTCTCCTTCCTTTTTTAACTGGGTGTTTTCTAAAGACTCCTTAAACTCTATAGCTTGGCCTGATTCAGTAGGAATAATTTCTCGCCTCACGAAATCACCTCGGTTATAGAATTCCTCAAACGGACCATTAATTTTTCCATATTTATATTCATAGTACGACTTAGGAATACCTGACTCATAAAATTCTTCTATTTCTCCATTTTCAAACTTTCTTCTGACCTCTACTCCTAAATCATCGTAAAGTACCTTGAGCTTTAATCTCCCATCATCTAAATAATACCTCCATTCTCCGATAGCTAAGTCATTTTTCAGCTCGCCTTCATAAATTTTAATCCTAGGTGCTTGGTAAGCTACTATTTCACCATGTTGCTTTCCATACACATAAGTTCCTTCACCTTTAAGCGAACCATTCTCAAAAAACTCCTTCCATGGCCCGTTTAATTCAGCTTTAGTATAGGTCATATCCTTAGCTAGCTGACCATTCTTATAGTAGATTTTACTTTGTCCATCCAAAACGTCATCGGTGTAATTCTCTTCAGCAACTAAAACTCCATTTTCATCATACATCATCCACAAGCCCGATTTTTTTTGGGTTGTATATGAGCCTACTGAAACTACAGAACCGTTTTTTCTATACGAAATGGCGTCAGAAGTAAGGTCGTCTTTATGCGTAGCAATAGTCATGACCTCTCCACCTTGATAATAATAAACGAACTCGCCTACTGGAGTGCCATTTTTAAACTGACCGATATAGTAGACTTGTCCTTCTTCATAGACTCTCATCCACCTGCCCTGTTTCTTTCCGGCATTATCTGTAACATTATAGTCTGTTCCATAAATACCTGAAGGTATAGAATCGAACTGTCCGTTAACCGAGCTAACTGCTAGTATAAGTGATAGGAATAGTAATGTGGTGTATTTCATTGTAAAATTCTAAAGAGTCAAAGCTAAAACAATTATAGTGCCGGTAATAGTGTAAGGTAAAAAAAATAAACGCTCTGCGATTGTTAATTTCTCTTGAATTAAGAACCTTTTTTGGGTGATGTAATATGCATTGCAAAGCGTAAATTTGCAGATAATTAAAGAAAACAAAACATATTAGACACATGTCATCCAATAAAACAAAAGTAACAGTAGTAGGTGCTGGAGCAGTAGGTGCTAGTTGCGCTGAATATATTGCGATCAAAAATTTCGCATCAGAAGTGGTTCTTCTTGATATCAAAGAAGGTTTCGCAGAAGGAAAAGCTATGGACCTTATGCAAACGGCTTCATTAAACAGTTTTGATACTAGAATAATAGGTTCTACTAATGATTACACAAAAACAGCAGACTCTGACATTTGTGTTATTACTTCTGGAATCCCTAGAAAACCGGGTATGACTAGAGAGGAGCTCATAGGAATCAATGCTGGAATAGTAAAATCTGTTTGTGAAAGCTTAATTAAGCATTCACCAAACACGATAATCATAGTGGTTTCAAACCCTATGGATACTATGACTTACTTAGCTCATCAAGTAACAGGTTTACCTAAAAACAGAATTATAGGAATGGGTGGAGCCTTAGATTCTGCTCGATTCAAGTACCGTTTAGCTGAGGCACTGGCATGTCCTATTTCAGATATAGATGGTATGGTTATAGGTGGTCATTCTGATAAAGGAATGGTTCCATTGACAGCTCATGCCACTAGAAATAGTATAAAGGTTTCTGAGTTTATTTCAGACGAGAGACTTAGTCAAGTAAAAGAAGATACTAAAGTGGGTGGTGCTACTTTAACCAAATTATTAGGGACTTCTGCATGGTACGCTCCAGGAGCAGCTGTTTCTGGATTGGTTCAGGCTATCGCTTGTGATCAGAAGAAAATGTTCCCTTGTTCAGTTTTACTAGAAGGTGAATATGGTCTTTCTGGATTATGTATCGGAGTTCCTGTGATTTTAGGAGCTAATGGTATAGAGAAGATTGTAGAAATTAAACTTTCTGATGCTGAAAAAGCACATCTTTTAGAATCTGCTGAAGGTGTCAAAAAAACAAATGCGCTTCTAGCTTAAAAAGACCTCTCTTATAGAAAAGGACACATAACAAAAAGTCCAGTGAAGCTAGCTTCACTGGACTTTTTTATTTCTTTTAAAAGACTCTGAATAATCGAGTTAATTTACATTCTTACACAGCTACATTAAATTCTCTCAACGCATCATTTAAAGAGGTTTTCAAATCTGTACTCTCTTTTCTCTGTCCTATGATAAGCGCTGCAGGAACATTGTAAGTGCCTGAAGGAAATTCTTTGGCATAACTCCCCGGAATCACTACCGAACGCTCAGGAACCTCCCCTCTATAAATAACCGGTTTTTCACCAGTTACATCTATAATCCGAGTGCTCTTGGTTAACACTACATTAGCACCTAATACAGCCCCTTTTCTTATTCTTACACCTTCCACCACTATACTTCTACTTCCTATAAACGCCCCATCTTCTATGATTACTGGTGCGGCTTGTAGAGGCTCTAAGACCCCTCCTATTCCCACTCCACCACTAAGATGTACATTCTTTCCTATTTGTGCACATGAACCTACTGTAGCCCATGTATCCACCATCGTCCCCGACTCTACATAAGCACCTATATTTACATAACTAGGCATCATGATTACTCCTGCTTCTAAAAAGGATCCGTATCTAGCTATAGCATGTGGAACTACCCTTACGCCTAACTCAGCATAGTTTTTCTTCAGTGGAATTTTATCATGAAACTCAAAAGGTCCTACTTCTATCGTTTTCATTTCTGCTATTGGAAAGTAAAGAACTACAGCTTTCTTCACCCATTCGTTCACTTTCCAATCATCTCCATCTGGCTCTGCTACTCTTATTTTCCCTAGATCTAAGTCGTTTATGACCTCTAGAATAGTTCCTTTTACTTCTTCATTTTTAATAAGCTCTCTATTCTTCCAAGCCTTATTTATAATTTCTTTTCTACTGTCCATTACGATTATGGTTTAATTTGCGTTGCAACGCACAAATATACTTTTCCAATAACAATAACATGCCAAAATTATTAGCGATAGACTACGGAAGTAAAAGAACAGGAATAGCTGTGACAGATGAGTTACAAATAATAGCTAGCGGACTTACTGCAGTAGATACTAAAGAACTCTATAATTTTATAAAAGAATATGTAGCTAAGAATAAGGTAGAAGCCATTATAGTAGGGCAAATGACCAACTACGATGGGTCTGAAACTCATAACACTAAACCGAGTAATGAGTTTGCCCGGTCTTTAGAGAAAAAGTATCCTGAAATTAGAATCGAGAGAGAAGATGAATCTTTTACCTCTAGGGAATCTATGCAAGCTATGATTCAAGCTGGTGTGCCTAAAATGAAAAGAAGGGATAAAAAATTAGTCGATAAAATATCTGCTACTATAATTCTTCAGCGCTATATGGAACGAATGGGTATTTAACTACCTTTTGAACACCTCTATAGTTTTCTCTTTTTTCACCAAGTCAGTAAATTTCCCTTGAAACCTAGTAGCCTTTACGATGTGATTATCTATCCAGTGATAATTCCCCCCTCTGGGTTTATTCATAAGTAACCCATGATATTTAAATCCATGTTTCTCTAACCACGCCTCTGTTACCTCACGAGTTTCTTCTGTTCTAGAAGTGAAAAAAGTAATTACGTGTCCCTCATCATACCACTTATTGAGTATACCTAAAGCATCCGGAAAAGGCTCACAACTTACCATTCTTTCTGGCTCTTCATTCGGAACATCCTCTGTAACTGTTCCGTCAATATCGATTAGATAATTCTTTATTTCATCAGATAATTGAGGGCTTATCGTTTCCCCATTCTCGTCAAACGTGGCTTGTAAATTTGTTTCGTTCATTGCTGTTTAAAGTTACTAAAAAAATAGGATGTGTAGATTACACACTTAGCTTAATTATCCATTAGTATGAACATACAACTTAGGAGTAAAATCGTTTTCTGAAATAGAGATCTCTTCTATAAATCCTTCTAAATTGATATGGTTTAGGAGGCTCAAAAAATTGATTGTTCTCTCGTTTAGCTTTCCTCCTGGAGTAACTGAATCATGGAGCTTTTCTAACTGACTGAACTTATTGGAGTTTTTAGATTTAATAGACTTTTCTAATTTGCTCTGAATTTGGTTCAATGAATTTTCTAAACCCTTCTTAACACCTAGCATTTTCCCTTCTAATGTAGGGTCTTCATTAATCACTTTAAGGGTTAAATCGTCTAGCCTGCTTATTATATCTGTTGAATCATCTTTCAAATCAACCTTTACCAATTCACCAGCCACCGATTTTAGCAGCTCTTCTTTTCTAGTGAGTAAATCACTCGCTTTAAGAGAGAATTCATCTAATAACTCTGTTTGTTTTTTGGACAAAAATAGATGGCTATTTCTTAATTGAAGAAAAGGAAAGTCTACTTCAAACTCCCTAAATACAGATTTTAACTGTAACCAATAGGCTACTTCTCCAGGACCACCAACAGTCATTAAATTGGGAAGAATAAACTCCTGGTACAAAGGCCTAAATGCCGCATTAGGACTAAACCTTTCAGGAAAATTATTTACTTCCAACTCCAACTCTTCCCAACTCCAGGACTGTTCTCCATTTAGTTCACTCCATTTATCTTTCTCTCTAACTATTCGGTTTCTTGAAGAGTCTTTAAGGTAAAACAAATTAATCTCTCGAGGGTTGACTTGAGCGTGACACCCCAGTCCTTTAAGTTCTTTATTAGTGCGGTTCATCTTTTCAAACACAGCGCTCTCCTTAAGCTCCTTTAGAAGTAATGGAATGAAGTGTTTTTTCAACTCTGACTTATCAGCGTCCATAACCACTATTCCTTCCTTAGGAAAGAGCAAATGAACAATTCTCCTTGTGGCCCCTGCCAAGGTCTCTGAGGAGTTATAAATTTCAGTAATCTGTTCTACTAAGTTCTTAGTAGCTGGGCTATTCTCGAAAAGACCTTTTAAATTATCACCTAAAGCATCAATACCTTGAGTATTCATTCTTCCAGTAGCTCCTTTTTGAGAAGTCTGCCATTCTCTTTTTTGGTTAAAAAGATGAATGTGATTAATCTCTTCTAAATCATGGTCTTCACTAGCCATCCAGTAAACAGGAACAAAGCTATAACCCGGGAACAGTTGTTTAAGCTGAGTTGCCAGTTTTATCGTTTGAGCAATCTTAAGAATAAAATATAGCGGACCCGTAAATAAGTTTAATTGATGCCCTGTAGTTACTGTAAACGTTCGAGAATCGCTTAAGAGATTAATGTTATCTATAACTGCCTGGGAGACTTCGCTATTGGAATAATCGGAAAGTATAGATGAGGATAAACTCTTTCTAATTTCAGCTGACCGAAACTTTATTTCCATCATAGACTCTATCTTTTCCTTAGATGGAAACCCTTCCGAAAAATCTTCTATTTCCTTAACTTGAAGAAGATAGTCAACAATGATTTTTTTAAAAATCGGTAAATCTTTAAGGTTTACTGAATAATTCATTCGACAAAAATAATCGAATGATTAGTGGAAAGGATAAAACTATCTTATCAAATGAATAGTGCCTGATTCTTCAGCGGAAATCTCATTTCCTTCTTTGTCTTTTTTAGAGTACTTAACACGCCAAACATATATGCCGTTCGGACAAGATTTTCCGCTGCATTTACCATCCCATTCTGGATTTCCATTTTTTGCATAGTAAATCTGTTTTCCCCATCTGTCAAAGACAGTGATAGTGAAGTCAATGTTTTTCTGTCCTACTATTATTGAAAATGTATCATTATTTCCATTGCCATCAGGTGTAAATGCATTTGGAACAAAGAAGGGGAATTCACTGTCCGCTTCTGGTTCTATATCACTCGCAATATCTCGATCATCTTCAACTTGCAAAAATTCTAACGGAATGTTTTCCATAGAGAAATTGTCTACAAAATAATAAGCATAATCAGCTAAGCTGGAGTTTCCTTCCATAAACTCAATATCTAAGTCAGAATCGTCATTGAAAACCCCCAGAGTTAACCATTCTAAGGAGGAGTTGGCTATAAAACTAAACGATACTTTTTCCCAGCCTTTGTCGTAAATCACCTCAAAGGATTCAAAGTATGGAGTGGCACTTATAGGTTCATTACTTGTTTGTGTAAGTTGGGTATTACTCAGACAGACTCCTAGCTGAGAAACTCCCAATCCTGAAAGTGAATAGTTATAAACCTCTCCATTGGTAATGTTAAATGATACGTTATACTTGCTTCCTGGAATTGTTGGACTTGAAAGCTTCACTGATAGATACTCTCTATAATTAGATCCGTTTTTTCCAGCAGCTACAAATCCCATTAATGCATTTCCTGAATACGGAAAAACTTCAGCGACACTCGTTATAGGCAAATCACCCAATAATGAGGCGTTTGTATGATAAAAGTCTGGGTCTGAATCTGAGCTAGAACAATTAGTCCATTGGTCACACAAAGCAAACTGGCCTAAATCATTAGGAAGAGCGCTGTATAATTCAAAACTAGGGTTCGGTATTAAATTTTGACCAAATCCAATCAGTGTAGAAAATATCGCTACTAATATGAGAAGTGTTGTTTTCATTCTATAACACGTAAAAATAGAGGATTAACTTGGTCTAGGCAAAATTTCAATGTCTCTTTTTCAAAAAAATATGTGGAAAACATGGGAATAAGTTAAGCCCTCACGCTTGAGAGCTTAACTACCTTAACCAAAACAACTAATTATGATTTTCTAAGCTCTGTGAAACTTTGCAGGTTTACGAGTTTTTAGAAAGCGAGAATGAATCTCTATTAATAAGACGGGATTATTTAAAGCTTATTGTAGGACTTAAAA
>LAQC01000007.1:0-14497 GCA_000981645.1 Cryomorphaceae bacterium ASP10-05a | reverse complement strand
CGAAAAATCCTACATTGGAACTTAAAGGAATCTCAAAGCTTACACCTCCTTGAACAGAGAGGTTTACAGCGCTTTCATTCAAATCACTCGTGCTATGCTCAATTAACTCTTTTCCCTTCAATGTAGAAATAGTTGAATTATTAGAACCTATTAACAGCCCAGGAATAAGTAAAGCGCCTAGTCTCAGAGAAGATTTCTTTTTGGGATTTAATAAATTATAATTCAAACCTAAAGATAACTCCAAATAAGACTGCCGATATTCGTCTGATATTATAGTTAAGGCCAAGGTATCACGCTCCTCTCCAAACTCTGTTCTAATAAGGGTTGCCTGACAAAACTCTCCTTTGAAAGGAGAATAAAAATCATTTAGACTGTCATCTAATTGATCATTCAGTCTAAAATAATCTTGACTCCAAGAAGTATAATTCAATCCAGCGCTTACTGAAAATCTATTTCTATCTAAAACTATCGCCCTTACTGAGACAGAGGAGTATTTACCTGTAACAGGATTACTCTCTATAAATTCATCTAAGGAAGTATATGTGTCAGATGCTTCAACAGAGTTAAAACTAATCCCTTGGTTAAAAGAAACAGTTAGAGAAAGAGGTTTTTTTTCTTTGGTCATGGAATCCTCTTCTAACCCTAGCGATTGGGAGTCTTCTAACACCTCCTCCACTACCTGAATCTCTATAGTAATTCCATCTATAATTATAGTATCCTTCTCTAATTCTACTCCTGCAAATAAAAAGTTAGATAAACTAAAAAAAACCATCACCAGGATAGTTTTCTTAATTCGCTCTATCAGAGCTATTATATTTTCAATGTGCTGCTTCACCAAATAATCGAATGTTTAAAATTCTGCTAAATATCTATTATTTTTTCTTAGTGCTTATGGTAAGAGCCCCTTTCTTATCACTATCTAAAGATAAAAGCCTCATAAACTCATTTGCCGGTTCAACTCTAGAGTTACTAAGTGAAATTTTTTCTCTAACATCTACTTCTGTCTCCTCGGCTATGGTTTTATCCTTAATAGTTTCTAGACTATTTTCTAATTCTTCAACGAATTCAAATTCTTCAACTATTAAAATCTCTTCTAATTCATCCACTAGCTCTATCGGCAAATTTATTTCGGGGGTAATGTTAGTAATTGCCATTCTATTCACTGCTTTTTCCGTGAGAACAGACTGAACAACCTCTGCTTTTTCTAACTCTTTAGAAGGTTGAATTGTTGCAATAAGTTCATTTTCTTGAATCGGGTCATCTGGTAAAACAGACGCAGTATTGGAAATAATATTTGGTGTAACGTTTACCTCTGCCGTTTCATTAGGGTAGACTCCTAAGATAGCCAATGCTACCAAACCTGACATGAGAGCTAAATAGAACACATTAAGTCGTGTAGGGTCCCAAGTTAGTAAACTCATTCTCCCTAGGTCAATCTGAACTTTCTTATACACACTCTCAGGAGCGCTGACAGAAAAGTCACTAAAAGCATCTTTATAAAGCTGGGTTATGTTATCGTCTTTTTTCATTCTATTTCTAATGGAATCTTAATTCTCGAAAGTTCATTTAACTTTGTTTGAAGAAGCTTTTTCGCTCTACTTAATTGAGATTTCGATGTGTTAATATCTACCCCTAACTGTTCTGCTATTTCTTTATGCTTATACCCTTCTATCACATAAAGGTTAAACACTGTTCTGTAACCAGTAGGAAGCTCGTTTATCGTATTCAATAATTCCTCTTTGGTAAACTCACACTCTGTGAAGAGTTCACTTTCAGATGAGGCCACTCCTATATCACTTATATCAGCATGATAAGCATGCTTTTTCATTTTTCTGTAGTAAGTAATGGCAGTGTTAATCATAATCCTCCTTATCCACCCTTCGAAAGACCTACCTTCACTATACATATGCATGTTTTTGTAAATCTTAACTAACCCTTCTTGAAGTACATCTTCTGCCTCGAACCTGTTCTTTGTGTATCGTAAGCAAACTCCAAATAACAGTCCGTTATAAGTAGTGAAAAAAGCATCCTGTGCCTTTCTCTCTTTCTTAATACAACCTTCTATGATTTGAGCTTCGTTCACTAATTTTTCGTTCTTGGTTAATAGACTTTCTAAAGATAAGAAAGGTTGCGCAGAAAGAGAAAAATAGTGCCCAAAAGAAAGAGGGAATGTCTCTTAATTACGTTTTTCAACTTCAGAAAAATCTAGCATATTAACGGGATTAGTCCCGAAATTAGAAATATTCTTACTTAAAAAGTGTGATACCTGATCATAAAACAAAGGAACCACCGGAGCTTCATCCAACAGCAGGCTATCCATCTGGCCATAGAGCACTTTACGTTCAAAATATTCTGGTGTAAGAAGAGCCTTTTCGAACAATGAATCAAATTGACTATTGGAAAAATGAGTGTAATTAGGCCCGCCTGGACTAAAATTATTCGAGTAAAAGAGTCCTAGAAAGTTCTCCTCATCGGAATAATCAGCTAACCAACTTTTCCTAAATACTTCTATCTTCGAGTTAGCCACTAAATCTCTGTGATTTGAACTTTGCAACACCTCTACCTTAACTTTTAAACCTAGCTGCTCCCACTGATATTGGAGATACTCACAAATGTCTACATACTCCGATGTGGTGCTAATAATTAAAGGTATGCTCAAATCCACATTAGACTCATCCAGAAGATTTTTAGCTTTTTCTAAATTATAACTATATCCTTCATGAAGGTGAAATCCATGAGCTTCAAAACCTTTTGGAAGGAAGCCATTACTTGCTGGAAACACAGAGTTATTCCTTAAGTATTTAGCTAGTTTTTTTCTGTTTACAGAAAAGTTCAACGCCTGCCTAAATTTCTTCACCCTTAGTGGAGAATCAGCTGGAAGAATGTCTTTATCTACCAAAAACCCAATATAATCAGTTTTTATAAAAGGAGCTTTCTGGAAACTTACAGATGAGCTATACGCTTCATTCAACTCTCCATTAAAAGTTAGAAGTTCATCTTTATAGCTAGGGTCTAACCCGCTAATGAAATCATATTTCCCTTTTAAAAAATCTAAAAACATTGTGGACTTATCTCTAACAAAGTCTACTCTAACGGCATCCAAAAGGGGAAGTTTTTCTCCTTTTTCATTTGTTCTCCAATACGTCTCGCTTTTATGAAGCACCAAACTCACTCCTTCCAGCCAAAAACCAAGCTTAAATGGACCGCTACCTATTGGGTTACTCCTGAATTCATTCCCATAAAACTTCACGACTTCTTCAGGTACCGCATTGCAATACTGCATGGTAAGTATTCCAAGAAAAGCTGGAAAAGGTTGAGTTAAATTTATTTGAAGCGTATGACTATCTAAAGCTACGAAACCGTTTTCTTTTTGAACTTGATTAAAAATCCACATCCCTGGAGAAGCCACTTTCGGGTCAAGGATGCGATTAAAACTGTACACAAAATCTTCTGCGTTTATAATCCTAGAAGATTCATTAGGAAATGATTCATGTGGAGAAAAAAGAACTTCATTTTTAAGATAAAATGTATAAGTAAGACCGTCTTCAGAAATAGAGTAACTATCTGCTATGCATGGCTGAATCTTCATAGAGTCATCCAGATATAGCAGGCCGTCATAAATTTGATTAATAACCCTCATATCCTCGAGATAACGGGCATTAGCTGGATCCAAAGTATTTACACCAGCAGTTTCATTGTATCGAAATATTTTTTTGTTAGACGTTTCACTTGGCCCATGGCAATGCGCAAAAAACAGTCCTATAAGAAAAACAACGATGAAGTATTTTATTCTCAACACAAGGCCAAATTTAGACCTTAAAAAAGATTTCTACTGTTATTCTGAAATAGATTGTATCAGGTTACCTAAATCGGATTGATAGTACTTTGAAGTTTTTTCTGTTCCTGTAGAGTCATATCTTTTCCAAGCATCTACTTTGTACCCCATCTTATACCTTCCTTCTGACTCTTTTTTCCCATTGGGATGGAAGAAAACGAAACTTCCATTAGGAATTAACTCTCCGTCTTCAAGAAAGTATACTCCTTTGGCCTTTACCATTCCATTTAATGACACTATCTCTGCACCGAAAACACTTTCATCTAGCGGTGTTAGAACTCGCTGATAAATGGCATCTCTTTTCTCTGTAACATCCAAATACATGTCTAGATAATCAGACTTATCTTCCTGACAAATAGACATTAAAGACATAAGAAGAAAGACAAATGCTAAGTGAAATTTCATAGTGTAATACTTTGGTGACCACATATACGCTAAAACACAGACTTTTGTTCCAAGTAAAAACTACTCATATTATATTTGGCTGTTATGAAGTTACCGTGGTTAAAAACCTCCCTTTTAATAAATTGTTTACTATTTATTTGCAGCTCCAGTGCTCAAAACCACACTATCTCTGGAAACATTACCGATTATAATTCCGGTGAGTACCTGATTGGCGCTAATGTTTACTCTACTAATAATTCGACCTCGACGAGTGATGTTTATGGCTTTTATTCCATTACTCTGACCGAAGGAGTTCACTATCTCGAGTTTAGCTATGTTGGATACCAGTCAGTTTCTAAACAGATAAATCTCACAGAAGATGTAAGACTAGATCTCGAGTTAAAGAGTCTTCTCCTTCTTCAAGAAGCCACTATCGATGCAGAAAAAAATAAAAACACCCAAAGTGGAGAAATGGGCACTATTTCTCTGGAATTAGAAAAAATAAAAACACTCCCTGCTTTCTTAGGTGAGGTAGATATATTAAAAATCATTCAATTCCTACCTGGAGTTCAAGCCAATGGCGAAGGAAATTCTGGATTTTATGTCAGAGGAGGAAGTGCAGATCAAAACCTTATACTTTTAGACAATGCGACAGTCTATAACGCTTCTCATCTACTTGGATTTTTCTCTGTTTTTAATGCAGATGCCGTTAAAAATGTAGAGCTCATAAAAGGAGGTATGCCTGCTCAGTACGGAGGTAGATTATCCTCTGTTCTTGACATTTCTCTAAAAGAAGGAAATAATAAGGAATTCCGAGGAGAAGGTGGTGTCGGATTGATTTCCAGCCGGCTAACACTCGAAGGCCCAATCAAAAAGGATACTTCATCTTTTATTATTTCAGGCAGAAGAACTTATGCAGATGTTTTAGTAAAACCATTTGCCAAAGAAGGATCACAAGCTAGAGAAAGTGATTACTACTTTTACGACTTAAATGCCAAATTAAATTATAAGCTCAGTAAAAAAGATCAAATATATTTAAGCGGATACTTCGGAAAAGATGTGTTTGGATTCGCTAGTCCTGACGCGGGGTTTGGCTCAAACATTCTCTGGGGAAATACGACAGGCTCATTTAGGTGGAATCATCAATTTGGAGGGAAGTTAGTCGCCAATGCCATAGTCACTTATTCAGACTTCAAATTCGAATTTATAGGAGACCAAGACGACTTTAAGTTTAAGCTTCTCTCAGGAATAAAAGATATTAGCAGCAAGGTAGGTTTTAGCTATTTTCCGAATTCACGACACAAGGTAAAGTTCGGAGCAGAGTATATTAATCACACTTTCTCCCCGAGTACAGTAGAAGTAAGCTCAGGAGACACAGAGTTCAATACAGGGAATCCCCAAAACATTCGCAGCCGAGAATATGGACTTTATGTAAACGATGAATGGGATCTTTCAGATAAAATCAAGCTAAGTGCCGGGCTGCGTGCTTCTGCGTATATACAGAAAGGTCCATTTAAAAGATATAATTCTGACAATCCTTCTGAGAATAGAGAAACCACCTTTTATGAATCGAATGAAACTGTAGCTGAATACGCAGGGTTAGAACCTCGTTTTTCTGCACGTTATCAATTAAACTCTAAAAGCAGTATTAAATCAGGCATTACTCGTAATTTCCAGTACGTTCACCTAGCTTCATTCAGTGCACTGACACTCCCCACAGACACTTGGTTGCCCTCTACAGAGCTAATAAAACCTCAAGAAGGAATTCTATACGCATTGGGCTACTACAGAGATTTTTCTGAAAGTAAATATGAGGCGAGCGGTGAGATATACTACAAAACCATGAAAAATCTGGTAGAGTATAAAGAAGGTGCACGGCCCGAAGACAATATCAATAACAACATAGACTCTCAGCTAACTTTTGGAGATGGAACTAGTTATGGATTAGAGTTATTCGTAAAGAAGAATAAAGGAAAGCTAAATGGATGGATTGGGTATACATGGAGTAAAACAGACCGAGACTTCGAATCACTTAACAGCGGGAAAACATTTCCTGCTAAATATGATAGACGTCATGATTTTAGTGCCGTATCTAATTTTGAACTTTCTGATAAATGGACATTTTCAGCGGCTTTTGTTTACAGCACCGGAAATACTTTCACCCCTCCCGTTAGCTGGTATATTTTAGAAGAAAGTACCGTGTTTGAATATGCGGAAAGAAATAGTTACAGACTGCCCAGTTTTCATAGGCTAGACCTATCTGCCGTTAGATACTCAGAGAAATTTAAAAAATCTACTGATGAAAACGGTAATGAAAAACGAAGGCCAAAAACTATTCAAGGTAGTTGGAGTTTCAGTATTTACAATGTGTACAACCGTCAAAATCCTTTCTTTATATATTATGCTAATGAAGGAAATGTTCTTAACGGAGAGGTGAAAATTACGGCACGACAAGTGAGTCTTTTCCCTATCCTGCCGAGCATAACGTGGAACTTTAAATTCTAATTTTCTACCCATTAAACACTAAGTTTGACCTTTCAAATGAAGGAACTAAAATATCTAAATAAATATTTCTTTAAGTACAAGTGGCACTTAATCATCGGACTGTTTTTCATAGTGTTAACTACTTACTTTAAAGTTTATGCCCCCACGCTATTTAATGAAGGTGTAGACTACATAGAGAATTCGTTGGATGCTGTGAAAAACGATACCGCTTCCCCTCCTCTTCCAGAAAGTATTCGTTGGTTAAATGAGATAGGATTAACAAGTGTAGAACAGACTAATGCAAACAAAGAAGAACAAGCCAAAACTACTAGGTACGTAATCCTCCTGCTAGCTGTTCTATTTGCTGTTATTTTTATTATTCAAGGAATATTCTTATTCTTCACAAGGGTAACACTCATTATTATGAGCAGAAGAATAGAGTATGACCTCAAAAACCAAATCTATCAGCAGTACCAGGAATTATCCCTTTCTTTTTTTAAACGAAATAATACTGGGGATTTAATGAATAGAATAAGCGAAGATGTTTCTAAAGTAAGGATGTATCTGGGTCCAGCAGTTATGTACACCCTAAGTCTGGCTTTTTTAATCGGGTTTGTTCTATATGCCATGTGTTCTATAAGCGTAAAGCTGACCTTATATACTTTACTGCCCCTTCCCATATTATCTATTAGTATTTACTACGTAAGCACCTTAATCAATAAGAAAAGTGAACGAGTACAAGAGAAACAAAGCGAATTAAGTTCATTCGTCCAAGAAACCACAAGTGGAATACGTGTGTTAAAGGCTTACAACAGAGAGAATGCCTATATGAACTTTTTCAGAAACGAAAGTGATTCGTATAAGACGCTTATTCTTTCTTTAATAAAAATAGAAGCGCTTTTCATGCCGCTTATTATCATGCTTGTAGGTCTAAGCACTGTTTTAGCTATTTACCTCGGAAGTGTAGAAGCCATCGTTGGGAATGGATTCGATAAAGGAGATATCATCCAATTTATTATTTACGTCAATATGCTCACGTGGCCTTTCGCATCAGTGGGCTGGGTAACATCACTAGTTAATAAAGCAGAAGCCTCTCAGAAGAGAATAAATGACTTTTTAAGAGAAGAGCCTGAAATTAAATCTACAGTAAGCGGAGATGAAAAAATCACAGGTAATATTTCATTCGAAGATGTTAGTTTTACATACCCAGACACTGGAATTGAGGCGTTGCAACGCATAAATTTCAACCTTAAAACTGGCCAAACTTTAGGGGTCACAGGGAGAACAGGAAGCGGCAAATCTACCATCGCCAATTTAATCTCTAGGCAGTATGACGTAACCTCCGGCACCATCAAAATAGACAATAGAACGATACAAAACGTACATTTAGAAAGTCTGAGAAACAGCATAGGAACAGTTCCTCAAGATGTTTTCTTATTCTCAGATTCTATTAAAAATAACATCTCATTTAGTGATGAACGATTGACAGAGGAACAGATAATCGAAGCTGCTAAGCAAGCTGATATTTATGACAACGTCATGGAATTCCCTGAGAAGTTCGATACTGTTTTAGGTGAGCGTGGAATTAACCTATCTGGAGGACAGAAGCAACGAATATCTATTGCTAGAGCTATTATTAAAAGTCCAGAAATATTGATTTTTGATGACTGTCTAAGTGCCGTCGATACTGAGACAGAAGATAAAATCCTTCGTAGTCTGAACCAGATAATGAAGGGGAAAACAAGCATAATAATAAGCCACAGAATTAGCTCCATTCTAGGAGCTGACCATATTTTAGTATTAGATAAAGGTCAAATAATCGAACATGGAAGTCATCAAGACCTCATAGATAAAAAAGGATATTATCATGAGCTCTATCAGAAACAATTGGTAGAAGAGTAATCACTATTCACAATCCACTCCGAATACGCCTAAGAAAACTGAAAGGTCTAAAACATTGGTAAATCCATCATCATTTGCATCTACAGAACAATCAGTGATACAGCCAAAAGCACCTAAAAGAGAAGATAAGTCTAAAATATTTCTAGTTCCATCATTATTGAAATCTGCCACGCACTGAGCGGTTAGCTCTGCTCCTAAAACTTCTCCATCACAGTTATTATCTATGTTTTCTCCAGTACCTGGAGCACCAATGTAAACCGTAGTTAATGTATCGTCACAATCCAGGTTATTATCCACATAACCACTTGGAGATGTGAAACCCTCTAACGAAACCAAAGGATCTCCAAAACCATCACTATCCGCATCTGCATAAAATGTTTTAATATCTGGCTTGAGTAAAAACAAACCTTGTTCTATATGACTTACAGCTACTACACCAGAACTAAAAAACGGATAGTTACTCCATGAACCATTAAACTGAGCAGAATTACTAGCCGGATAAACGTCGAAGAAGGCTACTTCAGACAAGTTGCCACTAGCAATATCCGAAGATTCTAATATTCTTAATCCAGCTCTATAATTAGATTCATAAACATACCCTTCATGCACATATAAATTATGATCAATAGCCGCAGTTGAATGAGTATATGTTCCCAAAAGAAAAGGTGCATCTAGGTTTTGAACATCGAAAATAAATGTACGAGTGTTACCAGTTCCATTTATTTCATCTAATTCATCATTAGCCAAAAAATACTTATGGTCCTCTGTAAGCCATCCCTGGTGAGTATAAAATGTGTTAGGATATGTGGCCAAACTAATTCCTTGAATATCTGTTTTATCAGTAACATCTATAATGGCTATGTTATCTTCATTACAAGCAAAAGCTACCTCTGCGCCAGCATAATCAGTATCTGGACCTATATAATTCACTACTTGAGCGTCATGTGTATATCCTTCTCCAGAGAAAAGTCCTGCTATTACTGGACTAGTAGGAGTTGAAATATCTATAACATGCAATCCACCGCCAGCGGTATTACTGCCTACAGCATAAGCAAATCCAGACGCTTCGTTTATTACGATGTTATGGCACCTCCCGAAACTTCCGTAAAATGCCGTTTCTGAGAATACCACTGGAGCTCCTGTTACTGAAGATAATTGTGTTAAGTCGAAGACCTGCATTCCGTGAGAATTAGCCTCACTTACTATAAACGCATGATTCTGATATACTTTTATATCTCTCCAAATAGAATTAGATGTATGTGAAGGGAGTACTCCTAAATAAATTGGATCTAACGGATCAGAAATATCTACGAATGAAGTTCCTGCATCTCTGCCTATCATCACATACTCGTTTCCTCCATTTGGATCTGTCCATCCCCAAATGTCATTCATTTCACCACCTCCTAATTGAGCAGAGGTTAAATGAGCTAGTAAATCCACATTTTCACATGGATAACCTCCAGCCAGTCCTCCTAAACAAGGGATTTGCGAAAAACTGTTAAACGTTAAAACACCAGCCAATACTGTTAAGAGTAGGTTCTTCATTAGGTTCTTTTATTAAAATAGGTTGCTATAAATATAGCTGATTAATCTCTGTTAAGGAAATCTTATGTCATTTTATATCGTGAGGTATTTTAGCGCGTAGCAATAATTATCTTCGCAAAATGGATAATGTCTTTGAAGGATACACAATAATAGAACTCAGCAGTGTTTTAGCAGGTCCTTATGCTGGAATGATGTTTTCAGAACTTGGCGCTAAAGTGATAAAAATCGAAAACTCAGCGACCAATGGAGATGTTACCAGAGGATGGAAGCATCCTAAAGAGAATAAGGATACCGAAATTTCAGCATATTATTCAGCTATCAATTATAAGAAAGAGGTCAGGTTTTTGGACCTCACGAAAATGAATGACATCAATAAGACTTACGAGCTTCTTAAAACCGCAGATGTGGTAATTTCTAATTTTAAAAAAGGAGACGATTATAAATTTGCGCTAGATTATGGACGAGTAAAAGTAATCAACCCTAAAATCATCTATGCCAAACTTTCAGGTTTCGAAAACCAAGATAACAGAGTAGCATATGACGTAGTTATTCAAGCAGAATGTGGCTTTATGTCTATGAATGGCCAAAAAGACTCCCCTCCTACAAAAATGCCTGTAGCACTAATGGATGTGCTGGCTGGCCACCAATTAAGAAGTGGAATTTTAGCGGCATTGCTACGCAGAGAAAAAACTAAAAAAGGTGCTCTAGTGGAGGTGAATTTAGAAAGGTCCGCTATCAGCGCACTGGTAAACCAAGGGTCTAACTATTTAATGAATAACATTACTGCTGAGCGCATAGGGAGTCGCCATCCAAACATAGCTTTATACGGGGAAGTATTTAAATCTATAGAAGGAACAGAAATAGTTTTAGCCATAGGAAGTCAAAGTCAATTCGAAAATCTATGTTCAGTATTAAATTTAACGGAATTAATCACTAACGAAAAATTCACGAATAACCAGAGTAGACTAATTCATTTAGATGAGTTGACAGAGTTACTGAAAGTTGCTTTCGTTACTTATAAAGAGCACTATCTAAAAGAAAAGTTAACTGTACTTAACATTCCCTTTGGAGAAGTGAAAAATATGAAACAAGTGGCAGATTCAAAAACTGGCCAGTCGATGATTTTAGAAGAGAAAATAGAAAAGGTAGCTACTAAAAGATATTCTACTGTAGGATTCAGTATAAAATAATTCAAGGCAGGATATTGGAAATATCAGCGTGACTTTTATCTATTTTTATATACTTTTATAGCTCAAGTATTGTACTTGAAAATAAACGTGCAATTATGGGAGGAAAGTTTCATTTAGCATTTGCCACTAGAGATTTAGAAAAGGCAAAGAAATTTTACAGTGAGGTTTTAAGGTGTGAAGAGGGAAGGTCTGGAAGCACATGGGTAGACTATAACTTTTTTGGTCATCAGCTCACCATCCAATTTGTGAGCTCTAAACAAGTGATGACCCCTAATTACTTCCATCCTAAGACAATGTTCCCTGCTAACCATTTTGGTGTTATCCTAGAATGGGAGAAATGGCATGGTTTAAAAGATAAACTTTTAGAAGAAAAAATAGCTTTCGTGGTAGAACCTCAGAAGGTGTTTCCTGGAGAAACAGGAGAACAAATGACACTAATGATAAAAGATGATGATGGTCACATCATTGAATTTAAGTCTTTTGAAAACATAGAATCTGTATTTAAAAAATAACTGAAGAAAAATGAGCGATTACCTTGAGGGAATACCAACTGTAGATTTAAACCTTTTTTTAAATGGAACTGACTCTGAAAAAAGTGAGTTCGTTAATCAGTTGGGAAGAGCATATGAAGACATTGGCTTCGTAGCAGTGAAAAACCATCTGATTTCTGATCTTGAAATAAGCACGTTATATACAGAAGTGAAAAACTTCTTTAGCTTATCCCAGGAAGTGAAAACCTCATATGAAATAGCAGGTTTAGCGGGTCAGAGGGGATATATTTCTTTTGGAAGAGAGCATGCCAAAGATTCAAGTGCTGGAGATTTAAAAGAGTTTTGGCATTTCGGACAGGAAGTCGTAGATGGTGACCCTATAAAATCTCAATATCCTGATAATGTTTTCACAAAAGAAACGCCTGAGTTTCATGAAGTAGGCTTAAAAGCATACAAATCACTTGAGACTACGGGGAAACATATGCTTAGAGCTATTGCGATTTTTCTTGGATTAGACGAATCTTTCTTTGATGGTAAAATTCACAATGGTAATAGCATACTTAGACCTATTCATTACCCTCCAATAACTAACGAGCCTAAATCAGCTGTAAGAGCAGGTCAACATGAAGATATTAATCTTATCACTCTTCTTATTGGAGCTTCTGCAGATGGATTAGAAGTTCTAAACAAAGATAACGAGTGGGTAGCTGTAACAGCATTGCCAGATAGAATAGTAGTGAATGTGGGTGACATGCTACAAAGGCTAACTAACGACCGTCTCAAAAGCACGACTCATAGAGTAGTAAACCCACCTAGAGAAAAATGGGGAACTAGTCGTTTCTCTATCCCTTTTTTCTTGCACCCTAGAAGTGATATGAGGTTAGACTGCCTTGAGAATTGTATAGAAAAAAACCAGACTCCTAATTACTCACCTATCAGTGCAGGAGAATTTCTAGACCAAAGACTAAAAGAAATAGGCCTAAAGAAATAACAAGAAAGCCCCTAAAACCCCACCCTCACTGTATTTGTCGATAGTTTGAAATGATTGGTCGTGTTAAATCTAAATTCTATATATTTGACACTAGATTTACCTTAATCAAAATCAACCATGAAAAACAAACTATTATCGGTTTTGTTAGTACTTTGCTGCGTAACAGGATTCTCTCAACTGGACGGTGTTTACGTAGAAACTCATCCTCTATCTGGGACTATTGGAACTACAGATTTTGATGGATTCTCTACATATAGAATTTATGCTCAAACTACTAACCCTACAGACAGACTGCTAACCATAATAGGATCACAGACATGTCCATTAGACATATCTACATCAACTAGCTTTTATAAGAATAGTTTTGCTTCAGGCAACACTGCATCTTCACTTTCTGAATTTCTTCTACCTTTCATTCCTGAACTGGAATACACCAGTTTTGTAACCATAGGGAATGTTACTGATGCATCTGTTGGAATCCCTAGAATTGAAGACCCTACTGGAAGAGTTCCCTTAGCCGGTGGTTCTACAACTATTATAAATGGCTCTACTGACCCTTTAGACATTTGGGAACCTACTTTTTCAGCCGGAGGAAACATAAGTATCTCAGGCTTTAACGGAAGTAGTTGGTTCGCTTTACCCGGTTCGTCTAATTCCATTGGAACAGGAGTCAACAACTCTATTTGCATAGGCCAATTCACTACAGATGGTGATTTTTCCTTCAATGTTAATTTAGGAATATTCCCCGAGGACCAAGGTGAAGTTCCTTATACTAACTGTACTTCTCCTGGTCTTGGACTAACTTATCCAATCCTAGATATAGAAGGATGTACGGATGATACAGCATGCAATTACAATCCATTTGCCACGATTGAAAACAACTCTTGTGTTGATTTTGATAATTGTGGAGTCTGTGGTGGAGACGATAGCACATGCACAGGATGTACAGAATTAAACGCATGTAAT
This sequence comes from Cryomorphaceae bacterium ASP10-05a, assembly GCA_000981645.1. GTDB lineage: Bacteria > Bacteroidota > Bacteroidia > Flavobacteriales_D > Sanyastnellaceae > ASP10-05a. Next base: position 709 of record LAQC01000007.1, on the reverse strand, counting down.
TATGATTCTCAAAATACTATTCCTGCCCCTGAAACTTGTGATTTCGTAACCTGTTATGGCTGTACAAATCCAGATGCATGTAACTATGTCGATACCGCAACTATAGAAGACGACTCTTGTGTTGTCTTAAATGCTGGGGTTATTAGCCTTTCAGGTCAGACTAACACATACTGTGTAGGTGACGGAGTTCCTGATGAGCTGACTGTAGGAAGTGGCTTCTCCGAAGGACCTAATCACCTTTATATTTTGACTAGCTCAGATGGAACGGTACTCCTTTCTCAAGAAAGTAATCTGATTAATTTCGAACCTCTTCAAGCTGGAGTCTGTTTAATTACGAGGTATACATTTGATAATGATGCCGATCTAACAGGCTTAAACACTTCTACTTTTTCAGGATGTTTTGAACAAACTAGTTCTATTTCGATAACTAAGAACCAAGGTGGTTGTTCAGATTCAGAAGCAGCTAATTTCCAGACTGGTGTTACTTGTAGTGATGACCAGTCTACTTGTATTTATAGTGTTCTAGGTTGTATCGATGAAAATGCATGTAATTATAACCCGCTTGCCGATGAAGATGATAACACTTGTCTTCAATTAGATGCTTGTGGTAACTGCGGCGGAACAGAAACTGCAGGATGTCTAGATTCAAATGCATGTAATTACGATCCGAATGCTACTTGTGATCCAAATGCTGCTTGTCTAGTAAATG
>LAQC01000041.1:18158-21933 GCA_000981645.1 Cryomorphaceae bacterium ASP10-05a | reverse complement strand
TTCTCTAGCAATTCCTCGGGCCATTAGGTAAAACAATGCTAGAGAAAATGCCAAGCTTATGTTGGTAACCGCCTTTTTCCAAGAAGTGTTGGATGAGATGAAGGTAAAGGAGTATGAGGAATCTTTAATAGTTAATTAGGTTAATCCTAGAGGGTTGGGAGGATTTAGAAAATCTCACCACAATCTGTGGGTTGGTGGTGTTCTTGTACTCAGTTTATGTTTTCTGATTAGTGGACTATGAATAGACTGAAAGGGACTGTTAAAATGAAATAATCACTTGAATTTATTTTGTGCTATAAAGGTCATTTTATAGTCGAGGATCTAGATAATTTTAAAAACTCTGGTGCTTTTCATTCATTTTGTGCCAACAAAATTGTTGGTCTTTTATGACCGGGTAGCAGAGCTCTCAGGAAAGAGTCAGTTCCCCTAAATATAGAAATCACAAAATCAAGATATCTTTATAACATATCGATTCTAAATAGTAGAAATCCTTTGTCCGCAATCGTTTGGACTCTACATTTGCACGTAAACCAAAAAAAGCACTGTTTAATGGCTAGTAAAGGTCTGTTGAGTTCATCAATCGCTAGAAAGTTCGCTATGGCACTTTCGGCATTATTCCTTATCGTATTTCTGTTACAGCATATGTCTATCAATATGTTATCCGTGCTCAGCCCCGATGCGTTTAATGAAGTTTCTGACTTTATGGGGACCAATCCATTGGTGCAGTTCGTCCTGCAGCCTGTGTTAATTTTTGGCGTGTGTTTTCATTTTATAGTGGGTTTCATACTAGAGTATAAAAACTGGACTTCTAGAGAGGTGAAGTATGCAAAGTATAAAGGAAGTGCAAATGCCTCATGGATGAGTCGGAACATGATTATCTCAGGAGTAGTGATCCTTTTATTCTTAGGGCTTCACTTTTATGATTTCTGGATACATGAGATCACTCACAAATTTATTGAAGGAAAAGACAGCTTCATTGTAAATGGAGAATCTGAATCAGGGTTTAGATTTTATGAAGAGCTGAGACATAAATTCGCTGGAGACCTTCCTAGAATGATTCTTTATGTAGTTTCATTTATCTTCCTAGCACTGCATTTAAACCACGGGTTTGAATCTGCTTGGCAGTCTATGGGAGCGCGTAGCAAAAAATACACTCCGATAATCAAGAAAATTGGAGTAGCTTATTCTGTATTGGTTCCTCTTGGATTCATATTCATAGCAGCTTACCATTACGTAACACAACTTTAATAACCACTTATAAAAGACAAATTAGATGGTACTAGATTCTAAAATTCCAGAAGGTCCTTTAAAAGACAAGTGGACTAATTATAAAAACGAAATTGACCTAGTTAACCCAGCCAACAAACGTAACATAGATGTTATAGTAGTAGGAACAGGTTTAGCGGGAGCATCTGCTTCAGCATCTTTAGCAGAGCTTGGGTATAATGTGAAAACATTCTGTTTCCAAGATTCTCCAAGAAGAGCGCACAGTATAGCAGCTCAAGGGGGAATTAACGCAGCTAAAAATTACCAAGGAGATGGGGATTCTACATACAGATTATTTTATGATACTGTAAAAGGAGGGGATTACCGTTCTAGAGAAGCTAACGTTTATAGATTAGCTGAGGTTTCTGCCAATATCATCGACCAGTGTGTAGCACAGGGAGTTCCCTTCGCTAGAGATTATGGTGGATTGTTAGACAACCGTTCTTTTGGTGGAGTTCTCGTAAGTAGAACATTCTACGCCAAAGGGCAGACAGGCCAGCAGTTACTCTTAGGAGCATATTCGGCACTTTCTCGTCAGATAGCCAAAGGAAAAGTAGAGATGCATAACCGTCACGAGATGCTAGACCTAGTAAAGGTTGACGGAAAAGCCAGAGGGATTATTGCTCGAAACTTGGTCACTGGAGAAATCCAAAGACACTCTGCTCATGCAGTTGTAATAGCTTCAGGAGGGTATGGAAACGTATTCTTTCTTTCTACCAATGCTATGGGTTCTAACGTAACCGCGGCATGGAAAGCCCATAAGAAAGGAGCACACATGGCTAATCCGTGTTTTACGCAGATTCACCCCACATGTATTCCAGTTTCAGGAGGATTCCAGTCTAAGCTTACGCTTATGAGTGAGTCGTTAAGGAACGATGGCAGAATTTGGGTTCCGGCTAAGCTAGCAGACGCAAAGGCTATTCAGGCAGGGACACTTCAGGGAAGAGACATTGCTGAAGAAGACAGAGATTATTACCTAGAAAGAAGATACCCGGCATTCGGAAACTTAGTACCTAGAGATGTAGCGTCTAGAGCAGCTAAAGAAAGATGTGATGAAGGTTTTGGAGTAAATAAAACAGGAGAAGCCGTTTATTTAGATTTCAAATCGGCTATAGCTCGATATGGAAAAGAAGATGCTTTTGTGCATGGGAATAAAACCCCTTCAGCAGAAGAAATCCAGACATTAGGAAAAGCGGTGGTGGCCTCTAAGTATGGAAACCTCTTCCAGATGTATGAAAAGATTACAGATGAGAATCCGTATGAGATGCCTATGAAGATTTATCCAGCGGTACATTATACGATGGGAGGTCTATGGGTAGATTATAACTTGATGACAGATATCCCTGGATGCTATGCAGCAGGAGAAGCTAATTTCTCTGATCATGGAGCTAACCGTTTAGGGGCTTCTGCTCTTATGCAGGGATTAGCAGATGGCTATTTCGTTCTTCCTTACACTATAGGAGATTACTTATCTAAAGACATTAGAACAGGGAAAATAGCTAATGACTCACCAGAGTTTATGCAGGCTGAAAAAGAAGTGAAGGATAAAATAGATGGCTTCATGAATGCCAAGGGGGAAAAGCCTGTAGACCACTTCCATATGCGCTTAGGTAAAATTATGTGGGAAAAATGTGGAATGGCTAGAAATGCTGAAGACCTTCAAAAGGCAATTGACGAAATTAAAGCCCTAAGGATAGAATTCTACGCTAACGTAAGAGTCCCTGGATTAGTAAATGGGGTAAACCAGGAGCTAGAGAAAGCAGGAAGAGTGGCCGACCTTATGGAGTTGGGAGAGTTGATGTGTAAAGATGCATTGCAAAGAACCGAGAGCTGTGGAGGACACTTTAGAGAGGAGTCTGTAGAGATAGACGGAGAACAGAAAGGAGAGGCGAAGAGGGATGACGAAAACTTCACATTCGTTTCTGCATGGCAATGGAAAGGAGAGTCAGGAAACCAAGAATTAGTAAAGGAGCCATTAGAGTTTAAGGATATAGCAGTGAAACAAAGAAGCTACAAATAATTGATATATAGAAGGAATTAAATCAAGTAAAATGAAGTTACTACTTAAGATTTGGAGACAAAAAGGACCAGAGGATAAAGGGAAGATGGTCGATTATAATGTAGACGGAATAGAAGGAGATATGTCTTTTTTAGAGATGATGGATATCCTAAACTCTCAGTTGATAGAAAAAGGAGACGAGCCAGTTAATTTCGATCATGATTGTAGAGAAGGAATCTGTGGTTCATGCAGCATGTTCATTAATGGAGAAGCACATGGACCAGGAAGAAACGTTACTACATGTCAGCTTCACATGCGTTCGTTTAAAGATGGCGAAACTATTTTTATAGAGCCATGGAGAGCCAAGGCATTTCCGGTGATTAAAGATCTTATGGTAGACCGTTCTGCATTTGACAGAATAATACAAGCAGGGGGTTATGTATCTGTAAACACCTCGGGAAATACTCAGGATGCTAATTCTATTCCTATTCCTAAAGAAGATGCAGATTT
>LAQC01000041.1:0-17970 GCA_000981645.1 Cryomorphaceae bacterium ASP10-05a | reverse complement strand
TGTGAAGTAGAATGCCCAAAAGGAATTTCTTTAGACAATATAGCACGTATGAACAGAGAGTTCCTCTCTGCTACTGCTAAGGGGAAGAAGTAATTCTCTTAATGATAAATGCGAGCACTGCTAGTATTTACAATTCAAACAATATTTAAAGCCTTCGATTTTTCGGAGGCTTTTTTAATTTCGAACTTTGTGTTTTAAGAATCCTAACCATTGTGCTAATAACCAATATCTTTTTTATATTAGACTGTAACATACAATGCGCATTAAAAAGAAGCAATTAATTTGAGTTTAGATAAGGACAACAAGGAGTTTAATAAAGCAGCAGAATTTGTTCATCAGACAGATAAAATAATTTATCTCACTGGAAAAGCAGGTACAGGAAAAACTACTTTCTTAAAGCACATAAAAAAAACTAGCCCAAAGAATATTGTAATTCTAGCGCCTACTGGTGTAGCAGCAATTAATGCAGGAGGCGTTACCATCAATTCATTTTTTCAATTGCCTTTTGGTCCATTTGTGCCAAACGATGAGAGGCTATCGTCATCAAAGATATTCTCCACATTCCGTTACAGAGAAAACAAGAAAAAGATAATTCTCAACCTAGAACTTTTAATCATTGATGAAATATCCATGGTCAGGTCGGACACGTTGGATGTGATCAATCAAATTTTACAAGTCTTTAGAAGAAATGCCAAACCATTTGGCGGTGTTCAAGTGGTTTTGATAGGGGACGTCTTCCAGTTGTCTCCAATCGCAAATAACGTTTGGCCTATACTCTCCGAGTTTTATAAGTCTATTTACTTTTTTGATTCCAAAGTGATTCAGGAAAACCCTCTAGTTTACATTGAGCTAAAGAAAATATATAGACAAAACGAACAAGATTTTATTGACTTGCTAAACAGAGTCAGAGTAAACAAACTTATCGAAAGCGATATTCAAAGCTTAAACTCAAAGTTTGACCCAGAATTTGAGGAACAAGATTACGTGACACTGGCCACCCATAACTCATCTGTAAATTCAATAAACGCGAATAAGCTAGCTGAAATTAATGAGCCGCCTTATACGTATGAGGGAATAGTAACTGATGCATTTCCAGAAAGAGAAAAACCAACAGACCACTTACTTGAACTCAAAGTAGGCGCTCAAGTGATGTTCGTTAAAAATGATTCTTCTACGCCCAGACGCTATCACAATGGAAAGATCGGGGAGGTTTCTTCACTGAATGAGGACGCTATACACGTGCGCTTTTTTGATAGTTCAAAATCTATATCCATAGAACGTGCGCTGTGGCAGAGTATCAGATATACTTATAATCAAAAGAAAAAAAAGATTGAAGAAGAAATTTTAGGGACTTATGAGCAGTTTCCATTAAGACTAGCTTGGGCTATGACGGTTCATAAAAGTCAAGGGTTAACCTTTGAAAAGGTTATTGCCGACTTAGGAAGCGCATTCGCATTTGGGCAGGTTTATGTAGCACTGAGTAGGTGCACATCATTTAAAGGGCTCAAGCTAAAAACCCCTATTACCAGTGAAGCTATAATAACAGACAAGAGAGTTTTAGATTTCGCCTCCAATAAAATCCCTGCGACCCTAATAACAGAGCAGCTAAATGCAGGAAAAGCTGATTTTTATTATAAGAGCGCTAGGACTGATTTTGGGTTGAAGAATGTCAAGTCTGCGTTTTCTAATTTAAAGAAAGCCCTCATGTTCAGAAACGATATAGAAACAGACCTATTCGAAAGGTACATGGTGATCCAGGCAGGTAAATTAATTAGTGCAACTCAAAAATCAGCAAACGGCACGAACTCCATCATCACTTCTTTAGAGAAAAAGAATAAGGCCCAAAAGGAATTTGAAGCACACCTTACTGATCAAATTTTCAATCAAAAGATGCATGAAAGTGATCTAGATAATCAAATTGATAAGTTGAAAGAAGAACTAGATCAACTGAAGAAGGAGAATCTTAGCGTGAAAAGTGAGTATTTGGAGTACAAAAGAACTTTTCAAAGGAACATAGATGAGCAAAGCTCAACTACAGATAGCCCAAGTGAATCAAGTTGATTAGGTGTTGAGGTTGCTAGGCTTTTTATGAGCTGGCTGTTAGAGGTTTTTTTTATTCTTAAATTTGGAAGCGATGAAGCGTTTAGTAATTTTAATTGGATTGATTCTGCTTGTCTTTGTTCCTGCGGCACATTAATTCAGAAAAAATCAGCTTCACGATTTCTGAAAAGAACAGCCATTAGCCGAATTAATAATTTATCATTCACCATTTATAATTAAGAAAAAGTGTTCTGGAAAAAAGATAAAACCCCTAAATACGAAGCCCCTCAGATTACCGATGCTACGTTTAACGAGTTGGTACTAGGGTCAAAAGTTCCTGTGCTCTTAGATTTCTATGCAGACTGGTGTGGTCCATGCAAGGTAATGAGTCCAATTATCAATGAACTCTCAGAAGCATTTGAAGGCAAAGCCCTAGTGGCTAAAATCAATACAGAGAGAAATCCCAAATTGGGTCAACACTTTAAAGTGAAATCAATTCCTACGTTGATTCTTATCAATAAAGGAGAATTATTTGAACGTTTCCAAGGTGTGGTTCCCAAGCCCAACTTGGAAGAGATTTTGGAGTTGTATATTTCTACTAATAAAGCATGATTCTTGGTTGTGTTGCGTTAATTACGTAACCAAGTTAAATTTAAAAGATGATTGTAATATTATTGGCTACAGCCTTATTGAGTATTTCAAATCTAGCATCTGCAGAAGTCCTTATTCCCGAGTATCAAATTTCTTGTTCGGAAACACAGTGTACAGGGTTTTATAAAGGACCTGAGTTCATTGGTGGTGATGATGTGGCTCATCAGTTATCCAATAAAATATCTGAGGCTGTGGGAGATAAATTAAAAGAGCTTTATAAGTCTGGAGCTTATACCAAAGTGGACTTCTCCACTATTAAAATGATCACAGAAGGAATGGGTTCGGGAACAGTAGAATATACTGTTGTTATTCCTTTGATTTCAGTATATGCGAGGTGTGAGGCATATACCTCATTCGATCATGTGGGAGGGTGGAATCATTCTCCAGCATTGAAATCCAGAAAAAAACAATTATCTAAAGTTCTTTTGTCTGGAGAAAAATTGGCCATCAGTAATTTGAAAAGCACACCAGAAGGGCTGCAAGAATACTGGTTTCAATGGAAAAATAAAGTCACCCAACTGGAGTGTGCTCAGAAGTAACCTTTTTTACACAGCATTACCTGTCTTCGTTTAGTTCAAGGACTAGTGTTAAGTCTAGGATTTCAAGCTAATCACTTAGAGTACTTTATACACTAAGCACATTATTCCTAATGAGCAATGATTTATATTTACGCTTGAACATGGTGTTTAAAGTAAAATAAATCTATATATAAAATGAAAATTAGTACATTATTTACCCTTTTACTAGTCGCTTTTTTAGGAAATTCTCAATCATTGCCAATTGATTTCGAGTCAGCTGTGGAAACTGGAGATTTCGAAAATTTTGATGGTGGTATAGCCACTGTAATTCCAAATCCACAGTCTAATGGCATAAACACCAGCTCTGCTGTAGCTCAAATAGTTAGAGATGGTGGAGCGATCTATGCTGGTAGCAAGATTCTTTTAGATGCTAATTTAGATTTTTCGACTAACACGGCTCTAAGTATGAAAGTATTCACTACAGCTCCTATTGGAACTATAGTTAAATTCAAGCTTGAAGGCGGTGAAATCGCTGAAAGAGATATTCCTACTACCGTAACAGGCGAATGGGAAACGCTTACATGGGAATTCGCAGGAACTACTTCTACTAATAATTATGTAGTGTTCATGTTCGACTTTGGTAATGTAGGGAATGGTTCTGAAACTTCTACTTTCTTATTTGATGATGTAGTTCAAGGACCTGGTGAAGTACAAGAAGAGCCAGGAGATCAATTAGACCTTCCTGTTACTTTCGAAGATCCTGCTGTAGAATATTCTGTAATAGATTTTGAAGGAAATGCTTCTACGATTGTAGCAGACCCGACAGATCCTAGTAATACAGTAGTAATGTCTACTAAAACTATTACTGCTGCTCCTTGGGCAGGAACTACAATAGGAACCAATGCTGGATTTATTACAGATATTCCTCTTACAATGACTGATTCTCAAATGTCAGCTAGAGTATGGTCACCGACTGCAGGAACTCCGATTCGATTAAAAGTAGAAGATGCCAATGATGTAACGCATACGTGTGAAACAGAAACCAACACTACTTTGGCCGGAGAGTGGGAAACAATTGTATTTGACTTTACTAACGAAGGTCCAGGAACGGCACTTCTTAGCGTTGGTTTAGACAATGGTTGGATTTACAATAAGGCTTCGATATTCTTTAATTATGGTACAGATGGAGCTACCGTTGGAGAAGAAATTAGTTATTATTTCGATGATGTATACTTCGGTGTACCTGTATCTGGAATCGAAGGAGTAAACAAAATTACGGTTAATGTTTTCCCAAATCCTACTTCTGATATATGGTCAATCTCTAACGAGAACTTAGAGATTTCTAGAGTAGAAGTTTATGATCTAAATGGAAAATTAGTTCACACTGAAATGCCGAATTCTACGATTATTAACATCAATGCACTAAACTTAAAAGAAGGAGTCTACGTCTCACGACTTATCACTCCCTCTGGAACTAAATTTGTCAAACTAGTAAAGAATTAGAGCCTAAAATACAATTGATGTAAGTGAAAAGCAGCCTTTTAAAGAGGGCTGTTTTTTTATTAGCATTTTTTCAGTGTACCAGAGGGCTTGATTTTTCATAGGGTGGAATTAGGGTTAATTGTAATACGCATCCCATTCTGTACCTCGATTTTGCTATACATTTACCAGAGTAAATCTTAAAGTAGATTCTTTCAGCATATAGCCAATCAAAGTGCAGAAGCTATCGAGATAGAATAATCATACATTTAAAGTAGTTTTATAGTAGATGAAAAAGAATAAATACATACTGGCATTATTGAGCATATTGTTTCTAGCCGTGGCCTGTGATGAGGGTGACGAAGCAGTAGATTGCGCTGTCACTCCAGAACCATCATTATCTTCTCTCAAACTCACGTTTGTGCCTACTTGGAATAACGTGGCAGTAGCCAATGGGGCAGAATATGAGGACCAATTCGGAAATAGAATGCTGCAGTTTAATTTTAAAACATTCGTTTCTAATATCATGGTTTCCTCAGAGGGAAGTGAAACAGAACTGAGTGAGGTAGAAATTTTAGAAGTGGGAGATGGAGCGGTAGAATTAAGGTATAGCGTTGCCAACGACACTTCATTTGATGAGCTTAAATTTCATACTGGAGTTCCACCAGAATATAATGTAGACTATGACCCTAGCACATGGCCTAATAGTCATCCGCTAAGCGTTCAGGGGGCAGCAGGGATGCATTGGGGATGGAATACTGGATATATCTTCACCAAGTTTGATGGGAAAGCAGATATTACAGAGGCCGCAGAACCTACTTATCTATATCCATTTGCATTTCACACAGGAGATGATGCATTTTATACTGAGCATATATTCGAAGTCGATATTGCTACGCAGACAGAAACTGAAGCTGAGATTAATGTAATTATCCATATGGAAAAATTCTTGGACGGAATACACGCTATAGATATAAGAGAAGATGGCGAAACCCATACAGGAGGAGATTTTGAGTTAGCACAGCAGTTCATAGATAACTTTAATGCGAGCTTAGAAGTAGAATGAAAATATGGCTAGTTATAGTAGTTTGTGTAACAGCATTGGCCAGTTGTAAAAAAGAGAATGAGGTAAAGTGTGAACCAGCTCTGGATGCTCCATTTAATTTGATTCTTCCATCTCATTTCCCACCCATAGAATTTCCTGAAGACAATGAACTAACCGAGAAAAGAGTAGAGCTCGGAAGAAGGTTGTTTTACGACACCAGATTAAGCGCAGACAATTCCATTTCATGTGGTTCATGCCACCAACAAGCCTCGGCTTTTTCTGATAACCTATCTATATCTGAGGGTATAGAAGGGAGAGTAGGATTTAGAAACTCCCCTACACTAGGAAACGTGGCTTACCAGGAGAGACTATTTGGGGAGGGCGGAGTCCCGAATTTAGAGATACAAATACTAGCACCTATAGGAGATGAAAATGAATTCGATCATGATGTGGTAATCATAGAAGCAGAACTTCAAGCAGACCCAATTTTAAATAATTTAAGTCTGATAGCCTACGATAGAGATATAGATATATACACCATAACTAGGGCCATAGCTTGTTTTGAGAGAACGATGATTACGGGTGGAAGCCCTTATGATAAACATGTGCTGGGAGAAGAATCATTAACTGAAGATGCGCTGGCAGGAATGGAGTTGTTTTATAGTGAAGAGCTAGCCTGTGGAACCTGTCATTCTGGGCATAATTTTACAGATGGCGGTTTCCATAATATAGGCTTATATGAAATTTATGAAGATGCAGGCAGGTTCAGAATCACCAGTGATGAAGAGGATAAAGGAAAGTTTAAAACCCCCTCATTAAGAAATATAGAAGAGACATATCCATACATGCATAATGGGTCTATTCAAACATTGGAGGAAGTCATAGACCACTTTAGTACGGGAGGTTTAGGCCACATAAACCAGTCAGAATTAGTCGTACCTTTGGAATTAACGACTTTAGAGAAGAGTCAATTATTGGCGTTTTTAACGTCACTTACAGATTTGGAATTTTTAATGAACCCAGAATTAACTCCATTAAATTGAAGTCCACCAGGTTAATAATAGTCTTTATAGGGATTGCCCTTTTCGCGGTGCAATGCCGAGATGGATCCGATGATGAAAACGAGTGCGCAACTGTTCCTCCCAGCGCTACTCCTTACGACATAGTGATCCCTCCTTTTTTTCCACCTATGGATATTCCTGGAGATAACCCTATGACAGTGCAAGGGATAGACTTAGGAAGACATTTATTCTGGGATGTGAAATTAAGTGAGGACAATACACTTTCATGCGGAAGTTGCCATTTTCCTGAGTATGCATTCTCGGACCCCAATCAATTTTCAGTAGGAACTCAAGGAATAGCAGGAACCCGACAAGCTATGCCTTTATTTAATTTAGGATGGGCTCAAGATTATTTTTGGGATGGGAGAGCATTAACTTTAGAAGAGCAGATATTAGAGCCAGTACCCAACCCTATAGAAATGAATATTCCTTGGGAAGATGCTGTTTTAAAGTTAGCGGCTGATGCTGTTTACCCTGGGAAATTCGAAGCAGCTTTTGGCCTAGGAGATATTACCAAAGAAAAAGCTGCTAAAGCCATAGCTCAGTTTCTAAGAACTATGATCTCAGCCAATACGAAGTACGATGAATTTAGATTAGGTCTGGCAGAGCTAACTCCTTTGGAAGAAATGGGATTAGATCTTTTTATAAGAGAAGGAGGAAATCCTGAAGACGGAAATGGAGGTCAGTTCGGAGCAGATTGTTTTCACTGCCATGGATTCGGGAACATGCAGTTTACAGATCACCTCCCGCATAATAATGGTCTGGACGCTGAGTTTGAAGACCTCGGTTATGGAGGGGTTTCTGGAAACCCACTGGAAATGGGGTTATTTAAAACACCGAGCTTAAGAAATATATCCTTCACCGCACCTTACATGCATGATGGACGTTTCCAGACTTTAGAGGAAGTATTAGATCATTATGACTCGGGAGGAGTGGCTTCTACTACTATAGATCCTTTTATGAAGTACACCACAGGAGGACTTCAGCTAACAGATATAGATAAGCTAGCTCTCACTGCATTCTTAAATACATTAAATGATGAGGAGTTTCTTCTTAATGAAGACTTTTCGGATCCATTTGAGTGATATGCATTAATAATTATTTAAACACCTGCATCTGAGTCGTGGTTCTAGCATCATCATAGCGTGGGTCTGGTACTATGGGAAGCTTGTCTAAAAACTCCGCTTCTATTTGATAACAGCCGAACTCTTCTGTTACCTTCCCATAAATAAGGTAAATACCTTTCCCTCTAAACGGGTACTTCTCAGCTATAGGAGGGAAGTGAACAGAATCTAGCCAGTCTCCTTTTTGGTCTACAAACGTGCCGAAATACATGAGTCTTCCATTTGCAGTCTTGGTAGTTTTCACAGTCACTAGGTAACCCACGGTGGTGACTTTCTTCCCTTTGCAACGCGGTAAATCTTCACTGAATACATGGCCTTCTACTCCTGTTTTTAATAACTCAAAAGGATGGCAAAGCGGAAAACCAAGCAACTCTAAATGGTCAAAAGCATCTTCTAAATGAGCCGTGTAAAGCGGAGGAATTTCATACTTCTTAGGAGCAGATTCCAGTGCCAGTTTTAACGGAGCCTCAGTCTTTGGTTTTTTATGAATACTTAGATGTGCCTTCCATAAAAGTTCTTTTTTTCCCTCGCCCGTAAAGCGGAATGCACCCACTCTAATCAGCAGACTCACCTGTTCCAGACTAAGGTTAGTACGCTCCGTAAAATCATGAAAGGACTGAAATACCTTTCCTTTCATTCTGCATTTCAGTATGTTTTTAATAGCCTCATGGCTCAGCGCACGAATCATCCCAAAACCTAATACTAAGGCTTTATCATAAATAATAGTCTCCGCACCAGAGCGATTGATACAGGGCGGCTGAATATCTGCACCGTGCATTCTGGCTTCATGTACATAAAATTCTGGAGAGTAAAAGCCTCCAGAATTATTGAGGGTAGCCACCATGTATTCCAGCGGATAGTAGGTTTTAAGAAACAGACTTTGATAGCTCTCCACGGCATAAGAAGCCGAGTGACCTTTGGCAAATGCATACCCTGCAAAACTCTCTACCTGCCGCCATACCTCGGTCACCATTTCTGCGGCATGGCCTTTGGCGTGCGCCTTAGTGAAGAAGGCCTCTTTGGCTTTATTGAACTCTTCTCTGGAGCGAAACTTCCCACTCATTCCTCTTCTTAAAACATCAGCTTCTCCCAGGTCCAATCCAGCAAAGTAATGCGCCACTTTAATCACATCTTCCTGATATACCATTACGCCAAATGTGTCTGGCATGATTTCTAGCATGGCAGGATGGGCATCTTTTCGTTTCTCAGGAAATCGGAACCGCTGAATGTATTCCTTCATCATTCCACTCTTAGCTACTCCAGGCCGAATAACCGAACTGGCAGCTACCAAGCCCAAATAATCATCTACCTGAAGTTTACGCAGAAGCATGCGCATGGCAGGAGATTCTACATAAAAACAACCTATGGCTTCGGCATTTCTAAGCATGTGTTTTATACCTTCATCTTCTTTAAACCGCTGTATGTCGTGTATGTCTATATGTGCTTCTAGCGGGCGATTGTACTCTACTATGGCGAGCGTATCTTTTATTTTCCCTAGCCCACGCTGACTTAAAATATCGAATTTATGAATTCCCACATCTTCTGCTATTACCATGTCTATCTGTGTGGTAGGGTATCCTTTAGGCGGTAGGAATGTGCCACAAAAAGTATGTATAGGTTCCTGAGTAATCAGTATGCCGCAGGAGTGTACGCTGAGGTGATTGGGAAATCCCTGAATGAGTGTACTGTAGCGAAGCACCAACTGCGATATGTGGTCCAGTGCACTAGCAGTAAACTTACCAGAACTCAACAGGTCTATTTCATGCTTGGGTAGCCCGAAAACTTTCCCCAACTCTCTCACTACCGCTCTGTACTGAAAGGTATTATAAACTGCCAGCAGTGTTACATTGTCAAACCGCTCAAAAATATAGCGGGTTACATCATCGCGGTCTGTCCATGAAAAATCAATATCAAAATCGGGAGGATTCTGTCTGTACAGGTTAATGAACCGCTCAAAGTACAGGTCTAAATCTATAGGGTCCACGTTTGTAATCTTCAGTAGATAAGCTATTACGCTATTGGCCCCACTACCTCTTCCTACATAAAAGTAGCCTTTAGAGCGGGCGTAGCTAGTAATATCCCAGTTGATAAGGAAGTAAGAAATAAAATTTTTCTCCTTGATAATATGGAGTTCCTTTTCTATCCTATCCATCACTTCCTGTGTAGGGTTGGGGTAGCGGTAAGCCAGCCCATCCATGGCTAATTTCCGTATTAGCTTGTAGTCACCTTCCTCAGAAGTCGAGTACACTTTTAGGTTCTTATGCGGATGCTCAGTACCGAAATCATAGTGAATAGAACACTGCTTCAGTAGCTCCTCAGACTGCTTTATGATGTGCGGAAAATCAGCATAGATTTCTTTGAGTTCTTCCACAGAGCGAACCTTGTCTTCAGGATTTCCTTGCTCAGAAATGGGCAGTTTACTCAGCAAACAGTTATTAGCTATAGCCCGCAGCAGTCGGTGCCCGTTAAAATCTCTTTTCCCTCTAAAAGTGGTGGTTTGGAGTATGACCAGTTTCTCTTTTAGTAGCGTTGCAATTTTTGAAAACCGTACTACATTCAAATCTCTAGGGGTAACTCCTATGAATTCATTGCTACGCAGTTCGGTAATCCAACTGCAGTTTTTAACCGCAGAAAACGGATAAACAATGAGAGTGTCTTCCAACTCAGGGGCACGTTCTTCGAAG
Organism: Cryomorphaceae bacterium ASP10-05a; assembly: GCA_000981645.1. Taxonomy (GTDB): domain Bacteria; phylum Bacteroidota; class Bacteroidia; order Flavobacteriales_D; family Sanyastnellaceae; genus ASP10-05a. The sequence goes on along the minus strand of LAQC01000041.1, from coordinate 7,368 downwards.
TGTTTCTTAGCGTGAAGGTGTTCTGAAAGATGAGTATTTAGTTGATGGAAACCAGTATTGTTTTTGGCTATTCCTACATAGCATTGCCACGCAGAATTTCTGAAATCTATGCCCAGTATAGGTTCTATTTCCATATTCTGAGTCATGCGTACGGTATCCAAACATGCGGAGGTATTGTTGATGTCAGAAAGCACAAATTTCGTGGCTCCAGCCTCAGTGAGGTTTTGGAGAAGTGCTTTCGGTTCTATAGTTCCGTAGCGAAGGGAGTAATATGTGTGGGTGTTTAAATAGATGTTAGACTTAGGATTTATTTATCTTTACCTCAAACCACTAGCTTCTCCGGTTCGCCAACAATGCTGGTGGTCCACCGTTAAATGGATTCGTTCCTCCTATAGTTCTAGCGCCTATTCCTGCTGCTCTGATAATGCTTCGGTCTCCGTAGCGCTCTCTCATTTTATCCATGGCTTGGTAGAGATTCATTTGTTCTTCAGTGTCTTCGAAGAGGTTGATTTGGTATGCTCCCCCTACGAGATGACTGAACCGAACTCCTATGAGTCTGACTAGTAGTCTTCGGTTATAAATTTCTTTAAACAGTTCCATGACTCTAGGAATGATGAGGTGGTCTGCAGAGGTATATGGAATTCTTACCTGCTTGGTATAAGTACTGAAATCTGAGTAACGGATTTTTACAGCCACACACGAGGTGAGCTTTTCTCCTCTGCGCAGCTGGAAAGCTAGATTTTCAGCTATAGCTAGCATGATTCCTTTTAGTCGTTCTACATCTATGGTGTCTTTATCGAAGGTGCGTTCTGTAGAAATAGACTTGCGCTCCGAGTGCTGCTTCACTGGCGAGTTATCTATACCATTGGCTTTTTTCCAAATTCCTTCTCCGTTTTTGCCTAGTACATCCGTAAGCATCTGCATAGGCATTTCTTGCAGTGTGTGGATGTATCTAATGCCCAGATGTCTTAGTGTTTGGTAGGTTTTGTCTCCCACCATGGGAATTTTTTTTACAGACAGAGGAGCTAGAAAGGGTTTCTCTTCTCCTTTCAGAATTTTAAGTTCGTTATTAGGCTTGGCTTCTCCTGTGGCTACTTTAGAAACGGTCTTGTTTATGGACAATCCGAAGGAGATCGGAAGGTGCGTTTCTTGAATGATACGCTGCCTCAGTTCGGAGGCGAATTTCACACAACCATGAAACTGATCCATTCCCGTAAGGTCGATATAGAATTCATCTACAGATGCTTTCTCATAGAGCGGGACATCTTCTTTAATAATGTCTGTAACCATGTCTGAAAACTGCATGTAATTAGCAGAATTTCCTTTCACTTGAATGGCCTCTGGACAGAGTTGTTTGGCCAGTTTCATGGGCATGGCAGAATGCACTCCGTACTTTCTGGCTTCATAGCTACATGCAGCAACCACTCCGCGGTCTGTTACTCCGCCTACGAGCACAGGTTTCCCTATGAGCTCTCGGTTTAGGAGTCGTTCTACAGACACGAAAAATGTGTCTAAGTCCATGTGTAGGATGCTTCTTTGCATAGCGTTTCTGTGAGACGGTGTCTCTGGTTTTACATTAATAATCTCTAAATTTTACCGCGTACTTCTCTCTGGGAAAGACTGAAGGGTCTTGTCAGATTTTTTCTGCGTTGCAAATAGCCTTTCACAAGCACTAACAGTTAGCACATCGTAAAACGGTATTGCCATTTTCCTGAATGGACAAGTGAACACAAATGCTGAAATAATTTCATCATTTGGGTGGGTTTTCTTTCGTTAGCGCTAAATAATCAGACTGTAGATTGCTGCCTACTCACATAGTAGCACATGGACCGAAATGAGACGATTACTCGTGTTCAATAGAGGTACGCAAGCCGAATCTGAGCGAGACATATTGTAACGCAAATGGAAAGAGTCTTTAGTTAGTAAAACCAACTAAAAACGGGTAGAAAAAAGTAGTCTGCACTTACGGTTAAGCGCCTTTGGGTATAAGACTATTTTTTCAGGGACTTTACATCTTTTCTTAACTCCGCCACTTGGTTAATGAGCTCCTGCATCCCAGACGGAACTGGCTGCTGCTCTGGCAGTGAAAACGTGGTGTAGCCTACTGCTTTCCATACTTCTACTACTTGGTTTATGTTTAGGGAATAGGGTTTATAATCAGTGTTATCCGAAATGAGTTTAATTTCTTTTTTGTCGGTGATGTGGTTTTCTAATCGCTTATAAACAACACCGTCTTCCTTTGTTACTACTACATAGCAGTGGCTATCTCTAATAGTTTTCCAGTCTTGAACGTATTCACAAATCACATAAGAGCCGGTGACTATAGGATTCATGCTATCGCCTTCTATCTGGAACACTCGGTAGGATTTCTGTCCTGCTAGTTCTGGGAAAGGAAGGTTGAAATGGGGTAACTCTCCTATATAATCCGCATCTCCATAACCGAGGGCATATCCTGCAGATACTTTTACTGGAACTAGTGGAGTCTGCTCTTCATCTGTATTTCTATCTACTATAATAGGAAGCACTCTAAGGTTGTTTCCTGAAACATACAAAGGAGCTTCGTTTTTTTCTAAGTCTTTGGTCAGGAGGTCATCTATAGAAACTTTAAAATACCGACATATATCCTGCAGCAGATTTAGCTTAGGTTCTGACCGCCCTTCTTCGTAAGCACCTATAACAGATCTTTTCACGCCTATTTTATCAGCGAATTTAGCTTGGGTGAGGTGCTTCTGTTTCCTGAGGGTTTTTATGTTTTTACTTAAATACATTTTAGAATGCTAAAATAATGAGAATACTAAAATAAATGGAGTTTATTGTGTGTTATTTTTCACCTCTAAAAAGCGGAATGAAGAAGCGTAGCTTAAGTTCCTTTATAACAGAGTTTTCGGAAGCTGATTTAGCTGTAGGAATACGAGTAAGGGTCGTTATGGATTTTACAGCAGATGCTGAATTATCTAATCTGAGTTTCTGTTTTGAGAATGAAGCAGAAGGGATGTGTAATTTATAGGAAACGGAGAAGGAGTTTCTACAGAATAGTATTGAACTAATTACGTGTCGCAGTGTTGAGATAATCCTATCTAAGGAGTATTTTTTTAGTACTGATTTTAGAACCATTGACCTGTACTAGATAAACTCCAGGTTTTAGGTTTAGAGAAATTTTCCTAGTGTTAACAGTAGAACCCATAACCTTACTGCCTAATAAGCTATAGATTGAGTAAGTTCTAGTATCAGCGGGAAAGTATAATTCATTCGTTATACCCGAATAGTAAAAGTCAGAATCAGGCGCGGTGTCCTCTTCTATACGTTGAAAAAAATCAGAATTAGCATCTAGGTTTTCCGTAGTAGAAAAATTCTCATCGAGTCCGTTATTTCTGGTTCTAATTATTAATGCATCAAATTGTCCTTGGCCTAGACCGTCAGTCCTTCCTACTGCTATATATGCATTAGCTATTCTAATAAAATGCTCGGGATGATCGTCATTATTGGTTCCGAAAGTAGTCTGGTCTACGAATGAGTTCGTTCGGGTTATTCTTTTAATGAAGAAGTCATTTCCCTGATTTCCGAACCCAGCATCTAAGATGCTGCCTGTGCACACGAGTTCATTGGATCTGCCAATTTCAGCATTTAGCCATTTAGTAGTTCCTGCGCTAGTTATAGTATCTAGCCACATCACTTCTCCCATATCATCTAACCTAGCCATAGTAGCATTGGTAGATTCCGTGTTTGTGTTATAAATTTCGCCTAGAATAAAGTAAGTCTCATCTATAGGGTCTGCTAAAACTGCATGAAGAATATTGGTTCCTTCTGTTCCATAATTCCTTTCTAGAATTACGTCTCCCTCATTATCGGTGAGGACAAACCATTGCTCGGAATTTTCATTGTCCAATTTCTTTTCTCCGCCAAACATTAGTAGTCCGTTCCCAGATTCTCTTCCGTCATTAAACAGTTCGTTAAATTCAGAGGAAAAGGTTTTTTCCCAAAGTACAGTTCCGTTCTCATCTATCTTAGCAGCATAGGCATCTGCATTTTCAGAGTAACTATAGGTTTCTCCAGTAATGAGAAAACCGCCAGAAATAGGAGAGATAGAATTACCGAAATCCCAATCGTTTCCGCCTAAGTGTTTATCCCATAGTAGCTCACCGTCTTCAGAAAACTGAGCGAGTAAAACATCATAGCTAGTAGATGGGTTTAAGAGTTTGCCTACTGCCAAATAACCTTCGCCATTTGGTACTACATCTTCAAAAGAAGCATCAGAGTATTCGGAGTAGGTTACTGACCAAAGAATATTCATCAAAGAATCCGTTTTTACCAGATATCCCTTAGTCCCATTGCCACTTTGAGAACTCGTATAGCCACTAAATACGAGGTTAGAATCAGTATCGAAAAGAACAGCGTTAAAGCCATCTTCAAAAACCCCGCCTAGGGTAACGTACATAGAAGAGTCTGATTGAGAGAAGCTCAGAGCGGTGCAATAAAACATTGCTATGTAGAGAAGGGTATTCTTTAAAATCTTAGAGGATGTGGTCATTTCAGTACAAATTAAATCAATTTACACTAAACTTTCAAGGGCTAAATAGTCAAGTATTTCATGAGTTCTTCATACCTATTCTGAAGAGAATCAGAAAAACGCTGTTTCTGGTATGACGCCTTTATGGTATAGTCATATCGTTCGAACGTTTGGATGATAGCGCTTAAGTCCTGTCTGTTGATCTTTAGGGTAACCTCAGAGTACTCTTGGCTAACCGAAGAAGTAATACTAGCACTTAAAATTTTAGCGTCATTTTCCTCTACTAATCTAGCTATTTCTGTTAGCGAATAATCTCTTTCAGGCATTTCTAAGACTAACACTCCTCCTGGTGCTTTCACAGATTTCATATCTGTTAATTGGTTCAGAAGGTCAGGCGCAGAAACGGCACCTACATAGGTATTACCGTCTATAGTAATAGGAAGTAGACTGAGCTTGTAGTTAGACATGATGCTGAGCGCATCAAATAAATGTGAATTGGCATCCACAGAAATCTGCATTAAATCATGAGGAATAGAATTAAACGCTGAAGTAGGGTTCTCCAAAAGAAGAATCTCTTCCTCAGAAATAACACCCATAAAAACATCACCACTTACTACAGGAAGATGTTTGACATCAAACTGCTCCATAAGAATGAGGGCGTTTTCCCCACTTTCTCCTGGTGTAAGTACGGGTAAATCTTGTGATATGATTTCTGCTGCGTTCACTATTAAAACTTTGTGCTAATAATACACTTTTATGAGTACATACCCTATCCATGTGATATTAATTACCACTATTTTTGTCCCAGACAAATCTGATAAATCACTCTGATGACTAAACTGAGCGTAAACGTAAATAAAATAGCTACCCTCAGAAATGCCAGAGGAGGGGGTGTTCCTAATCTAGTAGAGGCTGTAAAAAACATAGAGCGATTCGGAGCGGATGGAATCACTGTTCATCCTAGGCCAGATGAACGTCATATTACCTATAAAGATGTTTATGACCTGAAGAAAGTAGTCTCTACCGAATTTAATATAGAAGGGTATCCAAACCAGCGATTTATTGACCTAGTACTAGAGGTGAAGCCTGAGCAAGTTACTCTTGTGCCAGATCCTCCAGGCGCGCTTACTTCTAATGCTGGATGGAATACCATTCAGCACCATGAAATGCTGAGAAAAGTAATTTCTCAATTCAAGGCTGAAGGAATTAGAACTTCTATTTTCATAGAGACCGATGCCGATATGATTAAGGCTGCGGTGAAAACTGGGACAGACAGAATAGAGCTCTACACTGAGAGCTACGCCAAAGGGTGCGGTGGTGATAAGGAAGCTGCCGTGGAGCCGTTTGTAGCCTCCTGTAAGTTAGCGGTTGAATTAGGTCTAGGAATTAATGCGGGTCATGATCTAAACTTAGAAAACTTAAGGTATTTCGCGCTGCAGTGTGAAGGTTTGCTGGAAGTTTCCATAGGACATGCTTTAGTAAGTGATGCCCTTTATTTAGGCTTAGAAAATGTGGTGAGAATGTATAAAAGAGAGTTGAGATGAAGCTGAATTATAAAGTGAAAGGTGAGTCAGGAGAACCACTAGTAATTATTCACGGGTTATTTGGCTCACTGGATAATTGGCAGACCTTAGCCAATAAACTATCTGAAACATTTATGGTTTACTTGGTTGATTTAAGAAATCACGGAAAATCTCCTCACTCAGAGGATCATTCTTATGAGCTCATGGCAGCAGATTTAAAAGAATTTTTTGAAGATAATTTTTTAAATAACGTGAATCTCATAGGTCATTCTATGGGTGGGAAAACGGCTTTATTATTCTCAGATAAATACCCGGAATATATAGCCAAATTGATGGTTGTAGATATAGGAGTAAAGGAATATCCTCCTCATCACTCTGAGATATTAAATGGATTAAATGCGATTCCTCAAGGAGAGTTTTCTTCTCGAAATCAAGCAGATGAAATCCTTGTGAATTACGTTCCAGATTTCTCTACACGACAGTTCTTATTAAAGAACCTAACTAGAGATGAGCATAAGAAGCTAGTCTGGAAAATGAATCTTCCTGTTTTAGAAAAGTATATTTCAGAAATGGGCGCTGAACTCCCTATAGATAGCATTGAAATAGAAACCATTTTCGTTAGAGGAGAAGTGAGTAATTATATTTTAGAATCAGATTATAGTTCTATAAAAGAACTGCTGCCAAACTCTAGCGTAATAACCGCTAAAAATGCTGGGCACTGGGTTCATGCTGAGGCACCTGAGTTTTTTTATGAAGAAGTACTGAAATTCTTCGGAGAATAAAGGGTAAATTCATGGAACTATTTCTGTGATAACTGCGTAAAAGATTTAGCGAATTAATACTAATAATAATGAATCTCTCCAAATTGAGTTACCTGTTGATAGGTGCTTCCGTAGCTTTTTCTTCTTGTAAAAAAGATGAACCCGCTAAATGTGAAGATACTACTTCAGGGTTAGATCTTAGACTTCAGGCTGCTATAGATAGCGCCACAGAAGGAGAAGGAATGGCAGTACTACTATTACCTGATAGCTATGATTTCAGTAATATCCCACAAGACCCTTTAAACCCAATAACTACTGCGAAAGTAGAGCTAGGAAAACTTCTTTTTCATGAAACTGCTATAGGTGTAAATGCCAAGAATGAGAATGGAATAGGAACATTTAGTTGTGCGTCATGTCACCATGCTGCTGCTGGATTTCAAGCCAACAGAAAGCAAGGAATCGGTGATGGAGGTTCAGGTTTCGGTATGGCTGGAGAAGGCAGAGAACCGAATCCAGAGTATTCGTTGGATAGCATAGATGTTCAGCCTATTAGAACACCTACAGCTATGAACGGAGC
>LAQC01000040.1:4908-31581 GCA_000981645.1 Cryomorphaceae bacterium ASP10-05a | reverse complement strand
GGTCTACAAGGGGATACTGGAGCTGTCGGCGAAACCGGAGTAGTAGGACCTCAAGGAGATACTGGAGCAGTTGGTGAAATCGGAGAAGCAGGACCACAAGGTGATACTGGAGCTGTTGGTGAAATTGGACCACAAGGTGAAACTGGAACAGTCGGCCCTCAAGGTGATACTGGAGTAAATGGAATTGATGCCGTATTGGACTACGACTCATTAGCTAATATTATAACTGCTGATTCAAGTTTTACGGCTAATGTTAGTGGGGGAATTGGTGGAGGATGTGATATTTTATATCCAGATGGGTTAGGTGGAGAACCAATTACACATGACCTTAGTTTAAGCTATACAGTCCCTTCTGGAAAAAATTTATACGTTACAAATTTGTATATATTCAATAGCAGCTTAAAAATAGATGGTATTGATGTAGCATATGGTAAGTTTAATAACAATAGTAGTGGTTCTGCTACGAGTCTTAGTATACCTTTAGTTATCAAGCAAGGACAAGTCGTAACTGTACCTGGCTCAGGTTCAAGTGCGTTTAATGGCTACTTAGTAGATGCCATTTCAGATCCAATTACACATGACCTTAGTTCAAGCTATACAGTTCCTTCTGGAAAAAATCTATACATTACAAATTTGTATATATCAAATAGCAGCTTAAAAATAGATGGTATTGATTTAGCATATGGTAAGTTTAATGACAATAGTAGTGGTTCTGCGACGAGTCTTAGTATACCTTTAGTTATCAAGCAAGGACAAGTCGTAACTGTATCTGGTTCAGGTTCAAGTGCGTTTAATGGCTACTTAGTAGATGAGAATTACTTTGCAGGTTGTGGAGGTGGAGGTTCTGCATCTGCTTCATCAAACAGTCCAAATTCTTTGGTTTCTTTACCTGTAAATTACCCAGATTCTACAGGTGTTAATTCAATTTCTACAACTAATTATAGTTATGGAGATATGGTTATGAATTATTCTGATGGAAGTGTATTGGTATTGGCGCCCGGTTTAGATAACAATAACTTGGATTATTTGTTTACCTCTATGGCAACTTGTGGTGGGTCTGCCACAAATAATCAAGAACATTATATTTCTTTTCAAGTTACAGATACTATAATTGTAAAAGACAAATTTCAAGTTCTTAATTACAATAGTTGTATTACTCCTACTGGTTACACTCCTATTATTTATACACATACAAACACAGTAAATTTTGATCCAAATATTGATGGGATTGGCAGTAGTACTGAAACTAATATGTTGTTCCCTGGATTTACTTATAGTCTGCGTTGTAGAGTTTATATGACTAATTTGGGGTCACAAGTTCACAACTTTAAGATAGGTTCTGTTTCTCAATTTACTGTAAATCCATTTTTTACAAATGTGAGTTATTTTCAAAAGAATTATAGTGACGCAACCTTTTATACATCAACTCAATTTCCTGTTTTAACGAATTTAGGATTTAGTTTTAGCCTACCAATCCCAGTATGGATAGGATTATAATGAAAAAAATATTTTTTTAAGTTTGTTATTAGGGTGATTAGTTGGGTTATTGTCTTGTATTGGCCGTTAATTTAGCTACAAGAAAAACAATTACCCTTGTTAAATAGAGATATTAGTAAAACACCCAACAGCAATGTTGGGTGTTTTTTATTACAGCAAAAACTTATTGGAAACTACTGCAATCAGTTTGCAGCTCTTCCTTGAGCTAAAGCCCTGAAACGATAGCGCGTTTTGCCGCTCATCTTTTTGCTGAGGACTGAATTGTAGGTCTTATCAGCATTGCTGACTTTTCCGAAATCTTCACCGTCAACAGCCATTTGGTTGTTTTCGGTTACTGTTCCTGGTTCAATTGGTTCCCAGAGTTTATTTTCTACGAGCACAACCACTTGCCCATCTACTCTTGGTAATGTTAATGACTCTTACCATATTATATTCCAAGTTTTAGATTCACTAATTTTTTTACCAGCAACACTTCCATGTAATGGAAATTTTACTGCTACTGGATTTAGCTATCCAGGTTCTGCTAATTTTTATGAATTAACGTTATCTAGTAATGTAAATGATACCTTTTAAAAAGTATCATTTGTGCATATATGGCGTTGGTTCGCAATACAACGATCCAAACGTTAAGCTTTCTAACCTCCCAACTATGGATTCAACTTTGTTTACTGACTTTTATTTTTGGAATATAATTTCAAGCCTTAATTCTTCTGTTACACAATTCCCTGTCTTCAATGTTGTTGGTGGTGTTAATCTATCAAGTCCACCAGTTGTAACTTGGATTAATTTAATTGAACAGACTAAGCGGATTGTTTCTTGAAGTTAAACTAGCTAGACTATTATAAATTAGGGAAAGGCAGAAACATCAGAATTCTTTTAGCCTAAAAGTCTATAAATAGGAACAGTTGAAACAAGTAGAATTTCAATCGTTTGTTAAGCTTCCAACTGATTTGAAATTAGTGGGGATAAAATCGAATTAAATATATAGTCTTGAACTGCTAAGGGTGTATATTTGACTTAAAATCGACTAAAAATTAAAAATGAAAAGAATTTTACTATCAGCTTTCGTGCTTTTTTCTGCAGGTATAGCTAACGCACAATTAATTAGTGTGGAGTTTGAAGAGCATTATGTACATGACGATACCGAGTACGTAGATGCGCAGTTAGGTACTGTTAATTTAGATGGGTACATTACTTACCGTCTTTATGCAAATCTTACAAACGCAGATGACTTTTTAGTAAATGTGTCAGGAAATGTAGATAATCCTTTATCTATTCAGTTAACCGATCCAAATGAGGAGTTTTTTCAGCATCCAGGTGGTGGCGCTGTAGGCCCATTGAGTTCGGCACTTATTGGTTTTGTGCCATTAGTAGCATATGACTCCTATTTAACTATTGGATATCATATAGATACGGATAATCCTACTTACACTGAAGCGACTGCTCTAGGTGGTCCTGGAAATCCTTGGTTAGCTAACTTCGAAGCAGGTGATGGTATTTATTCTGACGACTTTACAGGATTAGCTTATTTCATAACTCCTGGTTCAGAAAATGGAGTAGCTGGAGACGATTTAAGAGTTTCTCTAGGTCAGTTTACAACAAATAATGCGGATGAATTTAATATGAATTTATCTTTCGCTGGAACAGTACAAGTATTTACTAATGGTTTGCCGAGTGATGACTTTGAGGATGATTTTTATTATGCTTTCGCTACCACCGCTCAAGGAGGACTTGGATGTACCGATCCAGCTGCTGATAACTATGACTCAGCTGCTACAGTAGATGATAATTCATGTGAGTATCCTTGTACTATCGCTATTACTGCTGCTGATTTAATTATTACTGATGCCGCTTGTTTCGGGGCTCTTGATGGAAGTGTAGATGTTAGCTCTGTTACTGGAGCTCAGGGTTCCATTCTTCATTCTACCGATGACGGGTCATTTGTTGTTTCTTCTTTGTTTGATGGTTTACCAGCAGGAGACTACATTTATGAGGTAAGAGATGCAGAAGGATGTATTGCCTCTGCTGAGTACACCATAGGTGAAGGAATAGAAATAGTAATTACAGAAAATGTAGTTGATTCTAATAACCCTTCTTGTTTTGGGTTTAGTGATGGTCAAGTATGTGTTGAAATAGCAGGAGGAGTTGCCCCTTATTTGACTTCTATAGCTACAGCTGATTTCTCTGATGAGTCTTCAGAATTGTGTTTTACAGACTTACCTTCAGGGAATCACGTAGTGTTTGTGCAGGATGATCTTGGTTGTGTAGTGAATTCAGTAGCTCTAGCTCTGAATGATCCGTTACAAATGGCTATTTCATTAGATGCATTATCTCCTGCTTCGTGTGGAGATGTAGCTGATGCGTGTGGTATCGCTTTAGCTACTGGTGGACAACCTACTATCACTTATGAGATAGAGGGATGGATAGAGCCTCAAGTAGGGAATACTCTGTGTGGTCTTCTGCCAGGAATGGATTATACAGTAATAGCTACAGATGGAAATGGATGTACAGTTTCAGGAATGTTAACTGAAATTACTGGTCCTGCTCAGGTAGGTGTTAATGCGAACACTATTACTGATGTAACTTGCTTCGGAAGTGAAGATGGCGAAATTTGTGTTTCAGGATTTGGTGGAAACGGAAACTTCTCTTACAGTATTGGAGAATGTGAGAATTTTGAATTTAATGACGGATGTTTCGGTGCGCTTGCAGAAGGAGATTATGTGATTTGTGCAGAAAGTGATGGTTGTACTGGAAGTGATACGTTCACAGTAGACGCCCCTAATGCTATTCAGTATGGCGTTACTCCTAGTGAAGAAAATGCTGGAGTGAGTGAAGCTGGTGCATGTGATGGAATGTTTGAAGTAATTAATGAAGGTGGGGGTACAGGAAACCTTACTATCCTTTGGACATTAGCAGACGGAACTCAGGTAGTAGGAAATACTATTGATGGTCTTTGTGAAACAGAGATGGGAGATGTGATTAATTTAACGATCTCTGACGAAAATGGATGTGAGTCTTCTGAAGATTTCTTAATGACTATAGGTCTTTATGAATTAAAGAATAATATTCAAATCAGTATGTTCCCTAATCCTACGAATGGAATAGTGAATCTTTCTATAGAAGGATTAGCTGGACAGGCAGTAAGCGCCAAAGTTTTAAACTCAATAGGAGCTGAAGTTCAGTCTACTGATTTCGGAACGTTAAGCGGGATTTGGAATAACGAGATTAGTTTAATGGGTCAAGCTAGCGGTGTTTATTTCCTTAATGTAATTGTAGGAAATGAGAGTATCTCTCATAGAATAATCAAGCAGTAGGTTTAGGCTTCAAGATAATTTAAACGCCCTCTTAGGAGGGCGTTTTTTTTGCTCTAAACTTTAATGACTAGAGAAGTGTCCGATCTGGAGTGGGGTGTCTTTAGGGTTGGCTAAATAAGGTTCTAGGGCCGTTGATAGAGAGTAAGAAAATCTAGTTATCTTTTGGTCTGAGATTGGAGGGTTTTTTCAAACGGAATAGTTTTGATTAGAATTAGAGCTTATTTTTATGAGGGTTGACTTTCCTCTCAGGCGATTGAAAACAAGTTTCGTTATAGGTAAAAGGTTTTTCCACTCCTAGCGTATGTCCGTTTAGTTAACACTTAAAAAGAGAAGGTACAAAATGAAAATGACTGTACTATTCGATAGTCGGTATAGCTTGGCGTTGCAACGCTGATAGACTACAATTTCTTCTTAGAGGTTAGCAGTTTTTTGAAGTTTACTACAAACTCATCCCATGATTCGAACTCTTCTTTATAAAGTATTCCTGCTCCCTGGGTAGATGAAGTCTCATAGCTGGTGGTGTTTATGTCGAAGTTATTCGTGTCATTATAAACCAGCAGTCTAATCTTACCATCTTTTCCCAAAAGATACTCTAAGCGTACATCACCAATCAGCGTATTGGGGTTATGGTTTCTTTCATTTCCACGAGTGACACCAAGGTTGCCACTTATGTATAATTTATCACTAAAAAGCTGTGTGCTAAGCGCTAAAGCGATCTCTTGACTGCTGATTTCATCTCCAGGTCTATAACTTAGTCCGATGTCTACATCATCAGTTATTTGAGAAAGCCAGTTGTTTAACTGACTAGAGAGGAATTCAGTGCTGTTTTCAGCGAGTCCAAGTTGGCTATGGCCAAGACCGTTAAAACTAGTGGTAGGTAGAAATTTCTTTAAAACGAGAAGACTAAAAGCTTGACGGTTTTGTTCTTGCTCAGTGCCTATAGCGCTGTTAACTCTGCTTTTGGTTATCTCATCTGAGGTGGGTAATTCTATATCGAATGCTATTCCTGGGTTCAGAAGTTTCCCGTCTAGATTCATGACTAAGTCAACCGGAACCCTTTTCTTATAAGATTCATTGTCATCGGATGAGCCTATTATGTCATATAAAGGAGCTGAAAGTCTGTAGACAGTCTCCAGGTTAATATCTGCTAGAAATGGATCTCCATACCAGCTAATAGTGCCTCCAGGCTCTATTTCAAAAGCTTTATTAATAATGTTTTGAAGTGTAAATAGATACTCACCGTCTACTATTTCTATAGTGCCATACATTTGGAAATCATCATCATCATTGACTATCATTGAGAGGTGTCCTTTTCCGCTTCCTTCCAAAACATCGCCTGTCACTTGGTCAAAGATCATTTTAAAAACAGCCTCTTTTTTCACGTCTATTTCTAAATCTATAGATAGGTTAAAGTCTGACTGCAACTGAGATAGGCCGTCATTTTTAATTTTCTCTTCAGGAATAACAAAAGAGACGAAATCCTCGAAAGTTACTTCCTCACTATTTCCTAAAGGCATATTTATGATCGTTCCTTCTTCGGCAGAAGCGTTCGCGTTGATTTCTAGGAAGTCATCATATCCGAATATGCTAATAAATCCTGAGCCATATGCTTTTCCATAGAAGAGTTCATTTTGATCTTCAGTAGTATTCAAGCAAAGAAAAGGAGTTTTCTCTATATCGATGAAAAGGTCATAACTCCACTCTCTGAAATTGTCATGGACAACTGAACCTATAACGTGGCCCACATTTCCTTCGGGGTCAACAATCTCGATATTCTCCAATAGAAACATATCAGAGGTAATCTCTACAGCATCTCTAAGCGTGTAGGATGTATTTAGGAAGTCTATTTTCACTTCTGCGTCATTGAAAGACAAATCACCATGTAATAGCGGTTTCGAAAGGGATCCTTTGACATCTATTTCTCCAGATAAAGAACCTCCAAATTCACTTACAGCACTTTTAACAATAGAGGAGAGAAAATTCAACTCGAACTCTTTAGCTGTCACTTTAAAGTCTAGAGGGTTTTCTTCTTCTGAAGGTGAATAGGTTCCTGAAAAAGAAAAAGGTTTATTCTTATTATTCGTTAGATCTCCAGATAACTCTATAACTTTCTCATCAGAATTCCATTTTCCAGTCGTACTTATGTCGCCTAAAACGACCTCGTCAAGTTTAAAGTCGTTCAAAGTAAAGCTGCTGTTAGCCTCGCTAGAGCTCAGTAAATCAGAGAGCACAAGGCTTCCATTTAGAATTCCATTTACTTGAGCGCTGCCAGAGGAGGTGAAGTAATTGATGGAAGACAGGTCTAGATTTTCTAGGATGAAGTCTGTTTTATTTCCATCATTTAAACTACCATTTACAAATACTTGTTGGTCTTCGTTTTGGAGTATGAAGTTTTCAAATGAAAATTCTGATCCATCTGTAATAAATTTCCCGTTAGGTTGTATGTTCCAATTTGCTGGACCTACAAATAGATTCCCAGAACTAAATTCTAAGGTATAGTTAGTCGAGTCTAGAGAATAGGAAAAGTCGAGATCTCCAGAGCTGTTTTCCTCTCCATTATTCCATGAGAAATTGGAGTTTAATCCATGTTTAGTTCCCTCAGATGTTAATTTAGGCTGTGTGATTTTAAACGAATTATTAATGTTTAACTCTGAAGAGTTTATGTTGATCGAGATTTCTTCATTTAACTGGTGGTAACCGAGATTTAGATAATCGAGACTTACCCCGTGATATGAAACTGTATCTGTTTCTATTAAAAGGTCGCTGTTTCGACCATTTTCAGAATAGTAGAGGTTACTCCCTTTAGAAACATAAATTTCCTGGCCTAGATAATTTCTGAGTTTTTGGAAATCTATTACATTAAGGGTTAAGCTAAAGTCACCAGCAGGAATGAGCGAGTCGGATGTAATGGTAGGAGTGAAGTTTTCTGCTATTCTGGCAGCAGAGTTCACTATTTGATCGAAGGTGTATTTTCCTTTTAGTTCCCCTTTAATTATATCGGACTCTAGGATTATATCTCTTTCTGGGCTTAGTGAAGAGTGTATAAAGATGGAATTAATTTTAACTGGAGTTTCTCCTGATGAAAATTCGGTGTTTTCAAAACAAATTTCCCCAGTAATATTATCTGGGTTAGAGCCCGAACCTTCAATACTGAGATTGGTTTTTAAGGCGCTTATCTGGTCTAAACCATCAATGTAATGATTTAGGTTAAGGTGTTTTATTTTAGAACTGAAGGAGTACGATGGGATGGACTCTCTGAAGTCTACAACTCCAGAAAACTCTAAGTCTGCGTTTTCATCTTTGCTAATAAGGTTTCCAGAAAAGAAGTTGTTTTTTAAATTTCCTCCAGCATTAATGTTAGAAAAGCGAGTCTTTCCTAAAGAAATAGAGCTAATAGTTCCTTCCAAGTCTATTTCTGCTAATTCCCTAGTTATTCCTTTTCCTTTTACAGTGATAGCACTAGAAATAACACCTAAATTTTTAGTACTATAGAGCTTAGCTAGGTCAAAGTTTAGAGTAGTTAATTCTCCAGAATAAGAATAACGTTCATCTCCTGGAATCTCTTTGAATTTCAAATCGGTAATTAGTTTTCCTATAGGAGTAGAGAGCTCACCGTATGCTACGAAATCGTTTATAAACCCTGTGAAGTCTCCTGAGAAATTGAAGTCTCCGAGTTGATTTAAGTTCAGAGGAAGATTTACGTTGTTTATCCCTAATGCCGGAAGAATTAGAGTTTGAATATCTGCTCTGGAAGAGTTAAGCTGTTCTACGTCTAAATCTATAAAGGTCTGAGATAATTCGGGTAGTCCGTTTAATGAAATATCACCGATAAAATTTGTGTTGTTGGCTAGCTGAAGAGAAATTCTTTTTCCTTTTAGCTTATCTATTTTCCCTCTTAATCTTCCTTCCATTTTTAATTCTAGGTCAGAAAATTTTGAGTTAGCGCTAAACTTGTTTAAATCGGCCAGGTTCAGTGTGGAATTATGAAAAGTAATATCATGTTTGACTGTGGATACATACTTAGAATAGGAGTCAAAGGAATCAGTTTTTAATTGGATGTTTCCTGAGATGTCAGAATTGTTTAGAGAAAAGGAAGCATCCATTAAGGATATTCCTGAAGGAGCTATAGTCACATCAGAGTTTAGTTTGGATATAGCCAGCTCGCTAGATTCTGCAGCAGAAAGGGAGTTGCTCTTAAATAAGATGCTATCTCCGATAATTTGGACTCCAGATAAGTCCGCATTTAGCTCCTTTATTCTTATTCTCCTGGAGTTTAAGGTCTCCGCTAAACTATCTGCATAATTAAAATCTTGATATTCAAATCTTCCTTTTATAATATCTAAGTCAGTAACTTCTATTTTCCATTTTCCCTCAGATTCAGAGTCTGATGAAAGAGAATCTATAAGAAATTGAAGGTTATTAGCAGATTCGCCTTCATAGATGGCCATCTTGAAAAGAGGCGCTTCTAAGGTGATTTTAGTAAGGAAGACACTTTTGTCCTCAAGTTTAAGTGAGAAAGAGCCGGTGTTAAGTCCTTGTATATAGGCTAAAGTATCTTTTTTAGAATCTCTAATTAAAACGTCTTCCAATAGGATGGAATCCCATAAATCTATTTTTAAAGAATTTATAGAGATTTCTGTTCCAAGCTGTTTACTTAGATATTTACCAGTCTGCTGCCCGATGAATGTTTGTACACTTGAAAATTGCAACGCTAGGAATAAAGCAGCAGCTAATAGCAATAATGCGAGTAATGTCCACAACAGTATTTTTCGAGCTTTTCTCATTCCTCTATTGCTTAGCAATATTCATGCAAATTAACCTAATTTTGTGATAGGATAAGGAAGAAATCCGTCTGTGAAATGAGAGAAAAACAACCAGTAATTTTAAGTGTAGAATCTTCTTGTGATGATACAAGTGCCGCTGTTTTAAGAGGGTTAGAAGTTCTTTCAAATGTGGTGTGTTCTCAACAAATTCACGAAAAATTTGGTGGAGTGGTTCCAGAACTAGCCAGTCGAAAGCACATGGCCAATATTGTTCCTACAGTGATCACTGCTTTAACCGATGCTAATATAAAACTCGAAGACTTGGATGCTCTGGCATTTACCCAAGGCCCCGGGTTGTTGGGTTCGTTATTAGTAGGAGGGAACTTCATAAAGGGTTTGTCCTTAGGGGCTAGCCTAAAGTTTTTGGCTGTAAATCATATGCATGGTCATATAATGGCCCACTTTTTAAATCTAGAGACAAAGCCGAAATTTCCTTTTATTTGTTTGACCGTGAGCGGTGGGCATACGCAATTAGTAAGAGTCAATGCCCCAAATGAATTTGAAATATTAGGACAAACGATTGATGATGCGGCAGGAGAAGCATTTGATAAAACGGCTAAAATATTAGGGTTAGATTATCCAGGAGGTCCGATAATAGATAAATTGGCCAAAACGGGAGACCCTCTGAAATTTTCTTTTACTAAGCCGAAAGTGAAGCCTTTGCATTTTTCGTTTAGTGGCTTAAAGACAAATATTCTTCAGTTTCTTCAGAGAGAGATGAAACAAAATTCTAATTTTATTTCGGAGAATATTAATGATATCTGTGCCTCTGTTCAGCATACCATTGTTACTATTTTATTAAGTGAGCTAGAGCTGGCTTGTGAAAAGACTGAAATTACGGAGGTAGCACTGGCTGGAGGAGTTTCTGCAAACTCTTACTTGAGAGATAATTTCACTTCTTTAGCACTCGAAAAAGGATGGGCTTCACATATTCCGGATTTTCAGTACTGCACTGATAATGCTGCTATGATAGGAGCTTCGGCATACTTTAAGTATCTTAATGGTGAGTTTGGAATACTCACTGATAAACCTAACCCGAGACTACCGTTTATATTATAGCATTTTAAACTTTGGAGGAGTACTAATTAGGGGGAATCTCATAGAAATTTCAGTACCTAAATTGCCTCCTATGTCTTTAATTTCAAACGAACACGTTTTTTTATAATGTTCTTCTAAAGAGGTTAATCTGTTTTTTAATATTTCTAATCCAGCTGATTTGTAATTGTTTACGTTTTTTGATGCCTGTTCTGTTTTTTTCCCATTTCCATTATCTGTTATAGATATGTGCACCATATCTTCAAGGATTTTCAGTTTAATAGTGATCTCGCCACCTTTAGAGTCGCTTAATCCGTGGATAATAGAATTCTCTATTATAGATTGGAAGAATAGATGAGGGACATACAACTCAGATGTATTTACAGAGAGAGTGTTGTCTGTTTTAAGGAGTATGGTATTCTCTCGCCTTAAGTTTTCTAACCTCAGGTAAAGTTCTATCAGGTTTAATTCTTCCTGTAGTGTGTAAAATGAAGAGTTTTTTTCAGAGAAAGTAAGACCTAAAAATTCAGTAAGATTAGCGAGGTAGGTCTTGGCTTTTCTAATCTCAGATTTAAGAATAAGAGAATTTATTGAATTTATTGAATTAAATAAAAAGTGAGGATTTGTTTGGTTATTCAAAGCCTTATTCTTCAGGGATAGAAGCCTTTCGTTTAATGTTTTAGTGGCATTTATGGCAGATAGGTTTTTTAAATAGAGCAGTTCACTTTCTTTTTCTTCATTTGCTATAGAATCATAATACGTTTTTAAATAAATGTATACAATAGCTAAAGAAATTATACTGTTAATGCCAACAGCGAAAAGGAAAAATGATGAGATCGCCTCTTTATTGATTAATAAGGAAAAAGTGATAAAAGATAACCCTGTATGTAGTGATAGCAAACCAATCCAAATTCCTTTATGAAAATCTGTAAGACTCCTCCATGATTTTATAGCGTAATTAAATAAGTTCGCTAAGTAGAAAAGGTAGACAACTGGTGATCCTAGCAGAATAAGTTCTCCCTTGTCCAAAAACCAGAGTATAAAACCAGTGAGGACTATTCCTAAAGCTATTAAACTAATCTTTCTGCTGAGAAAAAATAGAGATTCGAAATTATGCATTTTGGAAGAAAAGAAAATACCGAAAACAGGGTAAAACAATGCTGAGAAAAGTAAGACAGCTTCAGGAAAGTGTTGCCTAACAACCAGCACTATAAAAAGGGAGTGCAGTAATATTCCTGAAAGAAAAATCGGGCTTTTTATTTTTAGTAGTATTCCAGAAGCCCAATTGTAGATAATTCCCGCAAACATGAAACCGAAGAAAAATAATAACGCCTTTTCCATCAGTTTGAGTTTGGGTGTTTAACTCTCGATAGTTTTAAGTGAAGCCGGTTTTCAGAAACATCTAATATTTCACCGAAATCCTGTTTTTGATCCAGGAGTCTTGACTGGATATATTCTAGCCCTAACTCATTTTTATTGAGAACAGTTTCTTCAGAATCTACATCTATTTTAAGTATAACCTCATCCGAGGTGTAATCTATCAGAACTCTATTTGTAACCCGAAAGTCGCGAGAAAATGAAGCTTTAAAAACAGATTTAACACAGGGTAAAAGTATGTGGGTTCTTATACTAATATTTTCAGCGAATTCATTCCCACCCCTTAGCTCGAGGGAGATATGGGTTTTTTCATCAAGGATGTTACACAAGTTCATGAAATCTTTCAATGCTTTTACTTCATTAAAGACCGAACCAATAGGTCTGTTTTGGAAATAAACGTGGTTTCTTAAGTGCTTGGCTAGCTTAGTAAGGATAAGACTGCTGCGGTCTTTGTTTTTGTCCAGATTGTTGATAATAACAGTACTAATTTCAGACAAGAAATTTATATCCAATGAAACTAACTCTGAATAAAAAACAGCAGATGCTACTTCATTTTCTAATTGATTGTTGTTTTTTAATTGTTTTAAGTTGCTCCTTTTAAGCTCGAGTCTTTTTATTCTTTTATTCTCTTCTTGTTCTAGGTGCATTAGCACTCTCGGCACTAACAGGAGTGTTATAAAAAATATGTGTAGAAAGCTTAATAAGCAGATAGTAATTTCGATAGGAGTGATCCACGAGGAGTAATTCGCACTGATTAGAGTAAGGCAAAGAAATATCTCTGATAGTATAGCAGCTATAATTAGTCCTTTTTGACTGGTCTTTTTGATAGAGTTTCGATTGGTCTTTAGTTCAAATAAGAGGGAGGTAATAAGAATAAACCCCATGGAATGGCTCAGTAACATGAAGTTTACGCTCTCATTGAGTAAGAGTAAAGTAATGGCCATACCGCTTAAAGACAAACCTAAATACCTTGTTGAATTATTGATTTCCTTGTCGGAGGGTATATAGTAGTGGTAGCTTTTTTTTTGAGTTAAAGGGATGATTCCAAGAAATAGGAATGCCAAACCACAAGCGAACGTATTCTTATGAAAGTCAGAACCAACTAGAATGAAAAAGCTAAGACTGGTGAGTAGCTTTTCACCATGTACCTGATAGGTGTCCAAGCCTTTATGGCCCAGAAAAAAGGAGAATGAAATTAATGCGTTGCAAACAAAAAGTCCGATTATGAAATAAATAAAGTGCTCAGAATTCACTGTATAAAACTACTAAAAGTTATCTCTAGTTTAACTCTTGTCTTAATTGCTGTTTGAGTTTTCTCATATAATCCTCTTGCATCCAGTCCAAGTAATTCTTAGTTGACTTAGCTATGCAGTAAGAAAAGCGCTTTACTCTGTACTGAACTTCCTTTTCTAATAGTTCTGCTAACTCCAAGGCATCAAAGACGTCTTCGGTATTTTCAAGAATCATTTTCTTGTGACTAGCTATACTTCTATATATTGCCTCAATAGGACGCTCACCTGCATCCATAGATTTCTTATACTCATCCTTTATTTCAAATTTTTCGAAAGTAGTTTTAGGAAATTTAGCTTTAATGTCGTCAGAGAGCACATAAACAAATTGACGTTCTATTTCCTCATCAGAATACAGCCCTTCTAAATAAGTATTTGGAGTTTTGAATATTTGCTGCCAGTCTACATGGCTCTCCCATAAGCCGAATCTTCTGGCGTTATTTCCTAAATCTATAACCGTAAAATTCTTCTTGTTATTTAGTATTCTAGATCCTCTACCTATCATTTGGTGAAATAAAGTAAGGGACTTAGTCGCTCTGTTTAGGATTATTGTATCTACCGTAGGTTCATCGAAACCAGTGGTTAAGATGCTTACTGAGGATAAAATCGCATCAGGTTTTTCTTTAAACCATTTAAGAATATCTGCTCTTTCTTTTTCGCTATGAGTATTGTCTAAATGACGTATTTCATAACCCTCTTCAAGGAACATTTCGTAAACAGCTTTCGAAGTGTTTATTCCGTTGTTAAAGATTAGTGTTTTGGCTCCCTTAGATTTTTCTTCATAGGCATAGAGTAATTTTTCCTGCATAAGGAAGTTACTGTATAGTTTTTCCGAGGAGCTTACCGTATAATCTCCGTTTATTCCAACCTTAAGGGACCGAAGGTTTACGTCATAATTATAGGTAGAAGCTTTAGCCAAATATCCCTGACCTATTAGAGATGTTATAGATTCTCCTACGATGAGTTCGTTATAATTATCCTTGAGAGGTAATTTTACGTTAGAGCTAAGCGGAGTAGCAGTTACTCCCAGAATAATCTGCTTTGAGAAGTATTTAAAGAGTTTTCTAAAAGAGTTATAGTGTGCCTCATCTATAATAAGGAGACCCACATCTTCCATCTCTATTTTTTCCTCATTTAATCTATTGTTAAGTGTCTCTACCATAGCCACGAAACACATGAAGTCTTTTTTCTCAGGGAGGTCTTTTACTTTGCTATCGATAATTTTATTCTTGACACCTAGATTATCTAGCATTCGTGAAGTTTGACCACAAAGCTCAATTCTATGCGTTAAAATAAGCACACGCTTATTGGTCATTTCGATATACCTTCTAGATAATTCAGAGAAAATCACCGTTTTTCCACCTCCGGTTGGAAGCTGAAAAAGAAGATTGTATCCGTTTCGATACTTATCTATTCTTTCAAATATCGCCTCGATTGACTCTTTTTGATACTTATAGAGCTTTTTCTCTTCCTTTCCTCCTGATAAATCTACTGGTTCCATCGTCATTCCTTGCAATTAAAAAGATGCGCAAAATTAGTTAAGAATATATCCTTAGCGAAGGATAATTAAAACTTGTTGAAAATTTGTGTGTTAATGATTTCCTTAATGCATCTTAAAAACGGAATTTTGAAGGAATGATTGCCACGCTAGAAGGAACATGGAAGGTTAAGTTAGATGACATGGTAAACAGTAGTTTTTATCAAGGGATGATGCATTCTTTGGATAAAGAATATGAGGATTACATTTGTTATCCAGCCAAAAATGAAGTTTTCAAGGCTTTTGAATTATGTCCCTTTGAATCTGTAAAAGTGGTGATAATAGGTCAAGATCCTTATATTCGTGATGGTCAGGCCCATGGGCTGAGTTTTAGTGTTCCTCAGGGAATGGCTATTCCGCCCTCACTCAAGAATATTTTTAAAGAATTAAAATCGGACATAGGATGTATGCCTCAATCGGGTGATTTAACTTTCTGGGCGAAACAAGGAGTGCTTTTATTGAATGCTACTTTAACAGTGAGAGAAGGGGAGTCCAATAGTCATAGTTCTCTAGGTTGGCTAGACTTCACTAAAGAAGTTCTACAAGTACTGAATAATACCAAGTCAAATGTCGTTTATTTGGCCTGGGGCGGTTTTGCTCAAAAGTTATGCGCTCAAATAAACCCAGAGAAGAACCTTGTTCTTAAAGCCCCTCATCCTTCTCCTTTGAGCAGTTATCGGGGTTTTTTTGGAAGTAAACATTTTAGCACGGCCAATAAATATTTAATCAGTCAAAAAAATGAACCCATAAAATGGAGCAAGTAAAATATATAGCATTGAGCATTGGACTAGCACTTTGTCTTACTTCGTGTGTTAAAAAAATAGATGATACTGTTCCTTCCATAGAGGCTATTTTCGAAGGGGAAATACTCACTGATTCACTCACCGTTATAGCAGGAGAGGAGTTGGACTTAACCTTTAATCTGTCAGATGATTCAGGTTTAAATACAGCACGATTTTTTATTTCTAAGAAATCAGACATCACTCAGGTTTCTTGTGCTGAACCAGATACTTTTGACTATTTAGCTCTAACAGATCTTCTTGGGAATAGCTATGAATATTCTCCAGGAATAATTTTCCCAGATAGTATTATAGGAATTTATGATTTAGAAATAGGAGTATATGATGGTGAAGGAAACTTCTCTGATAAAGACTTTATTCTCTCTATAGAAAACCCTTATTATCCTATTATAGATTCTTTAAATTCTGATAATATTGCTAGCCAATGTCTCGTCTCATTAAGTGAAGGAAATTTAAGTTTTGAGCTTAACCTTCAGGCTTCCTGCGTAGCAATGATTGCTGAAATGAAGACTTATCTATATGCGAGTGAAATCCTGCTAGAAAGTCAAACGTACACCATTGGAAGTTTCTTGATTAATGAGGACTATAATTTTTCTCTTCCTGAAGCAGATCAGTATGAGTTGCTTATAGAGCTTACCTCTAGTCAAGGAGTGAGTTCGTGGGCTGTATTGGAAATAATCGCATCTGATTAGGAAAAATTACTTTCGAGAAAAGAAATCTGAAATAATTTGCTGACTAGGTTTGTTTTGAGGAGTAAACCGTTTACAATTAGGTCCACCGGAATTCTCATGATTAGGATACCATTTCCATAAAAAACCTCCAGCCATGAAAGGTTCAGTCCATACGCTTTCGAATGTTCCCTGATAACAGTTTTTTTGAGCTAATAAATTCAATTCACCGCCTCTATCAGAAACCCAAGGCTCCATCCCACATTTAGAGATGCTTCTAAACCCGAATTCACAGAAGAGAATTTTCTTGTTGTTTGTTTCTGAAATTTCTTTTAGTTCTGCGATAGGACCAGACCATCCATGTTTTACCTCGTCTACAGTAGGAGTGTCCGAGTTTGATAAAGGGAAATAAGCATCTACGCCTATGTAATCCAATTCTTCCCAGAAAGGCATTAATTTATAGCTATCCCAGTTGCCTGCGTAGGTGAGCTTTCCTTTATAAATAGCTTTTACTTTAAATATGAGCTCTGTCCAAAAAGCGGGTCTGTTCAGCACGAATTCTTTGAGCTCAGTGCCAATACAGAAAATATCTAATCCTAAATCAGACGCGTTTTTTGCGTGGAGTAAAATGTATTCTTCGTAAGAGCGTTCGAATCGCTTCCATTTCTCTTCCGATTCCAGGTTTACGTTACCAGTATATCTTCCTCCATCAAACCATATTTGAGGCTTTAGCATGACTTTCATTCCTCTTTCCTTAGCCATTTTCGCTAATTCTTTTGAACCTTCTATGCTTTCGCCCCACCACTGCCAGTTTGTTTTAATGGTTAATTCTCCATTGTGGGAGTTTCCATAAGCAAAAGGAACAATAGACACGCTGTTGGCTTTTACTTTAATAAGGTCATCATAAATGTCACTTTTTTGAACCTGAGAAGTTCCTACTAGATTAACTCCTTTGTAAAAATGAGTACTCGTGAAATCCGCAGAGCAAGAAATTCCTGCAATGAATAAGAGAATAAATAAATACTTAGTCATTAGTTCATAGAGAACGGAGTCTCTAGATTGAAGGTAGGGATAGTAGCCTTAAAGACTTCTCCGCTAAGTTCGTTTCTTAAATTGTAGAATCCTCTCATCCTTCCGATGTCGTTTGTCATCTCACAATAGGAATTGTAGGTGTAAGAGTCCCCTGGCTCAATAACAGGTTTTTCACCTATCACACCTTCACCGAAAACAGTATAACTGCCTTCTGTAGAATCGAAGATGAACCAGCATCTTTCTAAAATCTTCACAGAGAATATATTTCTATTGACGATAGTGACTTTATAGGAGTGTATAAAACTATTATTTACAGAGCTACTCTTCAATTCCTCGAATCTCGGGATTACGCTAATTTCTATATTTTGACTAACTGCTGCTTTCATAATTCCACTGCAAGAAAAGTAAAATATCCGATGAATTAGAACAGAAAAGTCACAAAAATATTAATGTGCCTTTTTTAGTTGTTAAAAGTGTCTGTTTTATACATGCCTATCACTCTATCATAGCCTAGATTAGGGTTCGTGTCATAGGTGAAAATATGGAAATCATTTTCTGTTTGAAAATGGCTTCCTTCTACAAAAGATAAGTCTAATTCACCATCTTCAACCAAGGCATATGCGTAGTTGTAATACCCTTGTTTTATAAGGGTCGTTAATTCATAACGCTTTAACGTGTAATTGTAGTGCATTTGACTTTCCGAAGTAAGTTGGTTGAAGTTAAATCCCCCTAGAATATGGATTTTTTGAGCGTTAGACATCGGGGTTTCCTTATTCAAGACAAATGTCACTTGGCAGTATTCAGCCTCTAGGTCGTCATTAAAACCCAGTAGGCTATTGACTTTGAAATCACCATTAATATCAGGGAATGTGGTGTAAAGTTTATACGATCTAAACTCGTCGCGCTTCAGTTCTATCTCTGGAACTAGAGTTTTAGCATTGATTTTTAAAGAATGCATGCTTGGGGTGGTTCCTGATATATTAGCTGTACTAAAGAACCGGTACTCGTTGTTTCCGGTGAAATTGTTCTCTTCGCCATAGTCGTAACTGATCTCGTTATTCTTAACGAAAACGGGTTCTAAATCCGAGATACTGTTGTCCCAATTAAAATTTTGAAGAACCACATTTTCTATATCGTCATATGGCCTGAAAACTTCATAACCGTTATAAACCACATCAAAGTCTAACTCTTGGTGACTATTTCGATTTGAGATTATGCTAGATTCTTTTAATTGTGCTCTGTATCTTATGAGCTGCTCGTAGATAATTATTCTAGAAGTGAAAATGGGATTATCTAAATCATCATCTGGAGCTACTTGAATAATATAATTACCACTCATTAACGGAATCATCATATCATTAGGAAAGTTGAACTGATAGTTAACATAGGGTATGGCAGAGTTAAACGAAGGTTCAAACTCTGTAATTGGTAACTCGGGAAACCCTCTTAGGTATTCATTAGATTGTAAGTCGGATATTTTCCAGTCGTAGGTGCAGTGAAATACTTTTATTACATAATCTTCGTCTAAATTACTCAGGTCATCAAATGAGTAGGATAGAAAATCATTACTGTTCAAGGGAATTGTCGGGTATGAGGGGTAGGCATCAGCATTTCTGACTTGAAGGGTCTTTATATACTCCTTGTGTATCCTGTTTCTAGTGTCTATACTCTCATCATCTGTGGTTGAGAATGATGACCCTGCGTGTGAGATCTGTATTAATCCACAAAAAATAGTGAGGAAAAAAATAGTGATTTTATTCATGTTATATTGGTCTAAACACATAGCGTAGTATAAGTTTTTTTTGTTTTATTTAGAATCATTCTAAACTATTTCGTTGATATTTTAAACACTATTGTAACCGTTACTATTACTTATTTTTGCGCTCCAAAAGTAAAGGATAATCACCAGATGTCTAGAACCATAAAAATTCGCAAAGGAGCGGATATAAGACTTGTTGGAGCAGCAGAAAATACTCTTAAAGAGTCTGCCGCATGTAGCGTATACGCTATCAAACCAACAGACTTTCACGGCTTAATCCCTAAGCTTCTTCTCAAAGAAGGTGCCGAAGTTAAAAAGGGAACCCCTCTATTCCACGACAAACAGAACCCGTCTATTGTTTTCACCTCTCCTGTAAGCGGTGAAGTAGCCGAAATAGTGCGTGGAGCTAAAAGGAAGATATTAGAAATTCGGGTACTAGCGGATACTTCAAATACAGCTGAAGTTATCACTAAGCCTAGTTCTATGTCCTCTAAGGAAGAGGTAACTAACGCACTATTGTCCTCTGGACTGTGGCCTTTTATTAGGCAACGTCCCTTTAGTACTATCGCTAGGCCTTCAGATACACCTAAGGCTATTTTCGTAAGTACGTTTAGTTCTGCTCCGTTAGCACCAGATGCTGATTTTGTGATGCAGGGACAAGAGGCTGCATTTAAGGCTGGTTTGTCGGCTCTTTCAGCGCTATCTAATGGAGGGAAAGTAGAGTTAGGAGTTTCTTCGGAAGGTAACTGGTTTAATCAGTTTAGTGCTGATGCCAATATTACTACTTATCATGGTCCTCATCCTACAGGAAATGTAGGGGTGCAGATTCATAAAACTAATCCACTGAATAAAGGAGAGGTTGTATGGTATTGCAACGCTCAGGATGTAGTGAATATAGGGAAAACCTTAACTACAGGAGAGTTAAGCGTAGATAGAATAGTAGCTTTAGTAGGCTCGGAAGTAAGCTCTCCAGCTTACTTTAGTACCAAAGTAGGTTCTCAGGTAAAGACGATAACGACAGGGAATTTAAAAGAAGGAAATTCTAGAATAGTCAGTGGTGATGTGCTAACAGGAGACAAGGTAAATGAGGATAATTTCATAGGTTTCTATAGCGAGCAAATTACCGTAGTTCCTGAAGGAGATGAGCCACAGTTTTTCTTAACTGAAGGATGGTTAGCACCAGGATTCAATAAGTTTTCGCTTAGCAAATCTTTTCCAACTTGGATCTCCCCAAAATCTAAGAAATTCGCCCTTAATACCAATATGAATGGAGAGGAAAGGAAATTCGTAGTGACTGGTCAGTATGAAAAAGTCTTCCCATTTGATATTTACCCTGTTCAACTAGTTAAATCTATTATCGTTAATGATATAGATATGATGGAGAAATTAGGGATTTATGAAGTAGCTCCTGAAGATTTTGCGCTGTGTGAATATGCTTGTACCTCTAAAATAAATGTGCAGAGCATAATAAGAGAAGGATTGGATACTATAATGGAAGAGTTTAAATAAGATTAAAGCCTAAAATGAAAGGATTACATAAATTTTTAGACGAAAAAATAGCACCACCTTTTAAGGAGGGTGGGAAGCTTAGGAAGTTCTGGCCTATGTATGATGCGTTAGAAACTTTCGCGTTTGTACCAGGTCATACTACGCATAAAGGATCTCACGTGAGAGACGGGATCGATTTGAAGAGGACTATGTTTTTAGTGATTGTAGCGCTTATTCCATGCCTTCTTTTTGGTATTTATAACATAGGATTTCAATATGATGCCATCTTAACGGAAGCTGGAAGAATCGACTGGTTAGGAGAGGCTAGACATGCTACTTGGTTGGAAATGTTTATCTACGGAGCGCCTATGGTTCTACCGATGGTCATAGTTTCATATGCTGTAGGGTTAGGAATCGAGATTTTATTTGGAATTATTAATGGCCATTCTATCAATGAAGGCTTCTTGGTTTCAGGGATGCTTATTCCATTGGTAATGCCTGTAGATTGTCCATTATGGATGGTAGCTGTAGGAACTGCTTTCGCTGTAGTAATAGCCAAAGAGGTTTTCGGAGGAACAGGAATGAACATTTTAAATGTGGCGTTAACTGCTAGAGCATTTATGTTCTTTGCGTATCCTACTAAAATGAGTGGTAATAATGTATGGTTTCATACAGGTTATAGTGATTCTTTGACAGCAGCAGCTAGTCCAAACGTGATAGATACTTATACCGGAGCTACTCCGTTAGGGTTATTGGTAGATACTCCAGATGGAGCTTCCATCTCATCTGTGATAGCGAATGTTGGTGGAGGATTTGATTTTAGTCTATGGAATTCATTTATGGGATTCATCCCTGGGTCTATCGGTTCTACTTCAGTTCTTATGTGTCTGATAGGAGCAGCTATTCTTATAGCTACTGGAATCGGAAGTTGGAGAATTATGGCATGGGCTGTAGTAGGAGGAGCGCTTATGGGAGGATTCTTTAATTACTTAGGTTCTTTAGAAGCATTTGCCGACAATCTTTATTTAGATATACCTTGGTACCACCAGTTGTGTTTAGGTGGTTTTGCCTTCGGTGTCGTATTTATGGCTACTGATCCTGTTTCAGCTGCGCAAACTACGAGAGGTAAAATGTGGTATGGATTACTGATAGGTATCCTAGCTATTCTAATTAGAACGGCTAATCCAGCTTATCCAGAAGGAATTATGTTAGCTATCTTATTTATGAATGTAATGGCACCTACTATTGATCATTACGTAATAGAAGGTAACATTAAGAAAAGAATGAAAAGAGCCAAGTTGGCCATAGCATAAAACGAACAGAAAAATGGCAATAGATAAAAATAGTACGGGTTTTACGCTCACGTTTGTGGTAATCATGGTGGTTATCGTAGGTTCTGTATTGGCTTCTTTAGCATTCGGTCTAAAACCTCTTCAGAAAGCACATGAGGCTGATAAGAAGAGAATGGACATTATAGGAGCTATCGGAGTAGAATCTGAAAGAAGTACTGTAAACGATGTTTTTACTGATTATGTAAGTGGATTTTATCTACTAGATAATAACGGTCAAGTCACTTCTACTGATCAGAAAGCAGTGTTCGCTGTAGATATTAAGAAGCAGCATAGAAATACAGAGCTTACTGAAGATGAAAAGAAGTTTCCTTTATATACGGCTAAGACTGAGGCAGGTGTAGAAGTGTTTATCGTGCCAATGGTAGGGAAAGGACTTTGGGGACCTATCTGGGGTTACGTAGCTATGGAGAAAGACATGAAAACTATTTTCGGTGCCAAGTTTGATCACAAAACTGAAACTCCGGGGTTAGGTGCTGAAATCAAAACAGACTTCTTCCAAAAGAACTGGGCTGGTCAAGAATTAGACATAGCTGCTAATGCTAAAATGATGTTTGAGGTTACTAAAGGGTCAGGTAGTTCTCTAGGTAAGCACCAAGTAGACGGAATTACTGGAGGTACTATTACTTCTAAAGGAGTTCAAGAAATGGTGAACAGAACCATGCTAGTTTATAGAAAATATGAATCTTCAACAGCACAATTAAACTAAGAGGATAATGAGTGAAGTAAAAGATATAGTAGTGAAGCAGCCTAAAGAGTCTCTTTTCTCCAAAAAAAATAAGAAGTTACTTTCTGATCCATTAAATGATGCCAACCCTATTACGGTTCAGGTATTGGGTATCTGTTCTGCTTTAGCCATTACGGTGCAGGTAGAGCAGGCACTAGTAATGTCTGCTTCAGTTTTATTCGTTATGATAGGAGGTAATGTTATCGTTTCTATGCTTAGAAATGTTATTCCGTCTAGAATTAGAATTATCGTTCAATTGGTAATCGTAGCATCTTTAGTAATTATAGTAGATCAAGTACTGAAGGCGTATTTACCAGACGTAGCTGAGAAGTTATCGGTCTTTGTAGGATTAATTATTACGAACTGTATTATCATGGGACGTTTAGAGGCGTATGCTTTGGGAAATAAAGTTTGGCCTTCGTTCTTAGATGCTATAGGTAACGCTATGGGATATGCATGGATACTAGTCGTGGTAGCTTTCGTGAGAGAAATATTTGGTTCGGGGAAACTAATGGGGATTTCATTATTCGGAGAATCAGTAGGTGCTCCAGAAGAGCTAGGTGCAATTTATAGAATGGGATACTTCAATAATAACATGATGATTCTTCCTCCTATGGCACTTATCGTAGTGGGAATCATTATCTGGATTCAGAGAAGTAAGAATCAGAAATTAATAGAAGAAAATTAAGAAGCACATAATTAAGAAGATATGTTAGATTATTTAAGCATTTTCGTAAAAGCAGCGTTCTCAGAGAACATGATTTTCGCCTATTTCTTAGGGATGTGTTCTTACCTAGCCGTTTCTAAAACGGTAAAGACCGCAGTAGGATTAGGATTCGCAGTGATATTCGTATTGGGTATTACAGTTCCTATTAACTATTTAATGGAGAACTATCTATTAAAAGAAGGAGCACTAGTTTGGCTAAACCCTGAGTGGGGAATGGATGGAGCTAATACGTTAGATTTAAGTTTCCTCAGTTTTATAATGTTCATAGCAGTTATAGCTTCCATGGTGCAGCTGGTAGAGATGATTGTAGAGAAGTTCGCGCCAGCACTATATGGAGCACTAGGAATATTTTTACCATTAATAGCAGTAAACTGTTCTATCCTAGGAGGAGCATTGTTTATGCAAGACCGTCAGTATCCAACTATCGGTGAAGCTTCAGTATTTGGCTTAGGTTCAGGTGTAGGTTGGTTATTAGCTATCGTAGCGATAGCAGCCATAAGAGAAAAAATACGATATTCTAACGTTCCTCCTGCTTTACGAGGCTTAGGTATCACGTTTATATTAACTGGTCTCATGGGAATAGCTTTTATGAGCTTTATGGGATTCGAATTATAAAAAAGTAAAATATATTAGTCGAATGATGACAACGACAATTTTAGCAGCAGTAGCAGTATTCTTAATGATCGTGATGCTTTTAGTATCACTTTTATTATTCGCTAAAGCCAAACTGTCTCCGAGTGGAGCAGTGACACTTACCATTAATGGTGAAAAAGTAGTAGAAGTAGCAGCAGGAAATACCATCCTAACTACACTAGGTGAAGAGAAGATATTTCTTCCTTCGGCATGTGGTGGAGGTGGAACTTGTGCTATGTGCAAATGTCAAGTGTTTGAAGGAGGTGGAGAAATTCTTCCTACTGAAGTACCTTACTTCTCTAGAAAAGAGATCGCAGACAACTGGAGATTGGGTTGTCAAGTGAAAGTAAAGAACGACATGAAGATAGCTATTCCAGAAGAGATTTTTGGAATAAAGAAATGGGAGTGTACTGTAATAAGTAATTATAATGTAGCCTCTTTCATTAAGGAATTCGTAGTTCAACTGCCAGAAGGAGAAACCTTAGATTTCGAAGCAGGAGGATATATCCAAGTGGATGTACCACCTATAACTGTTGACTTTAAGGAGATGGACATTACATCTCATCCTGAACTGGGAAGAGCTGCTGATGATTTCAGACCAGAATGGGACAAGTTTGGACTATGGGATTTAACGATGAAGAATGATGAAACTATCTTCAGAGCTTATTCTATGGCTAATCACCCTGCAGAAGGAAACATAGTAATGCTGAATATTCGTATTGCTACACCACCATGGGATAGACAAAGAAACGGATGGATGAATGTTAATCCAGGTATCTGTTCTTCTTTTGTGTTTGGATGTAAAATAGGAGATAAAGTAACGATATCAGGTCCTTACGGAGAGTTTTTCATTAAGGAAACTGAAGCAGAAATGCTTTACATAGGAGGTGGTGCAGGAATGGCTCCAATGAGATCACACCTTTTCCACCTTTTTCATACCTTAAGGACTAACAGAAAGGTAACTTATTGGTATGGAGGTAGAAGTAAGCGTGAGCTGTTCTACTTAGATCATTTCAAAAACATAGAAAAAGAGTTTCCAAACTTCCAATTTCACATAGTACTCTCTGAGCCTATGGAAGGGGATAACTGGACAGTCAAGAAGGATGTAGACGATAAAGAAGGAGATGGATTTACAGGATTCGTTCACCAAGCGGTTATCGATCAGTATTTAACAAAACATGAAGCTCCAGAAGATATAGAATTTTATTTCTGTGGACCGCCTTTAATGAATAAGGCAGTACTTCAAATGGTAGATGACTGGGGAGTACCACCAGAGAATGTAGCCTTCGATGATTTTGGAGGATAAGCATAAGAAAAAACTAAAAAAAAAGCCTCGTTTAACGAGGCTTTTTTTTAATCCTATTTTTAAAATTTTCACGGTAAATTTGACGAATTACGTTACTTCTATCGTTCCTTATAGCAGTGAGTGAAAATCTCATTGCAACGCTAAATATATTAAAATGAAATATTTAATCCTTTCTATAGTCCTTGTGTCCTTGCTTTTCGGCTGTGCTGATAGTGCTGTAAACACGAATACGGGTTACCTAGAGTTAAGAGGTTATACCCAAGGAACTACATACCAAGTGGTGTACAAAGATTCTGCGGATTATAAGAATGAAATAGAAGGCTTATTGTCGCAAATAGACAGGGAGTTTAATCTGTGGGATTCTACATCTATTATTAGCCGTTTAAATAAGCACTCTAGAACAGATACGGTGTTTGCTTTTAGAGATTCTATGATGAACTTCACCATAATGATGGAGGTTTCCAAAGATATCTGTCAGAAAACGGATGGAGCTTTTGATCCATCACTTCTTCCTTTATTGGAGCTCTGGAAATTTGGGAAGGATGAGACTGTAAAACCTACCCAAGAAGAAATAGACTCTGTGAAACAATTTACAGGGTTTACAGAATTCGATTTTTCATTAATTGATAATCCTTATGAGGAGTCTTACGAGCAAGATGTACAGATTAGAAAATCTAAACCACAGAGAAAATTAGATTTTAATGGAATAGTACAAGGGTATACTGTAGATCTTATTTATGACATACTAGAAGAGAAAGGAGTGAGTGACTTTATGATAAACGTGGGTGGTGAGATTAAGGTGAAAGGAGAAAACCCAGAAAAGAAAAACTGGTCAATAGGAATTCAAAACCCAAGTGTGGATGATGAAGAAGCTCAGTCTATAGTAGGGTTAACTAACTGCGCAATAGCTACCAGCGGGAGTTACAGGAACTTCAAAGAGATTAACGGAGTGAAGTATTCACACATGATAGATGGCCGAACAGGATATCCAGTTCATCACAGTTTGTTAAGTTGCACAGTGATAGCCTCTTCTGCTTATGAGGCAGATGCCTATGCTACAGCCTTTATGGTTATGGGAACGCAAGAAGTAGATGTGTTTCTCAGAGAAAATCCTCGCTTAGGTCTTCAGGTCTATTTGATAGAAGATATAGATGGAGAATACCATGTGACGTACACCCCCGATTTTCCATTGATAAATGAAGAAACGGAATAAAGACAAGGCTGGTTCAGGTGACTCTTTAGTCTAACTATAAACGCACCATAGCCCTACGTAGATGAGCTTTTTATCTGTAGTTTCTAAACTTGTGTTTTG
>LAQC01000040.1:0-4720 GCA_000981645.1 Cryomorphaceae bacterium ASP10-05a | reverse complement strand
GTTTAATTGGTATTAGAAGAAAATAGGGAGTAAATTTACCGCGGGCAAACCGCTCCATCGCGTTTTGATTTTTTTCAAGATGAGGAAAGTCCAGGCTGCGCAGAGTGCCATACTCTATTAATACGGAGGCTTTGGGTAAGGAATTATTCATTGACAGAAAGTGCTGCAGAAATTTAGACTTCCGATGGTTTGAGCCTAGCTCAGACACAGGTAAAGCTGAAAAGGTGAGGTAAGAGCTCACCAGTACTGGTAGTGATGCCGGTAGCTAGGTAAACCTTATGGGCAGAAAGACCGTGTAAACCCCGTCTCGGCTTGACTGAGAAAAAGCTACTCGCTTTTACACCACGGGGAGGGTAGGTCGATTAGATAAATGATGGAACCAGTTTACTGGAACAGAACTTGGCTTATAGGTTTGCCCATTTTTTTTCTTTCATGAGTAAAGTAAGTATAATTATACCGTGTAAGAATGCAGCAGAGTTTCTCTATGAAACTCTGTTATCCATTCGTAACCAGTCTTTCATAGACTGGGAATGTATTATAGTAGATGACCATTCCACAGACAATTCCTTAGAAATAGTTAATGAGTTCGCAGCAGAAGATGCCCGTTTTCAGTCGTTTAAGAACGCTGGAGTTGGAGTAATTCACGCGTTGCAATGCGGATATAAACACTCCACCAGCACCATCATCACGCGTATGGATGCAGATGACCTCATGCCTGTAAATAAGCTAAGTAATTTATTAAAAGCACTAGAGGAGAAAGGAAAGGGATACGTAGCCACAGGAAAAGTGAAGTACTTCGATACGCTGGGAGAAGGATTTAAAAACTACGAGCGGTGGTTAAATAAACTCATAGACGAGGACAGCCACAGAGCACATTTATATAAAGAATGTGTGATAGCATCTCCCAATTGGATGCTCTACAGAGATGATTTCGAGCGAATAGGCGCATTCGATTCCGCTATATATCCAGAGGATTACGAGTTGGTTTTTAGAATGTTCTCAGGAGGATTAAAAGTGGCAGCAGTAACTGAAGTTACCCATTTATGGAGAGACCATGAGCAGCGCGCATCCAGAGTATCACCTTTATACGCTGCCAATACTTTTCTACCCTTAAAATTAAGTTGGTTCCAGAAGTTAAACAGAGATGAAACTAAAAAGTTGATTCTGCTAGGAGCAGGCAAGAAAGGAAAAGCCATAGCCAAGGAGCTTCAGCGGTTAGGAATGGAGTTCATCTGGCAAACCAACAATCCAAAGAAAATAGGACACTTCATCTATGAAGTAGAAGTTCAAACCCAACATATCCCAGAAAAATCAGAAGCACAAGTACTCTTAGGAGTAAGCAGCCCCAGCGATGTCTCCGAATTGCTGGAAGAACTATCTACTAAAGAGTATGTTTTAGGAGAAGATTATTTTGTAGTAGTTTAAAAGAAACGTAAAATGAAAAAAAATTTAAAACTGAAAAACAGCATCCTTGAAAAAAGCAGGTAAAGCCATTCGGGTTTTTATGGTAGCATTTCTAGTATTGATTCAACTCGTACTTCTTTTCATTACACTGAAAGAAAACGTGGAAGCAGATAATTTAGCTGCCGTAGGCTTGATAGCTCTCATCATGGTGACCATCCTTTGTGGAGGCAGGTATATAGATTGGCACCACAAAGAATACACGTATGAAAAAATAGCAGTAGCCGTCTGGATTCCTGTGGGAGCGGTGATGTGCTATGCGCTGAATAGTTATGTAGGATTGGGAAGTGTACTGTCTGCGGGTATTGTAGGAACAGTAGCCTCTTTCTTACCAGAGATAAATAGAAAATCAGCCTATTTGAAAAAAATGCCTCCTGCTATTTACTGCGGAGCATTCATAGGAATGTCAAGCATGGCCGTAGCGCCTTCAATTGGTTTTATACTAGCCGCCAGTGCGCTTTCAGGAGTTATTTATATCCTGTCCAAAAATTTATTTCTAGGCATGGGAGGGAAGCTCGGTACTATGGCCTTCGGAGGAGTAATACTAGTATCATTAATTAACTGGCTCGTATGATGGATTACTTGATTATTATCGTCACAGGAATGGTGGGAGCTACGCTTACATTCTATGTAAGTGCGCAGTTAAAGCAGGGAAGAGTTAGAGCTTCAGCATTACTGTCATTACTGGTAAGCCTATTTTTTTACTGCTTTCCAGAGGTGTTAAATGACTTCTTAACTAAAAGTATTCCTCTGGTATTCATAGGCACATCTTTCATCGGTATGGTTACTTCTAGTGCCAAGACAAGTTATGTGCGGTTAGCCGTGGCAGGAGGTTTATTCAGTATTGTTTACCTCAATAGAAGTCAATTCTTTGATGGTTATGGTGGAGCGCTAGGAGCATTGGCTTTTATAGCACTGCTTACAACCCTAACTTTTTCTGAGCTACTTTTAAGAAAAACCAAGTTTCTAGCTGGCGTTGCAATGCTTAAAAAATTCTTCTCTAAAACGAATCCCTAGAGTAACGCCCGGTATTACATAGGTTAGTAGTCTATAGCTTTGTCAATCCCTCGGTATTTTTTCTTTCTACAACGGGTATTCGATATCTCTATATCGAGATATAAACTTTCGGTAAGTTAAATGTTATGTTTGCCCTTAAAGTAAACTGGTGCTGTGGGCTTTCGTTTATAGCCGCATAATTCATTCATAATCTTTAATCGCTGTATCTCCAATGGAATCATCTGAACTAAAAGAAATCATACAAGGAATACCTAAAGCAGAACTTCATTTGCATATAGAAGGGAGTTTTGAACCTGAACTGATGTTCGAAATAGCCAAAAGAAATAATATAGATTTAGCGTATGATTCCATCGAATCTATAAAGAAGGCTTACAAGTTTAATAACCTTCAAGAGTTTTTAGACATTTATTACACAGGCGCTCAAGTGCTCATTCATGAGCAAGACTTTTTCGATTTAACCTGGGCTTACCTCACCAAAGTTCACAGTCAAAATGTGGTTCACGTAGAAATATTTTTCGACCCACAAACGCACACCGATAGAGGAGTTGGATTTGATGTGGTTATCAATGGTATTCATAAAGCGCTCGAAAAAGGCAAGCAGGAATTAAATATTTCCTACAAACTCATCATGTCTTATTTGAGGCACCTAAGCGAAGAAGCAGCATTTAGCACGCTCGAATCTTCTCTGCCGTTTAAGGATTGGATAGATGGTGTAGGATTAGATTCCTCTGAGATGGGTAACCCACCTAGCAAGTTTGTAAATGTGTTTAAGGCATCTGCCAATCACGGGTACCAATTGGTAGCACATGCAGGAGAAGAAGGCCCATCAGATTATATCTGGGAGGCACTAGACCTTTTAAAAGTGGTAAGAATAGACCACGGAAACCGTTGCTTAGATGATGAGGCTTTGGTTCAAAGATTACTGGAACAGAATATTCCGTTAACCTTATGTCCGCTGAGTAATGTAGAGCTCAAAGTCATCCAGAAGATGGAAGACCATCCTGTACGAAAGATGCTCGACAAAGGAATTTTAGCCACCATTCACTCAGATGATCCAGCTTATTTTGGAGGTTACATGAATGAGAATTATTATGAAACAGCTAAAGCCCTTGATTTAGATAAAAATCAGCTGATGCAGCTAGCCATAAATGGTTTCGAAGCGAGTTGGTTAAGCACTGAAGCCAAAGAAAAGCACATCTCTGAAGTGAAAGAGTATTTTAACTCTTAGGGTTTATACGGAGGACTAAACAAGGATTTCAGAGATTAAAAGAATATTCACCAGAAGGAATAGCCAAAGAACGTTCTCCACGAATTCTGCCATAGTTATTCCAGTTATTCCTACTAAATTGCACCGCATAGATGTCACACATGAAGCTTACAGAAATAAGAAATCTTACTTGGAAAGGGAGCAGAGAGAAACCGCTGATTCTAGATGCTTTTTGGCCTGAGGGTTCAGAGAAATTACCAGTGGTTTTATTCGCTCATGGATACAAAGGATTTAAGGACTGGGGCGCATGGGATTTATTCGGGAAGAAAATAGCTGAAGCTGGATTTTTGTTTATCAAGTTTAATTTCTCCTTCAATGGAGGAACACTTGAACAGCCTATGGATTTTCCAGACCTCGAAGCTTTCGGTAATAATAATTACTCTACCGAAGTAGGAGATATTTCTAGAATGATGGACTTCATTTACCAGTCCAATGCTCTTCCTAGAGAGCGTTTAGAGGTAAGCAATACCACGCTCATAGGTCATAGTAGAGGAGGGGGAATGGCTATTTTGGCAGCTGGCCTTGATGATAGAATAAACAAGCTAGTTACGCTAGCTGCCATCTCAGATTTGGTAAGACGCCAGCCCACAGGGCCGCTACTAGAAAGATGGAAAAGAAACGGAGTGAGCCATGTGATGAATAAGAGGACAGGTCAGCAGATGCCGCACTTTTATCAGATGCACGAAGATTATATGGAGAACCTCCACATCTTCGATATTCCTATGATGGCCAAAAAACTATCTATTCCGTGGCTCATAGTTCACGGAACGAGTGATGAAGCAGTAGGTTTTTCTGAGGCCGAAGAACTGAGAGACTTTAATTCTAAAGCTGAATTTGAAGGGATGGAAGGAGTAAACCACGTATTCGGAGCCAAACATCCATGGACAGAAAACGAACTGCCAGAAGATTTAAATAAAGTATTGACTAGAGTAAACGGCTTTTTAAAAGCATAGCTGTTACTTCTTTCATCTAATC
>LAQC01000006.1:85329-107364 GCA_000981645.1 Cryomorphaceae bacterium ASP10-05a | reverse complement strand
TCCTTTTTCATATCAGTGGGCTGAGAACACCTGTGTATTGGCTAGCCCATTAGCGCCAGAAACCAGTGCCGCATTCACGTTAAATTCTGAAGGGATATATTCTGTTCTATTAACAGATGATAATGGATGTGAGGCATGTGCAGATATTAATGTTTTACTAGATGCTAGTCCTTCATCTAGCTGCACAGATGAAATCTTCTGTGAAAACTTAGGAAGTGAATTAGTAGACTTTTCGTGTGTTTCTATTCCTGCAGGAAGTAATTCTCCAACGTGGTTCATAAGTCATGAGACCAATAATGATTTCCCTTATTTGATCCCTGGAGGTTCATTCTCAGTTGACGATTTATTAACTGTGTTTGACCCTGTAGAGATAGCAGTTCAAAGTAATGAGGTCTTTAACTTTTACCATGAGTGGACTTCTGATGATGGGTGTGTGTATTTAGATTCTGTTCAGGTAACCATTTTAGATGAGAGTGTGGAATTAGAGCAACTCGATTTTTGCTCAGGTGATGAATTAAATCTAACTCAACCGAATAACGGAGATTGGATTTGGACAGCTATTCCAGTCACGAGTGCAGATGCTATAGGAGAAGATAATTTTATATGGAACACTACTTTAGGAGATGCAGGAAGTATGTATGAAATGCGGTATACTTCAGAAGCAGGGTGTGGAGCTGTAGATTATGAAATCCAAGTAAATGCTACGCCTGTACTTTCTATTTCTACACCAGAAGTAAATATGTGTATTCTCACTTCTCAGGACATTACTATAGACTCTGGAGTAGCCACTGACATTACTATAGATTATGAGTTCAATACAGGTACGCTGTCTATAAATACTACTGATTTAATACTAGATCCTACAGCACTCGCTATTACAGATACTGATCCAGGTCAGCTACATTTTCAAGGTTCACTGGATTACGCTACCCTACTCGGAGGAACATTAATCTGCAGTTCAGAGGCATTTCAGGCTATAGACATTGTAGATACCTTATCCTCTCTGGCCGTTCCCAGCTTTATCTGTCAAGGGGAAGAATTTGATATAGATTTATGCGGTGATGGAGCAGTAGATGAATTTACATTTACCTTAGGAGGAACACCCTATACATCGGCCGATTGTCCATTTGAAATCCCTACACTTTTCGGGACTCAAGCGTATGATTTAGAAGCCACTTATGGCGGAGTATTCGCGTTGCAATGCCAAGTTCAAGATGCTGGAGAAATAACGATACAGCAGCAATTGGCTTACGACTATGAAGTTATTTCAGACCCGTGTACTGGAGTTCAGGAAGTTCAGTTTACCGTGACTTCAGGAAATACGACCTCTATCACATTACTGCCCGGAGAGGTACTGTCAAGTGATATATTGGAAGCAGGAGATGTGTTTACCGAAGTACTCACTTTCACTCCAGCTGACGGAAGTCTAGATGAGCAGTTTAATTATGACATAGAGATTACGGATGGAGTCTGTACTACAGAAATAGTTTCCGATATAGCCCAGTTCATAGCAGTGCCAGATTTAGGAATTTCTATAGATGAGCTAATTAGTGATTTCGATGGTTGTGGAAATGATTTCCTCACTATGCAGATTTCAGTTCCTAACACAAATTTTATAGATGGAACTATCTGGACTATAGAAAGCGATTATTTTGCTTTCGAAGAGTTAGTAAATGGAGCAGGACTTCTTCTCCCAGATGTTATTGAGCTAGGTGCACCACCATTAGAAAGTTCAATAGTAATTATAGCAGCAGAGGTGTTTAATCTATGTGGCTCAGATGTAGATACGGTCTTTCATATTATGAATCCAGCAGATATTCAGCTGCAGGTAGCCGATTTAGAACCTCAAGTCTGTCCGGGAGAAACCATTCAGGTTAACACGACCGTTAACTTAGATTTCTATAACTTAGATGCGGTGATTACACCAGCAGCAGATATAGACTGGAATCCGCTTACAGAAACACTGGTGGTGGGGGCAGGAGTTCCTTCAGGAGAATACTCAGTAGAGTTTACGGCTACAGGAGAATGTGGTGTAGATGTAGCAACGGCTAATTTTTCAGTATTCGAATTTTTCTCAGCTGAGTTTGATATTACAGGTTTTAACTGTGCAGATGAAAGCATTTCCTTTTCACCATTAAACGCTCCAGACCTCTCCGGTTTCGAGTGGGATTTCGGTGATATGACTACTGATAATAACCAGTTTCCTGTGCACACTTATGATGATCCTGGAACCTACGTAGTAACACTTTTGGCATTCCATTCAGGAGCCAACTGCCAAGTAACGTTTACCGATGAGGTAGAAATCGGTGGAGCACAAGTAATGATTACACCTGGAGATATTGGCTACTGTGGCGCTAGTGAAGCAGCTTACTCTATCGATTTCATCAATCCACAGGAAGTAGTGTGGAGTATTACTAATCCATACACGAGTGAAGTGTTAGAGTATGTAACAGAAAGTACTCCCTTGCTCTATTTTGACTTCGATGAAGACTCAGATGAAGTCGTAGAATATTTAATAGAGGTCCACGCACTGGATGAATTTGGATGTCCTAGTTCACAGTCGGTAAGTGCTGAGGTTTTCCCTGCACCTAAAGCGGAGATAGCGTATTCTGTGGCATCTGCTACTAGTGATGTGACATCTAATTACTCTCCAGGTTATTTACAGGTGTTTTTAGGAATTCCATGTAGTAATGTTCAAATAGATTTCTTCAACAGTGAGGCAGTAAACAACTGTTTTTGGACTAATGATTTAGGAGATATGTGTGGAGAGTCATTTGATAATTGCTCTACATTAAGTTTCTGCACAGATGAAGAAACCTCTGGTCAGCTGACCATTCAAGTAGACAATGAATATCAGTGCACCGCCACTGACGTATTGGACATAGAGTTTATCTGCGCAGATGAAGTTACGCTCTATGTTCCGAATTCATTTACTCCTAATTATGATGGTATAAATGATGTATTCGAATACGCATTTAGCGGAGTAGTAGAAGATTTTGAGTTATTAATTTTTAACCGTTGGGGAGAAGTGATTTTCGAATCTCATGAATTATATGATTATTGGGATGGTTCTGACGAGAGAGGAGATTACTTCGTGGCGGATGGCGTCTATAATTGGAAAATAATTATCAATAGTGAGAAGACAGATGCCATTATCAGAAAAGGGCATGTTTCTATTATGAGATGAGTTAGTTCTGATTCCCCACGAAATATACCAGTCCGTAAATTAATGATGCAGTAGCCATCTTGTTTTGATAAAAAAAAACAAGATGAATATACTAGCGTTTCGTTGGTGTGATAATCCAATTTAAGGTATACATCTAGCCATGATAAATTAGAATATAAAAGGAGTAATGATCCTTTTAGGATTAGAAGTGTACAGGACTTCACAATCTAAAAATCTAAACATCATGAAATCTAAATTCAGAATAGTAATTGTACTATTAACGGTAGTAATTTCAGGCGGGTTTGTTATTCAATTCCGCGCTGCTAATTCCATTATATCGCCTGATGAAGGCTGCGTATTTAAAACCGTTTTTGAAGGAGAAGGAATAGAAAAAGAGTTTTACCTGCCTATTAGTGAGGAGGTAGAAGCTGTTTGCAACGCAGGACTAGAATGGCTAGTAACTGCCCAAAATAAATCGGGAGGCTTCGGTGCTGGTTCACATGGCGATAGAAGCATCGGTAATCAAAATCAAGTAGCAACTGATCCTGCTACTACGGCTATGGTGGCCATGGCTATCCTTAGAGATGGATCTAATTTAGATCAAGGGATTTATACCAAACAACTTTCACTGGCTACAGATTACTTGCTAGAGTGTGTGGAAAATAGCCCTGCAGATGCTTCTAATATTACTACACTTCAGAATACGCAGATTCAAAGCAAGTTAGGAGGGAATATAGATGTCATTTTAACCTGTCAGTACTTGACCAATTTATTGGATGAGATAAATGACGAAACAAGTTATAGCAGAGTAGAGGATGCGGTATCTAAGTGTGTGCGAAAAATAGAAAAGAGCCATAACGGGACTGGTGCAGTGGCTAGTTCTGGATGGGCTGGGGTGTTACAATCTTCTTTTGCCGCGAACTCTTTAGAGGCTGCTGACGCCAAGGGAATAGCCGTAGATAAGGAAGTGCTGAAAAAAGCGAAGGATAACCAAAAGGAAAATTACGATGTGGAATCTGGAACCATAGCCACAGAGTCTGCAGCAGGAGTGATGCTTTATTCTGTTTCTGGCAGTTCTAGAGCGAGTGCTAAAGATGCTAGAAAAGCGTCTGCCACTATAGATCAAGCGGTGGAAGAC
The DNA here is from genome assembly GCA_000981645.1 of Cryomorphaceae bacterium ASP10-05a. Classification (GTDB taxonomy): domain Bacteria; phylum Bacteroidota; class Bacteroidia; order Flavobacteriales_D; family Sanyastnellaceae; genus ASP10-05a. The sequence goes on along the minus strand of LAQC01000006.1, from coordinate 103,060 downwards.
GGAAAGGTGGAAAGTGCAGCGCCTGTTACCATAGACAACTTAATGAAGGCAGGGATGGAGTTAAATGAAGCAGAGGAGTCCATGACATCCTACCAGGTGTATAATGCAAGTAAGACCAGAGCTCAAGCTGCCGATGTAATAGCTGGTTTCGGTAATAATGGAGGAGAGGAGTTCATGAGTTTTTTACAAACTGGAGAAGGACTCATAGTAAATAAAGACATGGAATGGCAGCAGTGGTATAATGGCACGAGCCAACGTTTAATTGACATCCAGAATAAAAATGGTTCTTGGCATGGTCACCATTGTATCACTAGTCCGGTGTTTTGCACGGCTACATCACTTCTTATTTTATCTGTGAATAATGATATAGATGAATTGGTAGCACAGGGAGCGGAATAGAATTAAAGAAAGCGTTTGATATTGATAGAAAACCCTGAACCAACGGTTCAGGGTTTTTAATGTTAATTGGATTTAACTCAATTACTCAGTTCTCCAATGAGTAGGTGTGTTTTATCTCAAGATTTAGCTTTAAGAATCCCGTCATCGATTAGCACCTGAAAAGAATCCTCCATAGTCTCTTTCATAGGTCTAAAAGTCATCCCTAACTCTTTCTTAATTTTAGAATTATCTGCTTTGAAAGGAATGTTTACGTTGTTTTTCACAAATTTTCTAGTAAATAATTTATTAGTCAGAGGGCCCACTATAGATAACAACCATTTTGGAAGCGCATTTTTAGGCAACGGAAATTTATCACCATACTTAGGAAGAAGTGTAGTTCCCATTTCTAAGAAATTAGTGTTATGCGCAGAAGTAATGTACCTGCCTTTAGCTTCTGGAGTATACCCAGCTTTATAATGAGCATCAGCTACATCGCGTACATCTACTATTCCCACGCCTATTTTGGGAGCTCCCATTTTCATGTCTCCTCCACCTAGCATTTTTAAAATATTGATACTCTCCGAAGTATTATTAGCGGCATTAAGTGCAGGCCCCAGTACTAGAGACATATTAACGGTCACTAAATCCCAGTTGGATTGAGTTTTTTCTATTTCCCAAGCCTTTCGCTCTGCCAGTGTTTTAGAGTATGAATAAGGCAGATATTCCATAGAAGCAGTGGTATTCCAAATTTCTTCTGTCAAAACACCTCCTGGAGCATTTACGCTGTCTATAGCATCTGTATAGATAGCAGCACAACTGCTAGTAACTACCACTCTTTTCACTGATTCTAATTCTTTGGCGGAATTAAGCACATTCTCAGTTCCCTTTACAGCAGGATCAATGAGTTCCTTTTGGGCGTCTTTAAAATCTGAGGTAAACGGTGAAGCAGTATGATAAACCAATTCACAACCTTCCATAGCCTCCATATAAGATCCAGGAGCTAATAGGTCTCCACTAAAGAATTTGATTTCTCCTTTGGCATTTTTGGCAGCATCTTTAAGGTGCGCTATTTTCTGATGATTATCGGGATTTCTCACAGCAGCGTGAACCGTTATACCATCCTCCAAAAGCTTTTTCACAAGCCATGTAGCTACATAGCCATTAGCACCTGTAACCATAACTGGCTTTGATTTGTCTATGTGTTGCATTCCCTTTTTTTAAAACAAAGGTGAATAATTTATTTACATCAGAGTAACACAAATGGCGGAAGTTATATCACGTTTGCAGATTCTCCACGCTCATAATAAAGGTGATGAGTAAGGACAGTTTATTCCCTTCTCCAGCAGGACCGCTCCCTTTTTACTTTCGCGTAGCAATGTATTATCCGCTTTGATGTTTCATCAGCAGTTAAAAATGGGAGCTAGATATGGAGGCTCTTAGTTCGTTTTTTATGTTCTAAGATTTTCAATGTTTTATTAACATGAATGCTCAAGGTAAATCTAGTTTTGAACTAATAAGCTCAGTCGTTATGTGAGTTATTTAAATCAATTCTAAATAAAAAAGGTTTGTGTGAATTTTTTGAAAACGGCTAGCTTATTTTTGCGCAGCTAAAAAATAATACAAGCAGAAAATTGCGGATTAAAAACAGATGGTAGATTTACTTTTATTAGTAGCTGTAATAGCATTTATTTTACATTTTATCTCCGTACTAAATCATTTACCAGAAGGAACTCCATTAACCGCAGTCAGAATAAATTCACTTTAGGACAGCAGTAATTGAGAATCTGAGTTAACTAACAGAAGAAGCATAGAATATGGATTTTAATTTGTGGGAGTTTATCGTAGAAAACCTTGAAGCGTCCGGTGTTATAGGAGGTTATGTTTCTATCTCAATGATTGGTTTTGCGTTAATTAGCTTTGCCTCTCGGGAAAAGTTCAGACGTAAAGATCTAATTGGTCCTAAATGGGCACAACCTATTATAGGTGCTTTATTAGGAGTGGTTCCAGGGTGTGGAGGCACCATAGTAGCGGCTTCCATGTATAAAAACGGTAACCTCACCTTTGGAGGTTTATTTGCGGCATTCATTACCACATTAGGAGAAGGGTCATTTGTGTTATTAGGCGCTTCTGATGAAGCGGATGTAGCAGCTAACCTCACGGCATTTGCAGTAGTGAGTCTAGTAGGATTAGTGGTAGGTATTATTATTGGGTATGTGGCCGATGGTATTGGAATTAAATTCAGTAAAGTAGAAAGATTAGAAATAACTCCAGAAAAACACCTGAGCATCCCCGAAGAGAATTCAGCTGCGCGAAATTTCATTGATAACATAGGGTTCTATTTAATTATGGCCATAGCCTTGTTTTTAGCGCCTGGTTCTATAATGGCATTATGGGGCGGCAGTATAGAGGCCATTGAAGATTTAACAGTATGGGTAGCTGTAGCGCTCACGGTCATTAGTATAGTTTACTACTTTATATATAGATTTATTTTAAAAGAGGATTGCCATTTAGGTCATAATGATGATCTTAGATCCACATTGTTACACTCCATAGAGGATATTACTATGGTAATAACCTATGTGTTTATAGGATTATTTGCTGCTAACTTTATCATAGACGTAGTGATAGGAGCAGAGGCATTTGAAGTTTGGATGAGAAAATCAGGATTCATTGTAGTCACCTTAGCTGCATTAATAGGTGCTACACCTGGATGCGGAGGTATGATAGCCGTGGCCGTAGCATTCATCACCATTGGAGACTTCCCTATGGCAGCATTAATAGCAGCGTCCATAGCCACCAGTGGAGACGGTATCTTCCCGTTACTAGCACAAAATAAAAAGGACGCTATTATTATTACCGTATCAGGATTGGGAATTGCCTTAGTGGTAGGTTATGCAACGCTAGCTGTAGGCATATAATACACGGCAAGCCTATGTGAAATCAATGCTGGACTAGGAATCATTGATATCAGTTCGCTAGTGAACAGGATGTTTTAAGAACTAAAAAAATGTACTAGGTTCTATTGAAGCAAAACTTTTCTTTATCAATTGACAGAAAGTTCTTTTTCTAAAACTAACTTTTCTCTCTCCTCTTCTAGGGTTTCCATCAGGTAGAATTTGACCATTTTTAAAGGACAAGGGAAGGTAAGCGTTGTTTTTTCATAGTGGGTAAAGTTAATGAATGAAAATTAGTAGGTTATCAAATAACCCACCCCCATATTACTGATGAGAGTTCTGTAAACTGAAAATTTCGTATTCAGTAATTTTTCCCCTCCGAGGAATGGAGTTTTGATTTGGGCAGCTTTGAAAGAGAAAATTTGAAGGTGTTGGAACTAAATCCTAACCCCCAAACTCACCCCAAAAGTTCTAGGAGCTGCGGCTATAATTCCAGGCCCAGGGTAGGCCGATGCTCTTCTGGCGAAGTAGATGGAATTGGTGGCGTTATTTAAGTTTACGTTCAAATAGAATTTTTTGAACTCATACTTGGCAGAAAGGTCTAGAAGGGAGTAGCTAGGAATTAATCCTACTATGGCTCTTGGGTCAAATTCTGAGTTGGTGGCATCTGAGAACTGCTCACCCACATAAGTGTAGAGCGCTTCTATGGAAAAATCGTTTCTGGTGATTCTCACTCCACCTTTTCCTTGAATTCTAGGTGCTTTTTCTATTTGGTTACCATCGGTGATGGCAGCATATTTACTTTCGCTACCGCGGTATTCTGAGCGGTTTAGAGATAAGCTGCCAAATGGAAGTATGATCCATTTGCTTGATTTGTAGCCTATTGATTTAAGAGCATCCAACTCAAAACTCGTGTCTATACCGTAGCTCAGTCCATCGTTTACGTTGGTTCTTAAGCGCACTACTCTATTTCCTAGAATTGGGTCTTGTTGAGTGGTGAGGATTGAGCCTATTTTGTCTTGGTATTGTAACGCGTAAAAATCTACACTCCATTTAAGGACATTCTTCGTAATTCCTTTAAACTCTAAGTCTATGCTGTGGCCTTGTTCATCTTGAATATTGGCATCTACAGCTTGAGCAGGTCTGGATATGAAAAGGTCTGAAAAGTTGACAGGGCGGTAATTTTTAGTCACATTAAATAGTACAGAGGTGGTCTTAGAAATACTGCGTTCTACGCCTAAACCATAAAGGAAAATCGGGCGTGTTTTAGTCCCTTCTGAATATTCCGTAATAGGGTAACCAGGAAGTACATTTCCAGCACCATCTGTAGATGTTATTACATACTTACCATCGAATCCAGTATCTATATATTCTAACCGGACCCCTGGAGTAATTTTCCACTTTTTAAAGAATACTACCTCTTCTATAAAGGCAGAATAATTCTGATTTTTATAGGTATAATCTGATTTAATAGGGTAATTACCGTCAGACAAGTCAGATAAGAATTGTGAACCGGTATCACCTTTTTTCTGCTGTGCTAGAGTAGTCCCATAAAACGCCCTTACACCAGTGATAAATGTAGCAGCATGATTGAATAGAGTATGTAATTTCTTTACTCTAGTTTCGTTTCCATAGTTATTAAATTCTCCATGTATTATGTCTCTATCCCCTCCTGAATCTCTTCTGTTTGGGCTTTGAAGAAAGCCAAGACTACTTCTGTTTGCATCTAGAATGAAGAATTTAGATTCTATTTCAGCATTATCTCCAAGTTTGTAATTCCATGAGAAATTAGAAGTAAACCAGTCCACACCGAACCAGTTACGTTCTCTCAAACTCTGAAATGGGTCTTCTTCGAACTGAGCATCTGTAAGTCCACCGGCCTGCTGACTGGTATAAGTCATGTAGGAACCTGTCAATTCGATAGTCGATTTTTCGGATAGCTGAAGTTCTAACCCACCATAGAAGGAATTTTGGTCAAATTGAGCGTTATTGGAATAACCATCACTGTTTTTCACGTTAGAAGTGAAGTAATAATTTAGACTTTTGATTTGTCCTCCTACGCTTCCAAAGTAATTATTTAAGTTAAAACTCCCTCTGGTATATTCGCCCATGGCAGCTATTTTCTTCTTTCTATCGCCTTGTTTCATACGGAAGTTTAGCATTCCGCCAAATTGAGGGCCGTATTGTAGAGAAGCTGCCCCGCGTATAATTTCTATTCTATCCACACTCTGAAAAGCAGGTGTATAATAAGCTTCAGGATAACCAAGCGGCTCAGCACTTATATCGCTTCCGTTCTGGCGCACATTAAAGTGAGCAGTCCTGTTGGGGTCTAATCCACGCGAACCTATTGATAGTTGCAATCCTCCTGCATCTGCCTGCCAAATGTTTAATCCAGCTATTCGAGAAAAGGTCTGTCTCGGGTTATTAGTTCCACCATCACTCAATTGAGCATCCATAGAAATCAAATCTGCTTTCTTTCCGGCATACACGGTAAAATCTTCTACAGCTCTAGGTTCTAATTGTACAAAATTAGACGCCTCGGCTTTCACTACAGCTTCCTCTAGGTTTCTTTCCTGAAGCTTGATTTGTAAGTGACCGGCTTTCCCTGATTCTAAATCTAATCGGTATGTTTTATATCCTACGTATGACACAGAAAGGGTGAATATCTCCTTCACTGCATCGAATTGAAATTCACCTACATTATTGGTGATGGCTATTAAATAGTCGTCCTCAAAAACATGCGCATTGACCAGTGGCTGACCTGTTTTGGTACAACTAACATTTCCTGTAATAGAAATCACAAAGGCCTCGTTTTTCAATGAAGTACTATCCGAAACCTCAGCAGATATAGACTCTGAGCTTAGGCATAAAATGCCGATTATACAAAATGATATGTGAGCCCACGATTTAATCATACTTTACTATCCAATCTCTTTTCTGGTCAATTTTTAGAGACGCCAAATTTACTGTTGGATTCACAAACGGACGGTGTTTTTTACCATTTAAACTCACGAAACTATCAGCATAAACTTCTACTTGAATTCCCTGACTCTCGTAGTCTCTTGCTATCACTTTAGCCGCTTGCAAAATCATATCCGGCTGCGTCACTAATTGTCTCTGCTGAAAAGCCGTAAAATATTCATCAATAGAAACTAAGTTTTGTTTTTGGGTGGATATATTGCGAACCCGAAATTCCAAATATCCTGTTTTTTCCATTAACATCACCCGCCAAGAGAAGCGGTAGCCGTTTTCTGTCCAGTAAAGATTCTCGTCAGATAAGTGATGTCTGAGAGGGACTAAGAGTTGGATAGTGAAATGGAGGGCTAGGAGTGATAGTAGTCCGTAGTTTATAGTTGATAGTTTATAATTAGGAGTTGTTCTTTTATCGTTGACAGTTTGATTACCCATAGAATCTGAAGTATAAACTCTGATCAATGAACTCCAAATTATTTTACAGAAACCATAAACCCGCCTCCAACCCCGTTCATGCCAATCAGCAGAAAAGAAGATCAAAGTAACGCCAATCATTACCCATGGGAAAACACCAATTGGGAAAAGAAAGTGGGTTAGCAAATGAAAAACAACTACGGCTAAATAGGCTAGTGGACGGAGCTTCTTGGAGAACAATAGAAAAGCTATGCAGATATCGAACAACATTCCTGCCCATGAGAATATGAAGGCTGTTTCTTCCATCACCAATAGCTGACCTAAGATCGGGAAATCGGCTTTTGATTTTAGCCATAGACCCATTGGTTGGGCATTGACTAGCCAGTCGTAGTTCAGTTTGGCTATTCCTGCGTAGAAGTAGAGAATTGCTATCTGGCATTGCAACGCCAATATGCTCCACCTAGGAACTACCCATGATTTAAAACGAGGAAATAGTTTAGAGTCTAGTGAAAGAGCTCTGTGAGCAGGAGTAAGTATGAGCAGAAATGCCATCACGCTCACAAAGTAATAGTGGTTTAAGTAAGTGGTTTTATCTATGAGTTCTACGTAGGTAAAGCTTAGGAAAAACAGGAGGGAAGAGGCTCTGAAAAATAATCCGAGCATTATTCCTGCAGCCGATAACGCCATTATAATGAAAAGACTATAAATGAACATTTCATTGTAAGGTAGAATCCATTCCTGCCCGAAGTAGCTAAAAAAATAGGTAGGAGTGAGGTAGAAATCGTCTATCCAACCGTTATACCAGAAGCGTATGGTAGAGAATACCATGAGCGCTCCAAATAAAACGCGAAAAGTAGCCAATGGAAAAATGGCTACTTCTGCTGTTAATTTTTTAATAATATGTTCGGGAGATTTAATCCCCATCTACATCTGAGTAGTTGATAATGATATTTAGACCAGATGTCATGTCTGTTTTTAACAATACTACCATATCCTGAAGAGCTAAATAGGCTTCATTTACAGTATCGAAATCATCCAAGATAGTTTCGGATAAAGGATCCGGCACTTCCGATAATTTTAGTATGGCCAGCTCGAATTGAGCTACTATAGCCTCATCTAAAGTCTGTCCGTCTTCTCCAATAAATTCAGTAACGTCCTGAACTAATTCTTGAATTCCAGAGTAACTATCGCTCAAATAAATGTTATAATGACTTAGGGTATGCTCTAAAGCTAACTCTTGACTGTACTCACCGTAGTAGCATTCTACTCGGTCCTGAAGTGGAGTTAGAAAAGTTAGAAGCCCCAAGGGTAGAGCTATTCTCCCTCTTTTTATTTCTTCCCAGTCTTTAATGTAGTCATTTATAAATAAACTGAATGAAGATCCTGTAGCGAACCCTGTATTCTTAGGGAAGCATTCTCCGTACTGACCTTCCCATTCAGATTTTACTGTCATTATTCGGTCACTGACATCATTGATTACAGCTTCTAAATATGTTTTAAACTTAGACCCATCTGCTCCTGAATATAGCGCTGTAATGTCGGTATTATTTCCAGCTATCCCGTTAACTAATAAATCAACTGCAGGAAATCCTTTAGTAGGATTAGCTATCAGTGTGTAGTCTTCGTTCATTACGCGTTGTAATACGGTGAAGCTATCAACAGGGAAAGAGTTTACATTAGACTTTAGCTCATTATCTAGAGCTGGGCCAAAATTAAAAGGGCTGGCTTTCTGCCAGCTCATCCATGCAGTTTTGAGAGAGCTTTGAACATTTTCTAAATTGGATTCAGAAGTGTTCGCTGAAAACGCTGAAAAGGCTGTGTTCAATTCTGCTACCTTGGTTAAAACTTCTTCATAAGCTGGAAGTATAGTAATATCTCTGATATCTGTTAATCGAGAGTCAGCTGAATTAGTGCAAAAATTAGGAGCTGGGTCGCACTTTTCATCCTCATCACGGCAGCTTGAAAAACAAGCCACCGCAATTAAGAATAAAGATATTTTAAAATTACTACCCATTATAAATTAGCAGATTCTACTAGAGTAATAGCGGTATTATTTACAAGCCATTCCTTAGCAGCATTTAAATCAGCAGTAGTAGTTTCGTAAAAGTTAGCTCCGAGTAGCGCTCTACACTCATCTCTCTGTGCCACAGAAATATTGTATGCATCTGTGCTGTGGACTAGGTTTCCTATGAAGGCATATGCTTCAGATAATTCGTGCATTTTTAAAGCTGGATCATCTATGTTAGTGAGTGCAGCGTTTAGGTAGTGAACAGCAGTTCCTGCTATGATTTTATGCCATTCTAACCTGATGTTAGGCATCATCATTTCTATTTGTGCTTGGTCACCAGCTGTAATGGCTTCTCTTATTTCGAAAAAGTCACTAAAAATTGAATTAGTTCCTAAAACACCATCTCTAGAGTTACCATATTTTCCGTGGAATCTAGCGCCTCCTGAATTAGTTAAGAAGTCTACTGGAAGACCTAAGTATCCAAAAGCTTCGTCAAATTTGTGCTCGTTTTCTGTGTAATTTTTCCCATCTAGAATTTCGTTTCCATAAGATTCTGAAAGAACTCCAGCTATATATGAATCGAGAGCTTGATAGTAGAAGCAGTCTCCCATTAACCCTTTTTCAATGATTTGTGTATGTTCAAAACCGTTTTCATTAAACAGGTATTGTTTACTTGGATTAGAAGTACTGATTACTACTCCAGCTGTTCCATTAGTTCCGGCTGTAGTGCTTTCAGAGGCTACTTGCATATCATCCATAAGCGCTTCGTAGTCTGCTTGGAAAGTGGCGAATGTTTTACTTTTTAACTGCTTGGAAGCATCATTAGCAGTTACAGAAAAGTATGTACTTCCTGTTCCATTATTATTAGAGAACATTTCTCTTAACTGAGCTGCAGAAACTGCCGCACCAGAATTAGCTGTTTTCATGTAAGAAGTTATCTCACCTAGTTGGTTTAAACGTGTAGTTTGACCAGTGAAACTTACAGTAGTTTCGCCGTCTCTAGACAAACAGTAATCTCCGAATTCACAAGGGTCGGTTGGTGTTGTGTCATATTCACAAGAATCATCATCGTCTTCTGCATCTGCATCATAATTTGTAGCCAGTTCATCTGTGCAACCTTCCTCTTTTTTACATCCTGTAAGTAGCAGACCTGTAGAAAGAGTTAGAAGGAAAAAGTTTTTAAGTATTTTATTCATTTTTTAAAGTTTTCTGCAGATTAAGCAGGTATGATTTTTATTTAGACTTGTTCTTAATAGAGTGCAAATGTATTATTGAACCTACTTTCATGCAATACCATGAAAGTGGTATTTTTGGTGAATCTCATTATTTGTGAGAATTTTAAACACCTACTTCAATCAGTTCGTTTTCGACTTCTTTTATTACATCTTTCCATTGGTCTAGTTCTGGTATTCCTGGTTTTCTCTTGCCAAAGAATTGAACCATCATATTCCCTTCTTTATTGAAAATCTCTAGAGAAGTTACCGTACCATCTTCAGTAGGTTTTCTTACTATCCAGCTTTCATGAATGGCTGTTTCATTTACATGAAGGTTAAACTTCGGGTCCATTATGTTATACCATTCACCATATTCCAACAGCTTTTTTACAGGGCCAGTGTGTATTTGAATGTTTCCTTGATTTCCCACAAAGCACATGATTTCCGTACCATATTCAGATACCTTTTCTAGGAGTATTCTAATAACTTTGTTATCTACAGGGATTGCGTAATCTCCTTTAGGGGCTAGACGTAATGCCTGAGTTCGGGTTAGTTTATACTTTCCAAGCAAGCCATAGAACTCGTGTGTGTCTTTTAGGTTTCTCCATTCTTGCTGAAAATCATCTGCATTTATTTCGCTGTCAGATAATTCTTTGGCTATTTCTTTTTTGGCTAAAATTGTAATTTCTTCATTTTGTACTTCAGCTTTAAATACTTCTGTTATGTTTTTGAATGCTGCCTCATTACTCTTAGGGGTCAAGAAGATTTTGTGCACGGCTTCTCCATCATGGCTAAAGAATTGAAAGCTTTTTCTAGCTGTTTTACCGGAGTATTCTGTAACACTAAAAGCGTGCGCCCAGGTGCTTAAAAACATTCGTTGGTCTATGTCAGCTCCTACGAAAAGACTGACATGTTTACCGAATTTACCGTTTAAATACACTCCTTTTCTCTCATGAACTACGTCATTATTTCTTGTCAATCCCGTTACATATCCAAGCTCTTCTATTCTCTCCAGAATCCCTATGAATTTTGGTTTGAGTCTAACTGCTTCGTCTCCGTCGATTGTGGCTAAAAGTTCCACTTCTTTTACGTTCAAAATAGAAGCCGCATTTCTGATTCTGATTTTTGGGTTGATTGATTTTAGTTCATCCCATTGTAGTTTTAAATTGATATAAGCCATTATGTTGTGAGTGTGTTGATTCGTAGCTAGTATTAATCTGTTATTAAATGAATGACCGCTTAATGGTGCTTTACATACGCGTTGCAATAGCTCATCTTTTAGAACATCTTCGGTATGCCTAGATCCTATTGCTTGGCTAAATCCAATATAATATTTTTAGACCCTTTAGAAGATGTTTCTGTGGTCGTAGTAATTATTTCTATTCTTTTAGCATCAATTTTTTTTGTGATTTTAGCATTTAGCTCTCCCTTTTTTCCAAATACCAGAGAAAGTAATTTTTCGGTAATAGCCCCGTTATGTTATATGATGCCCTTGTCTTCTGGTTGGCCAAAGGCTCCTACAGATTTTCCTTTACTCGAGCATTGAAGGTCCCAATGAATATAATAAGATTAAATTAAAAGGGAGAATAATTTTATTCGTAGCTATTAAAGTTTAGGCAGTTATGAGCCATTTTCAAGGTCTTAAAAATTCCGAGTGCATTACTGGTTAGTTCCCTGAGTTCTTTGATTTCTAATTTATTAAATACAAAGTTGATATTGGTAGGCATTTTTAAGATAAAGCATCTGTCATTTTCGCAAATCCCCTCAAAATTTTCGAGGTCTAGTGTATAGACAAATTCACGAAAAGACAAAAAACCACTAGGTTCTAATCTTAGAAGTAAATTTGAGTATTGAATTATAAAATCCTCATTAATTTTGGAATAAGAGATAACTCCATTATAACTACGAAAGAGCTCTGTGGGTTTGTTTTTGCAAGTATTCATTTAATTTAAAGTCTTTGTAGTTCAAAATTCGGGTGCCCTTTTTCACCGTCTAGGTTGTAGAAATCAAGAAATCTTAGTTTGAAGTAAATTCCTTCAGCATCTTTTATTACGTAGTGTTTATCAGTATCTGTTAGGTAGCCTTCATTAAAATCAAAGAATTTCCAGTCGTAACCGATGTTATCTATCTTAGAATTAAATTCTAAACCGGAAGCCATTTCTAAATCAATTTCATCGAACTCTAAATTGTAAACTTGCTGAGCATAAGAGGTTTCGTGATTTGTTATTACGCCTACGACTAGGTAAGAGATGATATTTTCGCCATCACTTAACGCTGCTAAGTATTGCGTAAATAGGAGGTCCCAATGAGTTCGATCGGGTTGTATCTCCGACAAACTTCCTGCACTATCTAAGGATAAACATTGAAAATTTTTAGCTGAATTTTTAGATACTGTAAATTCATATACAGTCTCAGAATCGGTAGTAGAGAATTCTAATCTGTATTCGGTGTCTGAGTAGGATAGAAGTTTTAGTTCAGTGTATCCCTGAGGAGTTCCTGTCCAGTCGAACCCGCGGTCTAGAATCATTATTTTATCTGGAGTAAGTGTCCAGTTTTCAATGGCGGTGCTGTCTAAATTACCAGAAGGTACATCCCAATTCCAGTCTAGATTTTCTAAATCTATGTTTTGATTAAATTCAGTAAATTCTGTTTTCGCACACTTCATGGCTTTAGCTGTATTTGTGATGACATGCCAGCCATTTGCGGTGCATTCAAAGCCTAAATCCCAGTCTGTTTTAAGATTTTCACTAACCACCCTGCCTAATTCTAGGTCGTAGAATAATTGATTTCTATAGTCAGACTGCATAGCCACCTCATCAGATTCTACTAAACCTGCTGTAGGAGCTTCTACAGGTATTTCATCTTTCTCGCAGCTTGTTAGCAGAAGGGTGATGATAGTAAGCGTTGCAACGCTTAAGACTTTACTTTTTAACATCTGACCTTAGATTTAGTTGAAATGAAAAGAAGATTGAACGGCCATAACTGAATGGAAGGCTGCTGCCAGAGGGAACATGAGTTTGACCAATGGGTGCACCTGTCCGTTCGAGATTAGTTATGTCTAATACATTTCTCACACCCGCTGAGAGAGTGATTTTATCTTTTAAAAGTTTTTTAGCTAACGTGAAGTCCACCATGGTGTAATCAGAAACAATAGATTCAGCTATTGTTCCATCTTGGTTTTCTCTAAATGCCAGAAGTCGTCCTGTATATTTCATAAATAGGTTGGCTTTGAGTTTGGCTTTTTTAAAGTCATACTGGATATTGGTGTTAACCTCTGGAGAATAGATGAATGGATTTACCTCTTCTGAGTTTTCTATATTGCTAAATCTGCCGATGCATGAGCCGCCTAAGCTCATGTTCCAGCTCTGCTTTACATACTTGGATGTAAAAGACACACCGTTGGTTTTGAACTCAGAGATATTGAAATAAGTGAATTCGGTATCGCTGGCACTGGCTAGGCTAATTTGGTCCTTAATAGATGTGTAGAATGCAGAAAGGCTGAGCTTTATGATTTGATTAGCCTGCACTATATTTCTGGTAAGGTTGGCGTTAACGAGGTGGGAAGTTTCAGGATTTAAGTCTCTATTACCCTGAATGTTATGATTGGAATCTACAAAATTAAAATAAAGTTCCTTTAACTCAGGAGCTCTAAAGCCTTTGGCATAGCTGAGTCGTAATGTGTTTTTCTTTAGGTTGTACTTAATATTCAAAGAGGGAATAATCGGATGATTAAACTCGGAATTATAGGCCATTCTAACGGCAGGCTTTACAGTTAGTCTTTCGTTAGCAGCGTAAGTAAAGCTTCCAAAAGCAGCATAATCGGATATAAACTGCTCTGTGTTTTCTATGCGTTTGCCGTAGCTAGATTCTCTTTCTAAATGAACTCCTAATTGGCAGCTTATTTTTTTAGAAAAATCTGTTTTGCTCAATGTAGCTCTGAACATTGCTAGGTCAAACCGAGAAGTATCTTGGTCATCTGCATTCGCCGATGTTACTTCATTTAATGTGATTAGGTCTTTTACCACGGTCTGTTTTCTGCGCTCGAAAAGATCATATGCAGCTGTGGCATCTAAGAAAAAATTTTCTTTGATTTTACCTTTAACGGTTATGGAATTGTCTAATCTATAGGTTTGGTAGTAATCGTCAAAAGCGGTAACCTGATAAGGAGCTCTTGGGTTTCCTCTGTTGGTTATTTTCTCGTGAAAAGGAGAAATGTTTAAAGTAGTATTGAATTGATTTAGTTTTTTGTTAAGACTAACTTTTCCGAAGAGCTGCTCTTTAGGGTTCCATGATAGAACTCTAGATTCATCTGCTAAATTAGCTTCCGGCAGTAAGTTATAACCATCACCTTGGTCCCATCCATCAAAGAAGTTTCTTCCACCTGAGAATGTGATTTGACCTTTAGCCACGGGTATTTTTAAGTGGCCAGTGGTGTTGTAATTTCCTACGGATTCGTGAAAAGCCCTGAACTGAAGCTCATTTATAGGCGCTCTGTTAGAGTTGGTGATAATATTTATGGTTCCAGCTAGGGCGTCTGTTCCGTAAGCTACAGACATAGGACCTTCTATAATTTCTATGCGTTCTACCGTATTCAGATTGATTTGGCTCAGGTCTATATTCCCATTTAGCCTTCCTATAACAGGGACGCCATCTACGAGAATTTTTACGTTTTGGCCTGAAATACCCATCATACTGATTCCGCTTCCTAGAATATTATCTCTAGATATTCGAATATTGTTTTCTTGTAGAAGCAGTTCATTTAAGGTATTTACACCTTGGTTTTGAATTCTGTCTTTAGATATAATGGAGAGTTTATGCATGGACTTCTCTAACGCTGTAGGAGCATACTGTCCTGTAACCGAAACTTGATTTAAGAAATAGCTGCTTGGAGTAAGCTCGATAGTTGTTTCCATATCAGATAGAAAGGAAACATAATCCTTGTAACCGATAAATGATATAGTCACTAGTTGGTCAGAATCTTTTCGGGTAATTGTGAAAATTCCCTGAGCATCAGAAGCTGTTCTTAAAACGAGGTTTCCATTCTTAGATATTTCCACAATAGCTCCAACTAAAGGGGCTTTGTTTTCATCTAGAACGGTATAGTCATTCTGAGCAGTTAATGAAAAACAGAACAGAAATAGTCCAGCAGATAATATATATTTCTGATAAGTATGGCAAATCAAGTTGGCACCTTTAAGAACCATACTGGACCAATTTCCATTCTGCATTTTCATCATTTGTAGTTTAAGTGAAAACTTATTGAAGTACTATTTTTTCTGTACTTACGATTCCTTCCGATACTATAGTTAGGATGTAAATACCTGCCGTATTCCCCGCTAAGTCTAATGTGTGATTACTAGTTCCAGCGCTAAAAACAACTTGCTCATTAAGAATCAATCTTCCTGCGAGATCTGTAATGGTTAAGAGTGTATTTGCAGTATTAACCGAAGTAAATTCTAATTGTAAGGTTCCTTGTGTAGGGTTAGGAAATGCCTTTATAGCGCTAGACTTATCTACATCGGTTATTCCTGAAGTCATAAGTAGTGTAGTTTCAAATTCGATAACTCCTGAGCTTGATCCTTCAAAGTTGGTAAAAGTGATTTGATAGACATTTCCGTTGACATCATTGACGAAGTAGGTTAAGTCCGGAGTTAGAACGAACTGCATGCCATTAAATGACTTCCAATCATAGCCGATAACGTTCATTTCTCCTTCAAAAGAGTAATCCATATAATTAGCAGTGGTCACATCTACACCATCTGCCTGAGCTGTAGAGACACCATAGTTACTTAGCGTACCAGTTACGCCATAAATTACACCTGGAGCTAACTCGCCTATATATTTTGTGAAAGTGATATCCCATGAGTCAGAGGCAGGCTCACGGTCTATTTCAGTTTCAGTTACTAAAGAAAAGTATCCAAAATTCTTTCCAGTATAATCGGATTTAGAAAGCGTGTGTGTGGATTCATTAGAACCATCTAAGTCAGCATATTTAAAGATATAATCTCCATTAGTCAATGATTCTATGGCCACTTTTTTCCAAGACATGTCTAATGTTTGAACGATAAATACATCTGTTCCAGTAGTTACATGAGTAATCACATTGTAATCTCCCCATCCTACATCAAATCCTTCTGCTGTTTGGTCAAATGCACCTGTGGACCAAGTAAGTTCTGAGTTGTAGTCAGGTGTCCATGTAGAAAGTCCTGTAGAATCTATTTCGGACCAATTAGAAATATCGCCATTTGGGTACTTGTAAACTTGGACACCATATCCATCATTAATTCTGACACCAGTAGCACCAAATCCTACAGCGAAAGCTAAATCCCAATCTCTGGCAGGCACATTGGCTACCTCGCCATTTTGGAAACTGTAAAAAGATTGTTGAGCGTATCCGGGCTCAAGAGAAACGTTATCGGATACTTGCGCATTCAGACTAAATATGCCTAATGAAACTAAAGAAAGCAGTAAAATTTTTTTCATGATTATTTTCGTTTGTATTTTAACTTGGGTTATTTAGACTAATTCTAAATAGTGTCGCAAAAGTAATTTTATACCTTACTTCAAACAATACCCTATTCATGGTATTTTTTCAATATCATGAATTATTCTTTTTTTTTAGAGCGTAATTTTCACGTTTTAATTAAGAGAGAAATCAAAGTCTATATCGATAGGGTCTATATCTTTAATTGATTTTTTTTCTTCAAAAAACACAAGTCCTCTTAATGCTTCTATCTCTTTCGCGTTAAATATTAGAATCATATTAGATTTACCCGTTTCTATAGGAATGGTTCTCTTCATCATCCTCGTTGTTATTTCAGCTTCTCGAGCTAGATCTTCGGAGAAATAAACCATCTGCTTAAAGTCCGTGAGCTCATTTCTAGTGAATTCAAAAAACAGATTGTTAAAGTGAAGATGATAGGTTTTACAGCAAGTACAGAAAGTGAGTTCACCATTATAATTTCTTGCCAGTAGTTTAATAGAATGTGCCATGGGATTATTTTTTAGTAACAGTCTGATTTAATTTGTCCTTTTGAGATGAAATATTCTAGGCTCTTATTAACCTTAGATTTCAGCTCTTTCTCTAAGAGGTAGAATAGTTCTTCTTTCATCTGCAGTGAGCCACAAATCATAAGAACACCGCCATTTTTAAATAGTGCTAGTATTAGATGAATGTTAGTTATTACATCTTCTTGAATGTATTTTTTGTTCAGCTTGGAGTAGGTGATAAAGAGATTGTCTTCATGTAACACCAGACCCTCTAAATATCGCGAGTAAATCCCGAGAGACTCAGGAGTCCTTATTCCCCAGAATAAATAATTAGAGTCAGAATCGAGAGTATCATTTAGCATACCTATGAATGGGGTTATTCCAGTCCCATTTGCAACGCACATTACTCCATTACCCTCGGTAGGGAATCTAAATTTTGGATTAGAAACAACGGAGGCTTCTATTTCTTCATACAGTTTAACATCTGCTAAATAGGAAGAGCAGACCCCGAATGGGTGCTTCTTTATGCATAAGAGAATACCATTATTATATTTAGCTAAAGAATAGGCCCTAGGAGCTTCATTTTGTGAAGGGAGAACCTCCAGTAGGTCTCCTGACTGAAAGCTTAACGTGTTATTTTTAGGTTCTAGGAATAATATAAAGGTATCGTCCGAATTAAGGTTCGTTCGTTCTTTTACAATAAACAGATCAGTGGATCTAATCCTACTGGTTTTAGGTAGAGTTAGCTTTGTATTGAACAAGTCATTTAAAGCTAATATCCACTTCTGTATTTCTTTGCTAGATTGATTATTTATTTTCACCAATGGCAGTAGCTCATTAAATCCGATGGTTTGTTTCAG
>LAQC01000006.1:82456-85260 GCA_000981645.1 Cryomorphaceae bacterium ASP10-05a | reverse complement strand
TTCCTGACGTATGGTTTTTAAGAGATTTTGGAATCTACCAGCATTGGCTGGAGCTTCTCCATTTCCGTAGGTAGAGGTGAGGATAATTAAGTGTTCCGCACAAGGATAGCTAGAGTAGGCATTAAGCCCAGTTATGTAGACTTTTTTATCATTCGCTAAGAAAGAGTTAAACAGTTCATGGGCGAGCTCTAGAGTGTTTCCGCTCTCTGAGCCTACTAGTATAATGATTTCAGCTGTAGTTTTATCAGTTTGTGTTTCGGGTTTAGACAGGGATTTTGACCGTCTCTTTAAAAAAACAGAAAATCCAGAAATCATAAAAAACAGAATTGCTAAAGAAGTCAGCATGAGGATAACAGACCAGATAATGCTGCCTTCTCCAGTGTGCATAAAAGACATCCAGTTAGTTAGGTAATGCATGTTACGAAAGCTTTTCATAAGCACTACTTCTCCGTTAAACTGGTTTACTTTGAGTTTTCCTGAATGATGGTCTATTAGAAAGTACTCATCCTCATCCTCAGAAAATGGAAACTCTAGCTTAGTTATATCAGCAAGGGTTATAAGATCAAGTGCATTTTTACCACTCCACTGGCTTTTAGGGCTTTCTTCATTATTCTTACTAGTGGGCAGGAGAGAAAACCGCTCAGCCGAAAGAAAAACACCAGATACCGATATAATCACAATAGGAATGAAAAACCATCGGCTCATTTTTACGTGCCAATAGGAGCTAGGCTCATCTTTATGCACTTTAGAAAATATATGTCTAAATCCGCCATGGCGCTTGGCTAAAAGAAATATGCCAGACAATGCGATTAAGAGAAGAAAAAATGAAAATATACCTACCAAAAGTCGGCCTGTGGTCTTAAGAAAAAGAGAGCGATGAAAATTAGTAACGAATTTGAAAAAGGAATTTTTTTCTCTTACGTTACCTATCTGCTTCCCAGTAATTGGGCTCACATAGACCTGCTTACTTGCACCCTCTGTAATTATAGAGGCTTTTATAAAACTGTTATCGTCTATCTCTACTGTGAACGTCTCATCAAAATTAGAGTTGACAGACTGAATAAGTTCCGAGAGATTTATCTCTGATAAGCCGCTATTATGCTCTGATTTAAATTCCTCGGAAATAGGGTCGAAAGATAGAATTAGACCTGAGAGGGCGGCTGCTATTAAAAACAGTGACGATATTAAGAAAAGTGCCAAGTGGCTGTATCTCCAGATAGAGACTGTCATTTTGGTAAAGTCTGTTTTATTGAGCTATCATTTTCACATAGCGTATGAATCCAGAACCTTCTCTCTGTTGAGTCAAATTTTCTGTGGTCAACTCAAGTTGTAAGTCGGTAGTGTAATATTCTTGATCTTCAACTGCAGTCTCAAAACGGAGGTAGTAGCCTGCGTCTATCTTGTCTGCTGGGATCTTTATCAGGTTGATAGTTCGCTCACCTCCACTAACAGTTGCTCCAGTAATAGCATCTAAATTAGGGCGGTACTTGCCGTAAAATTTCCACCATTCGCTGATTTCGTTGAACCAGTCTTTATCTTCTCCCTGCACGTAAAGTGTTTCGCTGTACTCCTCATGAGAGTCCAGAATAGAGACGATAACATAAGCACCTTCGCCAGTGTAGTTCTTTAATTGAATCATACATTTGTAATTCGAAGTAATGTTTTGGCTAGTAAAAGCCGCTAATACTCCAAATGCCAGTACAACTAGTATGTAGTTTGAGATTTTCATTTCATTACGGTTTCTTAGGTTTAGAACAACAACATCATAGTTAGTTCTTTACAAAAGATTCTATAATCTCATTGATATCTTTCTGCTTCGTGCATTCATCAGCAAAGAGGTGCTTGTACAATGCTTTATTATCCACCTTTTCTTCTAGGGTCAAATCGGAGTTTCTGCTATAAACATCTGTCCACTTATTTCGAACATGCTGCCATTTGTCATAGTGATTTGTCCACCAATCTATAGCGCCTTGGCATCTGCTGTCTTCTACCTTTACATAAGTGTTAAACCCTTTTTCTTCAGCTAGAATTACATTTTTCTCACTATCAGATTTTATAATTTTCTTATTGTCTTGATCATGAACCCAGCCATTATCAGTAATCTCATGCCTATTTCCTCTCAGCGTTAAATTATAATCGCTTCTGGTAGTGTATTCTCTTCTTGGAAGTGGTGCATTGGTAGTATTCTCCCAATAGCTTTTTCCGTCTATATGTACCCATGTGGATGATCCTTCATACCTAGGGCTATCGTCTACTTGGAATACTTTCTGAGTCCATTGGCCTTTCACCTCCTTATTAGATTTTTTCTGAAACTCCCATTTATTATCAGCGTTGTACATGTAGAAATCAGTGTTTTCGTAAAGCCAATCTTGACGCCAGTGCTTCACTATATATGGTTCTGATGGGTCGCCTACTTGTAAAATATGCTGAATAGATATTTTATCATCTTCATCTACTACTAATTGAGCGTATTCTAAGGCTGAAGAGGTTTCCGTGCGAGAAGGACGGTAAAGCGAATCTATTGAGTAAGTGAATGTTTCAGCAAAGTTGAAAGTCACTTGGAAGCATCCGCACATAGACTTAATGGCTTCGGTATCTTGGTTTTGGTTGTTTTGTGAGTAAGTGGTTAGATTAAATCCTATGGAAATCAGGACAGCTAAAAATGTTTTGTTGAGCATAGATGTTTTTTTAAGTAGTGAGTGTTTTCGTCAATATGTCTATCTAGGATGGAGGTTAACGCCTCCTTATTTAGACTTAATCTAAATAACGATGCAAATGTATCTTCCTGCCTCTCCATGGGCAAT
>LAQC01000006.1:72752-82380 GCA_000981645.1 Cryomorphaceae bacterium ASP10-05a | reverse complement strand
CTGTAACGTATTGTAGTTACCTATTCCTAAATGGTATCGAGACTTTGAAAATCAATAAATCTTTGTATTATGAGAAGGGATGGCCTCATTTCTTCATTGAAATGACTACTGGGAAATACTTTGGTTAGGATGCGGTATGCAATGGATCAAATTATTAAAAACTAGAATATGCTTAAGTTAATTCTTTTTGTTCCGTGCTCTTTTTTACTTAGGAGTAGATTGTGTTACGTTTTCTTTCGAGCAGTAGCCTAATCTTAAGATTGAGGTGTTCAAGCGAAGATAAATGAGTTAGTGGAGATTGATGGCAAATAGGAATTGGCAGTCGCACCAGTTGCGTTTTGTATGCCGGTTAGGCGATAAACTGATAACCAGCAAAAGGCAGTGTTACTAATAGCTTTATGCTAAAGGACTGAAGAGATATAACCGACTGTTAGAAGTTTTCCTGATGCACAAATCGTGCATAGGAGGAGTAAACCTTTTTAAATAACTGAGGGGATTCTCTTAGAAGTGAAATTAGTATTAAGACAAATATAAATCGAGCAAGCCTTCTGGCAGGACAACAAAAATCGTTTTAGCATCTCTATCTACTCTCTGTATTACATTGTCGTTCATGGGGACTAATATCTCCGCTCCAGAATCATTTAATACTTCAAATAAAGGATTAGCAGGAAGGTCAATTACGCGTTTAATTAATCCAATTTCACCTTCAATTTCTCCAACGACCTTAAAGTCTATGATTTCATGAAAATAGAATTTGTTTCCCTCTAGTTTAGGAAGTTGGTTAATGGGTAAGTATAATTCAGAATTAACCAATGCGAGTGATTGTTCTTCTGTGTCTACTCCTATCAGTTTGGCCTTGAAGTGGCGGTCTTTTCTAAACTGAATCCAATCGAAGTAAAAGGGGACAAGGGTGTTTTTAGTTTCTACTATTATTGATTTAATATTGAAGTAGTTCTCAGGTGAGTCTACATCCATGAAAATGGCGATTTCACCTTTGTACCCGACTATTTTGGTAATTTTCCCAAGATAGAATAAGTCTTCTTTATTCATTGGCACGAATTTAATTACAATATCCTTAATAAAAACTAGGTCAAAAAAAAGCCGCTTTCGTTTTGAGAAAGCGGCTTTAGCCCTTTTATAAAAGTTTTATTTATGCTTTTTCTTCTTCTGATGAATCTTCAGCTTTTTCTTCAGCAGCAGGTGCTTCAGCTACAACCTCCTCAGCAGGAGCAGCAACTTCTTCAACAGCAGCAGGAGCTTCAGCTACAACTTCCTCAACGGGAGCAGCAACTTCTTCAACAGCAGCAGGAGCTTCAGCTACAGCTTCCTCAACAGGAGCAGCAACTTCTTCAACAACAGCAGGAGCAGCAGCTTCAGCAGCGGCAGCTTTTTCTGCAGCGATAGCAGCAGCAGCAGCTTCGGTAGCAGCAGCAGCTTCAGCAGCTAGTGCCGATTGTGCAGAAGCTATTAAATTAGCTCTTTCTTCGTTGATTGCTTTTTCAGCAGCAAAAACATCAGCTTTTACTTTTTCATCAGCACTTTTGATTGAATCTACTTGTGCTTGTACTTTTCCTTCTTTTTCAGAAAGCCAAGCATCGAATTTTTTATTCACTTGATCTTCAGTAAGCGCTCCTTTAGCGATTCCTTTTAATAAGTGATTCTTATAAATAGCTCCTTTATACGATAAAATAGCTTTTGCAGTATCAGTAGGTTGAGCCCCTACTTGAAGCCAATGTACAGCTCTCTCAAAATCTAACTCTATTGTAGCAGGATTTGTGTTTGGATTGTAATTTCCAATTCTTTCGATATAACGTCCGTCTCTTTTAGCTCTAGAGTCTGCCGCTACTATGTGGAAGTAAGGTTTTCCTTTCTTTCCGTGTCTTTGCAATCTAATTTTAGTTGCCATCTTTAATAATTTTACAAGGGTCCTAAACCCGGTTAATTAATTTATTTTTATAAAAGGGAGCGCAAAGGTACTCAATTCCATAGGTCATTCACCATAATTAGTTGTTTTTTCGCGTTGCAACGCTTGTTAAACTTTATCATCGAGGTGTAGCTGTTTTACTGTTTGTTCATACGAGTCATTTCACTTGGAGTGTTCATTCTCCTTTAGTGTGCGTAAGTCTCTGTAAATATGAGTGATAATAATTTTAATGAGTCATTTCCAATGCTTGTGTAATTCCTGTATTGAGAAAAGTTCTTTACGTATAATCGATAATTCTATCTTGTTAGTTTGTAGCATTTTTTATCGATTGGAGCTATATAATGCTGGTATTCTATGCTGAAGGAACTTAAGATTACTTGTTATAGCACAAGTTCAAAATCCATCAGCGGTAAGACGTTTTTGTAAAACACAGCGGGATCAATTGACTATCTTTATGTATCTAACTCCCCGGTTGGGTTAAGTGAGTTAAGTAGTGTTCAGTTTCAGGTCCTAGATTAAATAGCAGGTCTAGAATAGATAAGTTTGGCTGAAACTCAAATCTGTCTGAGAATACCTGTAGGTAAGGTTCGTTTTTGAAATGACATTTGGAGGGTTTAAACTCTTTGGAGAAATCAACGTCTTGATTAGGTTTTTCCAGTGCTGTTTTTAATTCACTGTCTAGCGCTAATTCCTCTATGATTACTTCTATAGATTTCAGGCTGAATTCATAGAGAGTGGTAAACTCAGCGGTGTATAATTTCTCTATTGCATCGGAATAATAAATCCAGAAAGGACTGGAGCCGTAAGCGCTTTTTACACTTCTCCAGTGAACTTTTTTCCAATGAGTTTCAGGGAAGAGTTGTATGTCTTTAGTTTTGGTCTTTACCCCGGATTCTCTAGTAATAGGAATCGTTAACGACTGAGTTCCGTTAGCTCCTTGAACATCATACCTGTTTCTCCAAGTTTGTTTCTGGAAGTTCTCATAACCGTTAAGTGTGACATTTTCAGAGGTTAAAAATAGGCTCCACCATTTTATGTTTCCAAAAGGACAAATAGGAAGAACGGTACAGTTCATCCTATTTCACTGTTTTGAACATTCTATCCCACCTAAATCCAGGTTCGAAGTGGTCGTTAGCATTGGTTCTACTCATCCAAGTAAATGCTGCTCTTCCTACTACGTGGTCTTCAGGAACAAAACCCCAAAAGCGACTATCAGCAGAGTTATGTCTGTTGTCCCCCATGAGCCAGTAATAGTTTTGCTTGACAGTATAACTGGTAGATTCTGCACCATTAATAAAGATCTTACCGTCTTTAACTTCTAGGGTGTTTCCTTCATAAGCTTCTATAACTCTTTTGTAAAGCGGCAGATTATCTAAGGTAAGATTCACTACTTGGCCTTCAGCAGGAATGTTTACTGGGCCATAATTATCTATGTTCCATTTATTAAATGGTGTAAGATTCGAGTTAGGAAACATCTTTAAAAATCCATAACCACTTCCAGCGGGAATAATGTTGTTTACCACACTATCAACCACAGAGGTATTGGCTCTCATTTCGGCTACTAGATTATTACTGCAGGTGATTAAGAATTCTGTAGAACGGTCGTTCGAATGTCTTTCTTTTCCTTGAGATCTCAGTTTAACTTGATACCAGGAGTGAAGTCCGAAGATTTCTGCGACTTCTAATCGAGTTAATGGATTTTTTAAATAGAGGAGATGAGAGAACTGAGTGTTTTCGGCATTTTCTAATGGCACGTCATCTATGTGAATAACCTGATTTTTAATTTCAAGTTTATTTCCAGGAAGTCCAGTACATCTCTTTATATAATGTTCTCTTTTGTCTATAGGTCTAACTTTTAAGCCTCCAATTTTATGATTCACGCCAGTCATTCCAGAGTAAGGGACAAACCCTTTTTCCATTCTTTCTCTGGCCATATTTCTGTACTTCTCTGGATTACTTAGGTATTGAGCTCGAGCGTTATTGGCTCTGGTTCTATCTCTCATGTTAGATTCCTTTGAATCAGCAGCCATGAATATAGCAGACTCTGTAAGAATAGAGTGGTAATCATGCCCCATTAAAAAGTCATCTACTATGGCAGTATCTCCATGGGGATAATTAAATACCATAGCATCCATTCTTTCTACATCTCCAAAACCAGGCATTCTAAAGTAGGGCATTTTAAACCAATCTACGTAGCTGTCGTTGAGTGTTCCTGGGATTCTGTTATGAACTAGCGGTATAGAAATAGGCGTCATAGGGCTTTTAGCTCCATAAGACATTTTACTTACAAATAGGTAGTCACCCACATTCATGCTGCTTTCCATGGAAGCAGTAGGGATGGTAAAGGCTTCGAAAAAGAATGTTCTAATCACCGTAGCAGCTACTACTGCGAAAACAATAGCTTCTCCCCATTCTCTTGGTTGACTTTTTTTCTTTTTACTCCAATCTCTTGGTCCGATGTATTCAGAGTTGTCTTTAAAGGCAAGTTGGGCCATAGCCACCCATGGAAGAGCACCGAAAAACCACTGTTCTTTTGTGCTTCTTTTACCAAACGCTATAGCAGTTTCTACATTCATGATAATAAGCATGATGAGATTTACTCCAGGAATAATTAAGAGTAGAAGCCACCACCAAGGTCTTTTTAGGATTTGTAGCCAAGTAAAGAAATTCAGTATAGGCACATAACCTTTCCATTTTTCTTTTCCTGCTCTTTCAAAAACAGTTCCTAAGCATATAAAAAGAGTAAGTATTAGTAGGTAAAGGAGTATATAGGGTATTGTAAACATTTTCTTATTTTATTTTTAGGAAATCTCTCATGGAATAAACTCCACTTTCTTGATCCAGCAGCCATTTGGCGGCTAATATAGAGCCTAAAGCGAATCCATCTCTGTTATTAGCCTGGTGTTTTATTGATAACTCATCGTTAAGACCTGTGTAGCTTATTTCATGAGTTCCTGGAACGTTTGGTTCTCTTTTAGAAATAATACTCAGGTTCTCCTTATCTCTGGAGAGTTCATTTTTCCAAGCGTCTTTTCTTTTCATATGAAAAATGACATCTTCGGCTAGAGTGATCGCTGTTCCGCTTGGACTATCTAATTTTTCAGTGTGGTGTGTCTCGGTGATTAAAGGCTCGTAGCTATCATATCTATCCATTATCTCGGCTAAATATTCATTAAGTTTGAAGAATATGTTAACTCCAATACTGAAGTTGCTGCTGTAAATAAGTTTACCGGAATTCGACTTAAATTCATTTTCGACTTCAGATAAGCGGTCGTACCAACCGGTGGTTCCTGTGACTATAGGAATTTTAGCCTTAGCACACAAGAGAAGGTTTTTAACGGCTTTATCAGGTTGAGTAAATTCTATAGCTACATCTGCCTTAGATTCTTTTAAGGTAGACTCATCGGCAGGGAATTCTCCAGACGTTTTTAAAACGATTTCATGACCTTTTTTTAAAGCCAGTGCTTCGATGGTTTTCCCCATCTTACCATAACCAATTATCGCTATTCTCATTTCTAAAAATTAAGGGTGAAACTTAATCCAGCTTTAGGTGATGTGATAAACACTGGCGAAGGAGCTATTCTTAAAGAGATGTCTGGCGAGATATCGTAATCGAATAGATGTGCATCTACATTGGCATCTATTATATTAAGTCCGTAAACAGCTACCGCGGCGAAGTAACTTAAATCTAGCCATCGTTTTCTCTTGTCTAACCGGTCATAAAGATCTTCATTTTCCATTATTGTACTTGGCGCATTTTTTAAATAATTAGCGTATGGAGAGTTCTGATAGGTAAGGAAAGAGGTGAAATCAGGATTAGACTCTCGGTTAAAAGCTTCCGTTTTATATAGCCTAAAAGCTTGTCTATTATTTATGGCAAAATAAATACATGTTCCTATTCCTCCCCAAACGATGGGTGCTTTCCATATCTTCTTATTGTAAATCTGTCCAGCTCCAGGAAGAGCTGTAGAGAGTAGCGTAGCTTTTTTCGCAGAATGAGTTCTCTTCGTTTGGGTAGAATCTTTTTCATTTACTAATTGAGCACTTCCAGTTTCATAAACGGTCATCAGAACTATAAAAAGGAAGAGTCGAATCATTAGAGATTAAGCAAGTCTAGGATTTCTTGAAGTTGAGCTTCAGATTTAAAAGGAATTTCTATTTTTCCATGTCCACTGTCTTTTAGTTTTAAGGAAGTGTCAGAACCGAATACACTTTTAAGTTTATCACTCTTTTTCTGTAATTCAAACGAAAGAGTAGGTTGGTTATTCTGTGAAGAATTAGATTTATTTCCTTTTGCTAGTTGCTCTACTTGTCTTACTGAAAGGCCTTCTTTAATGGCTCTTTTGAATAACTCTAGTTGAAAACCGCCATCAGTGATTGACACTAATGCTCTAGCATGTCCCATAGATATTTCTTTCTCGATAATACCTATTTGTATTTCTGCTGGTAGTTTTAATAGTCTTAAGTAGTTAGTGACTGTAGATCTATTCTTACCTATTTTATCACTTAGTGATTCTTGGGTAAGTTTACATTCCTCGATGAGTCTTTGGTAACTAATGGCTACTTCTATAGCATCCAAGTCCTCTCTTTGGATGTTTTCTACCAATGCCATTTCTAGCATCGTTTGATCATCTGCTTTTCTTATGTATGCTGGGATTTCTGTTAACCCTGCCAACTGAGAAGCTCTAAATCTTCTTTCTCCAGAAATAAGCTGATAGCGCGCATTAGCTATCATTCTCACCGTTACTGGTTGAATAATTCCATGTTCAGTAATACTTTTAGAAAGTTCCTCTAAAGGAGTTTTCTTGAAATTATTTCTTGGCTGGAAAGGATTAGCTTCTATTTGAGAAATCTTAAGCATGGCTATGTTTCCTGCTACATTTCCTATAGAGCCTTCTTCTAACGGTTTAGGTCTAGAGATGTTTTCGGCATTTTCTAAGAGGGCACTAAGTCCTCTTCCGAGTGCTTTTTTTTTAGCCATCTATGTGAATGTACTTATCTGAATCTTTCATCTTAGTCATTTCATTCTTTTGAAGAATTTCTCTAGCTAAGTTTAAATAGTTCACAGCTCCTTTGCATGAAGCATCGTGTGTGATAATAGTTTCTCCGAAACTAGGAGCTTCTCCGAGTTTAGTGTTTCTATGAATTACAGTGTCAAAAACAAGCTCTGAAAAATGCATTCTAACTTCCTCCACTACCTGATTGGCTAGTCTTAGCCTAGTGTCATACATAGTGAGTAGTATGCCTTCTATACTTAAGTCTTCATTTAATTGACTCTGAATAATTTTTATCGTGTTGAGGAGTTTTCCTAATCCCTCTAATGCAAAGTATTCACACTGAACTGGAACTATAACCGAGTCAGAGGCCGTAAGGGCATTCACTGTAATAAGACCTAGTGATGGAGAAGCGTCTATAATGATAAAGTCATAAGTGCTCAGAATAGGAGCCAGAGCTTTTCTCATCATGTACTCTCTGTTTTCTACATTTATGAGTTCTAATTCAGCTCCTACTAGATCTATATGTGCCGGTATAATATCTAGGTTAGGATTTTTAGTAGATATAATAGCATCTGCAGCTAGCTCATCTCCAACTATACATTCATAAATACTAGAAGTAACTTCTTTAGGGTTTATTCCTATTCCACTTGTAGCATTGGCTTGTGGGTCTGCATCTACCAGTAATGTTTTGAATTCTAAAACGCCTAAAGCAGCGGATAAATTCATAGCAGTAGTAGTTTTTCCTACTCCTCCTTTTTGGTTAGCTATTGTTATTACTTTTCCCATTTCTATTTTATTTAAAACACAAGAGTCTCCTCTACGGTCATTAAAATTAATTCTTTATTCGCTGCTGCAAATTTTCTTTTACTCGCTTCTTTGTCTATCTCCAGTTGAGGAAAAGAATCGTAATGCATTCCTATAACTTTATTGCACCGCACCATATCTGAGCATATAACGGCATCTTCCACTCCCATAGTGTAAGTATCTCCTAAAGGGAGAATACATAGGTCTGGTTGGTCTAGTCTCCCTATTAATTCCATTTCCATACTAAGACCTGTATCTCCAGCATAGTAAATAGTCTTTCCTTCAGATTTAATAATAAATCCGGCTGGGTTTCCGCCATTGCTTCCGTCTGGTAACATACTGCTGTGAAGAGCAGGAACCATTTTAACGGTTCCATCTTCGAAGGTATATGTTCCTCCGAAGTTCATGCCGTGTATGTTTTCGAAACCTTTATTCTGAAACCAAGTCACAATTTCAAAATTCGAAATTATTTTGGCTCCTGTATTCTTAGCTATTTCTACTACGTCTAATATATGGTCTTGATGACCATGGGTAACTAATATAAAGTCGGCTTTTATTTCCTTAATATTCACATGAGACGCTAGTGGATTTCCTGTAATAAAAGGATCTATTATAAACTCAGAGTTGTGAGTTTTAAAAGAGAAACAGGAATGACCATAGTGTTTGATATTCATATTCTTGGAGGGTTGGCGTCTTTAGGTCGTAATTTTAATGTAAAGATACATCGTGTTAGTAGGGATTGAGCGCTCGATTCTCCTAAAGTTTTACACACGACTTTTGTTGACTTACAGTTGAGAAATAGCTTAATAATTTATGAGCCAGTCGTTAGGGTTTGAAATATCAGCCTACATTGGGTGTGGAAAATCACGAGTTGAATTCAGAATGAGTTTTAGCGATAAAGTGTAGGCTACTAGTCAAGACATTATTCATGTGAGACAGAACTGCTAATATATTAAGGGACATTTTTTTGCACAAAAAAGCCTAGACGTAATCTAGGCTTTTTACTATCAGAATTGAGAGGTACTACTGTTTTTCTAATTCATACTCAGTATTATCTTCATCTTCTGAATTAAACTTCTTATCTAGATTTACATCTCTTTGTGTTTCAAATAGGAGTTGATTACTTTCTGGAATAATAGAACAGGAAAGCAAGTCTTCATTTTTAAGTGTAACCTCGAGATCATAAACGCTCAGGATCTAAGCTGTTCAATTTTTTATCCTGATCATAATCATTGTGAGTGATTTTGTATAGAATACTATTTTTTAAAATGTCTCCTTCATCTCTTAGGTTTGGAGAGAAAACGTTCCTGTAAAGTGAATTTAATCAGTGAGCTATAATGTTGGTGATGGATTCGCCTTTTTGTTAACCTTACATTTCTTCTTTTAGAAACTTTCCTGTGTAACTTTCTTTAACTTTTACTATTTGTTCAGGGGTTCCTTCAGCAATGATGGATCCACCTCCAGACCCACCTTCA
This sequence comes from Cryomorphaceae bacterium ASP10-05a, assembly GCA_000981645.1. GTDB lineage: Bacteria > Bacteroidota > Bacteroidia > Flavobacteriales_D > Sanyastnellaceae > ASP10-05a. The sequence continues at coordinate 73,180 of LAQC01000006.1, read as the reverse complement.
GGGCCCAAATCTATAATATGATCTGCTACTTTTATCACATCCATATTGTGTTCTATAACCAGTACCGTGTTTCCTTCATCAGTAAGTCTGTAAAGTACATCTAAGAGCATTTTTACATCTTCAAAATGTAAACCTGTAGTAGGTTCGTCTAGTATGTAAAAAGTCTGTCCAGTTCCTCTTTTACTGAGCTCAGTCGAGAGCTTTACACGCTGGGCTTCTCCACCGCTAAGTGTTGTAGATTGCTGTCCTAGCGTAATATAACCTAGACCTACATCATGTAGAGTTTGAACAACATTTAAAATTTTAGGATGTCCATGCCAAAAGGGTATGGCTTGCTCTACGGTAAGGTTGAGTATATCTGAGATGGTTTTCCCTTTATACCTAATCTCTAGTGTTTCTCTATTGTAACGCTTTCCTTGGCAGTCTTC
>LAQC01000006.1:29962-72649 GCA_000981645.1 Cryomorphaceae bacterium ASP10-05a | reverse complement strand
CAGGTTTGTACCCTCTAATTTTGGCCTCAGGAATTACAGAGAAAATGTTTCTAATCTCTGCGAATATTCCGGTATAAGTGGCAGGGTTAGAACGTGGAGTTCTTCCTATCGGGCTTTGATCTATTTCTATCACTTTATCTAGATGCTCTAGTCCTTTTATGGACTTGTAAGCATGTGGCTTTTTAACACCTTTATAAATGTGAGCATTCAGCAGAGGGTAGAGTGTTCCGTTTATGAGAGTAGATTTTCCACTACCGCTAACTCCAGTTACACAGATCAGTTTTCCCAAAGGAAATTTAACCGAAACATCTTTAAGGTTATTTCCAGAAGCTTTAGTTAACGTTAGATACTTCCCGTTTCCTTTTCTTCTCTTTTTAGGAATTTCTATTTCTTTCTTTCCGTTCAGGTAAAGCGCTGTTATAGAGCCTTGGCTTTCTAGTTCATCATGCCTTCCTTGGGCCACTACTTTTCCGCCGTGGATTCCTGCTCCAGGACCGATGTCTATTACTTGGTCAGAGGCCAGCATCATGTCTTTGTCATGCTCTACCACTATTACCGAGTTTCCTATATCCCGGAGCTTCTTTAGCGAGTTAATCAACCTAAAATTATCTCTCTGGTGAAGCCCTATGCTCGGCTCATCCAGAATGTAGAGTACGTTTACCAGTTCTGAACCTATTTGAGTAGCCAATCTAATGCGCTGTGCTTCGCCACCAGATAACGTCTTAGAGCTCCGGTTTAAAGAAAGGTAAGTAAGGCCAACGTCTACTAGAAATTGAAGTCTGTTTCTTATTTCTTTAAGCGGCTCTCTGGCTATAGTGAGTTCTTTTTTTCCGAAATGCTTATCTGCACCTATGAACCAATCGCTTAAATCTTTTATATCCATAGAGGCTAATTCTGCTATGTTTTTTTCTCCTATTTTAAAATAGAAAGCCTCTTTTTTTAGTCTCTTTCCTTCACACTCGCTGCAGGTTACTTTGTTCATGAAGCTGTGCGCCCAGCGTAGCAATGGCGCAGATGTAGTTTCCTCAGCTTGACGTTCTATGAAAGAAATCACCCCTTCGAATTTCACAGAATAAGAAGAAACACCCACTGAATCTCCCATATCTATCATCTCATCGGAACCATATAGGATGGTGTTCACTAGTTGTTCATCTAAGTCAGAAATTTTATCAGTGAGTTTATGACTGTGATGGCGTAGTATCGCTTCTACCTGATTATATATCCAATTAGACTTGTATTCACCCAGCGGAGCTATAGCTCCAGACCGAATGGGTTTATCTGGATTAGGAATTATTTTTTTAATGTCTATCTCTGCTACTTCCCCGAGACCGTTACACTTTTTACATGCTCCGTAAGGGGAGTTAAAAGAGAATAGGTTAGGTTCTGGCTCTGCATAGGCTATTCCTGAAGTAGGACACATAAGAAATCTACTGAAATGCTTTGTCTCTTCCGATTCATGGAGCATTACCATCAGGGTTCCTTTTCCCTGCTGCATAGATTTGGTAACTGCTAGAGCTATTCTCTGTTTGTTTTCTGGAGTAACTTTTAGCCTATCTACCACGATCTCGATGTCATGTACTTTGTATCGATCTAATCTCATGGAAGGCGTGATGTCTTTCACTTCTCCATCTGATCTCACTTTTACGAATCCTTGCTTGGCTATTTGTTCAAAAAGTTCTCTATAATGTCCTTTTCTACCTTTAACTACAGGAGCCAAGAAGACTATTTTCTCGCCTTCATACTTCTCCAGAATTAAATCCACGATTTGTTTATCAGAGTAGCGCACCATCTTCTCGCCAGTTTCATAAGAAAAAGCAGTACTCGCTCTGGCGAATAATAATCTCATAAAATCATAAATCTCCGTAATAGTGCCTACTGTACTTCTAGGGTTCTTGGAAACGGTTTTTTGTTCTATGGAAATGACAGGGCTAAGACCGTCTATCTTATCCACATCTGGTCTTTCCATTCCTCCTAAAAACTGTCGTGCATAAGCAGAAAAAGTCTCTATGTATCTTCTTTGACCTTCTGCATATATAGTATCGAAAGCCAAGGATGATTTTCCGCTTCCGCTTAGTCCAGTAATTACAACTAGTTTATTTCTAGGGATATCTATAGATATATCCTGTAGATTATTCTCTCTAGCTCCCTCTATTTGTATGATTTCTTCCATGGCTGTGTTAGAATCACAAAGAAAGCACATTCATCACTAATTTTATCGCGATTTAATACACAGTCCAGTGAAGTTTAGAACCGAATTAAATATTAAGCCAGCTCCTTTTCAAATAAGCCCTTTTGAGGGAATGGTATTTATGGGGTCGTGCTTTTCTGACCACATGGGAGAAAGGTTTAAGAAATTAGGAATTCCATTACTAACGAATCCTTTTGGAGTGATCTTTCATCCGCTACCCTTGTTGGAAATAGTATTAAAAGCATTAGATCCAGAGTTTAGTTATTCAGCTGCTGGGCTATTCTATTATGAAAATAGGTATTACAGTTTAACTCATCACGGCAGTTATTCAGGTAAATCAGAAGAGAAGTTACTTGAGAAATTAAATAACGATTTGGAGCTTTTACGCAGTGGATTGGCTGAGTCCAAGGCGCTATGTTTGACCTTAGGAACTTCTTTTGGGTATGAGCGTGAAGGTCGGATAGTTGCTAATTGTCATAAGTTACCTCAATCCTTTTTTCAGAAAAAGCTAAGTAATTCAGCTGTTATTGAGAAGAAATTAGAGGCAGTTATAGAGGCATTGCACCGCAAAAATCCTTCATTAAAAATAGTTTTAACCGTTAGCCCAGTGAGGCATGTGAAAGATGGATTAGTAGAAAATAATAGGAGTAAGGCACAGCTCCTAACTGCTGTTCATAATGTATGTGAGTCTACAGGTAATGCTTTTTACTTCCCGAGCTATGAGCTTGTGGTAGATGACTTGAGAGATTATAGGTTTTTCAAAAAAGACTTGGTTCATCCATCAGAAATGGCGGTAGATTATGTGCAAGAGGCCTTTCTTAAGTTTGTTTTTGATGAGAAGTCTATAAAAGTTATTGAAGAACTTCAGAAATTTCAGTTGTTTCAAAGCCATAAAGTGAGTTCTGAGAATAAAGAGATACATGAATTAAAAGTTCAAGAAAAAAAGTCAGAATTGACAAAAAAGTATCCAATGGTAGAAGTGTGATTAATTCTTTGTCAAAATTTAAGACTGATTAATTCAATCATAGCTTATTTTTGAGATTATAAATAACTGAAATGAAAAAAGTACTGTTTTTAATTACGCTCACATTAGTCATTAGTTTTTCTGCCTTAGCAGGAAATAAGTATCAGCTGAAATTGAAAGTAGGAGATTCATTTGTCATGACTTCTAACGTAGAGCAGAAAATCACTCAGAGTATGATGGGTATGGAGATGGTTATGGACTTAAGTGTACATACAGAAATGGACTTGGTAGTGACAGAATTATCTGAAAATGAGATTCTATTTACTCAAGTCTATAAATCATTAATGGTAACGATGAAATCTCCTATGCAGGGAATGGATATTAGCATGGACTCTGGCGGCGAGTCTAACTCTTTTAATGATGCGATGAGATCACTTCTAGGAAAAGAAATAAGTGTTCGAGTTGATATGGAGGGAAATTTACTCTCAACGGATGGAATGGACCAGTTACTGTTAGATATAGAAGCGATTGATGTTAGTGGAGCTGACCTTGCTCAGTTTTTTGATGAGAAAGGATTGAAAAAAAATTATAAAGCGATTTTCCCGGTGGCTTATGGAAAGGATTATGAAGAAGGTGCTAAATGGGAACTAGAGAGTATTACTGAGGGTGATATGACAGTGAAGTTGAGTACAGAATATACAGCGAGTAATGTTTCCAAAAAGAAATTTAAGTTTACTAGTGAATCTACGAGTTCCATGTCTGGAGAACAAGAGCAGCAGGGAATGGGGATGAGTGTAAATATGGAAGGGAGTTTCTCTGGAGAAGGGGAGATGAATACTAAAACAGGTTTATTAAAGATGTACTCTCAAACTGGGGCTATGACTGGAAGTACGGTAATAGAAGCCAACGCCCAGATGCCTACAGAGATGGAAATTCCTATGACCATAGAAATGACTACAGTTACATCATTAAAATAAGTTCAAGACAGATATTACAGGGCGCCTTTTTAGGCGTCCTTTTTTTTTGGGCAAGCTCTTTGTTATCTTTGCCTACGTTTAAACTATAAATCATTCAACTATGCGTTACATCTTTCTTATCCTTCTAGCTTTAGTAAGTTTCAATTTGTCATCTCAAAACCAATTATTGGTGGGGTCTGAGCTAAAAGTGGGAGATAAAATTAATGTTACCGATGTCATTTCGATAATTAGTAGCTCTATTTCTGAGAAAGAAAAACCAACTAAGAGTACGTCCGTTTATACGGTTTCTGGCCAAATAGAGGTTAAGTCTATTTCTGACAATGAAATTAATTTTCTTATGGTCATTGATTCTCTGGACTTAGAGAATGTGGTGAGAAAAGATACCAGCATCTTCCCTGTAAATTATACAAAGATGATTCCTCAATTAAATGTATCTATTCTTAACGCTAAAGAAGGTAGAATGGTGCGGTTAAATAATGAAAAGGACTTTATGAAGTCAATATATTACACTGCAGAAAGTGAGGTTAGAATGAAGTACTTAGAACGAATCGATATGACTTACTTCAATGAATTATTTCTTACAATCTTTCCTTTTAAAGTAGGTGTTGATTTAAAAGGCAAAGAGATTTTGGAAGCGCAGAACAGAATAGTGAAAAACAAAGAAGTTAGGGGAAGTGTAAATTCTAATATAGATGAGGTTAGGGTTCTTAAAAAAGGACTTGTAGGGTTTGAAAAAACATCTAAATTTTCTTTAGATTCTAAAGAAAATGATGCGATAGTCGCCTCTCAAGGTTTGCTTACGGAAGTCGTTGTATTAGATTCTGTGAGTGGTGTAATAGTCTCAAGTGAACTGACAAATAACTACACAGTATCGATTAAAAGTAGTATTGCTGGAGAATCTACAAGTGTAAATGTAGGTGAGACAAGAACAATTACATGCTCTTTAAAGTAATTCTGTTTTAGCGTAGTTTTAATGAAATGATTTAACTCCAGCTTTAATTTCTGCGGCTAGGTGATTTTCATCGGGAGGGACGGGGCATGAAAAACCGTCTGAATAAGCACAGTATGGGTTGTAACAAAGGTTGAAATCCAGTCTGAATTTTTTAGCTATATCTGATTCTTTTAGGTCTAAGTATCTTCCGCCTCCGTATGTTTCTTGTCCATTGGTAAAATCTTTAAACGGTAAGAATAAGTATCCAGGATAGCCAGGGATGTCTCTGGCTGGAGCATAAATAGTAAGCTTACACTTGACACCCTCTATTTTAAACTTTAATATTCCATAAGGTCTGTATTTAGCTATTCTATCTGTGCTTGTAGAGAATCCAATGACTTCTCTTTTTTTGAGTTTTTTAAACTTTACTTCCACATTGTAAGCGTAATCAGGGGCAAAGAATTCTAAGCCAGAAAAACCGACTAGATCTTCTTCTGTTAAAATACTCGTGCTATCAGATTTAAACTCTAGGTTAATTTCATCTCTATGTTTTTCTATTTCTTCATCATAACTGAGCTGTGACAATGAGGTGATAGATGTTAACAGGAATATAAATAAGGTGGAAATTCTCATCAGCATAGGTTTATTTTTACAAGAGTAAATATTAATAAAATGAAGATACTAAAAAGGTTAGTATTACTAGTGATAATACTAATAGCCATTATTGTAATCGCAGGAATAGTAGCGAATGAATCTCTGCCAACTGGAGGGGAATCGGGAGAAGAAGCAGACAAAATGGCTTTGAAAATGGAAAAAGCTTTGGGGAAAGAGCATTGGCATGATATTCAATATGTACAATGGACGTTCGTAGGAATGCACCATTTCCTGTGGGACAAGCATAGAAATATGGTTAGAGTGAAATGGGATCAGAATACTGTTTACATAACTCCAGGTACGAGTAAAGGAGCCGCATTTATAGAAACAGAAAGAGTAGATGAAAATGATGAGGGTGTTTTAATTAAGTCTGCTATTGACTTCTTTAATAACGATATGTTTTGGCTAATAGCTCCTTATAAAACCTTCGATGAAGGAGTGACCAGAGAAGTCGTAGATTATGAAGGAGATAATAGACTACTTGTTACCTATTCTTCAGGAGGGTCTACTCCTGGAGATAGTTATTTATGGAAGTTAGCGGCAGATGGAACTCCAGAAAGTTATAAAATGTGGGTTCAAATAATTCCTATAGGAGGCCTAGAGCTTACTTGGGAGCGTTATTACACTTTAGGAAATGGAGTAAGGATGTCTCATTTCCATGAGGGTATAGGTCCATTGGATTTAGTGATAAGTGATGTGAAAGTTGGGTATGGTTATGAGGAAATGAATTGTGAAAAAGACCCTTTTAAAATTTTAATTGAAGAATGAGAATAATTGGATAGTCAAGAAAGAAATAGAGTTTTTTATGCAATCTTTAGCACTGCATTATTTTTAATAATAATATGGGGCATACAGATTTTAATAGAATGGGGTGGAGTCTCTGAATGGAGAAGTGCTGGGAATCATCCTAAAGAGTGGGGTCATTGGTGGGGCGTTTTATCTATGGCTTTTTTACATGGAAGTTGGGAGCATATATGGAATAACACGGCTTCCTTCGTAGTGCTTAACACGATGCTGTTTTATTTTTATAGAGAGATAGCTCTTAAGGTATGGGGTGTGATTTTTCTGTTCTCAGGGTTATTCGTTTTTTTCTTGGGTGTTCCTGGTAGTAATCATGTAGGAGCCAGCGGAGTCGTTTATGGACTAGCCTTTTTTGTGTTCACAGCAGGTATGATGGACATAAAACACACCGCTCTACTTCGAGTAAGTATGGCAGTCCTTTTTCTTTATGGAAGTATAATTTGGGGGATATTCCCGATAGAAGAGCGCGTAAGCTGGGAAGGCCACTTAGGAGGAGCTTTAGCTGGTGTGTTATTGGCTTTTGTGTATAGAAAAGAGTTGCCAGAGAGACCTAAAACTAGATGGGAGATAGAAGAAGAGCTAGAGCTCTTAAAAAGTGAAAGAGATGCGTCTAATCCTGTAAAGCCAAACGGTAAAACTTCCATAGTTCAAATCTATCGTCAATTACGCCATAGAGGCATCGATAGAGGGTTTTAAAAGTTTAAGTATATCTAGTTAAACTGAAAGCTTATGCCAATCCATTCACGTGCAGGCTTTGAGAATAAAGCTCTCCGCTGTTATACGATCTTGACCTTATTTCAGGATTAGATTTTAAAGCTGAAATATCTTTTTCGAAAACACGAATTAGATAGGATGAATTACCTAGTTATTAAGCATAACTGGCATCACTAGCATAAGCATATCCTCACCATTGTCCTCTTGTTCCTCTGGAAGGATAATTCCAGCTCTATTAGGAGCGCTCATTTCTATGACGATGTTGTCTGCAGAGATGTTTCCTAACATGTCTATGATGAATCTAGAATTAAATCCTATCTCCATATCTTCTCCTGCATAAGAACAAGTTAACCTCTCGTTAGCTGCATTAGCAAAATCTAAATCTTCAGCAGAAATATGTAATTCACTGCCTGATATTTTTAATCTAACCTGGTTAGTCGCTTTGTTAGCGAATATAGAAACCCGCTTAATTGAGTTCAATAAGTCTTGTCTCCCTACAGTAAGTTTGTTTGGGTTTTCCTTAGGAATAACCGCCTCATAGTTAGGATATTTTCCTTCTATAAGTCTACACATAAGTGATACGTTATCGAACGTGAAGTGAGCATTAGAATCATTGTACTCAATAGTCACTAGACTATCTGCGTAAGAACCCATACTCTTCAGCAGATTTAGTGGTTTCTTAGGAACGATAAAAGAGCCAGAACCACCTCCAGAAACATCAGTTCTAGTATATCTTACTAATCTGTGAGCATCTGTAGCTACGAATCTAACATTGTCTTCATAAAGCTCGAAGAAGATACCGCTCATTACAGGTCTTAAATCATCATTTCCTGCAGCTACTACCGTTTTACTGATCGCTCTAGATAGAATAGCACCGTCTAATTCAAATTTAGCAGAAGCCTCTAGCTCAGGAGCCTTAGGGAATTCCTCTCCATTTAATCCAGAAACTTTATACTTTCCAAAATCACTAGCTATTTCTATACCGAAAGTTTTAGTGTCTACAGTAAAGTTCAACGGTTGCTCAGGAAATTGCTTTAATGAATCCAATAACATTTTAGCTGGAATGGCTACTAATAGATCATCTTTAGCCTCAACGGGCATAGACGTAGACATTGTCGTTTCTAAATCAGATGCAGAAATAGTTAATTCTCCTCCCTTAATTTCAAATAGAAAATTATCTAAAATGGGTAGAGTGTTACTTGAATTTAAAACACCACTTAATTGTGTTAATTGTCTTAAAAGGGCCTGGCTATTTATTAAAAACTTCATCTTTCGAATAGATTAATTGGGGCGCAAATATAAAAATAGCGGCACGATTTATTCATGCTTAATAACATTTGTTTTTCACAAAGAATGAACCATCTGAGCTTCGGTTTCCATACTTCCTATGTTAACTGAGATTGAAAGATTGTAAAACTAAATAAGAAGAGGAGCTAAAAGTGCATTGCAACGCCAAAATAAACGGCTTATAAAACATATTTAATCCTACTTTTTATTCTGATTTAAGCCATGTCTGCGCTGATTAAACCTAAAATCACACCCGAGCCTATAATTCCTAGCCAACTATGACGCATGTGAAACCCGAATCTCGATATTAATGGAGCGCAGCAGAACAGAGACGGAAATAGCCCCACGCTATCTTTTGATAGGATGAGCAATAATATGCGCTAACTCCATATTCATTTTTTCATTCTAGGATGACAAGATAATAATGTGTCTCGTATAAATCTCTTGTCTAAATGGGTGTAAATTTCAGTGGTAGTGATGCTCTCATGCCCCAGCATAGTTTGGACCGCTCTTAAGTCTGCTCCTCCTTCTATGAGGTGCGTAGCAAAACTATGTCTAAACGTGTGCGGTGAAATAGTTTTAGTTATTCCCGCTTCTTTAGCTAAATCCTTAATAATCGTAAAAATCATAATTCGGCTTAAGTGAGCTCCTCTCTTATTTAGGAACATGAAGTCTTCTTCTCCTGGTTTGATAACCTTATGATTTCTTACTGACTCGAAGTAAATAGTGTTGTATTTGATAGCGCTGTCTCCTATAGGAATAAGCCTTTCTTTAGCGCCTTTTCCTTTGACTTTTATGTAATTGTCTTCTGGGAAATAACCGGATAGTTTAAGAGTTATAAGTTCAGAAACTCTCAGCCCGCTGCTATAAAGTGTTTCTAACATAGCCTTATTTCTAGTGCCATGATCAGTGCTTAAATCTATAACGCTAATGAGTAAATCTATTTCTTCAACAGATAGAGTGTCGGGCAGTTTTCTTTGAAGTCGTGGAGAGGTTAGTAGGTGAGAAGGGTCGTCAGTTATTTCATTCTCTAAGAGAAGGTACTTAAAGAAACTCTTTATAGCTGAAATCATTCTGGCTTGTGTTCCGGCAGAAAACCCTACCTCTGAAATCCAGCGAATAAATGTTGAAAGCTCCTCGTAGTTTAATTTAAGGGGAGAAGATAGCGGGGTAATCTCAGTAAAATATCTTTTCAGTTTATCTATATCTGAGACGTAAGACATTACAGAGTTAGGACTTAAGGATCTTTCGATTTTTAAGTAACTAGTGTAGCTTTTTATATAAATATCCCAAGTCGTCATTGTTCTACTTACTTAACGTATTTTTACAGTCCCGAATTTGATTTGAAATGAAAAACCCCCTGAGAAACAGAGGATTTTTCGGATTAATTTACCTAAACAAATTCAATAATAATTAACCAAAATTACCATGAATGCACTCCGTTGAGTGTTAACTTCTTCTATTGGTACCACTTCTGCTTAGAGACCATTAATGCTTCTTGAACCGTAATTCTCTCGCCATTGTTATACGCGGTAACAAATGGACCGTTGAATTTAGTGTACTCCGCATTGATGTTATTCCTTGCATCCCTAGCACTTTTATATTCGTTGTGTGAACCTGTAACAAACTTTGTCCAGCCATCATGATTTTCTGTTTGAATATCAGCAGCAAACTTGTGGTTTGTTCTGAATTTACTGGCAGCTACATAGTGGTGAGTAGCAGCTAACTGAATCTTGTAATTAACTCCTTCTTCTGGAGAAGGGGCATTCGTGATGTCAGTGGAGTTGTCTGCATAAACTTCTTCTTCTGTTTTTGGAGTGTTCACAGCAACCTCTAAAACAGGTTCCTTGATTTCTTTAATTTCCTCTTCTGTGTTGTTCACCGCAACTTCTATAGTAGGTTCCTTGATGTCATCAACTTCAACTACTTCTTCAGTCACTTCTAATCCTTCTGTGTCCCCCTCATTAGGGTTAATAGTTGGTTCAATCTCCGTCTCAGTGTTTTCAGCTAGAGCAGAATCATTTCCACCAAAGTCTCTAGAGCTAATCATCTCTTGTTGGACTATCGAAATCTCTACAGGTTGATTGTTCGCTACATATGAGAATTTCCCATCTATTACCGGAGATTCAGAATTAGAGGCTGCTATAAGAGTGTATGAAACACTGTGCTTAGGGTCTGACGGTTGTTCGAACCATACATATTTGATTCCGTTTTCTTCTAAAGTAACTATAGCCTCACCTGAAGCATCTTCTTTGATTTCGAATCCTGCTGAAATTTCCTCTCTTATCTTAGCGAAACCATCTGTTTCCACTCCCTCTACAGAAACTTCTACGAAGTATTTCCCGTCACCTAAAGGAGTTAGTATTCTCGTACAGAAGGCTTCATTTTGTAGTTGAGTAGTAGTGTTGTCAGCTTCTGTTTCAGTATCATCAGGAGTGCTGTCTACTAAAGCATCTTCAGCACCTACGCTAATTACTTGAGGAGAAAGGTCATAATCTACTCGCTCGTTTTCTTTTATGTAAGAGAACTGGCCCTCGATTACTTTAGAGCCATTAGCATTAATGTTAGCTTCTAACTCATACTCTACTTGAAACTCTTGGGTAGCGGGTAAAGTCATCCAGATAAACTTAGCCTTTTGGCCGGAGAAGGTAAACGAAGCTCCGCTCTTTTTAATTGCTCGTGCAGTTAGGCCGGCAGGTATCTCTAATTGTAATTTAGCAAAGCCTGCTACCTCACCTTTATTTACATTGACTATTACTGTAGTTTTTTCTCCTGGCTGCAAATTCGCAGGTAGATTATGGTCTATAACTACACCATCCGCGAGTATCGCACTAAAGAATAGAGCTACGGAAGTAAACAGTGTAATAAGAGATAATTTAATCATTAACTTAAATTGTTCTGTCAAATTTAGAAGAAGATATACCTGTTAAACCCCTTCCTTGGTTCTCTTGCGAACAGAATTTTGTGGAAATGAGTAAAAAGGGGAATTTCTGTGTGAGAATAGGGATTTATGGTTCTGTTTGGTGTTGCTAAGCTTAACTATATTAGTCAGAAAGAAGGGTTTCTTCTACTTTTGTGATTCGAGCGACTGCGGGTAGAATCGACTGATTTTTAATTTACAAGTAAAAACAGGAACGTAAATAGTTTACGGTGACGTGTCATTTGTTTGTGCCTTTATTAAAACAAGTTATTACATGAGCACAATTACAGACCTATCCAAGCAGATAAATTTAAGGGAAGATGAATTGCGAATTCCCCAACCTATAATGGAACGCTTTCACCCTATAGCGTGGCTCCAATCGTTAGGGCAGTTTTTAAATCAAGAATCTCACGAAACTTCTAATCTAAGCTTAGAAGGGATGAAAAGTGTTCGTTTAGAGATAATATAATTCTTATTTTAACATAAATTCGATTTGCTAGATTAATCTGTAATATGAATACACCCACCATTAAAGACGTAGGAACATTTAGAAGGGAAAAACCTAAATTAAGGGGAGTACGTCTGGATTTTAGGTGGAGTGTTAAAGTGAAATTCGATGAACGAGAAGAGGTGTTAAGTGATTTGTTAGCGTTTATTCGAGGTGAAGATTTAGTTCTCTCTGGTTTTGGTGAGGAGAGTTACAGCGGAATTATAAGCACAGAGAAAACGCTAGAAGCGCTTAAAAGAAAGATTGCGAAATTAAAAGAGTGGAAGGAGAGTAACAGTGAGAAGTTTAATCTGTTTAGAACAGGCAAAATTCAGTGGGTAGAGGATATTCATTTCGAGTAAATGACCATTTCCACACGGATTGACTCCAGTTACCTGGAATACATCTTCACCGAATGTTCTGGGTTTTAATTTCAAACAAAACGCCACGGCTTAAATAAGTCGTGGCGTTTAGGGAATTTCATTTTATGGAAGAGTCTGCTAAGACAAATCCAACTATTTGATACGTTTCAGTCCCTCTAAGAAGAAATTCCATGATTTCTTTACAGAACTAATCTGACACTTTTCTTCTGGAGAATGAGCTCCTCTTATATTAGGGCCGAAACTAATCATGTCCATTCCTGGGTAATTAGTGCTTAATATGCCACACTCTAATCCTGCATGACATGCCATTACATTCGGCTCTTCTTCGAACATTTCTACATATAGGCCTTTCATCATTTCTACTAAATCAGATTTAGGAGCTGGAGTCCATCCAGGATAAGAACCGCTTAAATCCATTTGGAATCCAGCAGGCTCATATGCAGCAGTTAATGAGTTGGCTAAATCAAATTTTTCTGTATCGGATGAAGAGCGAGTAAGACACAATACTTCAAATTTATCTGAAGTAAGAGTCACTTTAGCTAGATTATTACTAGTCTGAACTAAATCAGTAATATCTGGACTCATTCTATAAATACCATTAAAAGTAGCGTAGATAGCGGCCAAAACTGAATCTTGAGATTTTTCAGAGATCACGTGAGATGGAGTCGCCGTTTTTTCATGTCCTATATGAAGTCCAGAATCATTAGAAACATATTCGCTTTTAATAACCGCTGCTCTAGAGTCGAATTCACTTTTCCATGCATCTACTTTGTCTTCAGGAACAGATACGATAGAGAAACTTTCTCTAGGAACCGCATTTCTTAGTCCGCCACCTGTAACCTCATTAATTCTTAAACCAAATGATTCTCTCATTTTCCAGAGCATTCGATTCATGATTTTATTGGCGTTACCTAATCCCTTGTGGATATCCATTCCAGAATGCCCGCCATTGAGCCCATTAACAGATATTTTAAAAGTTTCAGTTCCTGCTGGAGTATTCTCCATGTCAGGAGTTTTAAAGGCAGTTACATCTATACCTCCAGCACATCCGATACTGATTTCATCATCATCCTCAGTATCTAGATTAATCATAATTTTACCTTCTAGAACTCCACCTTTTAAGCCTAAAGCCCCTGTCATTCCAGTTTCTTCATCGATAGTGAAAAGTGCTTCTAGTGGCGGGTGGTCTAAATCTGTAGAAGAAAGTAGTGCCATAATCATAGATACACCTATTCCATTATCAGACCCGAGAGTAGTTCCATTAGCTCTTACCCAATCACCTTCCACTATCATGTCTATTCCCTGCGTTGCAAAATCAAATTCTACATCAGCATTCTTTTGATGAACCATATCGATGTGTCCCTGAAGAATAACCGTTGGGCGATCCTCAAAACCTTTAGAGCCTGGCTTCAAAATGAAAACATTTCCTACTTCATCGTTGAAAGTCTTAAAGCCTAATTTGTTTCCAAAGTCCATCATAAACTGAATAACTTCTTCTTCTTTTTTACTAGCTCTAGGAACAGCATTTAAATCAGCAAAGTGATTCCACACTGCTTTTGGTTCTAGGTTTCTTACGCTCATAATTTGTTTATTTTTTCTAGGGTCAAAAGTATCATCTTACTTAAGAAAATGATCAAGATTCTGTACTTGATTTTTATTAGTTGGATCTACAGAGATTACAGAGAACTTTGGATGTGAATATTCATCTATAGTTACCATGATAAAACTATCGTTTACGCCATCACCCATTCCGCTGGCGATAAGATGTATCTGTGAGGATGGTTTGGTGTATGAAATATCAGAAGCCCAGGATCCTGCACCTACATCTCCAGCAAAAAAGTAAACTTCAGCATCAATGTTATCAAAAAGAGGAAGAACCTCCGAGTAAAAATTAGATTTTGGATGTCTGCCATATTCAGAATTCACGTGCAAATACCTCGGGTGGTCTGCGGGGTTAAACCAGATAACCTGATGTGAATAGAGGAAGATGTTTTTTGCTAATTTTTTTTCCCGTTTCAGTTCGTTTTTCAAGAAGAGAAGCTGCTCACCAGTAATGTTCCACCCGTCAATATTAGCGTCTAGGATAATATGTAAATCAGCACCTTCTTTAAAAGAGTAATATTTCTTGGGGAAATACTTGGTTAAGTTTTCTTGATTTTTATAGTCATGATTGCCTCTGGCGAGATGGCTTATAACCGAAAGGTCATTCATATCAGAAACTAGTGCTTTCCATTCTGCCTCTTTCCCTTCCTTCACCGCATCTCCTGTCATCACCCCGAAACTTAGGTTTTCGTGGGATTTAATAAAATCAAATTTCTCTTTAAACTTAGCGTACGCACCTAGGTCACTTGTACCGGGTTTACCATAAAGGTGTCCTGCTACAAAGAAGGAATAAGGCTCCTCTTTTTTGGCGCAGCTAACCAAAACGAAACAAACAGAAATTACCAGAGTAATATTTTTCATGACGTCAAATTTAACGAAGTACATGATATTCTCTTTAATTTGTGCAAATGTCTGGCACACTTTCTATCTGGCGAAATAATCTTTCTAAAATTGTATTACTGCTCTGCTGTGCCTTTATTGTGGGTCAGAGATTTAGTAATGTCACAGAAAAAGAAATCTCCTGGGACGTACTGGGTTATTACACCTATTTACCAGCTACTATTATTCATGATGATTTTTTACTGGAGGATGTTTCTTGGTTGAAAAAAGAAGTATCAGAAAGGGATTTAGCAGGAACCCTTTATTTTATTAGTGAAAATAGCGAAGGGAAACCCATGTATTTCTTCATGATGGGAATGGCGCTTTTCTTTCTCCCTTGGTTCTTAATTGGCCACGCTATAGCCTTAGGTTTTGATTTTCCGTCTACAGGGTTTAGTCCTCCTTATGTATACGCACTCATCACAGGAGCGTTGGTCTACACCATTGCTGGAGCTTTTGTTTTAAGAAAAATCTTAAAGAAGTTTTTTGAAGATCAATTGGTAGCCTTAATCCTAATCATAATTTATTTGGGAACCAATACGGTACATCATCTTATCGCTAAAGATTTAGAGACCGTAAATGTGTTGTTTCTGCTTTCTACTATAGTAATATGGAACACACTAAAATGGCATGAGACTTTTAGAATAAAAAACCTCTTCGCCATCGGAGTATCCATTGGGCTTATGATTTTAGTAAAACCAAGTGAAATATTGATTGGTTTATTTCCTCTGCTTTATGGTGTAACTAGTATGAGTTCGCTTAAAGAGAAGGCACTACTTATAGTAAGACACAGAATTTCTTTTCTAGCTACCATCGCTATAGGTGTGTTGATTTTATTGCCCCAGCTTCTCTACTGGCATCAGTTAACAGGACAATTTATTTATGACTCCTATAATAACCCTGGAGTTGGTTTAGATTGGACCACTCCTTATGTAACAGAAGTACTATTCAGTTTTAAGAAAGGCTGGTTCATTTATACTCCAGTAATGATTCTTTCGTTAATCGGATTCATTTGTATGTATAGAAAGAATAAGAAGTTGTTTTGGCCATCTGTCATTTACTTTTTACTCTCGTTTTATCTAATGAGTTCATGGACAGAATGGTGGTATGGCTCTAGTTATTCCTGTAGACCTATCATTACACTCTATCCTCTGTTGGCTATTTCTTTGGGTTATTTTATTAAGTCTTTAGCTAGCGCAAAACATGGGGTGAAGTACGGCTCGTTGATATTTGTCGGGCTTTGTATAGTCCTTAACCAATTCCAATGGTGGCAGTTTAGAAATTACATCCTTCACGATTTTAGAATGACTAAAGAATATTACCAAAAAGTCTTTCTTAAAACTACAGTAAGTACTGAAGATAGAAAGCTACTCGATTATGAGCCTGATTTTTCTGGTGCAGTAGGGATGATAGAAGAGTTTAAAAGAAAAGATTGGCTAACTATAGACTTCTCGAATCCACCTGTACAGATCAATTCTGAGAAAATCAAACGGGTGAATAATGAAGCTGTTTTTTTTATAGACAGCTTAGATCTTTGGACTTTTGATTTAGAGCATAAAGTGTCAGATATAACTAGTGCTAAACATTTCTTTCTAGAGTACAAGATTACTTATAGGTACTCTTCTGATGTTCCAGAAAAAGGGTTTCCAGTCTTATTCAGCTTAGTAAGAAGAGCTAATGGAACTTATGGGTCTAGAGGATTTGATTTAAAAGCAGCTAAAAGAGGAGAATGGATAACCGAATCTTTTAATTACAGTGCTCCACCTATAAGAAACCAAAATGACTTTGTGATTTCGCATATATGGAACCCATCACATTCCAGGATAGAGATTAAAAATCTTCAAGTAGATGTCTATGAATGGGAGAGGAGCCTAGATTAAGATTGAATTTTTTTATAGCTCTTTCCATAGAACCAAAAGATGAGTAGAGGAAGCAAAAACAAATCTGCCAGCACAGCCATAAGAAGAGTTATACTGATTAAAAGACCAATATAAAACACGCTTAAAAAGTCAGAGCCTATAAGTGTTAGAAACCCTCCGCATAAGATAAGGCTAGTGACTATAATCGCCTTTCCTGTTCCTATAAACGTTCTTTTAATAGCATAGGGAAGACTCTTCCCTTTGGCCAATTCCAGCCTGAGTTTAGTAAGGAAATGAATCGTATCATCTACAGCTATTCCGAATGCTATGGTGAAAATGATAGAAGTACTTACTTTTAATCCTATGCCAGACCACCCCATAACACCAGCTATCATTAGCAGCGGGAATATGTTAGGGATAAGCGAAATAAAAATCATTTTTATAGACTTAAACATAAACCCTACGATTAAAGCAATCACTGCAAACGCGATGGCCAAGCCACCTAACATATTCGTGGCTAAAGTTCTATTATTTAAGTCGATGAGGCGGGCTGTCCCCGTGATTCTGGCATCGAAATAGGGATTGTCTAATTCAGAAGCTAAAAAGATATTTAAGCTATCTTCTTTCTCAAAGAAGATTGTACTGCCTAGGTCAGGAACCTTACCATTAATCCTTCCCCACTTTTTCTTTGAGCCTTCAAATAGTGTGCTGTCAACATTCGAGCTGTCTTTATAAATATCATGAAGAGACTGTAGCTCATCATAATAAAAAAGGTCTATAAATTTATCAGAACCGAACTTACCTAAGTTTTTTGTTATTTTTTTTAATCCAGCCTCATCCTCCGGTATTTTATAGAACTCCTCCTTACCGCCATTGAGAGACCTGTTAGCTCCTTTTACTATAGCCACAGGAGACATGAGGTTTCCTGCTCCATATGTATTCTCTAAATAATAATCTAATTTCTCCTGATAAAGTAAAGACTGAAGTTCCCATGGAGAGGCATTCTCTTTAAACTCCAGGGCCATCTCGAATGGTCTCGCTCCTGCAAAAGAATCTTCGAAGTAATCAAACTCTTGTTTAAAAGGATCAGAATCACTAAGGTCTTCTAGCAGGAAGTTATTCACCGTAATTTTACTCATTCCAATAGAACTCACTATAACCAGTATGATGCTTAAAACTACAACAGTTCCTCTGTTGCGTAGCAAAAAACCAAATGCTCTGTGCAGGTGTTTTGTCCAGAAAGTACTCGAGTATACATTGTTGTTTACCTTAGGAGCTGGAGTTAATACCAAAACGGCAGGCAATAAAGTGTACGCTAATATGAATGCCAAAATCACTCCAGCTGCTGAGTATAATCCGAAGTCACAGATAGGGTCTATGCTGGAAGTTAATAACGTAAGAAATCCAATGGCAGTAGTTATCGAAGTAAGAAGAGTCGCTAATCCGATTTCCTTAAAAGCAATTTTAAGTGCAGGTATTTTTTCCGTACCTAGTCTGAGTTCATCGAAATACTTACTTAGAATGTGAACTACATCACTCATACCTACTACGAACAGTATAGTAGGCAGAATCATCACCATTAAGTCTATTTCCTTACCGGTGACTTGCATTAATCCAAGAACCCAAACTATAGCTAAAAGAACCACAGTAATCGGAACCCATATACCCCACCAACTCCTAAAGGCTATGAATAAAAAAGCGATGATAAGAATAACAGAAAGAACTACGAATGTAATAGTCTCTCGTTGCATAAGGCCTATATAATATACTTGTCCTATAGCGCGTCCTACAGCATGTGATTCATCGAAAGAATACTCAGCTATCAAGTCTGTAATGTCATAACTTAGGCTATCACAGAGCTGTTTAGAAAGAAATTTAGTATGAATTACCTGAAGCATAATGGCCTTTCCGTCTTTTGAAAAAAGCGAGCCTACTAGTTCAGGTCTTTCGAATATTTTTAGAGAATCGTACGAATATACCTCCGGATTGTCTATTCTCATCAGAGGAGCCTGAATAAAACCGAAAGCAGTTTTTATAGGTTCTTTTATTTGAGTAGGAGAAATAACCTCTTCTACATTTGGTAACTTCTTTAACTCTTCAGTAAGAGAATCAGCTCTTAATAAGAAGTCCTTTTGGAATATGCCTTTTTCATTTTCTAGGGCGATAACGACAAAGTCGTTATCTGTTTCGAATTTATCTCTAAAGTCTTTATAGAATTCTGTTTCAGGATCTCCCTGAGGAAAAAACGACTCGAAATCGTAATCAAATTCTATAAAGGTGATGGAGAAAATACAGGCTATAGAAACCAGCCCTAGACCTATGATTACTCTTTTACTTAATTTTTCTAAATTCTTCAAAATCACTATTTCTTGACAGCTAAATTAAGTCTGTGCTGTCTCATAAAAATCACTATTCTACACCTACCAGTTACTTAATTCCTCAAAAACTCTGTGAACCGGTAATCCCATCACGTTAAAATATGATCCTTCCAACTTTTCTATCGCTATATAGCCCATGAACTCTTGCGCTCCGTATGCGCCTGCTTTATCTAGCGGCTTGAATTTTTCTACGTAATAATCTATCTCTTCTTCCGATAATTCTCTGAAAGTAACTTCAGTTTCATCATGGAAGGTCACGCATTTTTCTAAATCGGTAATCGTCACTGCTGTTATCACAGTGTGAGTTTTACCAGATAGTGTTTGAAGCATAAGTTTAGCCTCATGAAGATCTTTAGGCTTATTAAGAATGATGTTATTTAAACAGACTGTGGTGTCACTAGTAATTAACAAATCCTCAGGATTAAGATCGTGTTCGAAGGAATTTGCCTTTAGTTCTGATAAAAATCTAGGAACTTCTTCGCGTTGCAATTTTTCATCATAGATCTCCTCCACATTTTTGGTTCTTACTGAAAAGCAGATACCCAAACCTTCTAAAAGTAATTTTCTTCTAGGTGAACCGCTCCCGAGAATAATATTTCTATTTGATAAATTAGCTAAAATCATAGGACAAAACTACGTGGACAAAATGGCAAAACTGTGTGAAAAATTAAATTTATTTCTGATGGTTTTAGAACTAGGTGAAACTACCTTTGTAGCATGGAAGAAATGATACTAATATTGGATTTTGGAAGCCAATATACTCAGCTTATAGCGAGAAGAATAAGAGAGTTAAATGTGTATTCCGAGATTCATCCTTGGAATAAAATCCCACCTCTTGGAGACCACATAAAAGGTGTGATTCTTTCGGGGAGTCCGTTTTCGGTTAGGCAAGAAGATGCTCCGAGGCCTGATCTTTCTGGGATTCGAGGAAAATATCCACTTTTAGGAGTGTGCTATGGCGCTCAATATTTGGCGCAATCAAATGGAGGGAGAGTAGAGGCAAGTGAAACCAGAGAGTATGGAAGAGCCATGCTTGAATCGGTTAATAATTCTAATGAGTTATTAGAGGGAATAGATGCACCTACTCAAGTGTGGATGAGTCATGGAGATTCTATTAAAGAACTTCCTACAGACTCTACGCTTATATGCAGCACTTCTTCTGTAGAAAATGCGGGCTATGCATTTAATAGTGAAAAAACATATGCGATACAGTTTCATCCAGAAGTGTACCATACTTCAGCGGGGAAAAAACTCATAGAGAATTTTATAGTCAAAATTGGCGGATGTGCTCAAAGTTGGACTCCTGATTCTTTTGTAGATGCTTCTATAGCAGAACTAAAGAAGAAAATAGGGAATGATAAAGTAGTCCTAGGATTAAGTGGTGGAGTAGATAGCTCGGTGGCAGCAGTTTTATTGCAACGCGCCATAGGAGATAATCTTTACTGTGTATTCGTAAATAATGGGCTCCTTAGAAAAAACGAATACGATGAAGTGCTGGAGGGTTATAAGCACATGGGCTTAAATGTAAAAGGAGTGGATGCTTCAGAAGCGTTTTACAGCGAGTTAAAAGGACTCTCAGACCCAGAAGCTAAGAGAAAAGCTATAGGTAAGGTATTTATTGATGTTTTCGATGCCGAGTCTAACAGCATAGAAAATGTAAAATGGCTAGCACAAGGAACTATATATCCGGATGTAATAGAATCTGTAAGTGGAACAGGAGGTCCTTCTGTAACCATTAAATCTCACCATAATGTGGGAGGTCTGCCAGACTTTATGAAGTTAGAAGTAGTGGAGCCGTTGAGGCTTTTATTTAAGGATGAAGTGAGAAGAGTAGGAAAAGCACTTGGAATTAGTCATTCTATCTTAGGAAGACATCCTTTTCCAGGTCCAGGGTTGGCTATTCGGATTTTAGGAGACATTACTCCTGAAAAAGTAAGGCTTCTTCAAGAGGCTGATTATGTGTGGATTTCTCTATTGAAAGAGCATAATTTATACGATGAAGTATGGCAAGCAGGAACGATTCTCCTACCAGTACAAACCGTAGGCGTTATGGGTGATGAAAGAACTTATGAGCAAGCTGTGGCTCTAAGAGCGGTTACTTCTACAGATGGAATGACAGCTGATTGGTGTCATCTTCCTTTTGAGTTTTTAGCAGAAGTGAGTAATTCTATTATTAATAAAGTTAAAGGAATTAATAGAGTAGTATATGATATAAGCTCTAAGCCACCTGCTACTATTGAGTGGGAATAGTTAATAAATTAATAATTGGCATGATATTACGTTGGTATTAATGTTTTACTTGATAGGTATGATTAAGAATATTTTAGTAAGCTTCTTTCTTTTGTTTTTGTCGATTATTAGCTATAGTCAAAACTTTACTATTGTAGAAAAAGAAGGAGAGAAATATTATCAGCATAAAGTAGAGTCAGGTCATACCCTATATGCCATAGCTACGCTCTATGATTCTGATGAAGAGATTATTAGGAATTATAATGCGGAGCTTTTAATTGGAGGGCTAAATGTAGGTCAGACTATATATATCCCTGTTAGTCCAAATATTAAGCCCGGAGAAATAACCAACCCGGTAAGAATAGAGGATGGATTTTTAATTCACAGGGTATTAAAAAAAGAGACCTTGTTTTCTATATGCAGAAGATATACTGTAGATATTAATGATGTTCTAGAGCTAAACCATGAGGCTAATTCGGGAATAAAAAAAGGGAACGAATTAAAAATCCCAGTTAATGACGTGAACTCGGTTGTGAGCGTATCTCCGCCTGTTAACTTCAGTATCTCTAAATGGAAAACACATCAAGTTTTACCTGGAGAAACCCTTTATGGGGTGAGTAAAAAGTATGCTGTGAAGATTAAGGACATATTAGATATAAATGACGGTCTACCAGAAGGATTAAAAGCTAGGCAAGTAATTAATATCCCTATCTCACTTGATGAAGAGAAGAGTAAAGATGAAAGCTCTGTTAATGATGTGATTAATTCCTGGAAACCAAAAATGAAAGGAGATAATCCTTTTAGAGCTGAATATAATGTGGCTTTAGCGTTGCCGTTTTACTCTAGTAGGTTAGGGTTAGATGAGCTGTCCAGTAAAGAAAGGAGAATACAGAATGTAGCGCTGAGCTTTTATAGAGGAAGTTTCTTAGCCGCACAGAAGCTAAAAGAAGAGGGGCTTTCTGTGAACTTACATGTTCTTAATGTTACTGATGATAAAGAAGAGCTTACGCTCTTGGCAAGTGATGAAAAGCTTCAACAGATGGATTTGTTTATAGGGCCATTCCAAAAAGAATCTTTAGCTAAGGTGATCGAAATAGCCTCTGGAAGTGATGCTCATGTAGTTTGTCCTACTCCTCAAAGCGGAAAGATATTATTAAGTAACTCTCATGTGAGTAAGGTGACTCCAGCCGGAAGTACGATGATGGGAGAAGCGGGAAAGTATATAGCTAATCTTACTACTAACCCAAACGTAATACTAGTTACTACTAAATGGGTGAAGGATAAAAGAAACATTCAGGTATTTAAAAGAGAGTATTATTCGATTCTAGCTGACAGCACGGAGATGGAGAAGAGAAAACTGAGTGAGATAGAGGTGGATAAGCTCACTGTGGCTAGTTTAAATGCGGCTATGTCTGACTCTAGTGAGAATATATTGGTAATGCCTTCGGAGGAGAAAATTTCTTTAGGGACATTGGTAAATATCCTGCCATTTATAAGCGAAGACCAGGATTTAACTATCTACTTAACAGATAAATGGATTGATAACGATTATGTGGACGCATCAGTTAGAAATAGGTTTAATGTGCATATCCCTTCATCATTCACGAATAATTATAATTCTGAAGTAATGATGGAGTTTCAGAAGTTATATAATTCTGAATACAATGAGATAATAGATGAGTATAGCGTTCTTGGCCATGATATAATGCTTTACTATGGGAGAGGTTTAATTGATTATGGATTGGACTTCCCGTTCTATTTCGATGAGATGAACACTGATGACTTAGTTGATTTAGTGTTTAGTTTTCAGGCTGTTGGTCCAGATTCCGGATTTGAGAATCACGGCATTCACATGTTGTATTTTGAGGACTTTGAGCTTAAAGAGAAAAAGTGATTGCGTAACCTTTAGGGCGCTTTAAGAGTAAAGTAAAGGTGCTAAATTTACTAGCATTACTTATATGAAACCCACTTTTATCCTCAGTTCTGGAAAAGTATTTGTAGTCATTTTTTTAGGGCTAGTGTTGCTTACGTCATACTTTATTGGATTTAATTACTTCAATAGTATAGATCAGGCAAAGACTATAGAGATGAGCAAGCTTCAGGCGGTGTCTAATGCTCTTGTTTCAGGAATAGACCCTTTTGAATTAGAATCCATAATGCTTTCTAATCCTAATAAAGACCAAATTCAAATAGATAATCAGCCTGAATTATATCAAAAGTACCATTCGATTTTAAAGAAATGTTTTGAGAATAATCATTTAGAATCTCCAATTTATACGGTCCACAAGAATAATAGCACTGGAGGATATGAATTTGGATTAACCTCAAATGAGAGTCCATATTTCAGACACGACTATTCAGAGTTTCCTGAAGAATTTCATAATTTGTACCATAATGGCGGTCAATTAGAGAAACATGAAACTAAAAAGGGTAAATGGTTATCTGTTATTTCGCCAATTCGAACACCAGATGGCAGAGTGATTGGAGCGTTAGAGATGGACGTGCCTTTTAATGAGTTTTTACTAAGCTCAAGAGCAGCGCTAGTTAGTGATGCTATGTATAGTGTGGTTTTTTATCTTCTTATAGGATTGGTTGTGTTTCGATTTATAGCTAAAGTAATAGCTGTAGAGAAAAAGCAAAATGAGTTTGAGTTTGAGAAATCAAAGATGGCTAGCTATAGACAGCAGGAGATAAATAGCAGCATTAATTATGCTAGAAGAATTCAGAAAGCTCTATGGCCGGATAATAAAAAGCTTAAAAACGATTTTAGCGACTTCTTTATTATTAACCTTCCCAAGGATACTGTGAGTGGTGATTTTTACTGGCATCATAAGGTGAGAGGTACTGAGAAGTACATACTGATTCATGCAGACTGCACAGGTCACGGAGTTCCGGGCGCTATGATGTCTGTGCTGGGAAATACTATATTCAATGAAATCGTGGTTAATTATGGGATTACAAGGCCAAATGAGATTCTCAATCTAACCAATAAAAAGCTAATAACTCTATTACAGCAGGAAAAAGAAGAAAATTTGGATGATGGAATGGCAGTATCTATAGCGCTTTTGGATAGAGAGAATTTAACGTTACAGTTTGCAGGAGCCAATCAAAATTCACTCATAGTAAGGAATAGACAAACCATTCATCTTAAAGGAGATAAATACCCTGTTGGAGGAGCTCATTACGATCCGAATAGGACTTATAATTGTCATACAGTACTTCTGGAACCGGGAGATATTATGTACTCATTCAGTGATGGCTTTAGAGATCAATTTGGAGGACCTAAAAATAAAAAGTTCTTAAGTGCGAAGTTTTATGAAATGCTTCTCGAAAACAGCAGGAAATCAATGGGGGTGCAAAAAGAAGTTATCTTGAGTGTCTTTAATAACTGGAGAGGAGAATGTGAGCAAATAGACGATGTAAGTATAGTAGGGATTAAAGTATAAAGTTATTTGAATAACCCAACCAGTTCATAACCAAAAAAAGGGCTTCCAAATTTGAAAGCCCTTTTTTCTCTTGTGATAATCTTTAATTCTATTAAAACCTCTGGTCGTCCATATCAACACCTGGATAATCTGATGGGTCGAACTGGAATGTCTCTTCTGTAACGTCAGGGTTAGGAGTGAATTTTTTTATGTCATAAATCATTTCCTGTCCATCCCTGCTTTTCATTTGAGCTTTCTTAATTTGAGAAGTTCTCTCATCTATGTGCATGACAATAGTATGAAAAGAATTTTCGCTATCAGTAGGGTAAAGGTTGATTTGAGTTAATCCACCTTTTACTCCTTTATGTTCGTGTTTGAATCCTGTTTCCCATATAGTAAATAAGTCTGAAGGACTGAATCCTTTGTCCTCCTGTATTTCGGAATAGTCATTAATAGTGCAAGCATTATCAGCTTTAGAATATGCCCAAAAAGTATCACCATCAGTATAAATATGGAAGTCAGGAGTTTCTATTTTGAACTTTTCTCCATTTATCCATGCCTTCCCTTGTTCACTGGCTATAGCTCCTCCTGCTTTCTCATCATTCAGTTGCATTTCATATTCTACATACATGGCAGAATATCCTTTTACGTTTTGGCTAACTTTATCTAGAACCGCTTTAGCATCTTGAGTCATAGCTATGCTGCCTAGGAGCACAGCAGCAGAAAATAGTATTCCTTTAAACATATTCATTTTTTCTTAATTTCTAATTATTACCCAATAACTGTTCCAAACTATAGTCGTCTGGGACTAAGACTTTTCGGGCTTTACTTCCTTCGAAAGGCCCGACTATTCCCGCGGCTTCTAATTGATCTATGATTCGCCCAGCTCGGTTGTACCCTAGCTTTAGTTTTCTTTGAATAAGAGAAGTAGAACCCTGCTGATGCATTACGATCAATCGAGCGGCTTCGTCAAACATAGAGTCTCTATCTTCCGCAGCCATTGTGCCAACTTCTGCGGCATTTTCATCTATAAATTCAGGAAGAATAAAAGCGGTAGGATAGCCTTGCTGGCTACCGATGAAGTCACATATTTCATCTACTTCAGGAGTATCCACAAAACCGCACTGAAGACGTATTAATTCGCTTCCTGAAGAGTAAAGCATATCTCCACGCCCTATTAGCTGGTCTGCTCCTCCAGCATCTAAAATTGTTCTAGAGTCTATTTTAGAGGTAACTCTAAAGGCTATTCTAGCTGGGAAGTTAGCTTTTATGGTTCCTGTTATAATATTTACAGATGGTCTTTGAGTAGCTATGATTAAATGAATACCTATGGCTCTAGCAAGCTGAGCTAAACGCGCTATAGGAGTTTCTACCTCCTTACCCGCAGTCATAATTAAATCTGCAAACTCATCTACTACCAGTACGATATAAGGCATGTACTTATGTCCGTTTTCAGGATTCAACTTACGTTGAACGAACTTAACATTGTACTCCTTAATGTTTCTAACCATGGCGTTTTTGAGAAGCTCATAACGCTGATCCATTTCTATACATAAAGAGTTAAGGGTTTTCACCACCTTACTTACATCCGTAATAATAGCTTCTTCTTCATCTGGAAGTTTTGCTAAATAGTGCCTTTCGATTTTATTAAATAGGGTAAGCTCTACTTTCTTAGGGTCTACTAAAACAAACTTAATCTGAGCAGGATGTTTTTTATAAAGAAGAGAAACTAGAATAGCATTAAGCCCCACAGACTTACCTTGGCCTGTAGCACCGGCCATTAATAAGTGAGGCATCTTAGCCAGGTCTACTATAAGTGTCTCGTTAGAAATAGTTTTACCTAACGCTATTGGAAGTTCCATTTTTGAGTTTTGGAACTTGTCTGATGCTATAAGTTTCTTCATAGAAACTATTTGAGGGTCAGAGTTCGGAACCTCTATTCCTATGGTACCTTTACCAGGGATAGGAGCTATGATTCTAATTCCTAAGGCCGCTAAACTTAAAGCGATATCATCTTCTAGATTTTTAATCTTACTTATTCTCACCCCAGGTGCAGGAATAATCTCATAGAGAGTTACTGTAGGTCCTACGGTAGCTTTAATTTTTGAGATTTCTATCTTGTAGTTATTGAGTGTCTCTACAATTTTATTTTTGTTTACCTCTAGCTCCTCCTTATTTATTTGGACCTGACTAGAACCATGCTCTGCGAGAATATCTATACTAGGTAGTTCATATCTGCTTAAGTCAAGTTTAGGGTCGTATTCTCCAAACTCCTGAACCTTTTTGTCTATTTGTACTTCAGATAATACCGCCTCTTCTTTCTCAATAGCTATTTCTACGTCCAATTCTGAATCTACCTCAGAGGTCGTTGAAGCCACAGGTTTTGTTACTGTTTCGAAATCATCGTCCTTCTTCTCTTCCGCAGTAGAAGCTAATTCCGGCTCTAGAGTGGTTTCCGATTCAGGCGTTTTTAGTTCAAGTGTTTCTTCTGTGTCGTCAGAATTTATGTCATTTATAAGATTGTCTAATTCATCAGGATCCTCATCGTCTGCTAAGATGTCATCTATTAAATCCGACTCATTGCTTACTTCTTCTGTCGTCTCATCGGTCAGATTTTCATTTCCACCTTTTAAAGAGTTTGAAGAATTAGTCTCTTCTGCGTCATCATACACGGGTTCAGAATTTCCGCGTTGCAACTTAGAAAAGCTACGAACCAATTTATCTAAGAGACCATCATAACTTACGATTAAGAAAACACCCATAGAGAGCAGCAGCAGGAGTGCCGTTCCGAGAGTCCCCATAATGTTTTTTAACCAAAGACTTAAGCCAAAACCGACACCACCACCTAAAAGTTGAGAGTCCTGAATAATGCTCTCTCCACTAGGCATTAAAACTTCAGATAGGAATGGAAAAGAGGCTGCTATGCAAATCCAGAAGGATAGAAAAGCTCCCTTAATCCAAAGGGAATACATTTTAAAAGTAAGCGCTGGCCTGAGCACTTTAGCACCCCAAGCTCCTAAAAGTACAATAGGAATGAAAACAGCAAAACCAAATCCTTTTTTTACGAAAAAGTCTCCTGCCAATGCGCCTAGCTTACCTAGATAGTTTTGATATTGTCTAGCGGCATTGTCTAACGAGAACTCAACTGTTCCTTCCAGAAGAACTGCATCATGCGCGTAAGAAAAGTAATGACTAACCGCAGAAACGAGCAGGAATAAGGAAGTCATAATTAATCCAAGCCCTAAAACTTTAGGAGTACGCGAATCAGCCATTAACTTAGTTATTGCGTTAGGGCCTTTCGTACTTGGAGTAGCTTTCACTTTTTTAGTTTTAGAAATAGACTTCACAGCTGGGTCAGCTGATTTGTTCTTGTTCTTTAACACTGGTTTTCTTCTAGCCATTTCTGAAGCGAGTTAACGATGTTATCAATCTATCAAATTTAATTGATCGTGCCGTTTAGACTATTTTTTATGTAAGGTTTTCTAAACAAATGATGGTTTAAAATACACAGCTTAAATTTGACTAAGAAAGGTTTGGTTATATAGCGAATAAAGTAGTATCTTTGCCGACCCGAAAAGCACGTTATGGCAAAAAAAAGTAAAGGAAATAGAATACAGGTTATCTTAGAGTGCACAGAGCACAAGGAATCTGGACAACCAGGAACTTCGCGTTATATTACTACGAAGAACAGAAAGAACACTCCAGAAAGAATGGAGGTAAAAAAGTACAACCCAATCCTTAGAAAGCACACTGTGCACAAGGAGATAAAATAATAAGACATGGCTAAGAAGACAGTAGCATCATTGCAGAAAGGTGGAGGTAAACAACACACCAGAGTTATTAAAATGATTAAAAATGCTGACACTGGAGCTTATGGCTTTAGGTCTGCTATCGTTTTAAATGTTGAAGTAAAAGAGTGGTTCGCAGCCAATTCTTAAGTTCAAATAAAAGATATTTTTTGAGAGGGCTTTTGCTATATTCGCAAAGGCCCTTTTTATTTACCCTAAAAAATCGCACATGTTCTCATTCTTTAAGAAAAAAGAGAATAAAGAAAATCTCGATAAAGGATTAGAAAAAACAAAACAAAGTGTCTTTTCGAAACTGACCAAAGCAGTAGCGGGTAAGAATACAGTAGATGTAGAAGTTCTAGATAATTTAGAGGAAGTCCTAGTAACTAGTGATGTAGGAGTAGATACGACTCTAAAGATTATAAAACGAATCGAGGAAAGAGTAAAAAAAGATAAATATACCAGTACCTCAGAGTTAGATGGGATATTAAAAGAAGAGGTAGCGGCTCTTTTAGAAGAATCTAACGCACTAAACCAAGATGATTTTATTATACCGGAAACTAAAGATGGAAATCCATACGTAGTGATGGTAGTAGGGGTAAATGGAGTAGGTAAAACTACAACCATAGGAAAACTAGCGCATCAGTTTAAGTCAAGAGG
The DNA here is from genome assembly GCA_000981645.1 of Cryomorphaceae bacterium ASP10-05a. Classification (GTDB taxonomy): domain Bacteria; phylum Bacteroidota; class Bacteroidia; order Flavobacteriales_D; family Sanyastnellaceae; genus ASP10-05a. The sequence goes on along the minus strand of LAQC01000006.1, from coordinate 43,523 downwards.
GAAGAAAGTAGTTCTAGGAGCGGCAGACACATTTAGAGCAGCAGCAGTGGAACAATTAAAAATCTGGGCAGACCGGGCAGGAGTGGATATAGTAGAGCAAGGCATGAATGCTGACCCTGCAAGTGTAGCCTACGATACATTAGAAAGCGCAAAAGCACAGGGAGCAGATATAGTAATAATAGATACTGCCGGTAGACTACATAATAAAGTGAACTTAATGAATGAGCTCACTAAAATCAAGCGTGTAATGCAGAAGGTTATTCCTGATGCTCCGCATGACGTTATGCTCGTATTAGATGGCTCTACTGGTCAGAATGCTGTAGAGCAGGCCAAGCAGTTTACTTTAGCTACAGAAGTCTCATCTTTAGCATTAACTAAAATAGACGGGACTGCCAAAGGTGGTGTAGTTATAGGAATATCGGATACATTTAAAATACCTGTGCGATATATAGGTGTGGGAGAAGGTATAGACGATCTCCAAGTGTTTAATAGAACAGAATTTGTAGACTCTCTTTTCGGAAAATAAGAACTCATGAAAGCTAGAACTCTTAAGAAAAACAAAGTCAACGTAGTGACTTTAGGTTGTGCCAAGAATATTTATGATTCTGAGGTGCTTATGGCTCAGTTAAAGGCTAATGAGTTTGAAGTGAAGCATGAGGAAGAAGACTCAAATGCCGAAATAGTAATTATCAATACCTGCGGATTTATAGAAAGTGCCAAACAAGAATCTATAGACATGATTCTGCAATATGCAGATGCTAAAGATCAAGGTAAGGTAGATAAGCTTTACGTAACTGGATGCCTTTCTCAAAGGTATGGAGGAGATTTAGAAAAAGAAATCCCCCAAGTAGATTCATTTTTCGGAACTAGAGATTTACCTCGGTTATTAAAAACACTAAAAGCAGACTATAAGAGTGAACTCTTGGGTGAGCGTCTATTGACCACACCTAGTCATTTTGCGTATCTAAAAATAGCTGAAGGATGTGATAGACCCTGTTCTTTCTGTGCTATTCCTTTGATGAGAGGTAAACACAGAAGCACACCTATGGAGCAGCTGGTAGCGCAAGCAGAAGGACTAGCTGCTAAGGGAGTTAAAGAGCTGCTTTTGATAGCTCAAGACTTGACCTATTACGGCTTAGATATTTATAAAAAGAGAAATTTAGACGAGCTAGTAAATAAGTTAGCAGATGTAGAAGGAATAGAGTGGGTAAGACTGCATTATGCATACCCTTCAGGTTTTCCTATGGAAGTCATAGATACTATTAAGAATCACCCGAATGTAGCTAACTATTTAGATATACCACTTCAGCATGGTTCTACTAAAATGCTAAAGTCTATGCGAAGAGGAATAACGAGAGAAAAAACGACAGAACTCATTAGGGCTATCAGAGAGATTTCTCCTGAAATAGCTATTAGAACTACGCTAATTGCAGGTTACCCTGGAGAAACCCAAGAAGACTTCGAAGAAATGAGAGACTGGGTAGAAGAAATGCAGTTTGAAAGATTGGGAATCTTCACCTATTCTCATGAAGAAAACACACACGCCTTTACGCTGGAGGATGATGTTCCAGAAGAAGTGAAGCATGCTAGGGCAGAGGAAATTATGGCGTTGCAAAGTCAAATTAGCTACAATAAGAATCAAACCTTAGTGGGTAAGACGATAAAAGTATTGATAGATAAGGTAGAAGGAGGAGAGTTCATAGGAAGAACTGAATACGACTCACCTGAAGTAGACAACGAAGTTAGAATCTCCTCAGAAAATGAGTACGTACGTATCGGAGACTTTGTAAATATTAAGATTACTTCCGCAGATTTCTATGATCTGTTTGGAGAGGTGGCCGAGTAATCAAACCTGTCTTTTATAGTTTTTTTTCTGTGGTATCCTCATTTGTGGATGGCCACATGCCTGAATTTTAGGGAACTTAAATCCGCTTTCGGTGTTTTGATAAATCAAGTCTAGGTTTAGTTCAGTGATTTAAAACTTTGGTAGAGGAAGGGTTAAACTTTTAGCCAAATTCTCTAATGGATACGGCTTACAAGAAGGTTTCCGTCATTCATAGAGAGTAGAGCATATTCAGTCTCAAGATTGCAACGCTAAAAAAATTATTTATGAGCCTTCGAGAATTTTGTCCTCTATTTTTTTCAAATTTGGCGTCTTTTCCACAAATTCTTCGAGAATTTTAAAGAAGTTTAGAATATCATTTTTCTCGTTATTGGCATTTATAGTTACTAGTCGAATAAAAGTGTCCTCTTCAAAAGATCCAAACCCAACCACAGTAACTTGATGTTCATATAACGCGGTACATAGAGCTGAGGGATCTAAATCCTTATAGTTAAAACAGATTGAGATAGAATCATCAAAACTGTACAGCGTGTAATTCGAATTGTTTCGAATATATTCACGAGCCACATTTGCCAGTTCAAATTGATGGTCTACAATCTGCGTTAATCCATTTGTTCCTGCTGATTTCCATAGTGTCCAGAATTTCAGAGCATCATTCCTTCTTCCGCATTGGAAAGAAGTCTTACCTAGATTAAAATCGTCACCGTCTGTTTGATATAAATAATCAGCTTGATTGCTGAACGAGTCATGTAAGTGCTTTTTATCATTTACCAAAATGATTGAACATGTTAGAGGTGTTCCCAGCATTTTATGGGCATTATAGCTAAACGAATTGGATCTTTCTATTCCAGTCACCAGATGCTTGTATTTATCACTAAAAATTACGCTTCCACAATATGCTCCATCTACATGAAGCCAAACTCCGTATTTTTCAGTGACATCAGCTATTTTATCAATTGGATCAAATGCTCCTAATACCGTAGTTCCAGCTGTAGCGTTAACATAAGTAGGTGTAAAACCTTCTTTTATGTCTTCTATGATTTGTTGCTCTAATTTCTCAGGAATCATTCGTCCGTTTGAATCAGCTGCTATGTAACGAATATTGTTTTTACCGATTCCAGCGAAACTAGCATTCTTCCCATTTGAATAATGTGATTCTTTAGAAGTATAAACTACCATTGGTTTAGACATTCCTTCTGATCTACAATTCGGATCCTTTGCATCACGAGCCATAACCAAAGCCATGTAATTGCTCATTGAACCTCCGGTAGGGAACGTTCCGTTACTTTGGTCACCATATCCGATTATATCACAAGATTGTCTGATGATTTCCTGTTCAATTCCAACCTGAGGCCCAGCTACTTTGTAGGTATACATGCTGTTATTGAGCATCACGGCTAGTAAATCACCTAAAACAGCTTTACTTTGTCTACCTCCAAAAAGTTGGTTGAAGAATAAGCTTGTTGCCGTTTTCGGGGTAGAAACCAGCACATCTTTCAGTACTTTCTTAAATTCATCATCAATAATGGCAGACGGGTTCAAAGAAAGATCAACTGTATCATAGAGTTTACCGGGATCTATTCTATCGGCTACCGGATGGCTCTTTTCCTCATTTATTAAAACTTCAACTAATTCATTGAATAGAACTAAATCATTGCTTATACTAGACATGTAAATTTTTTTATATTAAATCGGTCATCTCTTCAGGTACTGTGCTGTAGCAAAGTTTTTTACGTACAGATTTTCCTGATTTCTCATCAAACAAATTACAATTGTGAATTGGCTTTGCATATAAGTGTAGGGTCATACTTTTACCAGCGGATACATTTTCTAAACAATGACATCCCATAAAATCAATCATGTATGAAACGTCATCTGTTTTATAATTGGATGTTTTGATCGTATCGAGTTCACCAGAAGAATTCACTTTGTAAATCGTTTCTTTAAGCTCACCTTGAATAACTTTTACCCAACACTCTTCTCCACCATGATCGTGAATAGGGGTTTTTTGACCTTCTTCCCAACAAAGTAGAATCAGTTGAAATTTTTCGTTTTCAACGATACAATTTCGAGTGTATGACTCACTGGACCAAGAGCAGAAGGACTCAAAGGAACTAATGTGTGCGTTAAATGAACGAATTATCCGACTGTAATTTATCCTGTCCTCTTCAGTTAAACAGATGATTAGCTCGTTTATTGACTGATGTGCTTCTTTGCTCTGTTCAATAGAATTCAAAATGGGTTATCACCTTTTTTTCTGCTAATTCAATGGGCGACTATTAAATCAACTCCCAAATAAAAAGAATTATATCGGTATGAAACCTCCAACCGCAGAGATTTTTCAAAAATAGTAATTTTAGGCCTATTTATTATCTAATTGAAAAGGTAGTTATTAGGATTTTCGAACTTTGTCATTTTTTTTGACCACTTTGCACATTATTGTAAACTTACTACCCAATTACGTTTTATAGTAGTTTAGATTTTCAAAATAGTAAAACCAATATCACAAATTTCAGTTATAATGATGGACCAAGACTTAGTAATTAAAATATCCGTTCTAGCTCTTTACGTAGGAGTCTTATTCCTAATTGGTATTTTGGCTTCTCGCAGAATCAAAGGCATGAGCGATTATTATGTTGGCGGAAAGAAGATGGGTTTTTGGGCAGTGGCTTTTTCGGCTAGAGCTACAGGTGAGTCTGGTTGGTTGCTCATAGGGTTGACCGGAATGGGAGCTATGGCTGGTTTTTCCAGCTATTGGGTAGTTGCTGGTGAGCTTCTTGGAGTCATTGTTTCATGGCAATTCATGGCTAAGCGATTCAAGAAGAGATCTGACAGTTATGGAGCTATTACCATCCCTGATTATCTTCAAAGTCACTTCAAATCAACGACCAACACACTTCGAATTGTAGCCGCATCTATACTCGTAATTTTCATTGTAATTTATGTGGCTTCGCAAATAGATGTTACCGGAGTAGCCTTCAAATCTATGCTAGGCATTGACTATAGATTGGGCGCTCTTATTGGTTTTTTCATTGTTCTTACATATATTTTTATTGGAGGCTTTGTAGCGGCAGTTTGGTCAGATCTATTTCAAGGATTACTTATGTTTCTCGGTTTAGTTCTTTTGCCTATAGTAGTTTGGTTTTCTATGGATCATGGCACAGGAGTAGTAGAAGGGCTTTACGCTATAGACCCAACCTTAACTCAAGTGATGGGAAGAAGCTCAGATCCTTGGATGAACCTGTTTACCATTTTAGGGTTCTCTATGATAGGATTAGGCTTTCTTGGTTCCCCGCAGGTCTACGTTCGGTTTATGTCTATAAAAGACGTTAAGGAAATAGACAAAGGAAAATGGGTAGCTGCTGTTTTTACTTTACTCACAGATGCAGCTGCGGTTACTATTGGTATTCTTGGACGCTTGTATTTCACTAAGAGTGGTGATGATCCAGAAGCAATTTTAGGAAATAATGGAGAAGACGTTTTGAGTATGATCACCGAAAGCTTTTTGCCTACGCTTCTGGTTGCTGTTTTTATTGCCATTGTATTATCAGCTATAATGTCTACTATCGATTCACTGTTAATACTAGCGTCTAGTGCTATTACACGTGACTTTTATCAGAAGATTTTTCGTCCAAAATTAAAAGACAAAGACCTAACTAAAATTTCTAGAATTTCTACAATCATCATGGCATTCACTGCTTTAATCATTGCTATGATTATGAACTATGTGTCTCCAGATAGGCAAGTTTTTTGGGTCATTATTTTTGGTTGGTCAGGAATAGCGGCCACTTTTTGTCCTGTGGTAATTCTCTCTCTTTTTTGGAAGGGTTATTCTGAAAAAGGAGCCATCGCATCAATGATAGCCGGATTTGTATCAGTTATTCTTTTCAATTTTGTATTTAAAGAAATGGATAATATTGGGGAGTATTTCGTAGCACTTGATGTTCTAGCACCATCATTTGCTGTGGCTATGATTGTAGGGTATATCGTTTCTAAAAGATATCCTCCAAGAATTGAAGCAGTAAAAATGATAGAAGAGATTGATGCTTCAAGCTAAGACAACTGGCTTTCTCTATCCTTTTTTTCGCAGCTCTCATCTATTATTCGATGAGTATATTGAATACAATGGTCAATCGGAGTATGAAATAATGAAAATTGTCCTTTCCTAGGAATCTCTGTAGAAAAATTGGTATGTGAGAATTATTTTTGCAGATTTCTATGCTTTGTTTGGAGAATTGGCCGAGTAAAAAGATCCATCTTTAGTCTTACTGTTATTCCTCCAGTAAAAGCATTCCTCGATAATGACTACTCTCAGAATGAAGGTGAAAAAAGTACATTCCTTTGCTTAAATCCTCTTTCTGAAAAAGTAATTCATCACTCCTTATATCAGATATCTGGCGAACGAGAGCACCTTGGGTATTATAGACTTCCAAGGAAAATTTTGATTGCTCAGGATTTTTAAAATTAAACAATGTGGAACCTGAAAACGGATTTGGATAAAGGCTAATACCTTTACTGAAATTCATTTCATTTACCCCAACAGCAAATGAAAGGTTGAATGTGATTATACTATCACAGCCCATACTGTTTTCAATGGAGTAGGAGTATATACCATCCTCCGAATAATACTCCGAGCCAAGTAGAATACTATCACCAAGAGTTAGATTCAAATTCTCGAAGGAATATGAATTTGAAAGTATTTCTAATTCCGTTACTAGAATATCTTCAATGAAGGTTAAGTCAGAAACGGTGGTTATATAAACACCTAAAGCAGATTCGTAATCTCCATTAACTAAAACACTATCTCCCTCGCAGATAGTTAATTGTTCAGGTTCGAATTTAAGAACATATAAACCTGTCATCACATCCGAGACTAAGATGTTTCCAGAAGGGAGGTCGGTGTATACTCCCCACGCTCCTGCATATCCTTGGTGAGAATTAGGTAGGTAAGTATCATAATATCCAGCTTTGATTGGGGTTGTTGGGTCTGATATATCAAATATTTGTAAACCATCATGGTAGTACGAAATGAAGGCGTAATTATCTCGAATAGTCAGGTTATGAGGAATAGATTGAGGGTCGACATCGCTATTGAAAGTACTTACAACAGTGATATCTGTCAAGTCAGAAACATCACATACTTTTAAATCTAAGCCATGATTTTCATCTGCAAAAACGTAAACATCTCGTTCGTTATCGAGCCAGCCAGAATGGTTGGTGCCTTGAGATGGATAGTCATTGAGTGCTCCAATAACCTGTGGCTCTAGGCCACTAAAATCATAGACCAACAGACCTAATCCAGGAGCATTCACGAAAGCGGTGTCATTTTCAACATAGATATCATGTGCGCTTGAGAAGTCGCTGTTCATATCATAGAGAAAGACTGGATTTGTCTCATCAGAAATATAATAGACAAGAAGAGATGAAGAGAATAAATTTCCGCTTGCCGATACTGCATATAGTTTACTCGTTAAAGTATCAATAAATATATTATGTGTTCTAGAGAATAATTCGTCAGAGTCGTAGACCACAGTTGCCGAGTCTGGAAGGTTACTGATGTCAATTATTTGAAGTGTACTTGACCCCTGGTCACATACCGCATATAGAAAGTTATTGTGGGTGTGATAATCTCTGTGAACGACAGAGGTTCCGTTGAAAGCACCCGGGATAAAGACAACTTCTGAGCTCAATTCTGGCGTGGTTACATCTACAATGTGAGTACCTGCGGTAGAACCTATAATTCCATATTCTCGATTGTTAATGACTGTTCCGTATACTTCCGTATAACTGCCACCTAGACTATTAAGAGCAAGCGAGTCTTTCGACCAGTGCCCAAGGAGTGATACATTATCTGAAACTAATGTGCAGCTTCCATCATTGTAATTAGCTATTGGATTATAATTGGCAGCTGTAGGTTCTATGCAGCCTAGAATAGCGCAATCACCATTAATTGAAAATACAGTACTACTTTCAAATTGGGCAGCTGCCACGAAACCGGTTGAAATGACTTGATCTTCATTATTCAATAAAGTAAATTCTCCTCCCTGCCAGCCATCACCATAACTATCATACATGTTGATGGTATAGCACGCATCTGAAAGACAGAGATAGTCCAAGTAAACAGTATTGTCAAGATAACTTGAGCTTTCATATAAGATATTTCCCAATGAATCACTTAGATCCCAAGAAATTTCTTCGGCCCAAATGCCAGTTGAAAGCTGGAAAGTAAGGTTATTCTCTTCGCAGTAAAAACAAGACCCATCATTGGTCCCCGCTTGTGGGTCAAAGTTAGAAGCCAAGCTATCAGTGCAGCCGCACACACTATTAAAACTGAAAGAATCTGAGGCTTCAAAACCATCACTCAGTTCACCGATTTGGATCACTTCATTGTTGGAGTCAAATAATCGATACTCCGAACCCTGCCATCCATCTCCGTAGGTATCATACATATTAAAGATGTAGCATCCTGGCGTTATACATAGTGAGGTTAGATATACGGAATCATCTTCAAATTCAGTTTCCGTTACTAAAATTACGCCTTCCAGATCAGTGATGCTCCAGCTCACCTCTTCTGCCCAAATTTCTGTATTCAACTGAATATGCAGAGTATCGCATTCTTGGGTCAATGCTTCTGAGACAAACGAGAAGGATAAAACGAGAAGGATAAGGGTTTTAATAAAGTTCATGCAGTTTCTCGATTAATGGAGTCATAAAGATAAGTGAAAGACTAAACCTTCAACAATATGTTGTCCTGTGTAGTTATTGCTTGTGCGTGCTCTATAGTTTCTGTGGTGCTTTTGATGGTTCTCATGATTATGCGTAGTAATTCGAGTGCTGTTGAGTTAGGGTCAACTCCACCACACTGAAATCAGTAATTTAGAAAGCATTGCTGATGTTTGAATAGCCCGATTTACGAAGTGATAAATTTCAAGATGTAAATAGAAATTATACTTCAATCTCCAGTAGTTAAAAATTTACAGCTAAAAATTGTGAGCGATTAAAAAAGAACAATCTTTGACCTATGAGAAAAGAGGTGGCCATCATAGGGGGAGGAACGGCAGGTTTATTCCTAGCGGCATTTTTAAACACGGATATTTATAATGTTACCATCTATGAAAAAAAGACTTCTCTCGGGCGCAAGTTTTTGGTAGCTGGAGACGGAGGCTTCAATCTTACGCATTCTGAAGATCTCTCTAGTTTCAAATCTAAGTATACTCCATCTTCATTTTTAGATGACGCTTTGGATCACTTTAGCAATAACGATTTAATATCATGGTTGTTAAGCATAGGGATTCCAACTTTTATTGGAAGTAGTGGAAAGGTTTTTCCTGAAAAAGGAATCAAGCCCATTGAAGTTTTGAAATGCATAGAAGCATATTTGATGGAGAAAAACGTCAAATTTGAATTTAATAAAACCTTCACTGATTGGGGTAAAGAAAATTCATTAGAACTCAATTCCAATGAATTTATAAAAGCAGACTATACTGTTTTTGCTTTAGGCGGTGGAAGTTGGAAGGTAACAGGTTCAGATGGTTCTTGGTTAGATGTGTTTAATGAAAAAGGCGTGAGCACATTGCCTTTTAAATCATCAAATTGTGCTTTTAAAATTAAGTGGCCCGAAAAGTTTATCCAGAACAATGAAGGTAAGCCGCTAAAAAATATTTCAATTTCAATACAGAATAAAGTCCAGAAAGGTGAAGCGGTAATTACTAAATTTGGAATAGAGGGCAATGCTATTTATGGATTAAGCCCCGAAATACAAGCAGCTTTAGTTTTAGAAAATGAAGTGATTGTTTATGTGGATTTTAAGCCAACGCTTAGTTTATCGGTTCTAATTAAAAAATTAGCTCAATCAAAATTAAAAACTACGGTTACTTTAAAAGAAAAAATAAAATTATCCCGAACAGTAATAGAAATCATAAAGGTTACCTTGACAAAGGAAGAGTTTTTGGACGTTGAGGCATTGGCCAAGTTTATCAAGAAATTTCCTCTGACAATTATAGATTTGGCTCCCGTGGATGAGGCAATATCTACCTCTGGAGGAATCAACTTAAATGCAGTAGACTCCAATTTCGAGTTAAAGAAAGTAAAGAACAACTTTTGCATTGGAGAAATGTTAGACTGGAATGCGCCAACTGGAGGTTATTTAATTCAAGCTTGTGCAAGTAAAGGGGTCTATTTAGCACATCAGTTGAATAATAAATAACCTGAGATAGCTTTCGAGTTTTGCCTCCTGGCTGCGCAGCGGAGTTCTGATGGTCTCCTTATCATGAGTTCTAGAACAGAATGTTGACTCTCATAAATAACTAAGTGATGAAGAAAAGATAAATCTTCAACAATACATTACCAGATGTTATGGCAGTATGACTACATTTAATGTACTGTTGCAGACAAAGAAGATTACTTTGGAGGTGAGTCTAAGTAATTAGATAATAACCTTTTAAAATATTTAAAAATTTCCGCACCGAACATGTTTGGGGAGCTAACAGCATTTTAATTGAAAACCACTCTGTAGAATTGCGATGGCGGGCCTTGGCCCATTTGTGGCATTGAACTAGAGGATTACAAAGCGTTCTTGGTGGTTTTGATCGTGTTTTTTTGAGTTCTTCCATTTACTCACGGTGCGGATTTTTTTTCCTTTCGAGTTTCCTCTAATAAAACAGTAGGAGTAAGTACCTTTGTCTTCGAAAATGTCTAGTAAAACAAACAACTCAATTAACAGTCCATCCAAGTCAGCGACTTTACCCGTAATGGAGCACTTCTACACCATGCAGGGAGAAGGGCACTATGCTGGATGTGCAGCCTATTTTATTCGTCTAGGCGGGTGTGATGTGGGCTGTTTTTGGTGTGATGTTAAGGAGAGTTGGCCTATAGACGCCCATCCGCATCACTCTATTGAAGAAATGGTAGGTTGGGTTACAGAAGCAGAAGCTAATTTGGTGGTAGTAACTGGTGGAGAACCGGCCATGCATCAGTTGGCAGATCTCACCGCAGCGTTGAAAGGGCTAAATATTAGAACACACATAGAGACTAGCGGGACTCATAAGCTTAGCGGCTCTTGGGACTGGGTGACTTTTAGTCCTAAGAAATTCAAGAAACCATTGGAGGAGTTCTACCAAGAGGCTCACGAATTAAAAGTGATAGTGCTTAAAAAGCATGACTTAAAATGGGCTGAAGAACATGCTCAAAAAGTAAGTAAAGAATGCCAGTTATTTCTTCAGCCAGAGTGGGATAATCGAGAAGAAACAGAAGGGCTAATTTTAAATTTTATCCGCTCTAACCCCAAATGGAGAATGAGTGTGCAGCAGCATAAATTTTTAGGAATTCCCTGAGTTCATTAATGTTCAGATAAGAACTGAGTACCCAAATCTAATCCATATCTATAATCTCTTAGGATAGAAGTGTTGGAGTACATATAAGTGCCGCTGTAAAGGATGTTTTCAGGGGCTATTTCAGTAATTTTCAAATCATCTGGGGGGTTTTCAATAAATTCTATAGCCTCATTGTACTTTTTAAAGCTAGAATTGAAGGTTTCAGATAAAATAGGGTTTGATCTGTAGTAAATACTTCCAAAATAGTCAGCCCAGCTTTGAGTAGACTTCATCCCTGAAATCCAAGTGCGAACTACTAATATCTCTCTTGCTCCCTGGTTGTAGGCCTCTATGACTGGAAGTGCATCACCCCAACCTCCATCAAAATATTTATTTTTGTCATGCATGTGCTCTCCCTTGGTCACGAAAGGTAAAGAGCATGAAGCGACTACTAAATCTATCCAGTCTTCCTTCTGAGGAGTCAAGTACTCTGGCTTTCCGGTGTCTTTATTGGTCACTACGATTTTTAAAGATTTATTTGAAAAATTCTTCAGGCCATCTTCTACTAAAAACGGAAAATCATTGTTGGAGATTTCTTTTATATAATCAATATCCATATAGCCTTTTGGCTGGAACGCTCTCTTGTAATCGGTGAAAGTGGGATGGTCGGCTAAAAATTGAAGTGCAGAAAAGCAGCTCTTATATTGATCACTTATAAAATAAGATAGGGAGATAGATCCTCCTGAAATTCCATAATAGGAATTAAACGGATTGTAATTATTCACTAACATAGCGTCCAAAACACCTGCGGTAAAACCTGTTCTAAATCCTCCTCCCTCTACTATTAAACAATCCATGCCTAAAGTTAATAGTTATAATGCTGTGATTATTTAGAGATTAGTAAACTTACCATTTGTCTCTTGTAAGTAGTTTTAAGAGAGAGAATGTTATTTTGTGGTTCGGCAGAGTAGGGTAAAGTTACTGTTGTTGATGTAGTTTTGTGTGTGGCGTATTAGTCCGTTGTTGAATTAACTACTCAGAACATTGATTACAGATTCCCTTAGTCTGAATTCTAAGGAATCTATATTGAAATTAGGGCTCTTAATTGTGTCCAGAGTTTAAAGTCGAGAGGCCAGAATATCGTTTCTCACTTCTGTCGTTTTTCATCAAAAAGCTCCTTCCATAACCTCTTGCACACATTCAGGATTTAAAAGCGTAGAAATGTCTCCCAAGCTATCGGTTTCATTGGAAGCTATTTTCCTGAGTATTCTTCTCATTATTTTCCCTGAGCGAGTTTTTGGCAGTCCATCTACGAATTGAATTTTATCTGGTTTGGCTATTGGCCCTATTTCACGCGTCACGACTTCTAAAATTTCTTTTCTCGTAGCATTATCTTTAGCTACACCCTGTGTTATAACGAAGGCATATATTCCCTGACCTTTAATATCATGAGGGTAACCAACTATAGCAGATTCTACTACGGCAGGATGCTCATTGATCGCGTTTTCTACTTCGGCAGTTCCCATTCTATGACCAGACACGTTAATCACATCATCAACTCTGCCTATTACTCTTATTCTTCCTTCATCGTCTTTTCTCGCTCCATCTCCTGTGAAATACATCCCTTTGAAAGCCGAAAAGTAAACAGTTTTGCAACGCTCATGATCTCCATAAGTAGTTCTAATCATAGAAGGCCAAGGGTGCTTTATACACAACAATCCTTCTACATTGTTTTCTGTCAATTCATTTCCGTCTGGATCTACCAAAACTGCTTGAATACCGGGAAGTGGGTAGGAGGCATACGTAGGTTTGGTATCTGTAATCCCAGGCAATGGTGAAATAAGGATTCCTCCAGTTTCTGTCTGCCACCAGGTATCTACGATAGGCGCCTTTCCTTTTCCTATATGCTTATCGTACCAGTGCCAAGCTTCTTCATTTATAGGTTCGCCTACAGAGCCGAGTACCTTGATAGACGATAAATCTGATTTGCTGGGCAGGTCGTTTCCGCATGCCATTAATGCTCTTATAGCAGTAGGAGCGGTGTAGAATTGATTGACTTTGTGCTTTTCACATATTTGCCAAAACCTAGATGGAGTGGGATGAGTAGGAATCCCTTCAAACATAATGGTAGTGGCGCCAGAAAGAAGTGGGCCATAAATGATGTAGGAGTGACCAGTAATCCAGCCGATATCTGCAGTGCACCAGTAAACATCATTTTCTTGGTATTGGAATACATTTCTAAAACTGTAAGAGGTGTATACCATATAACCACCTACGGTATGAACCACACCTTTGGGCTTTCCTGTTGAGCCAGAAGTATATAAGATAAATAGTAGATCCTCGCTGTCCATTTCTTCCGCGTTGCAATAAGGATTCTGCTCATCCACCTCCTCATGCCACCACTTAT
>LAQC01000006.1:29087-29910 GCA_000981645.1 Cryomorphaceae bacterium ASP10-05a | reverse complement strand
TCTATAGAATCACAGCCTAGTGCTAGGGCATCATCTACTACCTTTTTCACAGGAATTTTTTTAATTCCTCTTTGGTTATAATCAGAACAGATAATCAGTTTAGCTTGGGCATCATTTACTCTGTCTGAAAGAGCTTGGGCACTGAACCCTGCAAAAACGACAGAATGAACAGCGCCTATTCTGGCGCAGGCTAGCACACCTATAGCTAACTCAGGAACCATAGGCATGTAAAACACTACTCGGTCTCCTTTCTTTATACCTAGGTTTTTAAGGGCATTGGCACATTTACAGACTTCTGCGAGCAGTTCTTTATAGCTGAGCTTCACTACGTCTTCTTCAGGGTTGTTTGGCTCCCAAAGTATAGCTGTCTTATCTCCTCTATCCTTGATGTGTCTGTCTAGAGCATTGTAAGTGATATTGGTTTTTCCGTTAAGAAACCATTTAACATTTGGTTCTTCGAAATTCCATTTTAGTACTTCATCAAAAGGTTTAAACCAATGAAAGGTCTCTGCTTCTTTCTTCCAGAATGCTGATGGGTTATCGATACTTTTGGCGTATTCTATATGGTATTCTTCAAGTGAGGTGATCTGCGTAGTCATGTGCTAAAAATAGGATATAGTTTTTAAGAAAGTCTACTGAGAATAAAAAAGGCTGAATCTATTGATTCAGCCTTTTTTATAATTTCGGTTTAATTAGTACTTGTGCTTTCCTACACTCCAATCTGTTTTGTCAGATAAATAGTGTTTTCCAGAGGCTATGGCGTCATCTTCCATTTGAGTTCCCATAGAATCATTCCATCTATTTAGATAACCAAAAAGAGCCA
>LAQC01000006.1:28071-28946 GCA_000981645.1 Cryomorphaceae bacterium ASP10-05a | reverse complement strand
ATTCCCAGATGTTTTTCATTTGTTCAGCAGATGCTCCGTAACGTTCGGCAGCTCGTATTCCGTGAGCTTCGCAATACCTGCAGCCAGTGGTGTGGCTACTTAGATAGGCCATCAGTCTTTTAAGGGCGCTAGTCACTCTGCCTTTATTCTCCATGACAGCTTTATTCATTTCTATAAAAGCACGAGCTATTCTAGGACGGTGGTGCATCGTTTTTATGCTGTTGGGGCAAAACCCTAAAGTTTCATCATAGAACTTGATAAGTTCCTGAAGTTCTTTATCGTCTGCATCAGCATTGGGTTGTACTAAAGGTTGTTTCATTTTGAATAAGAATTGCGGTTCATATACAAGGATGAATATGAACTTTAAAATTAAGTATTCACATCACTCGTAAATCTCAATATTCACTATTAATGGAAACGTGAATATACTTTTAGCTTAATAAGCCCCTGAGCGCTTTCGCATTAGCCATTCTAAACAGAGTAATCCTAAAATCAAAAACAGCAGCCATTTATAATTTATTAAATCAGATAATGACTTCTTTTCGTAGCTCACAGCTACAATCTCTGAATTGGACTTGATTGTATCTGAAAGAGAGTTTAATTCAGAAGGAGTGACCATTTTACCTCCGTTTCTTTCGGCTAGGTTAAAGAGTAAATTATGATCGGCTTGAGTTCTTAGCTGTTCTGCTATAACTGGAGAAATACTGAGTTCTCCTGATTTAGTGAGTTTTTTTCCTCCTGCATTTACAGAGGAAGTATACGTGTAATTTCCTGCAGGAAGTATACCCGCATCTAGTCGGTAAGAGTTACTTCCTTGGCTAAAGGTGAATGGGTAGTCCTGACCACTTTCATTTTTAAGAGTAACAGAAATTTCC
>LAQC01000006.1:16755-27897 GCA_000981645.1 Cryomorphaceae bacterium ASP10-05a | reverse complement strand
ACACCTACTTTTACATCGTTTTTCTCATTTAAAGTAAACAGAGGGTCTTCTGTAGTAATAGGCCCTACCTGCTGAAATAACAGATTTTTAATTCCTGGACTGGCATCTATTCTTCCAAAAGGAACGTTTATAGGCGGCCATTTCCTGACTACTGAATTTAGCTCTTGGTCTATTAAAAAAGCTTTAAATCCAGAATTAACAGAGCCACTTACTGCATTGGTGTTTCCATTATCACTACGTAACTCCACGCCTAGGTTTAAGCCATTAAATGAATCGAAGTTGGTTTGTGTTCCCCATATAAAAAGTGAGGGGATTTTCTTGTCTATAGCTTCATCTACCAGCTTTGTGCTTCCTAGTTTAGAAGGAAGCTGATGGAATATAACGAGATTATAGTCAGTAACATTTTTTTGGAACTCAGCTTCTAGAAAGACGTCTACTTCATAATTCTCATTTGAAGAAATAGCCTGCTTAAGTGCTTTAATGTCTGGGTGTGGTGTAGCTGATATAATGACCACTTTTTGGCGGCTGTCCAGTATGTCTATGTATATGTCTTGTCTATTATTGGATACAGTAACCTCTCCATTAATAGGAGTGAGGCTAATGGTGTATTTCTGTATTCCTGGAGATTTAGCTTCTAATATTACAGGAACTATCTCTAAGAAATCATCACCTGTGATAGATAGATTTTTAGTAAAGAGTGTAGAGCCGTTTTTAGTTACAGATAATTTAGTAGAAGCACCTTTGAGAGCGTTTGCCGCTACTGCTATTTCTAGTGGGAATTTGTTTCCTAAGTAAGCAAGTCTATTATGCGTTACTTCTTTAATTAAAAGGTCTGTAAACTTAGTGGTGTCACCTAAAGCTATAGTGTAAATGGGTGCTTTAAGTTTAGTGTTTGAGTAAAGTGGATGTTTTCCTTTGGTATAAATCCCATCAGACCCTATGATTAGTGCTCCTAGATTTCTATTCGAATAACGGGCATAGACTTCATCTAGAAGTAACGAATAATCAGTTTGTTTCTCTGAATAATCTAGGTTTAATCCGTCTTTAACCTCAGCGCCAAAAGTAAATGTAACTACTTCGAACGATTCTTCTAAAGAACTGGTTAAGCCAGCTAATGCAGCAGGAAAGGTCTGGTTATAGAATGTACTGTCACCTTTAATTTTTATGGACTCAGAATTATCTTGTGCTATTACTACTATAGGTTTTTCTGTTTCTATAAACGTATTTTTAACTAAGGGTTCCAAAAGAAAAAATGCAAGAACACCTACCGCTATGAACCTAAAAAGAGCTACAAGTAGCTTGACTAAAGGATGAAAATCATTAGTTAGCTTATCCCTTAGGTAAAGGGCGCTCGTAAAGATCACTGCTGCTAATATGCAGAAGATGATGAACCAATTAGGATATTGAATAAGTATTTCCAAAGGATTAAACTGTTGATACGCTAGACGTATTAAGTAAGCATTCCGCCATCTACATTAATCACTTGACCTGTGATGTACGCACTCATGTCTGAAGCTAAGAAAACTGCTAAGTTAGCCACGTCTTCTGGAGTACCACCTCTTTTAAGAGGAATACCATCTCTCCATTCTTGAACGGTTTTTTCATCTAAAGCATCAGTCATTTCTGTTTCTATAAACCCAGGAGCTATAGCATTAGCTCTTATGTTTCTAGAACCTAGCTCTAAAGCCACAGATTTAGTGAAACCTAAGATACCTGCTTTAGAAGCAGAGTAGTTGGCTTGACCGGCATTGCCTTTTAAGCCTACTACAGAACTCATGTTAATAATAGAACCAGCTCTAGCTTTCAACATAGGGCGCATTACCGCTTTAGTTAAGTTAAAGCAAGATTTAAGGTTTACTTCCATGATCTCATCCCAGTGCTCCTCGCTCATTCTCATAAGTAGGTTATCTCTAGTTATTCCAGCATTATTTACTAGGATGTCTATTTTCCCGAAATGAGCCATCACATCTTCCGCTAATTTCTGAGCAGAATCAAATTTAGAAGCGTCAGATTTAAATCCTTTAGATTCTCCTCCTTTGGCAGCTAATTCTTCTTCTAACGCTTTAGCTCTGTCATCAGATGACATGTAGGTAAATGCTACTTTAGCTCCTTGAGCTATGAAATGCTCTGCTATTCCTTTTCCTATTCCTCTGGAAGCTCCAGTTATAATGGCTACTTTACCGTCTAATAAACCCATGATTTCTGATTAAATATTAATCTGCTGCTAAGGTATAAGATTGGCGTTGCAATGCCTGACTTTGAGGTCGTTTTTTTCTAACACACATACCTCAGGAAAATTAATTGGACTTCTTAATGATGGCCTCCATTTCTTTCATTAGGTGAATGATATTGGCATACTCGTGAATATGCGCAGGCCTGAAGTTAGTAGGGAATATCACCACAGCCTCTCCACTTGATTCGATATGTGAAATGTTACTTTTATGAAGGAATTCTAAGAACTGAGGGGTGAAGAATTTATCAGCATCTTTCGTGTCTTCTACTTTAACCTTAAAGTCTTCAGAAAACCCGGAGTATGAAGTGTAGTCAATGTCTTTATGAGCAGAAAAATCTAGATACTTGTCAAGGAATTCTTTTCTTTCAATAGTGAATTTCGGGATTTTAAAAGGAAGTTTTATAAGACCTAGAGTAGAAGTGTACTCTCTGTATGCCATGTAGGCGCCTTCTTCAAAAGTAAGGTCCGCTATTTCTAGCCAGATTCCCCCTTGTTCATTACGAATACAGTTCCGTTTAAATTCAATAACCCTTGACTTAAAGAAGTAAAAAGGAAGATAGGCCTCTGTTTGACCTATTGGTTCCGTTTCATAACTCCAATTTAGCTGCTCTGCTATTTCTTTTAAACTCTTTTCTCTTTTGGTCATTTTGAGAGTAGAAGTTGTAAGTAGTTTCAGTCCCATTTTATGACTGGTAGAAGAAATGTGGTTGTCAAGACCTTGAATGTTCACTCTTCCACCGTTTTCTGAATGAAGTTTTTGGAATTCGTAAACCTTTTCTAAAATAGATAAATCTACTAACCTGGCTTCAGAAAAGTCAATAGTTATATCTGCAGATTTAGGTATTGTACTCAGCAGATTATTCATTTTAATGGCTCCTAAAAAGTTGGCTATTCCTTTTATTTTAAGCTCATACCCTCCACCATCTTTTGGAACCAGAAGTGATCCAGAGTTAAATACCATTTGAATAAAGCGTTGAGTAGGAATTCTGGCCAGTAGTAAATGCGTAATAGCGGTTATCAATAGTCCTCCGAATATTCCAGCCAATAGGCCATTGTAAAGCGTAATAAACAAAGTTCCTGCGAAGAAAATGAACTGCTCAATTCCTTGATCTAAAACCTGTTTGAAGACTTTCGGTGAAGCTAGTTTATAGCCTGTAAAAACTAAGATAACAGCCAATGCAGCGTATGGAATAGGGAGTTTGTAAGGAGCGGGAGGAAGAACAATGGCCATTACTAAAATGGTCATGAAAATTCCATGGTAAAGGTTAGACCATTTTGTTTTAGCGTTATTCTGAACATTTACGGTGCTTCTAACTATTACCGTTATAATAGGTAAACCTCCCAACATTCCTGAAACGGCAGAACTCAATCCTACAGCCACCAAATCTTTATCGAAATTGGTTTTTCTTCTGTATGGGTCAATCTTGTCTACGGCTTTCCCCATAGCCAATGATTGTATGGAAGCTATCATGGTTATCCCTGTCACAGAAGTCCAGAAGGTGCTCGTTCCTATCATCGAGAAATCTGGAAATATTAAGAGATCTTCAATTTTGGTAGGGATGTTCACTAATAGATTCTCTCCTGCAAATTTCCCAAAGAGATTCATCACAGATGAGTCTTGATTAACGAAACCAAACGCGATGGCAAATGGAACCGAGATCAATAAAACCCACATAGGAGCGGGGATAAACTTGAATAAATTATAGCCTATCCTATACTGGAATATCATAATGAGTAAACCGGAGATAGAGATTATGGCTACCCAAGGATTAATGTTATCTAGGTGGGTTAGGAAATCTACGAGTTGTGCTATTGGTTTTTCAACAGTAGATTTTTTTCCGATAAAAGCCACATGTATTTGCTGCGAAAAGATAATAATACCAATGGCGGCCATGATTCCATTAATCACTGAAGAGTGAATAAATTCCGCGAACTTCCCGAGTTTTAAAAATCCTAAAATAACTTGAATCAACCCTGAAACTACTATGGCAGCCAGTACATAATTCAGGCGCTGTGGGTCATCTCCCCAAGCGGCTAACGAACTAACGATAATGGCAATCAATCCAGCTGCAGGACCATTGATAGCTAAATGACTTCCTCTGAAAAAGGTAGTAACCACTCCACCGACTACCACAGCTATAATACCTGCCATAGGTGGAACCCCAGAAGCCAACGCAATTCCCAAGGCCAAAGGCAAAGCCACGAAGGACACGCTGAGTGCTGCTAAAACATCACTTTGCCAGTTTTCTTTAAGCCCTTTAAGACCAGTTTGTGGAATTTTCCGCATAAGGTGCAAGAAACGTCTTTTGAATCAGATTAGAAAATAAGAAATAATTTTTTAGATAGAATACTATATTAAATCTGCAGCTTCAGCTATTAGCTCAGCTATATCTTTAACTTCTACCTCTTCTTCTTTATTGAAGTTCTTCACACCGTCTGTCATCATTGTATTACAGAATGGACATCCTGTGGCTATGATGTCTGCTTTGGCTTCTAGCGCATCTTCAGTTCTTTCTACGTTTACCTCTTTGTTTCCGGGCTCAGCTTCTTTGAACATTTGAGCTCCACCTGCACCACAGCATAGGCCTTTTGCTTTACAACGCTTCATCTCTACTAACTCAGCGTCTAGTTTCATAAGTGCTTCTCTGGGTGCTTCATAGATGTCATTAGCTCTCCCTAAATAACAGGGGTCATGGAAGGTTATTTTCTTTCCTTTGAATGATTTTCCATCGGCTATGACCAGTTTGCCATCTTTGATCAAATCATTGATAAACTGGGTGTGGTGAATTACATTGTAGTTTCCACCTAACTCTGGGTATTCGTTTTTAATAGTGTTAAAGCAATGCGGACATCCAGTAACTATCTTCTTTACATCGTATCCGTTAAGCACCATAATATTCTGTGCGGCTTGCATTTGGAAAAGAAATTCATTCCCGGCTCTTTTAGCAGGATCACCTGAACAGCTCTCTTCTGCACCCAGTACGGCAAATTTCACATTCGCTTTCGCTAGAATTTTAACGATAGCTTTAGTGATTCTCTTGGCTCTATCATCAAAACTTCCAGAACATCCTACCCAGAACAATACTTCAGGGACCTCACCAGATGCTATCATTTGAGCCATAGTAGGCACGTGTATAGGAGTACTCATTTTCTTTTCTCTTTTAATTCAATTCATCAATCCACTTCCCTCTGTCTGCAGCAGGAAATGCCCAAGGAGCACCGTTGTTTTCTACATTGTTAAACATAGAAGTAACGCTGTCTGGCGACTTAGACTCTTCCATTATTAAATACCTTCTCATATTCATGATGATATTTAGTGGGTCTATATTTATAGGGCAGGCATCTACACATGCGTTACACGTGGTACACGCCCATAGTTCCTCCTCTGTTATATAGTTTCCTAGCAGAGATATTCCGTCTTCTATAGGTTTTCCTGCTTTATCTATATTTTTACCCACTTCCTCTATTCTATCCCTAGTGTCCATCATCACTTTTCTGGGAGAAAGGAGTTTTCCGGTTTGATTCGCGGGACAGTTATCTGTGCATCTTCCACATTCTGTACAACTGTATGCGTCTAATAAATTTTTCCAGTTAAGATCAGTTACATCTTTAACACCAAATCTTTCTGGTGGACCTTCGTCTACTGTCGGTTCTGGCGTTGCAAAAGGGTCTCCGCCCATCATTAAATCCACTTCTTTCTTCACTGCAGCCATATTGTTTAGCTGGCCTTTAGGCTTCAGATTTGAGTAGTAGGTGTTAGGGAAGGCCAGTATAATGTGGAAATGCTTGGAGTAAGGCACGTAGTTTAAGAATATCAATATTCCTGTAATGTGCGCCCACCAAAAGATTCTTTCAAAAGTGATAAGTGTTCCTGTTTCAAACCCGTCAAAGAAAGGAACTAAAAACTGACTAATAGGGAAGGACCCCGCCACCATATAATGGTCTGCACCTCGTAGTTGAAGAATCTGGTCACAAGCGTTCATTTTTAGTAACGCTCCCATAAGTACTACCTCTACTACTAATATGAGATTTCCATCTAGTTTAGGCCAGCCTTTCATTTCTGGCATTTTGAATCTTTTTATAGAACTAATATTCCTTCTATACAGAAAAACGACACAGGCTATAATTACGAGTAAAGCTAAAATTTCGAAAAATCCGATTAAGAAGTTATAGAAACCACCTAGATAAGGAGCGAAGAATCTGTGCTCCCCGGTGAATCCATCTATGATTATTTCTAAAACTTCAATATTAATTAGGACGAATCCGACATAAATCAATATATGGAAGAATCCTGCTACAGGTCTGACAACCATTTTAGACTGTCCCATAGCTACCTTAGCCATAGTTTTCCATCTTTTAGCCTTATTGTCTTTAATCTCTAGCGGTTTACCTAGAAATATATTTCTTCTAATCTTTTTTATCTTAAGAGCGAAGATACCTGCGCCAGTTAGAAACAGAAGTGTAAATATGATTTGTGGAATCATAGGTCTAGGTTATTTTTCTTCTTTGATTAATTCTAGAATTCGTTCTTCCTCTCTGGCAGAGAAGCCATTTCTGTCTTTTCTTCCAATAACAGAAAAGCCTAGGTACTTTTTAGGATTGGTGTAAATGTCATTTAATAGGTACTGTAACTCTTGGTTTGTCTGTTCTATTTCTACGATTAATGAGTCTGAATTTAAGACTTGAGCTAAAGAACCATCTCCATTATTAATTTTGTCGGTAATTTCCGCGAGCTCGCCCATGGTTTGATTTATACCGTAAATAATGGAGGCAAATTCTATTTGAGCCAGCGTGTCAGAAATATTAGCGAAATTGCTAATAATAGTATCCAGTGCACCGCTGTTCTCTTTGAAGGTTCCCGTAATGTCTTCTACATTTGACATAACTGCTCCGAAAGCATCTCTGTTTTCTTCTACCATACCGTCCACTCTATTGAAAGTAGCTTCTAGCGTACTCATGGATCTCTGTATAGACTCGAAAATAAGAGGAAGACCCTGTGTGGCATCATCTTCGAAAATGGCGCTTACACTTAGCACTACTTTGTCCACACTTCCTACTAATTTCTCTATACTCTGCTTAAGCGGCTCTAGCTCTGCGGTTACTTGCTCTGCTATATCTTGTTGGATAGAAGCCTCTAGCATGCTCCCTTCCTCAGCGGGTTTCATGGAGTCTCCTAACTTTAGCTCTATAACTTTAGAGCTTAAAATACTTCCACCTATTTCTGCTATAGTGTTATGAGGAATAAAAAGGTCGGGGTTGTCTACTGTGAATTCTATTCGCCATCCAGCTTCAGAATCACTTATAGAGTCTACATATAATGCTATATTTTTAACGCGCCCTACTTTATTTCCTTGGTAAACCACCGAGCTGCTTACTGCTAATCCAGCCGTGTTTTTATAAATGGAGTAATACCCTGCTTCACCAGAAGAGAATAGATTGACTCCTTTTAAATAATTCATCCCCCAGACTCCGCCTACTAAGGCTACCAGCACTACTAATCCTATTTTAACTTCTTTAGACATTTATTTTTTTTCCATTCCTAGGGCTTCTCTCAAGTCTAGGCGTTTATTTCCGTTAAAAGCTATAATAAAAGCATCTTCGTATCCTAGATCTTTGATTTCTGCCTGTAATACCTTGGCTATCTCATAATTAGAGGACATTCCTGTTGTGTACTTATAAAGCCCGTTGCTAATATACTCATCCACCTCTGTAAGACCTTTAAAGTTTTCTGGTTTTATCTCCACAGGTTGGCTGTTAGTAGAGAGTTGTATTCGGTAATTTAAGCCCTTAACGTTTTCTTTACTAGCGTCTTTGTTCTTTTTATTTTTCTCTTTTTTTGTCTCTTTAGAAGTTTCCAACACTGTTTCCACAGTGGGTTTTATTCCTTCTGTTTTAGGTTTTGATTTTACAACTTCTGCTGTGAAAGTTACCCCTTCTATCTCACTTTTATATTCTCTAAAAGCTCGATAAAGAGCAGAGGCCATATAGTCTTGACCATGAATAGAATGCAAGAAATTTTCTTCATCTTTGTTTGTCAAGAATCCAAGCTCAACCAAGCAACTAGGCATCGTGGTATATGAGATAACATAATACCCAGCCTGTTTAACTCCTCGGTCCCTTCTTTTCACTCGTTCTCTAAACTGATCTTGTATTTTCTTAGAAAGGTTTAAACTTTGGTTCAGAAACACATTCTGTCTCATGGAAAGTTTAATATACGTATCAGGGTCTTTTGGGTCGAATCCTTTATAATTTTCTTCGTAGTTGTCCTCTAAAAAGATAGATTGGTTTTCTCTAATGGCTGTTTGTAAACTGGCCTCGGATTTATGCATTCCCATTACGAAGGTCTCTGTACCATAGGCTGCAGGGCTAGCAGCGTTGCAATGCACAGAGATAAATAAATCAGCTTGAGCTCTATTAGCTATAGATACCCTTTCTCTCAACGCTAAGAATGTATCTGTATTTCTGGTATAGATAACTTGAACGTCTTTATGGTTGTCTTCTATAAATTTACCTAATTGCAACGCTACGTCTAAAGAAATATCTTTTTCAGTTTTTTTCTTAGTCTTAGTTCCTAAATTACCAGAATCTTTTCCTCCATGACCGGCATCTATAACTACTACTTTCACAGTGTTACCAGAGGAGTATGGTGAAGAAGTATATGACATTAGAATTACGGCAGACGCAAGAATTCCTAGAACTATACGTTTACTCCAATGTGAATTGTTCAGAAAAGCACTCATGACTAATATGTTTAAATCTTGTTTATATAGCTTTGCAGGCACTTTTGGTAGCTTGCACAAATTTACCAGTCATAGATGTTAGGAAGGTATACATATTACGAGTTTATAACGAAGAAGCTGTTCATTCTTTGCGGCCTTCTCGTGGGGTTTGTTTCGGTTCAATCTCAAACATTAGAACTGACTGACTCCCTTAATAACGAACTAATAGTGATAGATAGTACAGCGGTTACTCTAGATACGCTTAGTTCGGATTTACTGTATCCTATTTTCTATGATGCTAATGACTCAATCATATTTGATGCCAGAAACAATAGAGTACTGCTTTATGGGACAGCTATAATCAAGTATGATGATATAGAATTAACCTCAGATTTTATTTCTTATGATTTTGCTTCTAGCGTCGTCAGCGCTAAGGGTTTACCAGATAGTTTAGGGGTGCTTCAGGGAAATCCCGTTTTTAAGCAAGGAAGTGACACTTATAAGCCTGACTCTATGAGTTTCAACTTCTCAAACGAAAAGGCCTACATCAGTAATGTAGTGACGCAAAACGGTGAGTTTTACCTGCATTCTGCCCATACAAAAAGACGAAGTACAGAGAAAATATATTTAGGAAAAACCAAGATTACCACGTGCGACAAGCCTAATCCGCATTTTCATTTTCATGTAAAAAAAGCAGCACTTGTAAAAAATGAAAAAGGAAGTAAAATAGTGTCTGGCCCTGTAGTTCTGAAGTTCAGGAAAATCCCTACACCTTTGGCTCTTCCATTTGGTTGGTTTCCTAACAGTGCCGAGAGAAGTAAAGGAATAATAGTTCCGTCCTATGGAAACGCAGAAAGTCTGGGATACTTTTTTAGAGACTTTGGATACTATTATCCCATAAGTGAGTATGTAGATACTAGAGTTCTGGCAGATGTTTATACTCGAGGTAGTTGGGCGTTAAAAAATGTAACAGCTTATAAGAAGAAGTATAGGTATAATGGCCGTTTCAATGTTACTTTTTCTAAGATTAAGAATGGTTTTAAGGAGCTGAACAATTACTCGGAAAATACTGACTTTTTTGTGAGTTGGAGTCATACATTAGATTCTAAAGCTCGGCCTAACTTGAGGTTCTCTGCTAGTGTAAATGCGGGAACTAGTTCTAACTTTAGAAATAATTTCAATTCTAGTCAGGATAATTATTTGGCCAATACATTTAGCTCTAGTGTATCTGTTACTAGAAGTGGGCTTAGTTTTTTCAATGGAAAAATCCCAGCTACTTTAACTGCCAGTGCTAGACATTCCCAAAACACCAGCACGAGAATAGTTTCTTTTACTCTCCCGCAGTTGAGTTTTCAGACCAATAGAATTTATCCTTTTAAATCTAAGCAGTCCAAAACTAGAGGAGCTTTAGGGCAGGCAGTTCAAGGATTCGGATTAACCTACACTGGAAATTACGAAAACAGAGCGACTTTAAGAGAACAAGATATTCGACTGAATGCTTTAGGTGCAGTAGCCAATGATTTTAACTCCGGCCTCAGAAATCAGTTTAGTGCCTCTACCAGTATAAAAGCGGGAGTATTTAGTATTAATCCATCTTTAGGATTTAGCTCGAATATTTACAGAGAAACTTTACGGCTAACTTATGACCAAGAGAATTTAATAGCACAGGAAGACACGATTACAGGGCTAGATGCCTCGTATAACTGGAATGCGTCTATTAATGCTACTACCAAGGCCTTCGGTACGTTTACCTTTAGAAATGGAAAAAACATAAAAGCGATAAGACATACGATTACTCCTTCGGTAGGGTTTAGGTATAGACCTAAAACAGGGAGTAGAGAATTCGGATTTTTCGGGGATGATGGAGAAGCGGTTAGTTATGACCCTCAGCAAATAGGGATTTTTAATTCGGCTACTAATTATAATAATAGCGGTTCTGTTACATTCGGCTTACTGAATAATCTAGAAATGAAAGTGAAGGGAAAAGAATCGGATGATAAGCCGAGAAAAGTTCCTATTATAGACAGAATAAACATTAATACGAGTCGTGATTTTGCTAGAGACTCTATCAACTGGAGTAATCTAGGGATCAGTGCAGGAACTAGAATCGGTTCCAAACTGAATATTAATTATACTTCATCTTATTCTTTTTATGACAGAAATGAATCGGGGAGTCAAATAAACACGTTC
>LAQC01000006.1:542-16485 GCA_000981645.1 Cryomorphaceae bacterium ASP10-05a | reverse complement strand
AGTATACTGGCGAGAGGAGATCTTACGATCTTCGAGAAATGGAAAATAGGATATACTACTGGTTATGATCTTCAAGCCGAAAAAGGAAATAGGCTTACGCCTACTACACTATCTCTGTTCTGGGATTTACACTGCTGGGAATTTAAGTTCGATTACATTCCTATAGGAGTTAGAAAGAGTTTTACTGTTCAGGTAAACGTAAAAGCTGCAGCGCTTAAGGATTTAAGAATTATGCATCGAGGAACCTTTGGGAATGAGAACGGTCTGAGGTAAAAAAGCATCAATGTTTTATAATTTAATTTTATGCTAAAGCAAAATGCACTCAGAAATCCCATCTTTCTTTCTACATAATCAGCACATAGACGTAGCTTTGTACCTAATTTAGACACACATGATTCAGCTCGGAAAATTCAATGATTTAAAGGTAAGTAAAGCAGAGGATTCTGGTTACACCTTAATAGATGACGAAGGAACTGAAATATTTCTACCATCTGAAAAAACAGATAAGGAATTAGAAGAAGGAGCTACCGTAAGTGTATTCGTCTATCCTGGAATACTAGGAGCTAAGAAAGCTACGCTCAAAAAGCCGCTTATAGCGCTTGGTGAATTTGCTTTTCTTACTGTAAGTAGCACAGATGAGCAGGGTGTTTATGTAGATTGGGGAATGGAGAAAGACCTGCTAATCCCGCCTAAACAGGAGGGAGAGCGAATGGAAGAAGGTGAAAGCTACATTATATTTATGTATCAAGATAGAGAATCTGGAAAGCTTTATGGAAGTAATAAAATAGAGAAAAGACTGTCTAACGATGACCTTACGATAGAAGAAGGTGAGGAGGTAGATGTAATGGTACAGCGTGAATCCGACATGGGATTTGCTGTAATAGTAAACCACCGACATAGAGGTCTTGTTTTCGAAAACGAAGTGTTCCAAGATTTACTAATAGGAGATACTCTTAAAGGATACGTAAAGAAAATCCAACCCGAAAATAGATTAGATATTACTATCCGACCTATGGGGTATAGAAATACAGTCGACCCAGATGTACAAACTGTGCTCAACGCCCTAGAAGACAGTCAAGGAGTTTTACCTCTAACAGATAAAAGCAAGCCTGACCTTATCATGGTAGAATTAAACATGAGTAAAAAAGCGTTTAAAAGAGCTATAGGTTCTCTTTATAAAGAGAGAAAGATCGAGATTAAGGAAGATGGGATTCACTTAGTTTAATTCGATATTCTAATATGACTTAAGTCGAAAATCAGGGGTGATAAAAATACTTAAGACGTTATTTGTCAGGGTAAAGGTGTTTGGTTTCGCTTTGGATTCTCTCCTTGGGACTAAAACAGCGAAGCTGTGACTTTCGACTAAATTAGTATTATGAACTAGAATTAATAATTACCCTCTCCTTACCAATCTATCGGAAAGTAATCCTTCAAGAATTTCCCACACCAGTGTTTTCCGGTATTGATACCATTTAGAAGTGGGTCCATTACTCTGGCTGCTCCGTCTACTATGTCTAGTGGAGGCTGAAAATCATGAACATCTTCCTTGTGCTTAGAGAGCTCTGCAGGATCTTCATCTGTCACCCAACCCGTATCTACCGCATTCATATAAATCCCGTGCTTGGATAGGCCAGATGCAGAAGTATGCGTCAGCATGTTAAGAGCCGCCTTAGCCATATTGGTATGTGGATGACGATCTTCCTTTTTGAATCGGTGGAATTTTCCTTCCATGGCACTCACGTTAATGATGTGCTTCATTCCGGTCTCCTCTTTCTTCATGAGCTCACTAAGCCTATTGCAAAGCACAAAAGGAGCTACCGCATTCACCAACTGAACCTCTACCATCTCTGGAGTTTCTATTTCTCCAAGCTTCAGTCTCCAGCTATTCGTTTTTCTAAGATCTACCTGCTGTAAATCAGCATCCAACTCTCCTTCAGGAAATACTTCTTGAGTAGTCAGGCTATTATCGAAGCTATACGGAATCTGAGAAAGCTTGGCCGACTGTCTGAGGCCTATTCCCGGTTCAGGAGCATGCCAACTGACAGGAAGCATGTTATTCTTGGTAGAAACTTTAGGAGCTATAGCATCCAGCTCGCTAAGGCAGTGGTGGTGGTCTTCAAGCGTTTCTTTGGCAAAAGGAGGGAGCGCCTCAGCCTGAAGCTCTTCATTGGGCATCAAATGCGCATAAAAACCAGCAGGTCTTCTTACGGTTTGTGCGGCATTGTTAATGAGGATATCTAAGCGCTCGTATTTCTGTTCTATAAAATTGCAGAAAATCTCCACACTCGGGATGTGTCTGAGGTCTAGCCCGTGGATTTTTAATCGGTGACCCCATTCCTGAAAATCAGCTTCCTTAGCATAACGCAGCGCAGAATCTACAGGGAATCTAGTAGTAGCTATTACAGTGGCTCCAGAACGCAGTAACATTAATACGATATGATATCCTATTTTTAACCGAGAACCAGTAACCACAGCTACTTGGTTCGTTAAGTCTGCTTCTTGGAATCTTTTTAGGTAATTAAACTCTCCGCACTCAGGGCACATCGTGTCATAGAAATGATGCAGCTTGGTGTATTCCTTTTTACACACATAGCAGTTTCTGGCAGAGGAAAGTTCAGGGGAATCATGTTCTTCAGAAGCGGCATTTAAGATCAACTGTGGCGCTTCGAAAACAGAAGCTTCTCGAGCACTTCTAATTCCAGTTTCTTTTCTGGCGTGCTTGTCGCGCTCCTGATTTTTTCTCTTAGCCGCTTTTTTACCGTCTTTTCTTCTTCTATCAAACTCTTCCTTGCTCGGTCTAGAAAGTTTACCGGCTGCTATCATAAGAGCCGCCCGTTGTTCACGCGGAAGCTCAAAAAGCAGATTGGTATCTGCTAAAAGTTTTTCCAGAGTAGAAATAGTAGAATTTACTTCCTCTGAATTGACGCTATTTGGTTTTTCTTCTGACACTGTTTTAAGCGGTGCAAAGATAGTGCGGGTGAATTGACAATTGACAATTGGCAATTGAAAATTTGAAGGGTCACTTTTTTTTTGTTTTTTGAATGTTTTCCTAATCATTCTCACCTTTCCGCGACCCAAGCCACTTCGACAAAAGCTCAGTGCAGCGCCTAAAGGGTGCGCTGATCCACTAGCAGGGAAAAGGGAATAGTTCCACCATAATAAATTTGTTCACGATGCTTACACCATCTATGGTGACTGAGTGTTTCGGCTCTGCTAAAATGTATCGAAGGCCCGACTTACCAGCACAAAAAAAGCCAAGGAAACATTGTTTCCTTGGCTTTTATAATGTCTGACTAGACTAGTGATTTACTTTCCTTGAATTATAAAAGGTAGCGCTTTACCGTCAGTAGAAAGATACTGGGGAACTTGTGCTCCACCTTCTCTCCATGCATCTATTTCTAATTTTCTTAGAATAGACTTCGTTAAATCTCTTGACTCTAATCTGTATGCTTCCGCTCTACCGGCAGCTTCTATTACTACAGAAGCAGAATCTCCACGAGCAGTTTGGATTTTAGCATTGGCTAAATACGTTTGCTCTAGCTCTTTTTTCTGAGCCAATTGGTTTTTCTGATCTTGTTCCTGCTTGTCTTCTATGGCCTTCTTAATAATCTGAGGTAAATCCACATCAGCGATCTCTATGAAGGTCACATTCACACGGTAATCATTCAGTCTAGTTTCTATAAGGCTCTGAATTTCTACCTCCATCTCATCTCTTTTAGTAGAGTAAAGCTCTTCAGCATCATATTTACCAGCCACATCTTTAATAGCACCTTTAGCAGTAGGTGTAACTATATTCTGATCCCATCTACCATCATCTCCTTTTTCAGAATACATCCATCCACCAGCACCTTTTCTTAGCTGGTAGTTTACAGAACAATCGATGATTACTGTAAGACCATTTTTGTCTAATACTTCCTGCTCAAAAGGCATTGTTTTCTCCTGAACGCTCATAGTTATGAAATCATTCCATGGGAATATGAAGTGACGACCTTCACCATAAACAGTTGTCTGGTCGATACCCTTACCTGGACCGTACTGGATAAATTGGAATCCTTCATGACCACCTGGCGTTTTCTGCCATGATGTTAGCATGATTATTACGAATATGGCTAAGACTACCAGTCCGGCTATCTTTTTACCATTTAACTCAGGGAGTTCAACCCTATCAAAATTATTACTCATGTTTTAAATACTTATTTAACTGATTTGAATTTTATTATAGCTTCATAAACTAAATAGCCTAGAGCCAACGAAAGTAGAACAAAAAGTATTCTAGGCATTCCGCCAGACCTCATAATCATAACCAACGAAAAAAACAGAGCGGTTCCTATAATGATTAAGCTGAGGACTAACATTCCCACTTTTCTGTTTTGAAGTTGTCTCTTTTCTTTAAGAGGGACGAAGGTTTCTTCGTCAAGATGGTCATCTGTTTCTTGCATAATTTAGTTTTCATGTATCTGCCTATGAAGGTAATAAATTTTCTCTAGCGTTGCAATGTTATTGTTATCACATCACACTCAATTTAAGATTAATTTTGAGCTATGAAGAAAATTATCAATTCTCCAAAAGCTCCTGCACCCATAGGACCGTATTCTCAAGCGGTGAAGGTAGACAATACCCTTTACCTAAGTGGCCAAATAGCTATAAATGCTGCTAATGGTAGCATGGTGAATGATAGCATAGAAAGCGAGACCAAGCAAGTTATGGAAAACATAGGTCACGTGTTAGAAGCAGCAGGTATGGATTTCACCAATGTATTTAAGTGTTCTATCTTTTTAAAAGACATGGATAATTTCTCTGCAGTAAATGAGGTATATGGTTCTTATTTTTCTTCTGATTTTCCAGCCAGAGAATGTGTGCAAGTGGTCAAATTACCCAAAAATGTAAACGTAGAAATTACAGCTTTAGCGGCTGATAAATAAGTAAAAATGGCATTTTTCAAAAAAATTATAGGTTACTTAAACATCTTTAGTATGTTTAAGAAAAGCGAGAAAGTAGAAGGTAAAGACAATGTAAGTCTCAAGATGATGCACGGAATGAACAGAATAAGCATTTTCATGTTTCTGTTCTGTGTGATTATGATGCTTTATAAATTCTGTTAAGCTTCTTTTAAACTCAGCTGAATTCGTTTTCTTTCTAAGTCTATCTCTGTTACTCTCACAAGTACCTCTTGGTCTAGGTGCAGCACTTCAGAAGGGTCCTCTATGTACCTGTCTGCCATTTGTGATTTATGAATCAGGCCGTTTTCTTTAAGCCCTAAATCCACAAAAGCACCGAACTTAGTAAGGTTAGTAACCTTTCCAGGAAGCTTCATTCCAGTTTTCAAGTCTGAAATAGTTTTGATGGACTCCTCGAATTGCATTGTTTTAGCCGCTCCCCGAATATCTAGACCTGGCTTTTTAAGTTCATCTACGATGTCAGTAAGTGTAGGCAATCCTATTTTTTCTGAAACAAACTCTTGAGGTTTTACTGATTTTAATAATTCAGGATCTCCCACAAATTTATCCAAAGCCACATTGATCTTTTTAGCCATTTGCTTTACCACGGCATACGACTCCGGATGTACCCCAGTATTATCTAAGGCATTTTCTCCATTTTTAATTCTTAGAAATCCAGCAGCCTGCTCATAGGCTTTGGCGCCTAAGCCTTTCACTTTTAAGAGCTCTTTTCTGGATTTAAATCGACCGTGGCTATCTCTGTGTGATTTTATACTCCGAGCTAGTTTAGGGCCTATCCCAGAAACATACTGGAGCAGGTGTTCACTAGCTGTATTGAGGTTGACGCCTACTTTATTTACCGCAAAGCTTACGGTGTTTGTCAAGCTGTCCTTAAGCTTAGTCTGGTCTACATCATGCTGGTACTGCCCTACGCCTATACTTTTAGGATCTATTTTCACGAGCTCAGCCAGTGGGTCTATAAGTCTTCTGCCTATAGAAATAGCTCCACGAACGGTTAGGTCTAAATCAGGAAATTCATTTCTTCCAGCCTCAGAGGCTGAATAAATAGAGGCTCCAGATTCACTAATTAGATAGACTTCTATTTTGGTGTCGCTAGGCAATATGGATTTAATAAACGACTCTGTTTCTCTCCCTGCAGTTCCGTTTCCTATGGCTATGGCTTCTATGTGGTGCTTCTTTATTCTATCTAAAATGTACGACTTGGTGTCAGCAGTTTTATGAGCAGGAGGATGCGGAAACACTGTGGTATGTTCTAGTATGTTTGTGTTTTTATCTAAAACAGCCACTTTACATCCAGATCTAAATCCTGGGTCTAACGCTATAGTTGGCTTCGGTCCTAAGGGAGAGGCTAGTAATAATTGGCTTAGGTTTTTAGAAAATATAGAAATAGCTTCTGAATCTGCTTTTTCCTTGGCTCCTGTTCTAATTTCAGATTCTAAACTGGGAGAGAGGAGCCGCTTTAGTGAATCAGCTGCCGCTAATTTTATTTGTTCAGCTGCCGAACCTTGAGATTTGATAAATAGTCGTTCTAGCTTTTGCAGCGCGAATTCTGAGTCTATGCTAATCTTAACTTTTAAGAACCCTTCTTTTTCTGCTCTAGTAATAGCCATGTATCTATGACCGGGAACGCGTTTTATGGGTTGGTTGAAATCAAAATAGTCTTTGTATTTCTGCGCTTGTGCTTCTTTTTTCTTCACCAATTTAGAAGCGATGATTCCTTGATTCTCAAAGAGTCTTCTTATCTGGTTTCTGGCATAGGCACTTTCGTTAATCCATTCTGCTATGATATCTCTAGCTCCTGTCAGGGCGTCTTCAGCGGTGAGGTCATTCTTAGCGTATCGTACAGATTGGTTGGCTATATCATTTTGACGCTGTGCCATAATGATTTTGGCCAGTGGTTCTAAGCCAAGTGCAATGGCCTTTGAAGCTCTAGTAACTCGTTTTGGTTTATAGGGAAGGTAAAGGTCTTCCAGTTCTTTAGAGTCGAAGCAGGCGTTGATTTTTTGGAGAAGAGATGGATCAGAGATTTGAAGCTCTTTCAGCCTATCTAAAATAGTTTCTTTCCTTTTCAGTACTTCTTTCAGACGTTTGTTTTCATTGTCTATTTTCTCTATTTCTACTTCATTTAGTGTTCCTGTAGCTTCTTTTCTATATCTCGCTATAAAAGGGATAGTAGCACCATCATCTAATAATTTGACAACGGCTTTTACTGAATTTTCATTGATTTGAAGCGTAGAGGAAATGAGTTTTATCACTGGGACAGTTGTTGAAAATGAAAAGTTAAAATTAGCATTGCAACGCTAATGTATTCAAATCAAAATGTAAACTTATTTACAATCTGAAACAGCTGAATAGATCGATTTTTCATCCAAAACGTTTTGCCTTGGAATATCTGCCAGTTTCGTCCCGAGACCAGTTGGTGAATCCCAAAATCCCAGATAGAATATTACGACATCAAATCTTTAATTGTACTTATTAGCTGATTAGAAAGGGTCTTATTTTATTTTTCTTAATCTACTTCTCTTCCTATCGAAGTTTCCGAAATAGGCTAGATTAATTTCTGGTCCACCATTTAATTTAGTGCTCGTTCTAAGGGTGCTGATATTT
Organism: Cryomorphaceae bacterium ASP10-05a; assembly: GCA_000981645.1. Classification (GTDB taxonomy): domain Bacteria; phylum Bacteroidota; class Bacteroidia; order Flavobacteriales_D; family Sanyastnellaceae; genus ASP10-05a. The sequence goes on along the minus strand of LAQC01000006.1, from coordinate 8,920 downwards.
ACATCGTAGGATACCGAAAGGCGAAATTGTCTTTTGTATTCATAACCAAGCAGAGCTATAACGGCATCTCTATACCGGTAAAACACTCCGGCGGTAATCGCTGAGCTGGTGCTGAAGTTCGTGTATTTAGAATCGTAGTTAAATCTGTAGCTGGCATCCATTCCTAGTGTTCCAGAGAGCGCAGCTAAACTTTGACTTTGGACTAGCGCATAATATCTAAACACCATAAATCCATTGGTCTGCTGCCCCTGAAAATAGAGTTGAGCTAAAGTGGGAAGAGCATCTTCACCGTTTTCTAAAACGGTTTGTTTCTGGTAATAATGATGCAGCGCTACACCTGATTTCCAGTGGAGTTTTCTGGGTTTTTTATTTGTAAATTCCATTCCGAAACCTGCATCTAAATTCTTATTAGAAGTGTTATTGAAGTTTTCTAAAGTCGGAAGAGAAGCATCATAGCCCACACCATTAAACTGAGCATCCCACGCTAGTCCATCGAAGGAGAAGTTTCGCTGGTTGTACCCTAGCTCTAGTCCGAATGATAAATTCTTGGTTTTGTTTAGTCTAAGGTGATACGCTCCTAATGCTCTAAATATGGAAGATTTATAGCCAGAGGAGCCCGCCATGTCTGTAACAGCTACTAGTCCAAAACTGGGCTTGTTAATTTTGTTTTTGTTCTTTGATCCAGGATTCCATTCTACACAAAACAAATTGGTTATGAATGGTGTAGAGACTGAGTTCCACTGCCTTTTATGTGAAAGAGTGGCTTTTATATCATCTCCGTAGCTTCCTGTAGAAGCAGGGTTTAATAAACACGACAGATTATGGTATTGGCTAAGAGACACGTCTTGAGCCTTTATTTCAGAATAGATAAAAGTTAGCATTAAGGATATAGTGAGAAATGATCTCATCTGACTAGTGTAATATCTCCAGAACGAACTATTTCATCCCCATTATTAACTCTTGCTTTTAATTGATAGAAATAAATTCCAGTTGGAGATTTATTTCCTCTTACGTTTCCATCCCACCCATTTTCTGCAGAGTTAGTAGAAAACACTTTGTCTCCCCACCTGTTATAAAGACTGAAATCTAGCTGTACTATTCCTTCACCTCTAACGAATAAGATATCATTCGCCCCATCGTTATTTGGAGAGAAAATATCTGGAATAAAGAGAGACGAAGGGTCGTTTACACAGATCTGAACTGAAGCACTATCTATACATCCACCTTCGTTTTCTACTACTAAAATCACGTCATAATAACCGGGTGTGGTATAATTAACGGCAGGGCTAGAGCCATCATAGACTTCAGTTTCTTCATTTCCGAAGGACCATTCCCCTGAAACTGCATTTTGGCTGATATCTATAAATGATACAGGAAGTTCTTCAAATGGTATGCAGTCCAAATTGGGATTTATCGTAAAGTTGGCTGCTATAGGAGAGTATGAAGGAATGAGAATTAGATCATCTATTTCACATCCATTTTCAGGTTCGATGGCTAAAATGGACACTATTTCTCCGGCTAATCCCTCGTAGGAAGAAGTGCCTAGCTCATCATTCCAGTAAATATCATAGGTGTCTTCCGGAGTTACTTCTACAGTAACAGAAGCTCCTTCTTCATTAAAGCATAGCAGGTCACCAAAGAGGTATGAGAGTTCTAAAGAAGTCGTGATAGTGATGAGAACACTGTCAGTCACTGGGTCTGAGCAGCCGTCATCAGCGCTAACATAATAGTATTGACTTTCAGAAGGGGAAATATTATGTTGTGCTATGGGAATTAAATTATCACTCCACTCTATAGTCACAGTTCCATCAGGAACACCAGCCGCACTCATCGCAGTTAATACAGATCCTCCTCCTACACATAAAACAGTGTCAGTTGCTGATAAACTCACTATTGGAGAAGGATAGATAGTAAAGCTTACAGAGGTGTCACCGCTGCATGAGATGTCAGGGAACGAATAATTATAGGTGTAAATCCCTTCTCCTAAAACCGCAGGATTAAATTCTCCATTAATACTTGGGCCTGCGAGTAATCCATCTGGAGGTGAGGTTTCGTAGGGTAGAGATACATCTACGTAACAGTAAGTTTCTTCAATCCCACTAATTACTGCTTGGATGAATTCGTCCACTGTAATCTCGACTTCATCACCGCAATTACTAGGTGTTGAGTAGGTGATAGTGACTGTTTCTCCTTCAGCCAAAGAAGGGTCGAAGAGCCCTGTGGACTCGTTTATGATTCCTTGCCCAGTCCATGTTCCTCCGTAAGGAGGCTCTTCTATAATAAAAGGCTCATCTGCGCTGCAAACTGTCATACTCTCTGTAGTTAATTCACTAGGAAATACGATATATAAAACAGAGTCTAAACATTCATTGTTGTCATAATAAACTAGATGTTCCCCGGGTCCTGCGTTAGAAGGTATAAATTCAAAATCATTATTCTGCATAAAGTTAACGCCAGGTCCTGTCCACTGTCCACCCCACGGAGATCTACCGGTATTTTCATTGTTTAAGAATAATGGCTCATCATTAACACAGAAATAGACAGTATCTTGCAGAATAGTGGTTTCTCCTACGAACATTGAAAGCGTATCGACACATCCATTAGGGGCATAATAAAGTATGTCATACCAATTGTCTGTAATTACTGAAGAAGGATCAAAAAGGCCTGTGTTAACATCTTGAATACCCATTCCTTCGTATATACCTCCTGGTGGATTAGGAGAGTCACTTATTAGGAAAGGGGTGGTAAAGGGGCATGTATTAAGATATCGAACTCCTATTTGAGCCGGTATGATATTTACTATATACTCCATTGAACACCCTATAGCTTGATAAGAAAGGGTAATATCTCCTCCAGCTTCTGTCCATTCAGGCTCCCAAGTTCCAGCGGAACTATCATCTATTCCTATTCCATACCAATAACCACCGGAAGGCAAAACACTTAAGTATTGAGTGTTTGCACTTTGGCAGAGTGGTCCTAAATTTAAACTAGGAGTAAAATCCTGTACATCTATTATGAGTTCTTCAAAACAGCCGTTTACGGCATAAGAAATACTGTATATTCCTGCATCCTGAGGAGAAAATACTCCTGTAGGAGAGATGTTATCTCCAGTCCATAGACCTCCAGTTGGCTCAGGGTTGAGCAAAGTAGGTGTGGCAAAAGGACATGAAGCCGTAATTTCTCCAGCATTTATTTCAGTGAGAGAAACTTGAACTGAATCATAGCAGGTAGAATTATCAATAGAATAAAAAATATAATTCAGTCCGGGCTCAGCGCCATCGGGGTCGAAGTTTCCAGAGTCCGAATTATAGATTCCTGGTCCTTCCCATATTCCGATTGGTGGATTGGCAGTGAAAAGTAGAGTGGCGTCACTTTGGCAGAGAATTATGTCTTCTTGGTCTATTAAAACACTTTCATGTTCGAAAGTATAGGATTCAACAGTAGAATTTCCTGTTTGTACTTCGACTACAGTAACGGTATATGTTAGAGGTCCATTTGGACAAACTAGATGTGGTCCAGCAGTTGCTGGTAAGCCATTATCCCATGTGTAAGTGAAGTCAAAGCATCCTTCTGCTAAGGCTGAAATAGTGGTACATTGGTCATTGCAAAGCAAGTCATCTCCCACTATAAACTCTACGGGTATTTCACACTGATCATAAATGAAATTAAGAGGTTGATTAAATAACCAAAGGCTGTCACAATTATCTCTAACGCCTAATTGAAGAGAGAGGTCGAAATTGCAGTTGTAATCAATAATCTCTGATAGTGTTAAATCAAAAGTGCTAGCTAGTCCGTCAGTATCACAGTTCGTAGCTATATAAGAGTTTAGTTCAATCGGGGTTTGTCCTTCTAGTATACTGTTTTCGATGAAGACTTCATCGCATAAAATAGGGTAGCTTAGTTCTATACTAATCACGTTTATTCCGCATTCGTCTGGAGCTGGAGTAGAAATAGTAGGGGGAATAGGCTCTATGTAACTAGAGTCCCATAGGATATCAAAACCACAGTAGGTAACACTAATTTCTGAGGTGAAATGAAAAGTAGCGCAGCCACTAAAAGCAATAGTGGTAGATGGTAGTTCTATCCCCGTTAATGGTCCCGAAAGGATAGGAGACGATATATCGGGTCCATCATGAATAGTGAGGAAATCGAGGTCATCTTCTACGCAAAACTCACCTTGAAAAGTAATTTCAATCGGAGAGTCTGTGCAGACTGTGAACGTAAAATTCTCATTGTTTCCATAAATATCGATTTCTCCACCTGAATCGAATAATCTTCCCTTACATACATTCACAAGGGTGTCTGACATGTTAAACTCCGGCACTTGAGCAGTCACATAGGTTCCAGTTAATAGTGCGATAAATAGTACGAGAATATTTTTCATTCAACTAAAGGCTGTCTCTTATGCTAACGGTTGGAGTAGTTATTTGGTTGCTCCAGTTTTGAGCTCTATCTTTTAGCTGGATGGAGAAATTGGTGCTTTCATCATCTCCATTTCCTAGGAGGAAAAGAGGGTTTAAGTGAATACTGAAAGTTCCTTCTAGTTCTAATTCTTCTGAGTTAGGCGCAAGCGGAGGAACATGGTACCAGTCAAAATCATCTAATCGAGAGTCTTTCACCTTTAAGGTTAGGTCATCTGCGTCTATAGTTCCTAAATCTCCGTTCACATCACTGTATGAGATAATTACTTCCAATTGATTTTCGAATTCAACAACTTCAGTCGAAGAAATAGAAATGAATTCTATTTCTGGAAAAGGCGAAGGTTCTTCCTTTTTACAGCTTTGAAAGCTTAAGAATAAACCTAGGAAGATAAAGGACTTTGTAAGTTGTTTCATAAAATTTGTACTACAAATATGGAAGTAATGACGGAGCTGCTATTTTCACTTGGAATTTCTATGTCTGAATCTTGTTCTCCGTCATTCAGAATGTTTCTTAAGTAAATCACATCACCAGAGGAATAGCCACTTAAGTCAAGAGACGTTTTATGGTAAAATGTAGCGTTATTTTCAGAGAAATCTAGTGCGCTTAGAGTAGAAGACGTGCTATAAGCCACAGATGTGGCAGTGGTGAGTGCTGAGATAGTGGCTGCAGACTTCAATTCAGTTACGGGCACATCTAAAGAGGCTATTTGATCATCTGTTACGAGTATCCAAACATCTATTATGGCTGCATCTACTAATATAGGAGTCAAGCCTATCTCATCGGGGTCACGTGCGTAGGGTGACGTAGTGTCATTTTCTGGTAGAATGACTAAGCCATCTATAGAGGGAGGGAGATTGGCATCTCCCTGTCCAGGTAGGTTTCCATACATGTCAGGCGCTCCAGATGTAATCCAAGATTGGATTAATGAGATGTAAGTACTAGATAAAGTATTCCAATCGCTATTTTGATCTACTTCAAGCGGCATTAGGCCTGAGGTATTCGGAATGAATTCCGTAAGCCTGGCGTACAAAAAAGATTCATTGTAGTTCCCGGGAGTAACTCTCTTAGAGTAAGAATTAGTTTCGTCATTAGATATAACCGGGTGGTTAACTAATGAATTATACGCGCTAGAGATACTTCTGAATTCAGGTTCGAATGTACCATCATGACATCCGGAATTAGCGCAAGTAGGTTTAAAAACGCTTTTATGAAGAAACGCGAAATTATCTTCACTGATAACTCCAAAATCTGGATTGGAATTTTCTGTCCTATTTATACAATCAAATGGGTTTTCTGTTTCATCCTTTTTACAAGATGCAGCGGCTATGACCAGAAAGAGAATTATATATAGGAATCTTTTCATTTGGTTATAGTCTATCGAATAAGGATAAGGTTCCAGCGGCAAGAGTTCCTGCATTTAATACATCATTTTTCACACCTAGAATTTCTGCAGCTGTAAGCATAGAATCTGAGGTAAATCCAATAGGGTTTCCTTCACCACCTATAGTTAGATTCTGAGGGATCGTAGGTCCTGCCATCATGGTAAAGACCCTCAGAGCATTTTCATCAGAGTGGTCGAAAGATCTCCAATCATTGGCATCTAAAATTCCATTTGGTTCTAGATTTCTGCCGCACTCAGGAGTAGCTATAATAATAGTGTTATCAGCCATTTCAGGAATTTCATTCTGTATATAGTCCCATAGGTGACCTACAGCATGATCTGCCCTGTGAAGTGAAGCTGTGTATTCAGTGAAGTTACTGTGGCAGGCGTCTACATTGCTTAGATTTACTACTGTCATAGCAGGTTTAAAATGCTTTAAAACTTCGCATGTATACCCTACAGTTCTTAAATCCTCACTATCAGAAATGGGAGGGTGTGCGATGGTGCCATTTCCCGTTTTATCATACATCAGTGTCATAAATTCTTTTATCTGCTGCTTTTCATTCTCAGTATTTCCTAAGTTTCCTAAACCACTGGCATAATTATCGAAATTATTATCAAGGAAATATTTCATTTGATAAATAGGATCTAGTTCATTTTCTGGATGATAAACTCGAGCATCTCCTAAGAAGTTTTCACACGCTCCACCGAAAGTAATGTTAGGGGCAAAGAAGTTAGCCCCGTAACTAGCTCCATATCCTGGGTCTGTGCTATAGTTAAGTAAAGGTACACTGTTGTATATTCCGTTACCTACAAACCAAGCGTCAGTAGCAGAGTATCCTCCGTGCCGTCTTAAAAACTCGAAAATTGTAGGGTTTTCAGGTTTTTGTCTAAGTCCTTGAGTAATTGCATTGGAGCCTTGGAGAAGAGAGTTTAATCCTTTATAATGTCCTCTAGAAAGGGCGGTAACTTCACTAAACAATGTTCCTTGGGACTGAAGTGAAGAATTTAGAATTTGTGGAATAGGGTTTATTCCACCTGCTCCAGTTCCGTATACTATTTTTTGGGTAGGCGCTTCACCATCTAGCATGTTATACATGATATTACCTGCGTAAGGTTCGTCTTGGCTGTCTTCTACATAGCGTTGCAATACCGATTCTTGTTGTCTCACACCTCCAGCAAACATCACCATTACTACATGTGGGGCTATTTGTGAGCCGGTTTGAGCAAACAATCTGCCTGAAGGAAGAATGTATGGAGCTACCAATGCCGCGCCTGCGGTTAGTCCAGTTTTTCTTATGAATTCTCTTCTTTTCATGATTTAGTAATAAAGGTATTCGTTAGACAGCGCGAATGAGAAGTAAACCAATTCAGGAGTGATATATGGATTCGTCTCTATATAATTCGTGTACCATGTTTCTTCCGATACAGAAGGATAACGAACCAGAAAGCGGGTATATGTGTCAGTAATGAAAGTAGTTAAATCAGCGCGCATTTCTTCATCGGTCGGCATGATTACACCACCATCATTCATAAAGTTAGAAATGATTACTTCTCTTACTAGTTCTTTATCTCCTATGGAAGCTATGCATTCTCCTATCTGGAATAATTCATTTGAGCTAAGCGCTGATTGGAACAAGTTAGTATGTAGAATGGCCACCCACTGCTCATCAGACTTCACTCTAGTTTTAGCTGCGCTATTTGGGTAAAGCTCTACGTTATTTAGAATAAAAAGGGGATCTTCTTTTTTCTTACAACTCGCAGACAGAGCTATAAAAAGAACTATTGCTACGCTACTAATAATTTTAGAAACCTGCATATTCATCAGTGATTAAAATTCGTAATTGTATTTCTGTAAGGTCGTTGTCATCTGTAAATTGATTGACCAAATCGAACCGTTCATTAGAAAAAGGTTCTCTCGTTAGCAGAGATAAAAACGCCCATGTCACGAGTCCTTCCTTAAATTCGGTGTTAGCCGTGAGAACTTGAAGGTACTCTTCTTTATTTTGAGCTACTTCACCCAAAATTTGTCCTGGAGCATTGTCTTCTATGATAGGAAAGATCTGGTTGAATTCTGCATTAGTAGGGAACCTATAAAAGAGATTATCGAAGCTGGCATTAATGAAGTTAAACGTATTCATATTTATGTCGTCATAAATAGTGTTATTCAGCATTAATGCATATAAGTTTTGGATAGTGATGTCATTAGCTCTATTAGCATATTGACTATTAATAATGTTTTTTAATCGAAGGGCTTTGGCCTTATTGATTTCATAGCCCAGAAAGTTCTCATTAATACTGTCTGCATAAGCATACGCTTCGTAAAGGTTGACTTTTTGCCCTATGAACTCATCAGAAACACCTTCTAAAAGTCTGGCTTTGGTGTCTTCATATAACTTTTTATTATAGGCTATGAAGTAAGAGCTATCCCCAGGAATGGTGTCAGAGTTTTTCTGGAGTTTATTAATGAGAAATCTTCTAGATTCAGCGGTTAGTCCGTCCGCTTCTAGAACCGAAACTTCTTCAATCATCTCATTATCCAAAGGTTCTCTTCCAATTAAATCTATGAAAAGTC
>LAQC01000006.1:124-232 GCA_000981645.1 Cryomorphaceae bacterium ASP10-05a | reverse complement strand
GTCCATTATTTGGAAATTGAAAGAGCCAAAAGGGCTTGAAATTTGAATAAACTCTGAGGCTGGATTAGGGTATATACTAATTTCTAATTCTAGTATGTTTTCTTCTAT
>LAQC01000006.1:0-108 GCA_000981645.1 Cryomorphaceae bacterium ASP10-05a | reverse complement strand
GAACACTTTGGGCGGTGCAATTACTTCCATTATCTAGTTCAAGAATATAAGTCCCGTTTTGCGGATTCAATAAATCGAAAGCAGCATCTTCTAGAAAAATAGTGTCAT
>LAQC01000005.1:32503-32685 GCA_000981645.1 Cryomorphaceae bacterium ASP10-05a | reverse complement strand
ATCTAATAATTTCAAATCACACTCCGACGGTTTACTGATAGATGTGTATAAGCGTCTGTTGTTGTAGAGAAAATAGGTCCTCACTCCTCTTGTGTTTTCTAAAGGTAGAGATATATCAGCACAACAGCCAACAGAGTCAAACCTCAAATCGCTCCTAGAATCACCCCCAGCTTTTAATTGGA
>LAQC01000005.1:0-32240 GCA_000981645.1 Cryomorphaceae bacterium ASP10-05a | reverse complement strand
CTTCTTCTTGGTAGGAGTTTATTTCGTCTGTCTTTAATTTCTTTTCCTTAATTTTTGCCTTAACTGTTGCGGTATGCAGTATTTCAATAGGAAAGTCTAATGTTTGAATTATTCCTTCCATTTTAAATGAATCAGCTCCTCCTGCAAATTTCCCTTTTCTCATTCTTTCCTTAATTCCTATTTTTTCGAAATTATTGTCTTGGAAAAGCTTAGTGAATTCCTCCTTGAAGGATATAGTGGCCTCTTGAGATTTAGAGTCATTCAACTTTATCTTTTTAGTCTTGGTAGAAATGTAGTTGTACTCACCAGTTTCATCAACTTCAATACTGACAATTCTGGCCTCATTGGATTTTAATTCTATTCCACAATACTTCATGTTTTAATTTTCTAGTTGCATGATATTGCAAAGCATAACAAGCCTAACAAATTACATTACAAAAGTATACCTATTAAGAGCATCAGCGGCCACTCTTGCTTCATACTAAAGCATGGCTCTTGATGCCTTCTCAAATGGCCCCTCCAACTATTTAAAACGTTTACTTGTATTCTTACCTGCTAAAAGCAAAGCTCTGGTTGCTTTTTAGAATCAATGCTATTGGTGATTGTTTAATTATTTATGAGTGATAACCTTGTTGTTAGGATTCAGTGGTTTCTGCACTTCAGCCCTGGGGCTGGCTGAAGCTTCTTTAGGTTTATGACTAACATTACTTTTGGAGGTGATTAGAACAGTGATTGATCTTAATAAATCGAGAAATCATTGTTTGACTGCGCTAATCTACTAATTGATTCATTTTGATTCATTTTCAATATAATCATACAAAACTCTCAATCTGTTAACTACACTTACATTTGTTACTTTAACAGCTTCCTGCGTGTCATAATTTACTATTACAGTAGTCCAAGTACCTGTTTGACCTTCCGGCTTATAAACTTCATCCCGAATATCAATTTCCTCTGAGAAGATTTTACTTAATAACCCATAGAGTTCTGTGTTCGTGTTTTCGGATACGCCAGTTTCAACGCTAGCAGAGGCATATCGATATCTTATAATATTTATTTTATACTCACTATTGACAGGGCTGATTTTAAATTGGACATCACCACCGCCTGTGGTATTGAAATCAATACTGATAATCTTTGCTTTATCATTAGTCAGGTCAGTGGAGCCTTTCACATCAAGGATGTTACAAGAAGCTAATAGTCCCAATCCCAAAAAAAACAGCAGATAACTTTTCATTATTTCTCAATTTTTTATTGCACACTTGCGTGCTTATTGCATAGAACATAGGTGTATGAGGAAAGCTCCACATACCCGTACTATATCTTTGGTTCGGCTAATCTAATAAATCTTTAATCACACTGAGTTGGTTTATTACTCGATGTGGTTAAGCTACTGTAGTTGAAAATGAATTAGGCGCTCACTCCTCTTGTGTTTCTTCTAGGGTTATGTATTCCTATTATTCAGTTGGCTTAAAGAAGGTGAAATTGAGCTAAATGGAGGAAGTATGAAGCCTAGTGGTTTTCAGCCAATACACGCTCAAGACAATGTTGTTTTGGATTACTCTAAACATACATTTTATCAATAAATTTTGAATTCAACAGTCGTGCAACTGCCATATAATTTGGTTTAAAGTGTATCTTATCTCCGATTTTATACCGCTGTACACCTTCCTTAGTTTTGTTCTTACCAAGATCAATTACTAACATATCAGAGGTAATTCCCACATATTCTAAGCTCGTATCTATAAAATCTATATCATTTTGATCTACATCTAAGAGACCAAAATCAAGAATAGCTTTTATTGCTGTGCCAGTAATATCTTCTTTATCAAATTCTGCCGAATGCCCAATATTACCATCACTTATGATACCGTCAGGAATAATCTTTTTTTCCTCCAATTCAATAATGTTGGCAGTAAATTCGAAAGCATCAATCGATAATTCCTTAAACTGCTTATTGTCTAAGGGACTTATTCCAAAAAAAACAGCTTCACCAATACGGAAATGGTTGATGTCTTTAGGTATTGTATTGTTCTCAACAAGAGGAAGGGTGATAGAAGTACCTCCTGAAACATATTTTAAATCTTTATTGAATTTTGCGGATATAAGCTCCTTATAAAGAGATAGTTGTAATAATTTATCATAAGTGGGCTCTACTCCATACATGCATCCTAAATTTGATCCTATGCCGATAATATTAATATTAGAAAGCTGAAATACTTTCTCATAAAAACTCATTAACTCGGTTCGTTTTACTCCCTCTCTTAATTCGCCAAGTTCTACCATAATTATAATCTGGTGAATCTTAGACGCCTTTAGCGCAGCTTCATTTAACGCTATAATAGTTGTAAATGAACTATTGAGAGAGATGTCAGCATATTTTATAATATCATCCGCATACATCTTCGCAGGAGGCTTAATATAAATTGTCCGCATACCAGGATTAACCTCTTTCAAATTTTTTAAACTGGTTAGACGGGAGTCACCAACAGAATCAATCTTTTCAATTATATCATCGGTTAACACGTGCTTAAGAAACTCTTTGTCTCCCGAAAACACTTTAGTCACGAGGCTCCAATGAATATTATTGGCTTTAAAATACTTACTCAAGTATTTAATATTGTTTTGAATTTTCTTTGTCGCAATCAGTAGTTCTGCCATACTATTTTTTTAAACGCATTTCTAAGTATGGATTCGAAAATCCAAGTTTTTTATATAAATGTATTGCTGGGTTGTTTGCCTCTACATGAAGTGCAATATCACCATTAGAATAGTCGATTGCCTTTTGCATCAAACTCTTACCTAAACCCTTTCCTCTATAATCTTTATGGGTAGCAATATAAACAAGTATGTTTTCAGGTATGTATCCTCCCATACCCGTTTGGTTAATTACAGTTGCTCCTACAATTACATTATCATCCATAATTATCATCGTAAATCCACCAAATGAAGTAAACTCTTCCACTGAATAGTCTATTGCTTTTTGAATGTCTTTCTTTGGATCTCCGAACTCCTGTAGATGTACAGATAGAAAATTTATAATTTCTGCTTTTTCTGAATTATCGGGTTTATTTATTTTATCAAAAACTTTTGTTTTAATCATAGATGTCTTTTTACTTAATATAGAATAATTTACGGAGTTTCAAAACATTTTGCACTTAAGTTTAGTTTTGACGTAAACAAAAAACTAAAACGACCAGACTAGAAAGAGCCTTTGTTTGTTCTGCTCAATTAATTGGTTTCCCTTCTAACATTAGTAATAGAGGCAACCGCAGTAATGCGTCTAATCAATATTCAGTCAATTTTCTGTCTTTGAAGATAATTTCCTTGATTATCTTAGGTTTTATTCCATGAGGCCCACAACGATTACTGAGGCGTGTTATTAAAAGAACAGAAAACTTAATGGAGGTCGTAAGGAGTCGTTTTGGATAAAGAGGCAGTCCAAAAAGAGTTGTTTGACAAATAAAACGAAGGCTACTTTCTAATTTTTATTCTTAGCAATTAACGATTCCACATTTGTGCTATTTGGAATGTTTTCTAGCGATTTTATATATGCTTTTACTCCTTAATCTGTTTTGACCAATTTCAATGTTTGCTTACCTATTTTTAATACGAGAACACCCTTGGGAACGACAGATAAATCAATAGTTTTTTCATTTATTTCAATCGTTCCATTTAAAAGTAGTTCTCCCGTAATCGAATAAATTTCATATTCCTGAGATTTAATGATTTCCGTTTTAAGCGTAACAAAGTCATTTGTGGGATTGGGGTAAATTGAAGTTTTATTACTCAATGTGTTTTCATCATTTACAGAAGTAAATCCACACCCGATCAACCCATCAATGTCATACTTTGATACAAAGTCCCATATCACGCTGCTGGCATTGATATCCATATTACCCCAACTTCCTGGCCAATCATGGCCGCCCCCAATTACTTTATAGTGCTCCATAGAAACACAGTTATCCCCATCATTATAGACACTTTTCTCTACCGTGCTTCCATCAAATGAACTTATGTCTGGAATATCAGTCACAACGGGAACAGAAAAAATATTGTTATACGCTGACCAATAGCTGTTAACATTTGAGAGTGATTCTGAATTGAAAGGATTACCTCCATAATAACTTACTACAGCATCTGATGTTCCGTGAATTGTAACTACAGGAGTTGGATGAGAGGGATTACATGCCGCATAGGTTTCTGAACTCATTGTCCCGCCAACTGATCCTATTGCTGCGATTTGACCACTTAATTGACAAGCAAGCTCAAAACTGAAATAGCCTCCATTTGAATATCCACAACTGTAAACCCTACTCAAGTCAATATTGTAATTTGCAGAAATACTGTTAACCATTGCTTCAGTAAATCCGATATCATCTGCGGTGCTCCAGGAAGTCCAAGAGCCTACGTTCCAATGAGTGCTACCTCCCAAAAGAGTACCTTGAGGATATACCAAGATAAACCCTGCCGTATCTGCCACAGACCGCATATCTCCGCCCCATGTCATTTGATCATTAGCGGTCATGGTATACCCATGAAAATTAAACATTAGCGGCACAGCAGAATTTTCTGAATATGTGGCTGGTATGTATACAATGTAAGCTCTAGTCACACTATTATGAATCATAGTTTCATTAAGTGTCTGCTGAGCATTTAAGAACACAGGAACTAGTAGCAATAGGGTTATAAGTGTTTTCATCATAATTAATTTAAAGTCTGTATTCCTTGTTTTTAATCTAGTAAAGGCTCTTTTATTTTCACAAAATAGTGTTTATTTTAGTGATGTGTAGCAAATGCTATTTTTCAAAAAGCTGGTTTATATTTTTAAATGCCTTAAACTCAAGTGCATTATTTTCCGGATCTAAAAAGAACATCGTTCCCTGCTCTCCAACTTCTCCTTTAAACCGTATATAGGGCTCTATGATAAAAGCTATTTTTTTTGAATTTAATTTTTCAGATAACTCAGTCCACTTGTCCCAGTCCAATACAACTCCAAAATGTGGAACAGGGACATCATGCCCATCTACGGAATTAGAGATTGGATTCTCAATATTGACTTGATTTGGTTTTTGATGAATAACAAGTTGATGGCCAAAAAAATTAAAATCAACCCAGTGTTCTGAACTTCTTCCTTCAGAACACTCTAATACTTCTTTATAGAATTTTCTGCAAATAGCTAGGTCTTTTACTGGAATTGCGAGATGAAATGGATTCATGATTTTTTATTGTTTCTAACATATTGAACAAACAAAATGAGCTTATCAATACCTAAATTGTCCTTCAAATTTAACCCATTATAAAATGACTTAAGGTCTCTCTTAGGTGAATAGAATTTCCTAATGGTTCTTAGGTTAAGGCTTTCTTTTTTTAGCTTTTGTAATGGGTTTAGCAGATCATCATTAACCGGGTTTCACCGGCTTTTTCTTTTGGGGCACGGTGTAGACATGGAAGGACGTTACTTTGAGGGTAATCTACTGCCAACCTCCATACATGACCAATCCCTAGGCTTATAAGACGTGCCTTAGGCTCTGCTCGGTAGTGTAAATCAAAGAAGTATTCACTTAAAAATGATTCAAAACCTTCCTCTGCTCCGTCATATATTTTTTTGAGTTCGTCCCGTATTTCTGGGATGAGCACTTTTTGTTTGGCTTTTGAATTTGGCACTATCTCACTCGCTTCGCCATGGTAAGTGCATAAAAAAGTATCTGTAGGTACAGGTGAGCGATCCACATGAAAAGAATAAACATCGGTAGGGAAAAACGGGTAGGCATCATCCCTCTCATAGCACTTGATAAGGTTAAGAACAGGAGATGCGCCATGGGCTTTCAATACCTTCAAGTCATTTAAAAGAATCTTACGAGCAAGCTCTCCCTGTGCACTCAACTGTAATTCACGAAGCTTCTCTAGATCCAGTTCTGCCATATTTCCGTTTAGCTGAACCTTTTTAACAATCTCAGAAAAATCACCTATTAGCTCACGAGTGTAACCAATAGCATTTATTTCTCCATGAAAAGGCGTAGAAATAAGGTCTTCAAAACTAGTGACTGTGTGAATTTGATTCTCCTCATGAGATAAATAGATCATGCTGGTAATATTAGTCTAAAATCATCTAACGCGTGGACTATCTCATGAGGTTTACACTCAGATTTAATTTACTTGGCCATGTCTCTAATGCCGCACATATTTTTGTTTTTCGGAAACAGAACACACACAGTCATCTCTGTATTATGGATTCAGAAGTTAGTACTCTGCTTGGCCATAATGGCCCCAAACAGATTGTATTTAACACTTATTATCTTGAATTTTTACTGCCCCTAAATAAATAAAAATAGTAGCCATAGCCATCCAAATGTGGCTAATAGCCAGATAATTCATCCATTCATGGGGAGAGAGTTTTAAAGAGAAGGTAAGTGCAGATAAGGCCGCAAAACCAATTCCAGCCATGATGTATCTGCTGGCCTCATTTCTAGTTTTAATCAACAGCAAAACCTCAATGGGTAAAACAATAAATACTAATCCATACCCAGAGTGAATCTGTACGTAAAAGAAGTCTAAAGTATAGAAGGTAAGAAACAAGAAAACGCCAAACTCTATAACATTTACGACTCTTAACACTTTGAGGTACTTCTTTTTTAAGAGGATGCCAGCATGCTCTATAGCGCCTCTTTCGATAAGCATAATAGCAAACATACTAATCACCCAGCCCACCAGTTTCCAACTGCTACTAATCATGTATTGAAACGCATGGCCTAATAACCCTCCAAATAGGGTGGCCAAACCCATAATCAAAAAATAATATTTAAAATAGCTGAAGGATAAATTTTTGGTTGGGCTTTTATGCATTTTATAAAAGAACAAAAGGCAGAGAAAACTAACGAGCAGGTCGGTAAGTGATACCATGGGCTCATCAATCCTTAGAGCGAAAAAATCAATTGAAATTACATTGTCCATATACATCTAGATTGAAAACCAACAAAGCTAAAGATAAGATAAAACGTAAGCTTTAACGATCGATTCTATTGCGCTAACTCCGAAGCTTACTGAATATTTTTTCATCTGTGGGTCAAGCATGTTAGACACCAAAAGAGAGCACAATCAGTACTAACATCTCTCCTTCAAAAGTACAGTCCTAGCTCCTGTCTTTGATTCTAATTATAAACTGTGATCCAAAAAACTAAACTCTCCTAGGGTAATAGACGTCCTATTTTACTTGGCGAAACTTGATACCCAATGTACGTTCATAGTTACGCAGAACCTTAGACTCCGCTGTATTCACAAAACACATAGAAATACCTCGTTTTCCTGCGCGTGCCGTTCGTCCACTTCGGTGCGTATAGTACTCATCACTTTCAGGTAATTGGTAATGTGCCACGAAGGTTAAGTCTGAAATATCGATTCCACGAGCCGCCACATCTGTGGCTACAAGAACACGTATACTTTCATTTTTAAATGCGCGCATTACTTTGTCGCGTTCTTTCTGCATTAAATCACCATGAATAGCATCTGTGGCTATATTCTTTGCGATCAGTTGTAGGGTTAGCTTTTTAGTAGCCGCTTTTGTTCTACAAAAGATTACTCCTCGGTTTTGATCTTCTGATTTTAAGAATTTTTGCAACGCATAGAGCTTTTCTGAGTCAAGGCATGTCTGATACTGATGTGAAATATTTTTATTGACGGTGTCTTCTTTCCTTACTTCAATACGCACGGCATCTTTGGCCAAATGTTTAGAAATAATTTGTTGAATTCCATGCGGCATAGTTGCTGAAAAAAGCCATTTGTTTTCAATGGCTGGAAGAAATCCCAAGATCTCATCTAATTCCTCTTTAAAGCCCATGCTCAGCATTTCGTCTGCCTCATCTAACACTACGGTCTTAACTTTTCTTAAATCAACCGCTTTTCGTCTTACTAAGTCGATTAGTCGGCCTGGCGTAGCCACTACAATATGAGTTGGGCGGTGCAATGCGCTAATCTGACGGTCAATCTGCTCTCCTCCATAAACCGCTTCTGTGAAAATTTTAGCAGAATACTTGGTAAATTTGAACAACTGTTTGGCTACCTGTTTAGCCAGTTCACGCGTAGGACATAGTATTAATCCCTGAACTATTTTAATTTCAGGGTCCATTTTCTCTAACAGAGGAAGCCCATACGCTGCGGTTTTCCCTGTGCCTGTTTGTGCTTGTGCTACCATATCTTTATCCCCGTCCAACAGAAGCGGAATGACTCTCTTCTGAATATCAGTAGGTTCGTAAATATCTAAATCAGCGAGTCCTTTTACAAAGTCTGGGCTAACACCTAATTCTGTGAATTTTTTCAAAACAAATGGATTAATAATCGCTCGAAAGGTACTCTAAAGATGCACTGAAGATTAGAAAAGTCTATCTGGAAATGCACACTAATTAGGATCTAAAGTCTGTGATTTTACATTAGAATAATCGGCAAATTTATTTTACAGTCAACGTGACCTTACGCAGTTACTCTTTCAACGATAAGCTTTAATAAAAAGGTTTCTCGTTCAATAGACATTCCTTTCTTCTCGCTGGTGTCCATTGTCCTATTATTATGATTTATAGCTTCGTGGATGTTAACCCATTTAGCTTTCATGCCATTCTTTGTCTCATAGGATTCCATTTTGGCTACGCCTAGATCTTTACTTATATCGCATGTATAACAATAAGAAATCATGTGTTGAATGTCATAATCTGGCTTGTACCATGGTCTGTATTCTTCGTACACTCCAAAAGGCTTTATATTTTTAATCTCTCTGGCCCCTGTTTCTTCATTAAGTTCCCGAATCATCCCTTCGGTTTTACTTTCGCCTTCATCTAACCCTCCACCTGGCAAGCTGTAGTCTTCATACCTTTCAGTATAAAGCAGTAATATGGAGTCTCCACGAAGTGTGATACTCCTAGTAGCCAGCCTTGTAAAAATAGATTTATCTTCCAATGAGTCTATTTCTGGGTGATAGTGAGTCTTTAAAATTTCCATTGAACAAGACTAAACTAATTTAGACCAATCATTCACGTTTTACACGTTTAATAATCGCGAGAAAGATTACAATTTCAGCCACTTAGCCACTTCGCAGTTTTTAGGTGGCTTGTGAGCAAAACGGATTGAATTAAACGAACTGGCTTAGTCATTTCCATATTTAGGAAACAAGCTGGAGTTTTATTCTTTTCGAATAATAACTAACCAAACCTACTGGTGGAAAAAACAGAGTTCTCACCGCACAGAGGAGTTAAGTTTAAAAAACACAAAAGAGGATTATTCTTTTATCATTTCAAAAGTGAATTCTCCCTCTACAGTAAAGCAGAGCAGTAAATATTTTCCTGGAGAAAGATGCTCTAAATTCACCTGATTATCATTCACGGTCAACGTCTCTAGCTCTTTTCCTTGGTAGTCTTTAATTTGAACTCGCTCTACTTTTTTATTAAAACTAACGTTATCCTTCACTGGATTAGGATAAACTAAAAGCGGTGAAACCTCCTTTTCTTCTATTGAGTTTCCAAAGCCATAAGTCATCACTTCAGAGGTAGAAGTACCGCAGACATTCTCAGCGGTTAACGTCACTTGTACCTCTTGATAATCTGCAGTATAATACACATCCTCTGAAGAAAATTCTTCCCCATTGATATTCCAAGTATACTGAGTAGCGTTTATAGAAGTATTTATAAATTCTAGATCTCCAGTATTTTCATAAATAATCACTTCAAAAGCTGGCTGTATGTCGTACGTTCCTATAAGATGTGCTTGTAAATCGAGATAAACAACTTGTTTAACAGCCTCTCTTATCGTTTCTGCTGTGAGCGCATCTAATCCTGAATTCTCTGTGAGGATGGTAGGATCCATTCTATAGATAGTTGTAAAAAAAGTAACTGCTGCTGCATAACTGCCTGCCATAGAAGGATGGCTTTCATCACTGTTATAGAGATCTACATTTAACTCATTGTCTCTAAGGTATCTCCAAACTTTCCCTACTGGTGATACTATACCACTAAAATCAGTAGCCATAAGCTGATAACGCTCTGCCAACAAGTCATCCATTCCCTCATAGGTGCATACTGGCGGCCAATTAGGGCAGTTACTCGCATCTCCATTTTCTCTTCCCCAAGTCATATAAAAAACTGTTTCTGTGCATGGGTTAGCTCCTAGAATAGCTTGATTTAATTCTTGTGCATACTCATAGGAATCAGCCATAAACTGACCTTCCGGAAAAGAAGGCATTTGACTCTGGTCTTGGAGAACTACAAAATCCCAATCTCCCTGAGCTATAAGATTCAGAGTAGTATTATTTGAGGAATGCCCTTGTAATGAGGCACCGCCAGGAGTGTTAGAACTCTCAGTTAAATCTTGACCTGCATTGGCTGCTAAATCCACTAGTATTCCGGGCAAATCATTATAATAAGTATAGCTATTTCCTAGAAAAAGAATCTTAGATTCCTCCTGAGAGTATCCTAGCTGAACTAAACAGACAAGTGCTAAAACTGTAATTTGAATTTTCATGTTCCAAAAATCGTAATAATAAAAGAGAATCTCAACTGAACTTTCCTTAAATAATTAATCGCACAACGACCCGAATACGGCTAAGAACCCGCCTAAGTCGGAAACATTAACTGCTCCATCATTATTAAAGTCTCCTGGACAGGTTAATCCACACGGATCTGGAGCTGTAAAAGCCGATAAAAAAGTAGCCTCACAGTTCGCATCTTCCGTAAAGCTCACTGTCAAGTCTACGTCTGCACCATCTGCCGTTAAATTTGTAAGTAAGAATTCATTTTGTCCTGTAGAGACAGAAAACTGAACTCCATTAATATCTAGAGAACTATAATCATCTGGATTCCCGTAATCCAAAATGACTTGCTGAAGGTATAGGCCTAATAGCGCCTCACAACCAGTTTGCACGCCTAACGAAAATCCGTTAATCGCACAGGCTGGTGGTACTAGCCCAAAACAATCTCCATCAAACTCCCAAATTGGAAGAATGTCTAGCCCTAAATGCTTAATAGCTGTAGGAACCAAGTCTATTATTCTGGGTGTATTTGAAAAATCTTCACAGTGAAAAGTCTCTGCGCCTAGTGTCCAATTAGTAGTGCCGTTCACCATGAAATTTTGCGAAGCCAACTCTCCAATTAATGTACTTCCCACTCCTTCGTCTATTCTCCAGTGGTTTCTCAAAGAAGCATAATCTGGATGTGTAGCCGTAAGATGCTCACATGAATAACTAGCTATATGTTCATGAGAAATAACAGCATCCCAGATTCTAACATCTGCTATAGCTCCATTCCATGAGTATGCATAAGATTGAGTTCCGTCTTGTCCCATACAAAGGGATAAACCGGAATTTACGTTCCCTATATTATTCATTGAAGCTTGTCCTATCAACCTTCCATCTTGGAATAACGAAGCTTCTCCATCTCTATCACATGTTAATGCTAAATGATGCCATTCATTATCATTTATTACTCCTCCCTCCATATCTAATCTGTCTCCCCCGTCTCCAATATTTACTTTCCAAGTGGTACCATTAGTATTTCCAGCGAAAATATATCCTGTATTCACGCCGCTACCCCAGTCTTTATTAGAAATAATGGCAGGATCACCAATCCAACCTGAAGTCTTTACCCAGCATTCCATAGAAAAATCGTTCGTCCCGAAGTTTCCCAAACTAGCATCATTGGCTGCACCAAAATTACTATCATCAAACATGTGGTAGTCATCCCAGTTATATTGGGATGTTACTGCTGACTCCTGAACTCCTGCTAGTGCTGTACCTCCGCCAACTATTAGGAAAACCTTCTGCTCTTCTAAGCTATACCCTCCATGACCAGAAGGACTTCCTCCGTGATCAGTAGAAACCAATACCAACCAGTTTTCTGAAGCGTAAGTGGGACGGTTCACAAGTGCTGTGAGTACTTCTCCTATTTGTTGGTCTACAGTTTCTATGGCTTCTAAGTATGGTTGAACAGCAGGTGAAAATCCATTATTATGGCCCGCATGGTCTACATCATCGAAGTGCAGAAATAGAACATCTGGGTCATTATTAAGTAATCTGTCTATCCCAGCGATTTTGACCTCCTCATCTGTGCCTACTATTTCTTCATAATCAGCTAAATCTAAGATTTCAGAATTTATAGGACCCCAGTGAACTATAGATTCTGTTTGCAACGCGGAATTACTATTCTCTATATGATTAAAAAAGTGTGGATAATTAATGAAATTGGGGTCAGTAAAGCTGTTATTTGTCACATTGTGTTTAGCCGGCCAAACTCCTGTGAGCATACTAGACCAGCCTGTTCCAGACCAAGTAGGTGGAATATTTAAACCATCTATCGTCCAGGTTCCATTATCCATTAAACCCTGAATATTAGGTGTGGATGCTTGTAAAAGCGCATCTCCTCTGCAGCCATCAATCCCTATAAAAAGGACTTTGTTTTGAGAAAACGAATACAAGCCGAATAGTGAGAATACAACACCTAAGATTATGGACTTCATATTAATTTATTTGGTAAGAGCTCGAAAGGTAGTGAAACATGAAGATAGACCCTGCCTAATGAAAAAACGAATAGATCTTTGATTTTAAACAAGGTAAGAAGCCAAATCCACAACAAAATATTTACATAACTCTCAATTATTGAGTTCGTCTATAAAGGTGTTTATAATTTTTTAATTGAGAATAACTCTAGAAGCTATGATGCATACTTATTTGGATTTGATCTTTGCTCCATGAATTAATCGTTTGTTGCATCCAGCCTAATTGGAATTTCACGTTATCCTTCAGTGCATAACCTAAAGCGGCATAAAATCTATTTCTATCATAGAATTCTACAGTACGCCCTACTCCTACATCCTTTTGACCATTAATGAAAAGCTCATTATACAAAGCGAAGTAGTTCTGAGTATGGACAACAATAGAGCCATTGGATGTGGCGCTATAATACGTTACGATAACGAAAAAGCTAAAATAAAGCGAATGTTTACTGTAGAGGAATCCAGAGGAAAAGGCGTTGCAGCACTTATTCTGAAAGAACTAGAAAAATGAGCTTTTGAACTGGGGTAGAATAAGCGCATTCTAGAAACAGGAAGAAAGTACACTGAAGCCATTGCTCTTTGCCAGAAGCATGGTTTTAAGATTACAGAAAAGCTACGGCCAACATAAAGGTTTAGAGGATAGCAATTGTTTTACGAAGCGATTGCGAGTTTTCAGCAATTCGGTTAGTAACCCTTGTAATACGTCTTCATTATAGCTGCCAAAAAATTAAACAGAAGAAGATTAAACGTGGCCAACTGGCTATAAATTAGTATGTTTATCATGTGATAAAGCAATTTCTTTTTTACTTAAAAATATCTAGGCCAGGGCTCTGGTTTGCTGCCATTTGGCTATACATATTACCCACTGGACAGATGGAAAGTCTTCTCTACACATGGACTTTTTGGTATGGGTTATTTTATGTCACTTTCCCTCTCAACTTTATCGTTTATGGATGGAATGACATAGTGGATTACGAAATAGATAAACACAACATCAGAAAAGATAGTTTTTGGTTCGGAGCCAGAGCTAGCAGAGAGCAATTGGACAAATTAGGAAGGGTTATTGTCATGGCGCAACTCCTCTTTTTTACTCCACTCCTCTTTTTTAGTGATTGGAAAATCACCCTAGTTTTTGCCGTTTTTATTCTAATAAACGGCTTATATAATTTGCCTCGAAAAGGCTTGCGAACACTTCCTCCATTCGAGTTACTGGCTCAAGTTGGCTATTTACTCATAGTTCCTTTAAGCATTTACATTAATGATACCCATGACATTCCTGTTCTTACCTATGTGTATTTGCTTCTTTTCGCGTGGCAATCTCATTTAATGGGAGAAGTCATGGACATAGAGCCTGACCGAGCCAGTGGTAGAAAAACAACGGCTACCATTTTAGGCGTTAAAAAAGCTAAATGGCTAATCATTTCCATAGTCATTGCCGAAGTTCTACTTATGTTCATCGCTTATAACGAATACATTTTTGGAGGTTTCTTAGCCTTAGGATTACTTTGGTTGCTGTTGGATGTATTGGTGCTTTTTAAGAGCAACAATTACACTGTAGGCCAAATGAAATTATTCGCTTTGGGCTCTAATGCTTTGGCGTTCATCACCATGGCTTATGTTTGGTTTTCCGGGTGTTTGATTTAAAATTTTGATTTTTAAGGTCTGTTTTTTACGATAGAAAAATTAACTTTTATAGCTGAATTAAACCTCTTAATTGTTCTGATGTCTAAACAGACATACACTGTAAATAAAATCATCATGAATTATAAAGTTCTGACTTTCCTAGTAACGATTTTCTTATTGATATTGAGTTCATGTGAAAAGGATGAAAAAACTCAAACGTGTGATTCAGATAGCTCTAACAATAATCTGAGTTTACCTGAAGAGTCCTTTGACTATGAAAATACTGAGTTTCCTAACCACTTTCTTATCAATGATTACCCTGCTAATTTCGGCTTTCAATATGCAGCTATAGAAAGTGACAATACTCCTTTGGATAATCCTATAACAAATGCTGGAGCAACTTTAGGCCGAGTACTTTTTTATGAAAAAGAACTGAGTGCTAATGGCACCATTTCTTGTTCCTCTTGCCACATTCAGGAAAAAGGCTTCTCAGATGATGCTCTTTTAAGCCTGGGATTTGACGGGGGAACTACCAGAAGACATTCAATGGGATTGACCAACGCCAGATTCTATGAAACTGGTAAATTCTTTTGGGATGAACGCGCTGAGTCATTAGAGGATCAGGTTCTGATGCCATTTCAAGATCCAGTAGAAATGGGCATGACCTTGGATCAAATAGTACAAACCGTATCAGACCAATCTTATTCAGCTACACTTTTCGAAAACGCTTTTGGAGATAACATTGTCACTTCTGATAGAATAGCCAAAGCCCTTGCCCAGTTTGTAAGAAGCTTAGTTAGCTTTAACTCCAAATATGATCAAGGAAGAACTATGGTCAATTCTCCAATAGTAGATTTTCCAAACTTTACTCTAGAAGAAAATCTAGGAAAGCAAATTTTCAATTCACAAAATTTAGCGGCACCTTCTTGTAATAGTTGTCATCTAAGCGAAGCATTTACAGCTCCTCTTTTAGCCACAAATGCTACAACAAGTGGCACTAACAATGGACTTGACCTTTTCTCTACGGACGATTTGGGTATATCTGAGACAACTGGAATCAATGGGCACACGGGGAAATTTAAAGTTCCATCACTTAGAAATGTAGCTCTAAGACCACCATTTATGCATGACGGAAGATTTAGTACTCTTGAAGAAGTAATAAATCATTATAGTACTGGAATACAAAACCATCCTACACTACAACCTTTCTTATTAGATGACAGTGATAATCCTGTTAACTATGATTTTTCTGAAAACGAAAAAGCTGCTTTAGTCGCTTTCCTTAATACTTTAACGGATGAAGAGTTCATTACAAATGAAAAATTTAGTGATCCATTCCAATAGGTTAACTCTAATGCCCTACCTATTCTGTTTCTAATCGTATTCTTTGTTTTGATTCTTGGCTTTTCATAAATTCTAACACTGAGGTATGTAGCTTTTAGATTTAGTAGAACCTCAAACTCTTGACAAAACAAACCCTTCGCGGGTAAGCTCAATAATTGGAAAATAAAGAAAGCAGAACAAAAGAATATGGCTAGTACTAATTCCTATTCTTCTTTTCTAGTAAGTCACGCTGTATCCTTTTGCATTATTATGATATAACAATGTTCTTAAGTATCGTTTTGATTTCAACTTACAACCTGTTAAGGTTATAATTTTACTTCAAATAGTGAGTTCTATTACCAGAATCACTTGAACCTATCCATGATAAAAGTCTTTACTTCATTCTGCTTTTTTCTACTCTTCCTTTCTGCAGCATGCACTGCACAGGTTCACACATGCAGTGGAACAGTAGTAGATGAGAGTAAAGCTCCCATAGAGTTTGCCAATGTATTCCTAATCTCTATTTCTTCAGATTCTATTATCGATGCTGGCATTACAAACGAAAAGGGTGCATTTACCTTTCAAGACGATGGTGGGTTTTCCGACTGTAAATTATCGGTGGAATTTATTGGTTTTAAAAAATGGGAAACTGAACTAAAAGGAAATTTAAACTTCGAGGAAATTGTGTTAGTACAATCTGCAGGAGAACTAGATGAAGCCGTGATCACAGGAGAAAAATCTATGATTACTCGAGAAGGCGACAAGCTTATTTTTAATGTTCAAAGTACTCCTCTTAAGTCTGGCTATGACGGAATGGAACTACTCGCAGTAACTCCCAGTGTGTGGGTAGATGGAAAAGGCGCGATTCAAATGAGGAATGAGAGTGCTACTGTTTTAGTCAACGGAAGACCATTGAAAATCTATGGCGAAGATTTAGCCAATTATATTTCAAACTTAAACTCTGAGGATGTACAGCGCATTGAGATTCAATCCAACCAATCTTCTAATACCAGTGCCACCTCTACAGGAGGAATTATAAATATAGTTCTAAAGGAAAAAGCACTCGGATTAAGATCAACAATTAAATCATACTACACGCCTAGAGGAAACGGACTTGACCTCAGGTACTCTGGCTTTAATGTGAATTATGGGACAGAAAAATGGAACTTATATGGCCTTTACAATTACCGCAGAAATCATAACCTACAGCAGATTGATAATGAAGTGAATTACAGAGAGTCAAATCAATTAAACACCACATCATTAGCTACAGAAACGTTGTACAAAAAGCATAACTATCAATTAGGCTTTATAAACGAGCTGCATAAAAATCATGAAATTGGCTTTGAAGTATTTGGGTTTTTCAGTGATTTTAAAAACGATGATTTAGGAAAAGTGAACTATTTCTTAGCAGATGCTCTTACCGATTCTGGAGACAACAATACTGATGGGAAGTACGACAATAATCGAGTTAATGGTACTCTAAATTACAAATGGGTTATTAGTAAAAAAGATAAGCTAAGTGTGTTTGTAGATTATTCTAAAAATCTACGGAATGGCCCTAGTACCGTAACCACCACTTATGACAACGGTACGTTTGAAAACAGTAAGACCCGTTACTTATCAGATTCTGAAACAACTATTCAATCTTTTCAACTGGATTATGAAAAGCAATTAAAAAATGACCTGAACATAGATTTTGGAATACAAGCTTCTAGAACTGATAGATTGAATAGTCTAATTACTGAAGAACTATTTGAAGATAACTCTATAGACAGCTCTACTCCTCAGAATGACTTTAACTACAAAGAAGATATCTCCTCTTCTTATATTTCTTTAGACAAAAAAATTGGTGAAAAGAACTTCTTTAAAACGGGTTTAAGAATAGAGAATACAGCTGTGGACAAAATTGATTTTCTCACTGATAGTTTGGTGAATCAAGATTATTTAAATTGGTTTCCTTCCTTCTTCTATTCAAGGGAACTCCCGGGTAACAAAAGTATTTCCGCCAGTATTTCTCAGAGTCTTAGAAGGCCTTCTTTTAGAGATTTGGGGAATTACATTACCAAAGTTAATGACTTTCAATTTTTCATAGGGAACCCTGATCTTTCTCCAGAGTTTGTAGATAAACTGGATATTAATTATGATTTTAAGAAAAGCCGAGTTTCTGTGTTTTATAGCAAAACTAAAGATGCTATAAATGGCCTTTATTTTCTGGAAAACGATATAGCCTACTATAGAAAATTCAACACTGGAGCTCAGGTGCAGTTTGGTTCTGAATTCAACACCTCTAAACAAATTAAAAAGTGGTGGTTTCTTAGATTCTCTGGATATGTTCTAAATAGAAGGTTTGTAAATGATGAAAGCACCACTTCTTTTAAGCAGAATACATTCAATATAAAGGTATTCAATACCTTTTCCTTTAATAAAACCACTAGTATAGATATCTCTGCAGCCTATACCTCACTTAAGGCTGATGCCTTTTTTATAGCCACGGAAGTATATGGCGCAGATGTAGTATTTAAAAAATCATTTTTTGACAAAAGGCTGAACTGTAGAATCTATCTGGATGACATTTTTAACACGCTTAGATATAAGAACATCAGAGAATTTGACACATTCTACACTGTGGCTGATACAAAACCGATTAGTAGAACTATTACGTTTTGGGTAACCTATAACATTTCTAATAAAAACGCGGTCTCTGGTAAAAAGACTAAATCTAAAAATGAGGCGAGTAGAAGGCTGTGAAGTAGGTGATCTGAATGAACAGTTATAAGTTCGGTAAGAGTTAATGTTCAGAATACTTAAGGCTTTCCCAATATAAGCAGGTTTTAGGTTTATTAGAAACAGATAAAGAAATATATGTTCAAATAATTGGTCATTCTTGTGGAATGGGAGATAAAACATTATTAAGAAATATCTTCCAGCATGACAACGTCAAAAAAATCGAGTCACATCATCATGACGGTCAAAAACAATATTGTGAAAATCTATATAACATTTTAAGAATATTTGACGAAACTGAACTGATGAGAGATAAAGTTTTAATTCTTAAAGACACAACCCCTCTGCCAAAGATAGAACCATTTTTTTTCTTTAATGCGCTAGCTCATCAATAACCGAATCATCCACAATCTGAGAAACAGTAATCATCAACACTGGAATCCTTCCCGCCCACAACCTCCTGTCCTAGAGGAAGCCCCGCGCACAATTTCTAACATCAAACCTCCAACCCTCGGTCACTGAGCGCAGCCGAAGTGACAACTCCAAACTATGAACTCTAAACCCCAAACTAGGACCTATAACCCATCAATAATCGAATCATCCACAATCTGAGCTACAGTCACCTTCAACCCTGGAGTCCTCTCCATCTCCCGTTTAATGGCAAATAGAGCTTCTTCGTTTCTAGCCCAACTTCTTCTGGCTATCCCGTTGTTTACATCGTAGAAGAGCATGTTTTTTAGTCTGGCTTCTGCTTCTGCGCTTCCGTCTAGCAGCATACCAAAACCTCCGTTCATTACTTCTCCCCAACCTACGCCTCCTCCGTTATGGATAGAAACCCAAGTAGCTCCTCTAAAGCTATCTCCTATCACATTATGGATGGCCATATCTGCGGTGAACTTAGAACCGTCATAGATGTTACTGGTTTCTCGGAATGGGGAGTCTGTTCCAGATACATCGTGATGGTCTCTTCCTAAAATTACGGCTGCTTTTAGCTCTCCTGAGTTTACTGCTTTATTGAACTCCTCTGCTATCTTGGCTCTTCCTTCTGCATCTGCATAGAGTATTCTGGCCTGTGAACCTACTACGAGTTTGTTCTTTTTGGCATCTTCTATCCACTGGATATTGTCCTGCATCTGCTGCTGAATTTCAGCTGGAGCAGTAGGTTTTATTTCTCTCATTACGCGGAGAGCTATATCGTCTGTTTTGTCTAAATCTTCTGGCAGGCCTGATGCACATACCCAACGAAATGGCCCAAAACCATAATCAAAACACATAGGCCCTAAAATATCCTGAACGTAAGAAGGATACTTGAAATCGATACCGTTTTCAGCCATCACATTCCCTCCCGCTCTACTTGACTCCAGTAGAAATGCATTTCCGTAATCGAAGAAATAGGTTCCTCTTTCTGTGTGCTTATTCACTGCTGCAGCATGCCTTCTTAATGATTCTTTCACCAACTCTTCAAACTTGGAAGGGTTGTCTTTTATCAGTAATGTAGCTTCTTCATAAGCTATCCCTGCTGGGTAGTATCCTCCACTCCATGGATTGTGCAGTGAGGTTTGATCTGAACCTAAATGAATGAAAATTTCTTCTTCGTAGAAGCGCTCCCAGATATCTACCACGTTTCCTTGGTAGGCTATGGATACGACTTCTTGGTTTTGCATTGCAACGCGTGTTCTGCTCACCAGCTCGTCCATGTCTGAAATCAACTCGTCTACCCAACCCTGCTCATGACGTTTAGAGGAAGCCTCATCATTTACCTCTGCGCAAATGGTGATGCATTCTGCTATATTTCCCGCCTTAGGTTGTGCTCCACTCATACCGCCTAGTCCTGCTGTAAGGAATATTTTACCTTTAGGCGTTTCTCCTTCTTTTAGTCTTTTACGGAAAGCATTCATCACCGTAATAGTGGTTCCGTGAACTATTCCCTGCGGCCCTATATACATGTATGAACCAGCGGTCATTTGCCCGTACTGAGTTACTCCCAGTGCATTGTATTTTTCTAAATCATCTGGCTTGGAGTAATTCGGAATCATCATACCATTAGTCACCACTACTCTGGGCGCCTCTTTTCCAGATGGAAATAACCCCATAGGATGACCAGAATACATGTGAAGGGTTTGTTCTTCAGTCATTTCGCTCAGGTACTGCATGGTAAGAATGTACTGCGCCCAGTTCTGAAACACAGCTCCATTTCCACCATAGGTAATCAGCTCATAAGGATGCTGCGCCACTGCTGGGTCTAGGTTATTCTGAATCATGAGCATGATAGCAGCTGCCTGCTGACTTTCTGCAGGGTAATCACTGATAGGTCGTGCCTTTATTTCGTAATCGGGCTTGAATCTAAACATGTAGATTCTACCGTAATCTTCTAATTCTTTCTTGAATTCAGCGGCCAATTCCACATGCCATCTGGCGGGGAAATAACGCAGCGCGTTTCTAATAGCCAGTTTCTTTTCCTCTACACTCAAAATATCCTTACGCTTAGGCGCTCGATTAGCGCTAAACGGGATTTCTTTTGCAGCAGGAAGTTCTGATGGGATTCCGGTTTTTATAGCTTGTTTGAAATTAGTCTCTGTATCTATCATTTTTATTTATTTAGACTTAAGTCTCCTCATCAATATTTTCTAGACTAAATGTGAACGTTTCGTTTCCACATTAACCCACCCCCAACCCCTCCAAGGAGGGGAATAATTTTTGCTTTTTTCATCTCGAACTCCAAACCCCGAACCCATTCTAATACGTTTCAAATAACTCCGAGTGTGCAGTCTTCTTGAAGTCTTCATGCTTTTCTGTAACGCGTTGCAACGCTCCATTCCTAACCAACTCTACCATCTTTTCTATATCATCTCCGAAGATTCTATCTTCAGTGGCGAAAGCTACATGTTTGCGGATTTCTGAGTGTAACTCTTCCATCACATCGCTTCCTTTTAAGCCCTCTTTCTTTCTGAAATCATAGGCTTGTGCAGCGAACATTAATTCTATGGCTAAAATCTGCTCTACGTTACCACAGATCTCATTGGCCCTTCTGCCGCTGATGCTTCCCATACTTACATGATCTTCTTGGCCCATACTGGTGGGTATACTGTCTGCACTAGCTGGCCAGCATAATCCTTTATTCTCACTAGCCAATGCTGCTGTAGTGTACTGCAATATCATAAACCCTGAATCCAACCCTGTGCCCTCCATAAGCAACCTAGGAGTTCCCTCATACTTTCCTTCTAACGCTAAATAGGCTCTACGGTCTGAGATATTTCCTATCTCTGAACAAGCTAGTCCTGCATAATCTATAGGCAGTGCCATAGGCTGGCCATGGAAATTTCCACCGCTGATCGTTAAATCTGTAGAGAAAACTATCGGGTTATCTGTTACTGAATTTATCTCTACTTCTAGCGTTTCTTTCAAGTGAAGCCAAGCATTTCTGCTCGTTCCATGGACTTGAGGAACACACCTTAATGAATATGGATCCTGGACTTTATCACAGTTTTCATGAGAAACTACTATTCCTGAATCTTTCAGCAGAGCTCTCACCCTAGAAGCCACATGTACATTTCCTATATGCGGTCTGGTTTCATGTAATTGGGCATTGAAAGGCATTTCAGAGGCCAATAATCCCTCTACCATCATGGCAGCAGATATATCTGCTAGGGAAAGAACATTGTACATTCTTTCTACCAATTTAATGGCGTGAGAGGCTATAAACTGAGTTCCATTGATAAGCGCTAAACCGTCTTTAGCTCCTAAGCTAACAGTTTTTAATCCGTTTTTTGACAACACATTAGCTGCTGGCATTCTGCCTTCTTCGCCCCACACATATCCTTCGCCTAAAAGAGGCAAGAATAAATGCGATAATGGCGCTAAATCTCCACTAGCTCCAACAGAACCTTGTTTGGGAACCACAGGAATAATATCATTTTTGATTTGGAAAACGATTCTATCGACTACCGCTTCTGAAACTCCAGAAAACCCTTTGCACAGCGCATGCGCTTTAAGAATGAGCATCAACTTACTCAATTCCTTAGAAATTGGCTCACCAGTTCCTACGGAATGGCTAAGTAAAATTTTGCGTTGCAATTCCTTTGTATCCTTAGGAGAAATCTTAGTATCACACAATGGTCCAAAACCTGTATTTATACCATATACGGTTCTATCTCCAGCCGCTAATTCAGCTACTATGGCTTCTGAAGCCTTTACATTTTCACGTGCTACATCGCTGATTTCTATATCTTTTGTGCCTCTGGCTATAGCTAATGCCACGCCTGCAGTCAAATGGTCTATTCCTAATTTAAACATATACCAAAGTTCAACAACCTTTTAATAACTAACAATATCATTTAATTGTACTTTTGATAACCATGAGTAATCAAATAGAACTCCGTCATCTGAGGTATTTCCTAGCCGTAGCCGAAGAACTTCACTTTAGAAAAGCAGCAGAGAAGTTATTTATCTCCCAGCCCGGACTTAGCAGACAAATAAAGCAGCTAGAAGAACAACTTGGCGTTTCACTTCTATCCAGAACAAACAGAAAAGTGGAGCTCACAGCAGCAGGAAAACACCTCGCAATAGATGCTAAGACTTGGCTAGAAACTATTCAGCAGGGGCTAGAAAGAACCAAACTAATCCACCAAGGTGCTGAAGGGACATTAAAGCTCGGTTATGTAGGATCAGCCATGCAAGGTGTGGTTCCTAGCTTGCTAGAAAAGTTTAAATCCAAGCATGCTACCGTCAAGTTTTCGTTGGCCGAAATGGACAATTCGATGCAAGTAGAAGCTCTTCTAGATGGATCTATAGACGTAGGATTCGTTCGCTTAAGCGATGTTCCTAAATCATTAGAAATGAGAACCATCTTGACAGAACCTTTTTGTTTGGTGTTGCCCAAAGAGCACCCGCTAACTAAAAGCAAACTAAACCACATGGAGCAGCTGAAAGAGGAATCTTTCATTCTCTTCGAGAAAGACTACAGCCCTACATACTACTCAGAGGTTATGAGTCTGTTTCTAGATTCTGGATATTCTCCACAGATATCTCATACATCAGTTAACGCGCTCACCATTTATAAGATGGTAGAAAGTGGTTTCGGATTGGCTGTGGTGCCTAAGTCTCTTAAGAATACGTTTAGTTTAGACATCAAATTCATAGACCTTACCGATTTCCCACAACGGACCAACTTAAATGTTGTTTGGAAGAAATCAAACACGAATCCTGTTTTGGGTTTTGTATTTGAAGAGCTTTAGAGAGTTGGCACTTCGACTGACGCCCAGTGACCGAAGTTGGGAGTTGGTGGTCTGCACTTTGCTTTGCTCAGTGCTGGTAAGCACTTCAAAGTGTATCAACTCCTGAGCGTAGTGAAGTAAAACCTCAAACCCGAAAAGATAGCTACTGATTCCACTAAATTTTTCTTAGTTTTCCGTTATGATTAAAGAAGACTATAGAACTGCTGACATTACGTATTTAGACACGGCTCACGATGGTTTGTTTAGCAGAAAAAATGCGCTTAAAATGAACAAGATTCGTTCTGAATCGCTAGAAGACATCACTAAAATTAGAGCAGATTTTGATTCTATAGGATTACCTAAAACTCAATCGTTACTGGCAGAGTATTTAAACTGTTCTAAAGATGAAGTCTGTCTGGTTAACTCATTTTCTGTAGGGTTTAATTACCTGCTTCCCTCTCTAGAAGTTTTCAAGAAAGTGCTTCTTTTAGATAACGACTACCCTAGCTTATGGATGCCATTGGGACTAAGAGATTTTGAATTAAAAATGGTTTCTCCTGATGCTAATAATAGGTTTACGGCAGCAAGTGTTATCGCACATGCCAAAGAATTCAAACCTGAAATCATAGCGTTAAGTCACGTTCAGTATACGACTGGTTTCATGGCAGATATAAAATCTATCGGAGAGTATTGTTCAGCCAATTCCATTGTCTTTATCGTAGATGCCACCCAAAGTTTTGGGTGCGTTCCTATCGATTTATCAAAACTAAAAATAGATGTGCTGGCAGCCAGTACATACAAATGGATGTGCGCTGGACATGGTGCCGGATTTATTTACGTCAACAAGAAGTTACAATCCAAAATCAAGTTCAAACTTGGGTGGTACGGGGTGGCTCAAAAATTTGGTGAGCAATGGGAATCAAATCAAAGCTTACTTAATCTAGAAGCTGGTCACAAAGACCACGACGCTTTTTATAGGTTACAGTTTGCATTGGAAGATGCATTGCAACGCTCAACTCAAGAGGTCTTTAATCATAACTCAGGTCTAGTCTTAAAACTCAAAGAGATTCTTTTAGCCAAAGGATATGAATTGATCTCCGATTTTAAAGATGAAGAATATGCTGGAATAGCAGTCATCAAAGAATTTGAAGGACTTTATGACAAACTAATGGACAATGGAATTACAGTTACACAGCGGTCTGGGACGATTAGATTCAGTTGTCATTTTTATAATGATGAGGAAGATTTGGAAAGGCTTAAAGCCTGTTTGTAAACCGCTAGTTAACTTGGTTCTTATTTCGTTAAGAAATACCGCTCAGTAAGCACTGCATTCTGACTTCTAACAATGATTAAAACTATTTGATTTGTAGGAACTTCAATTGATTCATTTTCTTCTTTAGTAGAAGCGTTTAGCAATCTCCCATCTACAGAATACAATTCAATAGTTTCCCAATTTCCTTCAACCTCAATATGAGCATCCTGAACTATTAACTTTAAACTATTAACTCCAAACTCGTCAACAGAACTCGTGCTTGCCCAAATCAAATCTACCCACTCTGGGTGATCTATGTATGGATTTCTGTTGTTTTGGACATCATGAACAGCATTATTCCTCTCTGTTTCTTTTTGACTCACAGGATCATTCCAGTGCCATTCTAAAAGCATATTCGCATGCCATTCAGATAAATTATCTCCTGTAAACGCAGAAGAGTTCCAGCTGGCCACATTATCCATATATCTAGTAACTACATAAAAGTAAGTTCTAGCAAAATCTCCTTTAAATTCATCTATAGGTTCAAAAACCATCCCTGTATAACCAGGATAAGTATTGGCTCCTTTCTTACTTCCATTAGAAGTAGTCACAGAAGGATTATCCACTTCACCGAAAGGTAAATTGCTTCTCAATCCATTTGTAGAACCATCCGTTGGATACAGATGAAATAAGTCTGTATACGTAGGACTAGCATCATTATACCAACTAGCAGGAACAGAGTGTTCTCTATTATAGCAACTTCCCTCTCCAGAGTAATTTCCACACTGGTCAGAAACGAATGTGTATTCATAAGCCGGCTGCTCTCCCTCCTCAGGTGTAGAATACATATCCCAAACTTTCCCGTTTGCTTTTCTATCTGTAGACTGCATGTGAGTCCATAGGCTTCCGTAACTCTGTGAACTGTGCCCATCAATAATCATCTCCAGCGCATCTCTTAGAGGCTCACCTGTTAATCCCTCCGCATCATCATAATAACCAGTAGGTATCTGAGCGTTGCAATTCACTGCTACTATCAATCCTAATAAAACTACTATATTTCTCATGCTGCAAAGATATTTAAATTGAACTCAAAATTCGTGTTATTCTATCCTCATCCGAGCCACTTTTCCACTTCTTCCAGCGAACCAAACATAATTACCGACTGCATCACAAGTAAAGTAACCTTCTTCTGAGACTGTTTGCCAATTTATAAAGTCAGAAGATTTATCTATTCCAGTTCTTCCACAAGCTACAGCGATTCCTGAATCCGTAATGGCCACGCATGACCTGTAACCTTTAGGACCATTATTCTCCACCAATTCCCATTTCTCACCTCCATCAGTAGTGAATGCACAGTTAAACTTCACCCGAGTAGAGTCTACATAATCACCTCCTACAACCACTCCATTTAGCTCATCTTTCATAGCCATAGAGAAAATTCCCTGTCCTGCTCCACCTATAATGGGTGTCATAAACACTTCCCAGGTTTGGCCTTTATCTTCAGATTTAAGGATTCTACTAATTTCTCCACCACCAGTAGCCATCCAAATAGTATTTCCCTTGTATACGACTCCAGTTCCACTAGCAGCGAATCCTGCTTCATCCTCCCAAGCCATAGGAATTTTATCTGATGAAATTCTAGTCCACATTTCTCCACCATTAGAGGTGATAAGTACATCCATGCTCTCACTTATAGGATCTCCATAAGCCACTCCATTTAATTCGTCAGAAAAATCCATTCCATCTAGAAAGACTTTTGGGTTTTTATCTTCGAATTGAAGTTCCCATGTCTTGCCGCTATTTTTAGTGTAATAGATTCTCACCCCATTTCCTGAACTCATTACCCAAGCTCGTTTAGCATCCAAGGCATGAATATCTCTAAAATCTAAACTGTCGCACACTGGAACTGTCACATCCTTCCATTTCTCTCCTCCATTTTCGGTTAAAAGCACTGTTCCCCCAGTTCCGCTAAGCCATACCACGTTCTCTGATACTGCCTGTATTCCTCTGAAGTGGGCTAAAGAAGGGACTTCCACTGGAATTACTTGTTTCTCCTTAATTAGAGTTACTTGCTTAGTGATCGAGCAGCCAAGAACTAGTATCAGGCAACTAAAAAATATAATTAAGGTACTTTTTTTCATGGGATGAAAGCAGGATACTAAGCCCGCAGTTTGTATAAAAATCCTTTGACTCTCTTTAAATCATACTAAATACGCCTATTTAATTTACAAAACAAAAAACATGAATCTAAATCAAGTAGGCACTTAACCACAATTAGCCGAGACGCACAGCGATTTAACCGAACTTTTTTTTTGTTTACACTGCATTAAACTATAGCTTTGCATTTTTTTTCAAAAAAACGTTTTTGAAAAATTGACCCCAAATCAACAACATGAAAAATTTTAGAATTCAAAGAGGCGTCAAAGTAATGCTTACGTCTGTTCTTTTAACCCTAACTGTTTTTACTTGCCTACATAGTCAAGTTGTATCCGGTTCTATGGATGCCAAGGCTTGTAACAATGACGGTACTGCCACTATAAATGAAGGAGGTCTTGTACTCATGCTCAATACTACATCCTTGATGACTATGCTGCTTCATTTGGGCCTATGCTTCAAACTTACGAAGCACCAGCAATATATCAGTAAGTATCGAATACAAAAAGCTGTACTATCCTTAATAAAACGTTTAAAAGACTTCGAGTACAGATTTAACAGAGACTATGGCTGGTTCTTTAAAAACGGAAACAAGCATTAAACGAAGAATTACTGAACCAAAGCGAACCCTGATAAAAGGATGGCAACACCCTCCATTTTATTTAAATTAGATTAATTCTTATAAGCTCCACACTTAAAAAAAACCCATAAAAAGCCAGTGCTAAATGCACTAAGTTTTATTCGGTAATTTTTTCCTCACTTACTAAACTCATTACCCAATCTAGTTTATCATCCAAGGCATTAATAACTCAAAAACCTAAAGTGTCGCACGCTCCCATTTCTCTCCTCTCTCTCAGTTAAAAGCACTGTCTCCCCTGTTCCGCTAAGCCATACCACGCCTCTGATGCTGCTTGTATTCCTCAGAAGTGAGCTAAAAAAGAAACTTACAATTGAATTACTTGTTTCTCCGTTACTGGAGTTACTTGCTTAGTGGTCGAGCAACATCTACTAGTATCAGGAAACAAAAAAAATATAATTAAGGCACTTTTTTTCATGGGATATAAATAGGATATTCAGACCCTGCCGTTTCTGTGAATAGTATCTAAATATTCTTTGATTCTGTTTAATAACCAATAAGATTATTAAAGGATTTAATTAATTAAAACTGAACAATGATGGCATTGTTTAGCTGTTTTTTGTTCAATTCTGATTTTAAGCTGTTTCAGTTAACCGGCTAAAAACATGCTTATATGTAGCTACGATTTGACGTTAGGCCTAGATTTATAGTTTGTTTTTTTATTAAAAATGATTTATTTTAGTACCAATTAACCAAATTCATTACTGTAATCTAGCTAGCACTGAGCTATTCTCTAAACATCTCAACCATGATTTTAAGATACTTCAAATTAGCACTAGCGGCAGTACTTTTAACTCTCTCTGCTTTTTCTAGCTTTTGTAGTCATTTCGAATCGAGACCAATTAGCGTTCCTCATTATTACATTCCTAACGATATAAATACCGCTAATCTGCCTGTCGTATTGGTTTGTGTTCTTGAAGAATCCCCTAACTGCACCCTAGTAAAGCGGCTATACGCAGAAGTACGCGTGGAACATGATGTATGTCATATCAAGACAGATAGATATAATATTTATATAGAAAAACAACTTGAGAACTTTAACTGCTCAAGCATGTATAGACGCATTAAACCACTTAAACCAAACTTAATTTTCACAAAGCTCCCCCTCTCCTTTTTTGCTCTAGCACTGTCCAGTCTTACAGCAAATCTTTTTTCTCAACCCATCTTTACAGGCTTCAACAGCGCAGACTGGTTTGACCCCGTTAAGCGGGGGAATGGATTGCCCGCGGCAGGCAATGAGGCCAACTTTCCATTTAGATTTATAGCGGAAATTGCATCAGTAAAATCACTGATTTTTGAATCAAAAACTACAAGGGCCATCAACAGCATAAACATCCCTAATATGGAAACTTATGACAATCCATATATCTCAGCCTTCTAGGATTATGACACACTAATAACCTTAATCTTTACAAGTAAACCTAAACCCCATAACATGAATACTCTTAAACCAATTTTCATCAAGACTTTTCAAACAGCTGTTCTTGCTGCTTTGATGTGCTTACCAATGGCACTTCTGGGACAAAGTAAACTCGAGCCTGCGAAGCTATATCTCAAAAAAAACATTGAATTACTTAAGGTGAATAAGAAAGACCTAGAGGGTCTTAAACTCACGAGCATTAGTCCAGCAGCAAGAGGCTCCTATGAAATTGCCTACCTCCAACAAACCAAAGGAGGTATCAATATTCACAACCGAATTATCAATGTTGTCTTCGATAAATCTGGTAAAGCAGTTGATTTCAGAGGTACTCTAGCCAACAACTTGGACAGAACTAACAGTGCAACATCACCTTCCGTTTCTGCTGAGGCAGGACTTTTGAGTGCGGTAACGCACCTTAAATTAGGAACCCTAGGTGAAATCAGCATCATAGAACCTGGAATAGGCGATGATCAAAATGGAATTTTATCCAAGGGAAATATCGCCCAAAGTGATATCACATTCCGGCTTGTTTATCAGGACTTAGGGAAAGCAGGGCTCAAGCTTGCATGGGAATATGTGATCCATGAGAACTCAGGACAACACTGGTGGCAAATTAGAGTTAATGCTGTTACTGGTGGGTATATAGACAAAAACGACTGGGTTTCAGAATGTAACGTAAACCACAGCATTGGTAGGTCTAAAGGAAATCACGGAGCTTCGTGTGTCAATACTCCTACCCTTGCAGCGCTGGCTAATGGATACCGAGTATTTGCTTGGCCAACGGAATCGCCAAGTCATGGAGCGAGAACTTTAGAGACGAATCCTTCCGCTGATGCTACCGCACTAGGATCTCCTTTCGGATGGCACAATGACGGTACATCTAGCTATACGATAACCAAAGGAAATAATGTAAACGCTTATGAGGATTCTGGCAACAACAATGCTCCTGGGTTTCAGCCTGACGGGACTGCAACATTGGATTTCGATTTTCCAATCGACTTCACTCAACCACCAACAGCCTATGAGCCTGCTTTAATCACCAACTTATTTTACTGGAACAACATTGTCCACGATGTTCTCTATAACTACGGCTTTAACGAGGCCAGTGGAAACTTCCAAGAGAATAACAACGCACAAGGTGGCGCAGGAAGTGACGGTGTAAATGCAGAGGCTATTGATGGTTCTGGAACCAACAATGCAAACTTCGGCACACCTCCAGATGGCAGTAACCCAACTATGCAGATGTATATATGGACTGGACCAACTCCAGAAGTGACATCTGACTTGGATAACGGAATTATTATACACGAATATGGTCATGGCGTTTCAAATCGATTGACAGGTGGCCCTAATGCTGCTAGTTGTTTGGGAAATGCTGAGCAAATGGGTGAGGGTTGGAGTGACTACTTAGGCTTAATGTTTACCATGGAACCTGGTGATGCAGGAGCTAATTCTCGAGGAATCGGAACCTACGCCAATGGTCAACCCACAACAGGAAGTGGAATTCGTCAATATCCATACACTACAGATATGTCTGTCAACACGCACACATATGCTGATATCGCTTCAGTATCTATACCTCATGGTGTTGGCTCAGTATGGTGTGAGATGCTTTGGGAAGTAACCTGGGCCCTTACCGACTTTTATGGTTTTGATCCAGATATCTATAATGGAACTGGTGGTAACAACATCGCATGGCAGCTTGTTATGGATGGTATGAAACTACAGCCGTGTAATCCTGGGTTTGTGGATGGCCGTGACGCGATTCTCCTTGCAGATCAGATG
This sequence comes from Cryomorphaceae bacterium ASP10-05a, assembly GCA_000981645.1. Lineage (GTDB taxonomy): Bacteria > Bacteroidota > Bacteroidia > Flavobacteriales_D > Sanyastnellaceae > ASP10-05a. Next base: position 1,578 of record LAQC01000005.1, on the reverse strand, counting down.
AATAATGGCGGAGCTAACCAATGTCTTATTTGGGAAGCTTTCGCAAAAAGAGGTCTTGGATTTCTCGCAGACCAAGGAAGCTCAGGAGATGTGTCGGACGGGACTGAATCATTCTTGATTCCATGTTCATGTGTCCCAGGTACGGTAATCGAGGGTTGTGACGATCCTGTGGCATGCAACTACGATTCAGCGGTAACCTGTAATGATGGTAGCTGTAATCTTCCAGATTGCACTGATCCTGGAGCATGCAACTACAACGCAACTGCACTTTGTGATGACGGCTCTTGTATCTTCGGAGCTGTTCTTCCAACGCTTAACCTCACAACTGATTGTTGGGGAGCCGAGGTAAGTTGGGAAATACAAGATGCTGGTGGAGCCACGGTTTACACAAACCCAATTGCCTACGGAAATCAAACTACTTATGCTTGGAGTGATTGTCTATCTCCAGGTTGCTATACATTCATAATCAACGACTCATACGGTGATGGTCTTTCCGGGATAGCTTCTGGCTGTAGCACAGATGGAACGTACTCTATGTTTGATGAGAATGGTGTACTCTTATTTGATATTGGAACAGATCCAAACTACGGGTTTCAAGCCACGCACACATTTTGCGTAGGTCAAGAAGAAATTAATATTTCGAAGGTTGCATCGGCAGAAGCCGCAGCAGGAACTGCGATGACTTACACATTAACTGTAGTTAACAATAGTTCTTCGGATGCTACAGATGTGGAAGTCATCGATGTGATTCCCCCTGAGGTGACGTATACGACAGGTTCTTCAACTTGCGCATCTTCAATTGTGGGGTCTACTCTAACACTTAACCTTGGATCAATGGCTCCGGGTGAAGTCATACAGTGTATGTATGATGTTGATATTCCTGCAACGCCATTTACTACAAATTTGATTTGTGATGATATGGAAAGTGGTGCAGGCACATTTGTAGCAACATCTGCCATCGGGCCCGATATTTGGTCTCAAGTAACCACTGATTCAAATAGCCCTGTAACAAGCTGGTTCGCAACTGACCCAGGCACAAAATCAGACCAATATCTCGATTTGATCGGAGTTGGTCCGCTCACAGCGGAAAGCGAATTGTCCTTCTGGCACAATTACATTACTGAAGCTGATTGGGATGGTGGTGTAATCGAAATTTCTACAGACTCCGGTGCAACCTGGACAGACTTAGATGGTCTAATAACGCAAAACGGCTATACCGGACCAATGACAGTTAATCCTGACAGTCCTATTAGCGGACAGAACGCATATCATGGTGACAGCGGTGGATGGCTCCAGACTAAGGTTGACTTAAGCTCATATTCAGGATCTACCGTGTCGATCAGGTGGAGAATGGCCAGCGATGGATTCGTAGCTGGACAAGGTTGGTGGGTTGATGATTTATGTGTGTCCAATGACGTTGTCACTTTCACGAATCAAGCTTGTGTTACGAGCAATGAATTCTCAACACCAACGTGCGCTTCATTTACAACGACTGTACTTCCTCCCCTATGCGCTGCTCCTGGATGCATGGATACAACGGCATGTAACTACGATTCAACAGCAGATTGCGATGACGGT
>LAQC01000039.1:17891-19673 GCA_000981645.1 Cryomorphaceae bacterium ASP10-05a | reverse complement strand
TTAGAAGGAATAACTAGGAATAAATCCTTTTTAACATCATCATGCTTTGCGTACTTTTTTAGACTTTCTGTTTGCAGTTTTATGTATTTAGGGAAATTACTTAAGTCATCATTTGCAGGGCTCTTCGCATCAAAAACAATTAATTGATCCATTATTTCTATGGAATTGTCAGGTTTGTTTCTTGGGTGTGGGAAATCTTCTTGATTAATGTATTTAATGACATGGTTTCGGCAAATAAGTTGTAGGTGATTTTCAACATCTTTTTCATGCTCACTCCAAGTCCGTTTCATTTTTTCTAGCCTAATTTCCGTTTCTTCTACTCTTTCGTCATTAAGCCGTTCTTTTTCTTTGGTTAAGCTTTCTTGCAATGTGTTAGTCGATTCAATTGATTTTCTGAGTGTTTCATTTCTGTTTTCTTCTTCTTTTTTCAGAGATATAGTTTCATTTTTCAGGTCATTTCTTTCTCTCTCTATATTCGAGAGTTTTTCCTTTAGTGTAGTGTTTTCAGACTTTATTTGTTCGTAAGCAGTATTTTTTGCATTGGCCAGATCAATGTTTTGTTGCTTGTGTTTTATCTCGGTTTCTTTTGTTGCTAAATCCTGCTCTAATTCTGATATTCTTTTTTTATCCTCAATTGATGTGTCTTCTATTGATTTAGGTTTGGCTAGATAGTTCAGAATACTGAATACAACTAGTACAGCTAGTAGTAAGATTATTGCTATTTGCATGGGTATGTTTGAATTATGAATATGTGCTAATGTACCTATTTCTAGAAGCTTATGCAAATCAATTACCGCTTTGTTTTTTTATTCTCAGTGTGTCATGTGAAATCCAAAGTCTAGTCAAAGGTGTGGTGAATTTAAGTTGTGGTTAACTTTTTTGTTTGGCGATTTGGATGGGTCGGTTCTGGGTTTTAAATTTGCCAGAGATGAAAAAAATAGTTTTAATAAGTTTGGTGGCACTGCTGGCAGCTTCCTGCAGTAATATTTTTAACGCCATAGTAATCCCTAACCAGTGCAAAAAGTGTGAGGTCATAAATACATATTCTCAGGAAGTGTTGTTTAAAAATGAAGGTTGTGGTGGCTCTAATGTTAGGCTCGAAGAAGAAGCCAAAGTGGCTGCTTACGATATGAGTAGAAATGGATCTATATGTAATATCGAAGTGCGCTGTGAGACTTGGAGAAACGCTAAACCTGAAAACTAATTTTATTCAAGCTCACTAAGTTCTAGCCACCTCATTTCTTTGTTGTCTAACTCATTGGAAACTTCACCCATCTCTGCGGATACTTTCATGAGTTCTTCATGATCTGAAATTCCAGAGTTGAGCTTTTCGTTAAGTTCTTTTTTCTTGGCCTCTAACTTAGGGATAGCTTTGTTTATAGTGTCTAGTTCAAACTTCTCTTTAAATGTAAGCTTCGCTTTGGTCTTATCTATTTGATTGGCAGAAGCCGCCTTTGCTTTGGCTTCGGCTTTTCTTTCTTCTGATTTTTCTCTTTTCTCCTTGGCTAAATCAGCTGTTCTCCATTCCGTATAGTTCCCTATAATATCCTGAATCTCACCGCCATCTTTAATCACTAAAGTATGCTCAGTTAGTTTATCCAGTAAATATCTGTCATGACTCACTATTAAGAGTACTCCAGGAAACTGCATAAGGTAATCTTCTAGGATAGATAAGGTGAAAATATCCAAATCATTCGTAGGTTCATCTAAGATTAAGAAGTTGGGGTTAGCCATAAGCACTCTCAGAAGATGCAGCCTTTTCTTTTCTCCACCGCTGAGTTT
>LAQC01000039.1:3149-17861 GCA_000981645.1 Cryomorphaceae bacterium ASP10-05a | reverse complement strand
GGGATGTGGTCAGCCACTTCTCTCACTACATCTATTACCTTCATGTCCTCGTTAAACTTCAGCCCTGTCTGAGAGTAGTAACCGAAGTTTACCGTGTCACCTATGATTACTTTTCCTGAATCTGGAGTGTCTTTTCCAGTAATCATGTTTAGAAGAGTAGATTTTCCTGATCCGTTTTTTCCAGCCAGTCCTAATCTTTCCCTGTGCTTAAACATGTAGCTAAATTGGTTAACCAGAACCAGGTCACCGTATCCCTTTTTAACTTTATGAAGTTCCACTATTTTCCCACCCATACGCGTAGTGTGAATCTCCAACTGCATTTCATCAGAGTCCAAGTTTTTTAGGGCTTCCTTTTTGATGTCTGTGAACTTCTCTTCTCTGTATTTGCTCTTTGTAGTTCTGGCTTTAGGCGTGCTTCTAACCCAGGCAAGTTCACGCTTGAATAGGTTTTGAGCTTTTGCTTTTACTGTTTGTTCTAATGCTTCTCTTTCTGCCTTTTTTTCTAGATAATAGGAGAAATTACCTTTGTAACGATACATTGTTTCGTTCTCCAATTCTAGGATTTCATCACAGATAACCTCTAGGAAATACCTGTCGTGTGTCACCATTAGGATAGTCAGGCTTGTATTCTGAAGCCATTTCTCCAACCATTCTATCATATCTAAATCCAGGTGGTTAGTAGGCTCATCCAGAATTATGAAATCTGGCTCTTCTACTAATATTTTGGCTAAGGCTATTCTTCTTTTCTGACCCCCAGATAGCTCCTTTACATCTTGGTTAAGGTTGACGATGCTCATTCTGGTGAGCACCTGCTTTATCTTAGCGTCATAATCCCAAGCAGAGGCATGATCCATAGCATCAGTGGCGCGTTGCAATAGATCTTCATCACCGCTTTCCATAGCATTTTCATACTGGGTGATAGCTCTAGTCATGTCATTGTCGGCATGGATAAGATTCTGGATCACCGTTTTGGTTTCATCTAAACCGTGCGTTTGATTCAGGTAACCAGTTCTAATAGATTTATTAAAAGTGACTGTTCCTGAATCAGGAGCCTCTACATCGAAGATAATATTAAGCAGCGTGGATTTACCCGCTCCATTTTTAGCTACGATGGCTATCTTCTGTCCCTGCTCTATTCCAAAGTTTAACTCTTCGAAAATGATTCTTTCACCAAAAGATTTGGTGAGGTTTTCTACTGAAAGTACGTTCATGATTTTATTGCCGCGCAAAGCTAAGAATTAAACATTACCAGTTAGGGTTAATGAGGCGGATAATGAGATGGAATAAATGTTATTATTGCAGAGGTCACCTTTTGAATTGAATTAAATAAGATTGATATTGAGCGAGTTTGATGACACTTTCGTGTAATTATTGCTGTGTAAACTAAAACAAACCTACTAGGTATAAAATATTATTAGCATTGCTATTTATCTCAGTTTCATTATTAGGAGACTACCAGTTGAAGTGAAGAGTCTCGATTCTTGCCGTTGTTTATTACCAAATTCAAACTCTTCGAAAATGATTCTTTCACCAAAAGATTTGGTGAGGTTTTCTACTGAAAGTACGTTCATGATTTTCATTGCCGCGTAAAGCAAGATATCAAAAGCAATAAGGTTCATTTCGACTACTTCGTATTTCGGAAATAATGCTCTAGAAAATTATAAATCAAGGTTTTGTTTTGACGATTGGGATTGAGATGATACTTTCGCCTGATAAACAAAAAATAAATGAAAAAGACAAGCTTAACTATTATTCTAATTTTCTCTATGTTGTCTGCATTATTTGCCCAGGAAATTACCCTCACAGAAATACCCTCTCGAAAATTCGAAGGAGTTAAAGAGATCGAAGGTGTTGGATATTATACATTCTATTTTGATGCAAAAGCTAAAAAAGGCTTTAGAGATTTCACAATCGCTATGTATGATTATGATTTGAATGAGATTAATACGACTAAAATCAATCTTCCTAAGCATGTTGTGTTAGTAGATGGAGTGGCTAATAAGGAGAATTTGCTTATGGCCTTTATAGATGCGAAAAAGAAAAAAGTAACTTATATGACCTTTGATTTCGAGGGGAATAAAGTGAAACAAAGATTAGATGAAGTAAAGAATAAACTAATTCTTACTGACGTCAGATATAGGCCGAAATTATTTGCTGGTGAAGATAATAGTTTCTTTGTCGTTAAAGTAATTAAAGAGAAAAGGTATGGTTATCAAGTAGAGAAGTTAGATAACAACCTTAAAAGCTTATGGACAGAGTCTTATACTCCCCAAAAAGGAATAATAATGCCTATCGATGCTGTAAACGAGAATGGTGTATTGGCTATTACTAGTCTTAAATATCCGACATTAATGTCGAGAAAGTTTGATACAAATCTTTCAGTTTTTGAAACATCAGAAGGAGATCATTTGTTTGACACAAAAATTAATTCTGAGAGTGTATATCCTGTGCCTTCTTCTGTAACTATAGATAATGATGGAGGTATAGTTTTAGGTGGAATGTACTATGAAGGTTCTAAAGTGAGAAATAAGAATTCAGATGGAGTTTTCCTTTTGAAGTTCAATCAAGACGGAACAGAAAATTTCTTTAAAACTACTGATTGGGATAATGGTTTACAGGCGCAGCTTAAGGCTTCGACTAAAAAGGAATTGTTATCCTCTAAGCCAATGGTTCTTTTCCATGACATAGAAAGTACTGATACTGGGTATAGAGTAATAGGTGAAACATTTAGAAAGTCTGTAGATAAATTACAGTCAGCTTTAAGTATTGCTGGCGATGGAGGCGTGAATTTAAAGTTTTCAATTTTAGACTTCGCTATATTTAACTTCGACAAGAAAGGAGAAGTTGAAGGTTTCGATATAATATCTAAAGAACCTAGAAACGTAGATATGGAGGCTGTATTTGGAGATAACTCTGCTATGTTGACTAACAATATGGTTATAGCTAGAGCGTTAAAACGTTATGGTTACTTCGGGTATAGATTTACTACTCAAGATGCTGAAGGTGATGACGCCATAGTTTATTTTAACTCTCCAGGAGGAACGATTAAATTAAAAGTAAGACCTTACTACGCGATAGCTAAATTATCTGATCCTGATAACCCAATAAAGTATGAGTTAAGAGGAGAAGATAGAAAGTTCTCAAAAGGAAGTCTAAATAGAATTGGAGTTTTAGATAACAATGAAGGAGGGAAGTTACTTCTATATAATTATGATAGAAGTGAAAAGACTCTTACAGTTTGGATAGAAAAGTACTAGTAAAATTAATAGTTGAAGAAAAGGCCACTCTTGAGTGGCCTTTTTTATGCCTTTTATTTTTTAGAGCAAAACGGTAAACGTTTCGGTTGGTGCTCAGGGTGAATAATTACTCTTATAATTTACAAATAGTAAGCTTTTTATAAAAGAGTGTCTTTAGTCTCGTAAGTAAATCGTTCTAGAAATGCCACCTCTTTATTTGAATTTCCTCAGGAATTTAGCTTTGGACTCCATTTAGCTATGCAGCAGACTCGAGGCTTTAAGGTTACAATTCCATCTCCAATACCACTTTTTTATGGCAGGCCTACTTTGAACGCAAACTCACCAGCTTCATCATAGCAACCGCATGATAGCATTTATTCTATTCGATATAGACTCTGAGGTAACCTGAGTGGCGGAATAAGAGCTAAACCCGGTGTCTGCCAAATAAATAAAAGCTCTGAATAATCACCGTAGCCGAAGCTTTCCATCATTTAAAGACGTTAGATGAATTTCGAATTTAGTTGAGTTTACTTTTCTTAATTCAGGGATATGCCTAGCCACTTTCCCCGCATCCTCCAAAGAAAATGGACTTGGCCCATGTTTATCGATAATTTGCTGATAATTCATGCCCTTAGTTTTTCTAGACATACGAATTCACTTTAATTTAGCCGCATGGAAAGTATAAATTTCGAAGTAAAATCTAGCGTAGCCTATATCACATTGAATAGACCAGCCGTTTTTAATAGTTTTAATAAGCCTATGGCGTTGAGGCTTCAGGATTTATTAGACCATTGCGCAGCCAATGATGAGATAAGAGCGATTTACATTACAGGTAATGGCAAAGCATTTTGTGCTGGTCAAGATTTGCAGGAGATAACTGATCCAAATGGCCCTGAATTATCAGAAATAGTAAGCCAGCACTATAACCCTATAGTAGAAAAGATTAGAAACATAGAGAAACCAGTAGTTACTGCTGTAAATGGCGTGGCAGCAGGAGCAGGAGCTAATATAGCACTGGCAGGTGATGTCTGTGTGGCCACAGAGTCTGCTAATTTTATTCAGGCGTTTAGTAAAATCGGCCTGATCCCAGATAGCGCTGGAACATTCTTTCTGCCGAGATTGATAGGGTTTCAGAAAGCTTCTGCATTAATGATGTTAGGAGACAAAATCTCTGCCAATGAAGCAGAAAAGCTAGGAATGATTTACACCTATTTTTCAGATGAGACGTTTGAAGAAAGTTCTAAAGCTATAGCCATAAAGCTATCTAAGATGGCTACTAAAGGTCTAGGGTATACTAAGCTAGCGCTAAACCAGTCTATGACTAATACACTCACAGAACAGTTGGCTCTGGAAGATAAGTTGCAGACACTTTCAGGAGAAACGCTTGATTATAAAGAAGGAGTAGCGGCATTTCTAGAAAAAAGAAGACCCGAATTTAAAGGGGAATAGTTCTTTTCCGAGAAGATATAGCTCACGATTATTTGTGCATATAAAAGAGGTCGAGACACAGTTTCTTTTATTACCTAATATCCTTCTTATTAAACACCCAAAATGAAAGGAAGGTGTAGAGGGAAATGTGTCCTAGAGTAGCCAGCAAATCTCTGAATCTAACCTCGGTATAAACTTGCATTAAACCGTATTTAGGAAAGGGGTTCTGAATGATATTAGCCATTCCTCTCATAGGAAAAAAGGAGGTGGCCTCGGCCATCTCATAGTTCCATTTCACTATGCCATAACCTATAGCTTCTAAAGCAAAAAAGTAGAACAGTAGGAGCAGTATAGTAATTCCTGATTTTTTTATGAGAAGTGTTATTAGCAAACAGAAGACTTGATAACCAAATAGTACCAATATAAATGCAGGTATGAATTCAAGGTTTTTTACAATGAAGGTCAGTTCAGTAACGGGTGAATACATTAGGCCCATGTAAATCCCTATAATGAACACTAAGATTCCAAATACTATACTTAGAATACCCGAAAATAGCAGCTTAGAAATAATTAGCTCACTTCTGCTCAGACCATCAATTACATTCTGTTTAATGGTACCATATCTAAATTCATTAGCCATGGATATAACAGGAATAAATGCCAGTAGAATAGCGGGCCATTTAATGATGTAGGTCAGGTTTTGCCAAATATCCACGAAATCAAAAAAGGGCAAATCATTTATTTTAAGTCCGCCAAATTCAGGGCCTCCATCAGAGATGAAGTCCAGAAAATATTTAGAAAATATGGGGACTGCTATTAATACTACTGCAAAGAGCCCAGTGAAAAGCCAGAAGAATGTGGTATTCTTCAGTTTCATATATTCAAGAGAAATTAGTCTAATCATTGGTTTCGAGTATTTCTAAGAACTGCTGCTCTAACGTTTTTTTATTGGTCACTAAGTGATTAATTAAGACTCCTTCTCCTTGGAGGAATTTATTAAGTGCAGAGGCTGTTTTTCCCTGGGTTAGCTTTATAGCTAAACCATTTTTAATGGCCTTATGAGAGATGTATCCTTCGAAGTTAAGAATGCTTTTTTCTAGGCGTTGCAATTCTTCACTTCCTACCTCCAGATGGACGCTGTCATCTAAATCTTTTCCTACCGCTCCATGATGGATTAAATTCCCCTTTCTCAATACTCCGAAGTGAGAACATACTTTTTGGACTTCATCTAGCAAGTGACTCGCTAGGATAATCGTTTTTCCAGACTGAGATATTTTAAGAATTAGCTCTCTGATATCTGATATTCCTTGAGGGTCTAAACCATTGGTAGGTTCATCTAGAATTAACACTTCAGGATCGGCTAGTAGGGCAGAGGCTATAGCTAGTCTCTGCTTCATGCCCAATGAGTAAGTTTTAAATGAATCATTCCTTCTTTCATAAAGGCCTACTCGTTTTAATTCTTCTTCTATTCTAGTGTATTCTAGGCCTTTTATTTTGCAGACGATTTTCAGGTTTCTAACAGCGTTATAATTTTCATAGAAATTCGGTTTTTCTAAGATGGCGCCTATTCTTTTTCTGCTATTCGTTCCAGCTGGCTCATCGAACCAAGTAAACTCCCCAGAAGATGGATTGGTCACCCCTAAGAGCATTCCTAAACAAGTGGACTTGCCACTTCCGTTAGGCCCGAGCAACCCAAATACTTGACCAGGTTGTATGTTTAAATCTAGCTGATTTAAGGCTGTAAGCTTTCCATAATTTTTATGGAGTTTTTGAATACTTAATACGTTGGAAACTGTCATTAATTTTGATCTTCTGCGAGTTCTTTTAATTTCTGAAAATCTAGACTCTCAAAAGCTTTTAGGTATTTTAAATCCAATTCTCCCTTCATTTGAAAAGCTCCTGTTCTGTGGAAATCTGCGGAGTAAACAAACGCTACGAATTCTGATTTGTCACTGTTTCCTTCTTTCTCATAGATGGAGGCTTTCATGTCTTTATTATCTATCATAAAGAGCTCTTCGTACCCTTCTTTAATAATAGATGATGAAAGAGTTAAATATTCTGTTTTAGCACTACTCTCAGTGGAGTCAGTGATTATAACTTTGAGAAAATCTAAATCTCTAATGAGCCTGTTAAAGTCCTGATTGTCATCTTTATTTAACACTCTTATTACGGACTGGTACATATATAAATTATAGCCAGAGCCCTCGTTTTTCTTCTCGAATTCAGTAACCGTATTTGATTGAGAGAAGCTGGTGAATGCTATTGAAACAAACATTGCAACGCTTAAAATTCTTTTTATCATGGCCTGTTATTTTTTTAAGTTTTTAAATTCTTCAAACCCTTGAATATCCATTTTATCACTAAGGTTAGAGAGTTCCTGTAAGTCTATATCGCCTGTCAATGAGAGAATCATGATACTCTCTCCTTCATACATTAACATGACTAATTCGGTAATGGTTCCACCACTTTCACTGATGTAGAAAATCATTTCTTGTTCAGCATTTTCTACAGTCATAAGTTCTTCGTAAGATACTGCCGCAGTAGAGTTTACGGCCTTATAAATCTGTTTAGAATCTATAATTCCATCACCTATAAGAATCTTCAGCCCTTTTAGCTTGCCGATAGTTTCTATTACCTGCTGTTCATTAGCATCTTCAGTGCTGAAATTGGTGAATAGACTAAACATTTTGCTAGAGATAGACACTTTAGTAAAACGTTCATCATCTGCGTAATCAGAGTAATACTTATCTATAGCATTGTTCTGAGCTATCCCAGCAGAAGTGAAGCAGAGAGCTAATGCGATAATTATGGGTTTTATCATGAGTTTCATTTTAGTCTGTTTTTTTGTCTTGATACTGTATCTGGTCTTTAGCTAAGCTAAACTTGCCTATCTCGTGGCTATATTCTTTTCCTTTATTTATTTTATTAGAAACCATCATTAAGGCTTTCTTCACCTCCAAGAATGCGATCTCTGGATCTTCAAAAGTATCTTCAATAAGTACTATCGAGTCTTCTGGAGTTACTGGAGAGTTGGGGTTAAAGAAAAAGACACCTATAGCCACTGCCGCTGCCGCAGCAAAGGGTATCATTCTCTTAATATTAATGCCTTTAGTAGTGTTTCTGTCTTTGTCTTCTACTGCCTTTAAGACCTTTAAATCAAAGTCTAAACCTAATCCAGAAGATTCTTCACTGGCCAGGCTTAAGTATTTTTTTATGGGGTGAAACTCCTCAGGAATGGTATCATTCCATCTGAAGTATTCGCGCAGCTGATTCTCTTCAAGTTCAGAGCACTCTCCTTTCCAAAAACGGTCGACTACTATTTTTAGCTCTTTATATTCCATGATTCTCTAATTCCATCATTTGTGTTCTCACTTGTTTTCTTCCTCGATGTAAATTCACTTTTACCAAGCTTAAACTCATGTCTAAAATTTTAGCTATTTCATCATAGCTAAAACCCTCTACATCTCTAAGGATAATAACCGTTCGCTGCTTTTCAGGGAGCTCGTTTATCATTCTTTTTATACTTCCTACAGTGTCTTTCTCTGCAGTCTCCTCATACGGGTTAGCCCCTGATGAAGAAAGGCTGAAGGTTTCTGATATTTCCTCATACCTTCTGCCTTTCTTCTTTAGTTTATCCAGTGATTTATTTCTCACTAGAGTCATACTAAAAGCTTCCATGTTTTCAATCTTACTAGGTTCTTTGATAGATTCCCAGCATTTGATCATCACTTCCTGCACCACATCTTCCGCGTCTGCCTGCATCTTTAAAAAAGACATGGCGAATCTGAACAATTTGTTCTTCAGCGGGAGTACGGTTTGTTTAAACTCTAATGAGGTCAAAGGTGTGGATTAGGGTTGGTGTTAAAAGGAGAGAGAAAGGAATGTCTAAAAGACTAGTTAACGAATAACTTCTTCTTAATAGAGGTACCGTCTTTCTTTAATTCTATGAAGTATTGTCCAGATTTGAAGTCTCCTAATCCCACCGTAATAGTCGAGGCTGAAGCTTTTAGTGTTTTTACTATAGAACCATTAGCGCTATAGAAATTGATCTGTGCTCCATCCAGTTCTGCAGGAATGTCTATTCGTACTTCTCCATCTTTACTCGCTGGATTGGGATAGACTTTTACCTCAGAGGCTCCATTCTGTTCCATTTTATCCATGAATTGGAATCCCTCTGTCTGAAGTTTCCTAGATATCGCTCCTAGTTTTTTAAGGTCTATGTTTCCCATTACAGAAACGATACATAAAGCGCTATCACCAGCAGCTACAGCCACGAATTCTCTCACTATACCGTTTTTTTCATTTATAAAGAAGGTGGCTTTTCCGTCTTTATCATCTACAGACATCAGCTCTTCAAAATCACCTTGTACTTTTCCTACAGCTGACTTATACTTATCAAATGAATTTCCTATTTCATTATTCATAAGCATCTTTAATGACTCTACACCTGAGACTAAATCTTTGAACTCTTGAACGTCATTATCGTCAGATTCTAAAAAAGAAGCCAAGTCAAACATTTTTCCAGAGATGTTCACTTTAGTAAAGTTTTCGTCTTGCTGATAATTGGAGAAATACTTATCTAAAGCATCTGTCTGTGCGTATGTAGATGCGCTCATAAGCGCTATAACTACTATTCCTATTATTTTTTTCATTGTTCTATTCAAATTTAAAAGTTATACATAAATCGAATGCGCTAGCAGATTCAGAAAGAAGACGCCACAGTTTTAAATTTGTTACACGAGTGATTTGTTAAAATGGGTTAACTGTTAAGTCAATTCGAATTTACCTCTTCGAGGTAGTGCGTTTCATGGGATGTAAGGAAATCCGAAAAAGTTTTTTCATTGTGGTTTATATATATTTGTACGGATGAGTAATGTGAAATGGGTTTTGGGGGTTTTGATACTGATCTTATTTTCTGTAAGGTGTAAAAAGGACCAGTCAGAGTCCTGTAATCAACCTGTTGAAACCTATAGCTTAGAGCTGCCAACCGAACCATTTGATTATTCATTGTCAGTTCCAGACCATATCCAAGGAGACCCATTATTTGCACTTTTATTGGACAATCAACCTTCGGATAACATTCAGGATAATGACGTAACTACCTTAGGACGAGTTCTTTTTTATGACACGCGTTTATCTACTACGAATGACGTGGCTTGTGCTTCATGCCACTTTCAAGAAAATGCTTTTTCCTTCCCTTCAGAGTTTTCAGAAGGGATAGACGGATTTGTAACAGACAGAAGCAGCATGGCGTTGGTAAACTTAAGGTGGAATAGAAGGTTTTTCTGGGACTTGAGAGAAAATAGGCTCGAAGATCAAGTTCTAGTTCCTATCCAGCATCCGGGCGAGATGGGTTCAGATTTAGCCTCTTTAGTTGATGAATTAGCAGAAATAGATGATTACAGTTCTTTATTTGATGCTGCTTTCGGAACCGCAGAAGTGAATGAAGAAAGAATAGCTAAATCCCTGTCTCAATTTTTAAGGGCATTGTATTCTTTTGATTCTAGATATGACCAAGGAGTAGAGAATGATTTCTCTGATTATTCAGAAGAGGAGCTAGCAGGAAAAAATCTATTCTTTAGCGGAGTTGCCCGGTGCAATAATTGTCACACTCCCCAGCTATTTAGCAGTTCATCTGCAATGAATAATGGATTAGAAATAGAATCTATCGATTTAGGGCAGTATCTAGCCACAGGTGAAGAAACAGATATAGGAGAGTTCAAGGTTCCTACGTTAAGAAATATAGCTGTTACAGCCCCTTATATGCATGATGGAAGGTTTCAAACCCTGGAAGAAGTAGTTCAGTTTTATAATACAGATATTCAGCCTCATCAAAATTTAAACGATAGAATAACAGAAGAAACAATGATGGGTGGAACTCCTGTTCAGTTGGGATTGTCTGAGGAAGATGTTTCTAATCTGGTCGCTTTTCTTCACACGCTAAATGATGATGAATTTCTGACTAGTGAGAAGTTCTCTAATCCTTTTAACTAATATTATTTACGAATGCCTAAAATTTCAGACAGCTCATTTTGGACTAGTCTCCTTAAAAAAATAGTCACTATCGTATTAAAAGGATTAAAAGGAAAGGCTAGAAATAGAGCCAAAACGCATAATCAGCATGTGGTGCCTAATGGTGAGGGCTGGGCCGTGAGAGGAGCAGGGAATGAGAGAGTAATGGCTAAGTACGATTATCAAGCAGGTGCTATCAAAAGAGCTATAGAAATAGCTAAGAATTATAGCTCAGATGAAATTATCCATAGAGAAAATGGAACGATAAGAGATAGAATGAGTTATTAATTAAGCGTAGCGTTTATGCCAGCTATTTAGCGAACACCAAAACATCTATCTTTAGATCGGTAGGCTCAGTGTCTTCTATTGCGTCTTTAGGGGCGAAGTAGTTCACGCCTATTTTCTTTACATCTGCTCTGCACTCGGCTAAGAATCTATCATAAAAACCTTTGCCATAACCCACTCGGTTTCCGTGCTCATCTGCATAAAGTAGAGGGACGATTACTAAATCGATGTCTTTAGCAGGGAGTTCCTTTCCACCTGTAGGCTCTGGAATTCCCCATTCATTTTCTTTTAATTCCGTTTCTGGTGTAAGCAGAATGGTTTTCATGCTGTGATTATCGAAGTTGGAAACTGAGGTACACACAGTCACCTTCTCTGCGTAGCAATAGTGTATGAACTCCCACAGGTCTATTTCCTTCAATCTTTTTATAGGAAGAAATACGTGTACTGTTTTATCTGTTAAGTCTACTTCTGAAAGTTGCTCGCAAATAGAATGCGATGCCAACTGGACTAAGTCTTCAGAAAGTAAGTCTCTTATGTCTCTGTACTTCGTTCGGGCTTCCTTTTTTGTCATGGTCTGACAATTTTACAATGAAAACGGACATTGCAACGCATAAAACGTAAATAAAACGGCAATTTGTCAGTCTATCTCTAATGGCATTTAAATTGACTACTGCTTCTTCAGTTTAAACAGAACAATATTATTTCAACATGATAAAAGAAGGTAACATTAATGTGTCAACGGAAAATATCTTTCCGATTATCAAACAGTTTCTTTACTCTGACCACGAGATATTCTTAAGAGAATTAGTCTCTAACGCAGTAGATGCGACTCAGAAAATGAAAACGCTGAGTTCGATAGGAGAGATGAAGACAGACCTAGACAAGCTTAAAGTAGAAGTGATTTTAGATAAAGACGCTAAAACACTTACTATTAGAGATAATGGTATAGGAATGGATGCAGATGAAGTAGATAAATACATCAATCAGATCGCATTCTCTGGAGCAGAAGAGTTCGTGAACAAGTACAAAGACGAAGATGCTAAAAATTCTATTATCGGACATTTCGGTTTAGGTTTTTACTCGGCATTCATGGTAGCTAAGGAAGTAGAGATTATTTCTAAAAGTCAGAAGCCAAACAGTACTCCTGTAAGATGGGTATGTGATGGTTCTCCTAACTTTACTATGGAGGAAACGACTAAGAAGACGAAGGGAACAGATATCGTACTGCATATAGCAGATGATTCTTTAGAGTTTTTGGAAAACCAAAGAATTTCTGGAATCTTAACGAAGTACTGTAAATTCCTTCCTATTCCAGTTAAATTCGGAATGAACACGAACCAGATAGATGATCCATCTGGAGAGAAAGATGAGAATGATAAGGTAAAGCAGATTTCTGAAGAGGTAGAGAACATTATCAATAATCCTACTCCAGCTTGGACTAAAGCGCCTGCAGATCTTTCAAATGAAGATTATACTTCGTTCTACAGAGAGCTTTATCCTATGGAATTCGAAGATCCATTGTTTCAGATTCACCTGAATGTAGATTACCCGTTTAACTTGACTGGTATTCTTTATTTCCCGAAACTTAAGAATAACGTAGAGGTTCAGAAGAACAAGATTAATCTATACAGTAACCAAGTATTTATTACTGATAATGTAGAAAACATAGTTCCAGAATTTCTTACACTTCTTCACGGGGTTATAGATTCTCCAGATATTCCGTTAAACGTTTCTAGGTCTTATTTACAGGCAGATGGAAATGTGAAAAAGATATCTTCTCACATCACTAAGAAAGTAGCTGACAAGTTGGCTTCTATGTTTAAGGATGACAGAAAAGATTTTGAGGAAAAGTGGGATGATGTAAAAGTATTCATCGAGTACGGAATGTTAACTGACGATAAGTTTTATGACAAAGCTGAGAAATTCGCTATGTATAAGACTACGGCTGCAGCTTACCACACATTCGAAGAGTATTTCGAGAAAGTAAAAGAGACTCAAAAGAACAAAGACGGAAAAACCATTCTTCTTTATACTACGAATCCTAAAGAGCAGCATTCATTCGTGAAAAGAGCTACAGATAAAGGGTATGAAGTATTGGATTTCGAAGGGCCGCTAGTAAGTCACTTAATGAGCAAGCTAGAGAGCAAGCATACAGATGTACAGTTCTCAAGAGTAGATGCGGATACGATAGATAAGCTTATCCAGAAGGATGAAGAGCAGCCTTCTTTACTTTCTGCTGAGCAGATAGAGTCACTTAAGCCTATGATAGAAGGTGAGGTGGATAAAGGAAAATTAGTAGTGCAGATAGAAAGTATGTCGGCTTCAGATTCTCCTATGATTATTACTCAAAGTGAGTTTATGAGAAGAATGAAAGAACAGCAAATGACCGGTGGCGGTGGCATGCAAATGTTCGGTTCTCTTCCAGATACGTATAACTTGGTAGTAAACGGAAATCACCCGCTGGTAAGTAAAATACTAGAGGAAAAGGATGACGCTGCACGATCTGGGCTTATCAAGCAGACTGTGGATTTAGCTCTTCTGGCTCAGGGATTACTGAAAGGAGAGGATCTTACAGATTTCGTTTCTAGGTCTGTAGAAATGATAAAGTAACGTTAAAGTAATTTATAGATATATTTAAGGCGTTGCAATGAGGGTTTAATCCTGTATTGCAACGCCTTTACTTTTAAAACCCAATAATGAAAAAATTTCTTCCTTTACTAGCCCTCGGAGGCGTAGTACTTCTCTTCTTTTTAATCTTTTACCTCTGGGGTGCCAGTATTTATGATGGAGCAGTAGTGAGACAAGAGACGGTAGACCAAGAGTGGGCAGATGTGCAAGCGCAGTATCAGCGTAGAGCAGACCTTATACCACAGCTGGTAGCTACGGTAAAAGGCGCGGCAGATAATGAGAAAGAGATTCTGATAACAGTAACACAAGCCAGAGCGGGTATAGTTCCAGGCGTTTATTCTCCAGAGCAGTTTACAGATAAGGTCTCTGAAGGGATTCGGCAAGCAGAAACTCCAACTCAAATAATTCCTGTAATAGGAACGATGAGCAGAGGAAGAAACTTTCTTATGGAAAACTACCCAGAGATTAAGTCTACAGATAATTTTAGAATGCTACAGACTCAGCTGGAAGGGACAGAAAATAGAGTGGCTATAGCCAGAGAGAATTATAATAAATCGGTAAAAGACTATAATTCTCATGTGAGAGGTTTTTTCCGTTCTAAAGCATTAGGCATGTTGGCAGAAGAAGATGATTTCCCTAAGCGAGAGTCGTTTACTGCAGATCCCGAAACTCAGGATGCCCCAGAAGTAAATTTTGATGATTAACCGATGAGCGCTAGAGAGTTTTTTACTGAAGAGGAGAGAGCGGAAATAGAAAACGCGATCACCGAGGCTGAAAAAGTAACTTCGGGAGAAATTCGTGTGCACCTAGAAAACACCTGCGATGAGAAAATTCTAGACCATACGTCATGGATTTTTGAGGAATTGAAGATGCACGCTACCGAAAAAAGGAATGGGGTGCTTATTTATATGGCAGTAGAGGATAAAGCTTTTGCTATCATAGGAGATGCAGGTATTAACTTGCTGGTACCAACTGATTTTTGGGAAAACATAAAAGACGAGATGCGTGCGGCCTTCAAACAAGACCGGTTTAAAGAAGGTCTGGTAGAAGCTATTAATACTATAGGACTAGATTTAAAAGCACATTTCCCAATCCAAGAAGATGATGAAAATGAACTGCCAAA
>LAQC01000039.1:0-3090 GCA_000981645.1 Cryomorphaceae bacterium ASP10-05a | reverse complement strand
ACTATCTGCTTAGGCTTTTCTATAAATGCCCAGGAGGAAGGCTGTATTCCAGAAAAACCTTCGGCATCTACTCCAGCTTCTAAGGCTTATGTATATGATTTTAAAGGGTCGTTATCTGCCTCGGATGAAGCACAGCTAAATGCGAATTTCAGAAATTTTAGAACTTCTACTTCTAATGAAATAATACTCATAGCTCCAGACTCCATGTGTGGATTGGATGTGTGGGATTATGGCGTAAGAATAGGAAATGACTGGAATGTGGGTCAAGCGGAGTTTGACAATGGTTTGGTCATCGTCTATAAAGCGAAGACTAGCGATTCTAGAGGTGGAATAGCTGTGGCTACTGGGAGAGGACTGGAAGGGGCGGTTCCAGATGGAGCGGCCAAACTAATTATAGATAAGGAGATGATTCCTCTCTTTAAGAAAGGACAGATACTCCAAGGGATCACTAAAGGGGTAGCGGTATTTGAGGATTTGTTACGAGAAGAGTATAATTTCTCTGAGTATAAAAACAAGAATAAAACGAAGGACTATTCGATTTATGGACCACTGATTATTTTTGGGTTATTCTTTATTTTCTGGCTTATTCAAGTGGGGATGTATGCTAGAACCAATAAGATTTCTTTCTGGAAGGCCATGGTGATTTTGAGTAAGACCAGAGGCACACACAGAGGAAGGTGGGGAGGATTTAGCGGAGGAACTGGAGGTTTTGGTGGTTACCGAGGCGGAGGTGGTTCTGGAGGTGGTGGATTCGGTGGTTTTGGTGGAGGAAGTTTTGGAGGTGGGGGAGCTAGTGGGAGTTGGTGATTTTAATGCGGGATTCTAGTACTGGGTTAGTCGAAAGTCATCGCTACGCTCTTTAGTCTAGAGTTATCGTCTTGCTCTTTTGTCATCGCTACGCTCTATTGCACTTCTTTTTCACATACCCAGATACTTCGGGTGAATGTGGATCTTCCTCTTTTTTCTACTGTGCAGAAATCTATGATTTTTAATCCTGATTTGGTGATGGCGGCTTTTATATCTGATTTGGATACAATAACTATTCGAGAGGCTAATTTTACTGTTGATTCTATAATGTTGGTGGTTATGACATCATCGGAATAGGAGTAGAGGTTGTACGGGAGGTCTATAATAGCAGCGTCATACTGCTGGGTAAGGTCTTTTACATCCATACAATGCACGGTGCTGGTGTACTTGTAGTGCTCCAGGTTTTGTGTGGTGTGTTTGATGGATTTCAAGTTGATGTCACATCCTTCTATACTTAATCCAGAATAACAGGCTTCTAGCAGTACCGTACCCACGCCACAGCACGCATCTAGTAGCTTAGTGGTTTTGTCTCCTTTAGAGGATACGCTCGCCAGAGTTTTGGCTATGTGTATGCAGAGGGAATTGCTAAATGAATAGGGCTTGTTTATGTGCTTGCGCCAATCTGTTTTTCGCTTGATTAGAACACCGAAATACCAAATGTCTTTAGTATTACATATAGAGTAGATGATAGATGGATTCTGAACATCGGGTTTTCCTTCTATTATAGTGCCTATGTCTTTTAACTTCTTAAGTCTTTCGGTGTATTCTGTAGGGTCACCTTCCAGCACCATGTATTCGGCTTTAAATCCTGTAGCGCAAACATTCTCTTCTTTTAGTTTTTCTAACAACCCAGAATAGCTGTCTGCCGATATACTGATCTCAAATCTATTTTTAATAAAAGCACTGATTGATGGGTCCACTTTGAGATTCGAAAACAGTAACTTATCCAGCAGCTCTTCATTAAAAATCTGCCTAGATTCCAACCTACACAATTCAGTATGGTGATAGTCGTAATTATACGAATAGATATAGCTGAGGTTGGGTGTTTTCAGTTTAGGTAGGTTATGGAGTAGGTGTATATCAATGGCGCTAAATGAGAACTGAAGACCAGAATAAATTGAGGTGCTTCTAGCCGTGAAAGCAAAGATAAAGTTTATGTGCTAGGACTGCCCAGCATGAGCAGCTATTTGCTTTTTTTTGAGTTAAGGGTTTGTTTGTGGGGTGGGGTTACTTTTTTGGTAGTGGTAACTTCTTTAGCCATGATTCTCTGGGTTCGTTGATTTTAGCGGTGTTTTCTTCTAGGGTTATGTCTGCCTAATCTACAGGCTGGTTATGGAAGTGGGAATCGAGTTGGATGGTGTACTGTCTTGATCTATGATTTTCTTGGTTCTCTTGATGGACTGCTGGTGTTTATACTCAGAGTAAGCGTTGCAATGCTTTTAGAATAAGGGTTCAGACAACTTTTATTTTCTCTCATCTCGTATTCCTTCAAATGCTCAAGGGCTTAATGCGCCACGACTCATTAGTGCTTAAGTCTTGTGTGCTTTTCTTTTTACCAACTGAACGTTTTAGAGTTTGATATTGAGGATGAATTCTCATAGAAATCTACTCGGCAGGATCCAGGACCATTTTCAAAAATTATATCAAGGTGTAATTCACCATCCTTGTTTGACTCAAATTGCTGCGAATTCCCTGCGTGGTCACCAACTATCCATCCGTCTCCTTCCCCATAGAACCAAACTGCTCCTGGACCTTCTGTGACGGAGCTAGAAAGATTTATGAATACAATTTTCAATTCAGCCTTTTTACCAAGTTCAGCACTTAAGGAATATCCGTCAACATTATTTAGGATCGAATTATTTGAAAGCGCAAGTATATTTTCGCCATATGTCCCAGAAGAAGGGTAGGCTATAGCCATTCTCCCTTTAGTACAACCAAAGTTTAGCGCAGTCAAGAGAACAGCAATGGTATAGATTGAAATTCGTTTCATCATTGATTTTTGTTATCCATAAACTTACGCGTAAAGCGCATGCGCTTTATCTGCACTGTCTGTTTAGGGAATGTAAGCTACTAAACTTATAGGTGCACTCAGTTGATTTACTTCTAGGAGGCGTGTGTAAGTTTCTGTGGTTGGAGTTTTGACTCGGTGGTTTCGGTACTTCGGCAAGAGCTCAGCATACCACTCAGTGTGGCACCCTCAGCCATGGCAGACTGCTCTTGTCTTAAACCAGAATGAACTGCGGCCTTACTGGGCCTCATTAGTGCTTAAAATGTTGGTGAGAG
>LAQC01000038.1:58979-59170 GCA_000981645.1 Cryomorphaceae bacterium ASP10-05a | reverse complement strand
AGCAGGGAAATCTACCCTCTTAAAAGCCATAGTAGGTCTCCAAAAGGGAACAGAGGGTGAAATCACCATACCTAAAGAAACTACCTTGGGATATCTACCTCAGGAGATGGTGCATAATGAAGACTCTACCATTTTAGAGGAAGCCTCGTCAGCATTCAGTGATATAGTTCTTCTGGAGGCTAGGTCTATAG
>LAQC01000038.1:48699-58771 GCA_000981645.1 Cryomorphaceae bacterium ASP10-05a | reverse complement strand
TTAGATGAGCCTACCAACCATTTAGACATAGATAGTATAGAATGGTTAGAAAGCTTCTTAGAGAGCTATCCTGGAGCTATTGTTATGATTTCTCATGATAGAAATTTCCTTGATGCCATAACTAACAGAACTGTAGAAATAGCGAACGGGAGAGTATACGACTATAAATTCTCATACTCTAAATACTTGGATCACCGAGAACAAGAATTAGAAGCACAAATAGAAGCTGCTAAAGCTCAACAGAAGTATATAAAGGAGACTGAGATTCTAATTAACAAGTTTAGAGCGAAGAAGAATAAAGCGTCATTTGCCCAGAGTTTAATTAAAAAATTAGATAAACTAGAAAGAATAGATGTAGATCAATTGGATTCTGCCGCTATGAAATTTAGTTTTCCTGCCGCTCCTCGGTCTGGAAAAGCTGTGGTTACTGGTGAAAATCTGTCTAAGTCTTATGATGATCTTACCGTATTTTCAGATATAGACCTGCTCATAGGTAGGCAAGAAAAAATAGCATTGGTAGGAAAAAATGGCGCGGGAAAAACTACGCTTACTAAGATATTAAACAATAAATTAGATTACAACGGTAAGCTAAATATCGGTCACAATGTAGATATAGGCTATTATGCCCAAGACCAAACAGAAACGCTGGATCCAGAAAAGACGGTGTTCCAAACTATAGACGATGAGGCACAGGGAGAGATTCGAACACAGTTAAGAGGGTTACTCGGAACTTTTTTATTCCAAGGGGAAGATATAGACAAAAAAGTAAAAATCCTTTCAGGAGGAGAAAAGGCGAGGTTAGCGCTATGTAAATTAATGCTAAAGCCATATAATCTTCTCATAATGGATGAGCCTACGAATCACTTAGATATGCGTTCCAAGGATATGCTTAAAAGTGCATTGAACTCGTATGATGGAACGTTAATAATGGTGAGTCATGATAGACACTTTCTTCATGAATTAGTAGATACTATTTATGAGGTAACGCCTAAAGGACTGAATCAGCATTTAGGAGATATCTATGAATTCCTAGCCAAAAAGAAAACTGAATCCATAGCGCATTTTGAAAGATCTAAAGCTGATAACGCAGCTAAGAAGAACAAGGAGAGTAGCAGTAATAAGGAATCATACGAAGCTAGAAAGGAGCGTGATAAGCGAAAGCGAAAACTCTCTAACGTAATTTCTAAGTGTCAGTCTGAGATAGACAGCACAGAAAAGAAAATAAAAGAAATGGATGTTGTAATAGCCGGATTAGATTATACAGAGCAGAATAAGTCCACTAAAATCCTAGAAGAATACGGAGTGTTAAAAAACAGTATAGGTGAGTTAATGGGCAGATGGGAAGAAGCCGAAATGGAATTAGATCTAATCACCGCTTCAGAACCGAACTAAGCACCTTTAAAGTAAGCCCTGGTCATTTCTCTTTTACCAGGAGGGCCAGGTAATCGAGTGACTTCAAATCCGGCCTCTCGGAGATTTCTTTTAAACTGACCTTGCGCACAGTAAGTCACTAGAATCCCACCTAAGTTCATGAATTTGCTTAAGTGTTTAAACACTGAAGCCTCCCATAATTCAGGTTGGGCATGCGGCCCAAAGGCATCGTAAAAGATGATGTCAAACTTTTGCTCAGATTGAAACTCCTCAGCCTTTTTCAATACTTTGTTTAGCGAGAAATAGTCATTTATGCGTGTCAAACTTTCTTCCTGTGAGGCATGGATTTGGTTAAACCAAGTTCTCGCGGATGAATCGTCCATTAATTCTGGAAAATTTATTTCAGGAATTAAACCTTCAGGGATTGGGAATGGCTCTAGAGTGGTGAAATTGATTGTCTTTTTGCGTTGCAACGCATATTTACAGCTAAGCAGTACGTTAAGACCAGTACCCATACCAACTTCTAAAACAGAAATTGAGTCTGATTCTAATTGGTCTAAGCCTTCTTTTAAAAAAACATGCTCTGACTCTTGAATGGCTCCATGTATCGAATGGTATGTTTCATTCAGCTCCTCCACAAACAATGAGGAAGAGCCATCTCCGGTAGAAATATGTTTTATCACAGGTGAAATAAATTTATGTCGATAAAGTTACGATAACATAATAGATTAGGCATTGGCTTGGCCAAGTTGTAATATTTTTGCGACATAATATTATTCATGAAGTTCATATTTATTTTACTTACAGTACTGGTATCAGTTAACGTTCATTCTCAGCAGCACTGGGAAGATTTGAGAGATCAAGGAGCTAATTTTTATGAGGTACAAGCAGCATTCGAACTGGAATGGGAGAATAAGGAATACGAGAGAGGGAACGGGTATACGCTTTATAAGAGATGGGAGTATTACATGGAGCCTAGAAGTTTCCCAGATGGGAACACCAATATTACCAAAGAATATGTAAAGGCGTGGGAGAAAAGAAAATCCAAAAGCGGAGCTAGTAAATCTGCGGGAGGCTGGGAGCCTATCGGTTATACTGAGTGGAATACTCAATCATATAACCCTGGAAACGGCAGAGTAAACGTAGCCGCTAAAGACCCATCTATCCAAGGCAGATATTATGCAGGTACTCCGTCTGGAGGATTATGGAGAACCAATGATGATTTTACTACATGGGCGCCATTAACAGACGATTTCCCTACGCTGGGCATAAGCGCTATTCTAATTCATCCCACTGATTCTGATGTCATTTATATAGGCACTGGTGATGGTGATGGTTCAGACACCTACTCGAATGGAGTGTTAAAATCCATCGATGGTGGAAGCTCATGGCAAACTACAGGGTTAAGTTATAACCTGTCTACAGAGTATTTAATTCACAAATTAATTATGCATCCAGATAATCCCGAAACACTTTTTGCAGCTACTAAGCAGGGGCTTTGGAAAACCACTTCAGGCGGGGAGGTTTGGTATCAAGTTCAATCGGGGAACATGCGAGATGTAGAATTTAAACCAGGAAATCCGCAAATAATGTACTGCTGCACTGGCAGGATTTATAAATCCATAGACGGAGGTGAGGATTTTGATGCAGCAGGAGATGGAATGCCTGGAGTTACTGCGGTTGAAAGAATGACTTTAGGGGTTTCTTTAGATGAACCTGATTATGTATATGCGTTATGTGTAAATGATAATGATAACGGTCTGTTAGGAGTTTACAGAAGTGAGGACTCAGCCGATACTTTTTCACTGAGAGCTGACTCTCCTAATATTCTGAGTTACCCTATAGATGGGGAAGGCCAAGGAGGTCAAGGTTATTATGATTTAGCATTAGACGTAAATCCGGATAATGCAGAAAACATATTGACGGGAGGGATTAATGTTTGGAGAAGTATAAATGGAGGTTCAGATTATATAATTAATGCACATTGGTTTTATGAACCTGGAATGCCACTTAATTATGTGCATGCAGATATTCATAATATTCAGTATTTAGATGGAGAGTTATTTGTGTGCAGTGATGGTGGAATATTTCGCAGCCAAGATGGTGGAGTAAGTTTTGAAGATGTTTCTGCTGGACTTCAAATATCTCAGTTCTATAGGTTTGGTGGGTATGAGGCTGACCCTGGATTGCTCATAGGTGGAACCCAAGACAATGGAACTATTCTTTTATCTAACAACTCCTGGACACATGTGTTGGGTGCAGATGGAATGGAAGCAG
The DNA here is from genome assembly GCA_000981645.1 of Cryomorphaceae bacterium ASP10-05a. Classification (GTDB taxonomy): domain Bacteria; phylum Bacteroidota; class Bacteroidia; order Flavobacteriales_D; family Sanyastnellaceae; genus ASP10-05a. Next base: position 55,123 of record LAQC01000038.1, on the reverse strand, counting down.
CGATTCATCCTTTGAATCCTGATATCATGTATTGCGCAAGCCAGAATGGGGGAGTTAGATCCAGCGTAGATGGAGGAGATTCATTTTCGTATATAGCGGGAGGAATAGATGGTGACGCAGCATGGGTTACTCCGTATGTTCTCCATCCAGAGGAAACAGGGACTATTTTAATGGGCTATGATGAAATATGGAAATCCACTAATAACGGAGGTGATTTTATTCAAACCTCTGATTTTGGTGCGGCATCCTCTTTAAGAGCTATTTCCAACTGTAGGTCTAATCCTGATGTCATTTATGCCATTACCAATACGAGATTACATAAATCGATAGACGCGGGAGACTCATGGGAACTGGTCACCACGGGAATTAGTCAATATTCTATGACGTATGTTTATGTAAACCCAGCCAATGAAGATGACGTCGTGATTACGTTCAGTGGATTTGGTGCTGGAGAAAAAGTCTACCATAGTCAAGATGGAGGCGCAAACTGGGAGAACATCTCCTTTAATTTACCTAACATTCCAGCTAACTGTGCTGCTATAGATGAAGAAGATGGGTCTATTTACGTAGGCACAGATTTAGGGATTTATTACTGGAATCCGGAGTTAGTGAATTGGTTTCCATTTAATGATGGATTACCTAATGTAATCGTGAATGAGTTGGAAATAAATAATGAATTCGATATAATTACAGCAGCTACATACGGAAGAGGTATCTGGAGAAGTAGCCAGTTTTCTGGTGTTACAGAAGAGCCTGAGGCTTTATTTGAATCTAACGAGAGAATAATCTGTGAAGGCGATAGTATTTTATTCTCAGATTTGAGTTATGGTCATGAGCCGGGATGGGAGTGGAGTTTAGAGGGTAGTGATGAAGTTATTTCCTCCGAACAGAATCCATGGATTCATTATAATGCCGCAGGGAGTTATGCAGTATCATTAGCGGTGCAAAACGAAATAGGTTCCGATACATACACAAGAACAAATTACGTCATAGTGCAGTCTGCCCAAGAATCATTTCCTTACTCAGAGCCATTTTCTGGAAGCGAAACGTTGAGTGATTTTGAGTTTATTTCGGAGCCAGAGTCGGGGAATATAAATTGGATGGTAAACGGAGATGTAGGGCATAATGATCCAGGAGCATTATGGATTAACAATGGAAATTTAGATGAGCCTTACACAGCAGAAGTGTTTTCTATGCAGTTTAATCTAGTAGACTTAGATACCGCTTATTTATCTTTCTGGTATGCCTATGCACAGAAGCACCCTGAGACAGATGATAGGCTAAGACTTTACACCTCTAATTCATGTGGTCAGAGTTGGGTCCAGCGGGAGATGTTTAGAGGGGAAGATGACTTGAATACGGTGGGTTCTTCTCTGCTGTCTGAGTTTATTCCTTCAGATAATTCTCAGTGGATGTATTATTCATATCCTCTAGCATCATCAGATTTTTCAGAGAATTTCTCCTTCAAGTTTAGATTCACTAATGATAATGGGAATCATATTTATATAGACGAGATTAATATCACTTCTATAGACTTAGGTTTAACTGATAACGCCGTGCAGAATACTAGTCTAGCAGTCTTTCCTAACCCTTCATCTGATGTAATTATAATTCAATCCGATTTGAATCAAAAAATCAAAAGATTCAGGTTAATAGACAATCAGGGAAGAGAGTTACTGAACAAGCGCTTATCTGTTCCGGTGGGTAAAGCCTCTAGCCAGTTAGATATTAGAGAGGTTCCATCAGGAGTCTATTATCTTGAGATAATAGGAGAAAATGAAGAAAGAATAGGTGTAAAAAAAATACTAAAGAATTAATTTGTAGGAAGTTTATTTCCCTTAATAGTTTCCCATAAGCCAGAGAACACCTGTTTCATATCATCGGAGGATAGCTTTTCATTAGGCAGTGGTTTCTGAGAGAAATCTATTGTGTTATTCTCTTCAGATGGAACTCCGTAAAAAGTAAATACAAAATCTGATGTACCATCAGGAAATTGCATTTTGCCAAATCTTAGATCATGAATTAGAATAGTGTCAGACGCAGTTTTTTCCAATGCATATTCACCCCCTGAAAAGAGAATAAGGTCTTTCCAGTCCTCATTATCAGAATGTGCACTCAAAAGGTCATGATTCTTAGGTATGGAATCCCATTGTATGGAGTGATCATCTGCTAAAAGCGAGTAGTAGCCAGAATAAAAGTAGTCCTCTCCTTCTGCCATTGCGTTCCATAGGATAGTATTTAGAGGAGTAGGTCGGGTACTGAAATCGGCATATGAAATATTATTTTCCTTTAATGAGCTTGCGAAAACAGAATCAGCTGCACCTTTGTTCACGAAGGTCAATATCATATAAAATGAACTAAGGGTAAGACCAATGTGGTTAAGCCTAGTCCTAGTTGTAGAGTCTTTTCTTTTAAACATTAACCAGATCAGACAGATTAAAAGAGGAAGTGTATATGCTAAATCTGCCACGAAAATATTATTCCAAGCTACCCGCATAGGATGAGGCCAAAATAGCTGAGTTCCCCAAGAGGTGAAACAGTCCAAAATGGCGTGAGTAAACATAACCCAAAAAGAAAACCAAGCCCATTTCTTGACAGAGGCCGCTTTAGGATGAATCTTATGAATTAACCAGCCAAAGATAGGAGCTGATAAAACGAAGAAGATAAGTGAATGAGAAAGCCCTCTATGCATGACTAATCCTTCTACAAAAGGATACAACGGTTTGAACAAAACGTCTAAATCAGGCACTGTGCCCAATATAGCTCCCCACAAAATGGCCTTGTTCCCTACTTTCTTTCCTAAATATGCTTCTCCTACAGCTGCCCCTAGACAAATCTGGGTGAGTGAATCCATGATACAAATGTTTTATTGCAATGCAAAAGAACTATAACTTAGCCGCAGAGTTCTAACGAAATAAGTTAATTATGGCAAAAAAGAGTTTGATAAATAAAAAGGCGAAGGATTTCATGTATAAGTACTTGAACAACGCTAGTCCTACAGGATTTGAAAGCCCAGGACAGCAGATATGGTTAGATTACATGAAGCCATACTCTGATGAGTATATAGTGGATACTTATGGCTCAGTAGCTGCGGTTATAAACCCTGGTCAAAAATATAAAGTAGTAATAGAGGCACATGCTGATGAGATAGCATGGTTTGTACATTACATTACTAAAGATGGATTTATTTACTTAAAAAGAAATGGAGGCTCAGACCATCAAATAGCTCCTTCTAAAAGAGTAAACATTCATACTGAAAATGGAATGGTAAAGGCTGTTTTTGGATGGCCTGCTATTCATACTAGAATGTCTGGTACAGAAAAACCACCTACGTTAGATAATATCTTCTTAGACTGCGGCTGTGATAACGCAGAGGAAGTAGGAAAACTAGGAGTGCATGTAGGATGCGTAGTTACATTCGAAGACGAGTTTATGGAGTTAAACGACAGATGGTATGTGGGTAGAGCTCTAGATAACAGAATGGGAGGATTTATGATAGCTGAAGTGGCTAGAATGTTAAAAGAGAACAAAAAGGAATTACCATATACACTTTATGTGGTAAATGCTGTTCAAGAGGAGATAGGCTTGAGAGGAGCGCAGATGATAGCTGAGAGAATTCAGCCAGATGTGGCCATAGTAACAGATGTTTGCCATGACACGAATACTCCTATGATAAGTAAGATAAAGCAGGGTGATTTTAAAGGGGGAAAGGGGCCTGTTTTAACCTATGGTCCTGCGGTACAAAACAATTTATTAAAGCATATCATTACGACTGCAGATAACAATAAGATTAGTTTCCAGAGAGCTGCAGCTAGTAGGTCTACGGGAACAGATACAGATGCTTTTGCATATAGTAATAAAGGAGTAGCTAGTTGTTTAATATCACTGCCATTAAAGTACATGCACACTACAGTAGAGAGTGCTCATAAAGAAGATGTAGAATCAGTAATTAAATTAATGTATGAAGCTCTGTTAACTTTAAAAAGTGGACAGGATTTTAGATACATTAAATAAGAGTGTTAGTCTAGCCCTAGATGTTTTTTTAGTACGAAAACATCTAGGGGCTTTTCTAGAATCGTAACCGCCAGAGGATTGTCTTTGGCTCTTTTTATATCATTCTCGTCTATAGTACTAGACAAAAAGTATACTTGAGTATTGTTTTTAAACGAGTCAGGTAAATCTCCATATTTTTCTAGACATTCAAATCCATCTACTTCCGGCATTTGAATATCGAGTAGGATGATACACTTATGGTTTTCATATAAATTTAGATTCTCCTTAATGTAATCTAGAGCTGGGCAGCAGGATAAGAATCCCACGCACTCATCTGCCACATCCATTATTTTTAGAAGGTTAAGGTTGACTTTAGTGTCTATCTCATTATCATCTATGAGTATGAATTTAGTTAGTTGGCTCATGACTTTTAAGAGGGACTTTAATAATAAACTTGGACCCTATTCCTTCAGTGCTTTCGAGAGAGATGGTTCCATCTAATTTAGCTATGGCTTCCTTGACTATGTGAAGACCGATACCTGTTCCTATGGCTTTTCCATTGGTGCCGGTGAAGAAAATATCAAAAACTTTATCTTTTTGGCTATTCGATATTCCTTTTCCGTTGTCCTGAACGGCTATGGAAAATGTGTCAGAATTTTCAGTAAATATGACAGTCACAAATTTTTCTTCCAGTGAAGGGTCATGATACTTAATAGCATTTGAAACTAGGTTGTTAAGAATAATTTTTATTCTCAATTCATCAGAATAAATAACAGTTTTTTTGGGAATTTCATGTAAGAATTTAATCCTCTCAGCACCATCGTAGTGCCGGAAGTTAGCATATACCTCTTCTACTAGCATTTCTAAATCTATTTCTCTGAGATTTGTTTCTTGCTTTCGGTTTTGGTAATAATTAATAATATTTTTAACGAATTTATCTAGATTATCTACTGAGTTTTCTATCAGATCTAAATAATCAATTTGTTCAAGTCCTTTTTCCTTTTGAGCTCGAGCGAGTTTAATTACACCTAGTATAGACACTAAAGGAGCTCTCAGGTCATGGCTGGCGCTATAAACGAAACTTTCAAGCTCATCATAAGATTTTCTAAGGGCGTCATTTTTTTCAGCTATCTGTTTTCTGCCCTTGTATACTTCCATACAGTGAATAAATGCTTCTTCCAGTAAATCTTCATTCCATGGTTTCTGAAAATACCTGTAAATTCCTCCGTCATTAATGGCTTCTGCTATAGCAGTAATATCGGCATACCCTGTCAGTAGTATTCTTATAGTCTCAGGATACTTTTTTCTTACCTCTGATAAGAACTCAGAACCTGTGATTTCTGGCATCCGCTGATCAGCCACGACTATGTTCACTTCGCTTTTAGACAGCAGATCAAATGCTTCTTGACTAGTTGAAGTAGTAAGAATTTTCCAGTTTCTTCTGAATGCGGCCTTAAAAGACGAGAGGTTATTAGTCTCATCATCTATAAATAAGATGGTGCCGAAATTAGTGGGCATATGCAGTGCGTTTAAGAATTATTAGGTACCCGCGGTAAATTTATCATTATTTCTGTTCCAATTCCTAGTTTAGTTTTAATATTTATATCACCTGAGTGGTTTGTAATTATTCCGTGGACTATGGACATTCCTAAACCAGTTCCCTCTCCTACATCTTTAGTGGTAAAGAAGGGTTCAAATATTTTATTTTGAGTTTGAGTGTCCATTCCTATTCCGTTGTCATTTAGTTTTATAGTAGTGTTTGTTTTGGATTGACTGGTTACTATTGTTATTCTTGCTGTGCTTTCCGATGGGTATTCTTTCTTCGTGCACGCATAAATAGCATTATCAAGAATGTTCATGAATAGTTGGTTTAATTTCCCTGGAAGACACTGAACAGGGACTAAATCACCGTAATCTTCTACTAATTGTATATTTGAAAACTTACTTTTTAAGATAAGTAAGGTAGATTTTATTCCTTCGTTTATATCTGCAGCTTTAATTAAGCTTTCGTCTAACCGAGAGAAGTTTTTCAGTCCTTTAACTATCTCAGCAGTTCTATCAGCACCATCCTTAATACCGGCTAGAAGAGTGTCTATCTCTACGAGGGTGAAATCAAGATCGATCTCTTCTTTTAACTCCCTAATTAATTTGGTCTGTGCTGCGCTAATTCCTTCATCAGTGGTAACTGTTTCATACCTATCTATAATTTCTTTCAAGTCATCGATATCTTTTTTTAGTGGTGAGATATTAGATGAGACAAAGTTAATAGGGTTATTTATTTCATGAGCTATTCCTGCTGTGAGTTGTCCCAGTGAGGCCATCTTTTCGGCGTCTACTAGCTGGGCTTGAGCGTCTTTTAGCTCTTTCATTGCGTCAGATAAATCTAGGTTTGTAGTCTCTAGCTTTTGGGTTCTTTCATTAACTTTCTTTT
>LAQC01000038.1:48028-48645 GCA_000981645.1 Cryomorphaceae bacterium ASP10-05a | reverse complement strand
CTTTTGACTCTCTTCTTTCTCTTTTCTTAGTATGTTGATGTAGTCACCAAGCGCAAAAGAAAGTAGTAGTACTTCTAAGACAGAACCGAAATGCATTAGTCTAGCAGTAATTGTATTGTAAGGAAGTACTCCGAAATCTTTTAATAAGAAAACAACAATTCCTATCAGGTAAACTGTCCAACTAACTAGAAAGAACTTAGCATTTCTGATTCCTTTTTTGGCCAGAATAACAGCTATCACGAGAAGAACAAATATAGACGGGCTCAATAAGATAATTCCTTTTTGACCTGTTGCCACAAAACCGAAGAGGGTCAATATGAAAACTGCGACATAACTTATCATGTATGCTATTAAGATTTTTCTGCCTATTGGAAGACTCTCTTTTAGGTTTAAGAATGAATTAGCGAAGACGAGGGCTGTAATAGGAATTAGAGCACTTATCATCACTACTGCTCTTGTTTCTAACCAAGGTGACTCTGGCCAAAGATATTTAAAGCTATAACCTGATATAGTGAAAAGACCTAGGCCTAGGGTAAATACAAATATAGAGTAGTATATGTAATACTTATTTTTGATAGCGAAATATAGAAATAGGTTGTAGAGGAACATTATGATGA
>LAQC01000038.1:42163-47990 GCA_000981645.1 Cryomorphaceae bacterium ASP10-05a | reverse complement strand
ATAACTGCCTTTTGAGATCCTACTTGAATAGGAAGGTTAATTTGATCTTGATTTCTTACACGTAAATAATAAGTAGCTGTTTCTCCTGACCTTAAGTCTATGGTGAATAAAATGTTAGGGTGATTATAGAATCGAGTATTATATGAAAAACCTTGTCCGTAGGGACCTTCAGAGTTGAAATGGCCCTCTGTCTGTTTGTATAGGGTTACTTCATCAACATTAGAGGTTTTAATTTCAAGCAGAAGCTCATTTAGATTGGTGGTATTCTTTAATTGGAATTTTACCCAGACCGTACTCGAGGTCACTTGAACGTTTATTACATCTGCGTAATTAGGTATAAATAGTTCTTGCTCGCTAGACACTTCTTCAATACTGAGGCTTTCGGTAGTATCGAGAAAAACAGACATTTTATTACTGATTAGCAAAGTCTCTTTTTCTGAAGAAATGTTAATCTCAGCAGCTTGGGCTGAAAATGTAAATAGAAGAAGCGACACTAAAAATACGGGTGACTTAAGCGGTCTTAAATAGATGAGCCTCTTTTTTGACAAGTTTAAGATCATATTGGATAAGAATGTTTTTACTTTTTTCATTTTCTAATCTTATCAGTTTAGGGTTCTTCTGCAATTCTAGGATTAATCGTTTCTCTCTTGTTTCACTTCCCTCTAGTTTAGAGGTGTCATAAAGAAATGCAACGTATGACTGAAAATCTTTTGTAGGGTAATGGAACATTCCTTTGTCGCCTATTTTGGAATATATCTGATATCCCATACAAGAAATTGTTTTAATGGTGTATTGCGAAGCGAAAGCTACGGACTTTCCAATTGATAAATTAGAAAGAGTAGAAACAGCGGCTCTAATGAGTATTTTACTTATCCCCATTCCTGAAGCTTCATTAGAAACCCATAGGCCGCATATTTCAGCGACGCTCCTTTGACTATGGTCTTGAATTATTTTCTTCATGTCAAACGATTGACTACTAAGACTGTCAATAATAGGGAGCGATTTGTTTTTGTTCCAAATATCCAATTTCATTCCAGCTACAGGAGCGTTGGTTTCAAGACTAATGAGACAAAAAACAATCACGTCCGGATCATTAATCCAATCGGGATTGCTAGAGGCTATGTTCTTTACTCCTATACTTTTCAGTTCTTTTAAATGGGCTCTAATACATCGCTTGGCTAGGGCTTTGTCTTCACTAGCTCTAAAGGCGATTAGCTTAAGAGGGCTGACGTTTTTTTTAACTGCAGACGGTGTCATTGTAAGGGCGTCTTAGTGATTGTTTTGTTGGTGTTTTAGCTTCTGATAATCTAAACAGAAATAATTGGCCGCAGTCCTTTTTGGTTGGGAAAACAGCATTGAATCGAAGCCACATGTGAGTTAGAGTATCCTTGTCTTTTGAAGAAAACCCTTCTCCCTTTCCTTTTAGAAGTCTAGTGAAATAGTAAGGGAGAATAGTCATTGGCTGAAATGCTAAGTTTAACTCAGTGGCTTTAAGCCATGCCTTTTCTACTGCTCTGCCTCCATTAAAGAAATCAATGGGATTATGGGAGTCTATTGTTATAAATCCTACAGCAGAAGAACAATCGATTAAGTCTTTGCTCATTTTTCCTAGTCCTTCTCCTAGACTCCAAGTATCGATTAATGACATTACTTTAGGATCTCCACAGAGTTTTATCCCTAGTTTTTCATTTTCTGTGAGGTCTACTAAGTCGATGTCTATCCCATCTTTATTTTTTAAGTTTTCTTCTTCAGTAAACCGAATTTCATGTTTAAAGAGTTCCTCATGCGCTTGTGGATGTAGCATTTTTATTTTATCCGCCATAGCGATTAACTCTCCGAGCTCATCTAATGATGTTTTGGAATGGATAAATCTGAGAGAAGCTCCCTCTATAGATGTTATTGATTCTTCAAGGGCTAATAAATCTTGATTTGATATTCTGCTCAGGGCACTCTTATTTCTGTTTGTATATCTATTGAAAATATGAGGTGCTAAATGTGTGCTTTCATGTGGCACAATGAGAGGAGATACGGTGTCCCGATCAAATAGCTGAAAAACAGCTTTTAGCTGATTTTTTGTGCCGAATGGAAGCGAATTCATTTTTACTTCTAGCCCTTTGTTTTGAGCTGCTATAATGAAATTTTCAGCTGCACATCCTAATGAGAGGTAAGATGCTAGATCGTTAAAATCATTAAAAGACTCGCTGTAGTATTTGTCATGAAAAAGATAATAGGCGTTTTTATCTATGAGCCATTTCCAGGGTTGACAATTCGCCCCACTGGGAGCGTGCAGAGCACTTTTTAAAATATCCTTCTCGATTTCTTTTTCTAGGGTTACTCTTTCAGGATCTAGAGTAAAGCCTTTGGATAGTTCGTAAAGCGTTGCGTTTTCTAATTTTTTGGTGTTAGTTGATTCTGATTTTTTTTTCAGGGATTTAACAGAATTGGGAATAATGGCATTTGTGTCTACATAATATCTCCCTGAGTCGGTTAATTGGTTTAGAAATATTCTTCTTATTACGTTTGTAGATATCGCACCCCCGAGAGCTACATCACTTGATAATTGCGGCCATGTTGTTATGGATTGATTGATTTCCAGCATGCTCGCTTTGATTCTAGTGCTAGCGTCTTCTAGTCCTATGATAGGAAGTGCATAGGTCATCTTATCTTCAGTGGTCTTTAGATCTTTAGATTTTCCGATATCTAGATGATTTACTAATCCATGAAATATGTTTCTTTCAGGCTCTAAGTCGAATCTTTCTATATCTATCATTCCTCGATCACTAGTATCCATTATGACAGGGATTTCATTGTTCTTACAATGTATACGTGCTAGAAACTTAATATGGATAGTGTCACATTCATCGGCTACTAGATCTAATTTCCCATCGCCTAGAAGGAAGTCGTTAATATTATCTTCTGTAATCCCTTCCCAAAAACATTTCACCTTAAGGTAAGGGTCAATTTCGGCTATTTCACGAGCGACTAAAGCCACCTTAGGCATTCCTAGCTCATGCACTCCGGCTCTAATTCGATTTAAGTTAGTCAGTTCAAGCTCATCGAAATCTGCGATTCTAATTTCTCCAAAAGTTCTTTCCATAGCCATTGTAATGGAAATACTTTGCCCTACTGAAAGACCTATGACACCTACTTTTTTAGTGGAAAGTTCATGCTGTTCTTCAGGAGATATTTTGTAGTTATTTCTACTCGTTCTCGTTTTTATAAATTCTTCCTCAGGAAGAAGGTGAACAAGTGTATTTAACCAAGTGAAATGAAACCAATTGCCATATGTCATAAAATTAGAATGGCCTACATGCTTCTCTGCTAACTTTAATGCTTGTTGCTCGGAAAGCGTTTTTTTAGGATGGTTGATTTGCATCAACTCTTTGAGCTGGCTATCTATGTTGTTCGAAACTATTAGGTTGGGCGTATTTTTGACTAAATATTGAAAATCATCAAGATGTTTCGAGTTCTTTAGGTCATAAATAGTTGGTTTAACCACATGGCTAAACACAGTACTTTTCGAGATATGCGGAACAGTCATCTTACTATGGTTTTAAGCACAGTTAAGGTCTTCATAAAATAATTGTTAAGACAGAAGTAGAAAACTTTTTGTTAAGAGCATGTTGTTAAAAGAAGGCAAGCCAAGAAAACACTGTAATTAGTTCAAGTCTGGGTTAATTCCCTCTGTTTTCATTTCCTTATACTTTAAACTAACATAAGCCATAGTTTTAGAGAAAGATGCCATAGCTTCAGCCGTTTCTTGACTAATGTCTTTCTTCTGCATCCTCAGAATTAACCAGCCATATAGAGCAATTAGCATATGCTCCATGATGTTTTGATTACTTGTAGATTTGGCCATTAGGCCTTTAATGTGAGGAGCAGATTTAGCATATATTTCTACATACTTGCTATCCTTTAGAACCTCTATTAGCGTATTGTGCAAATAATGGAGCTCTGCTAAAATCGTACTTATTTCAGAGGTATTTCCTTTTTTAGAAATAGCCTCAATTTTGATTCTTTCTGCCAGACTTTTTAACCAATCTCTTTCTTCACTATTCGGGTCATTAGAATCAGTTAATCCTAGTTTCTGGTATAAAAGATCTACGTCCAGAGATACAGAGCGCAGAAGATCTTGCATTTGCCACACATAGAGAATGTACTCAGCTATGTTTTCTTGAAGTTTGTTTTGAGCTATTGGCATTTTGTTATTCAGCAGTTTTTTCAGATTCATAAGCCGCATTCAAGCCAGATACTATTTCTGCAGTTACGTCCAAGGAACCGCTGTTATAGAGACCAGTCATCCCTTTAGTGTAGAGCATAATTACATCTATGGATTTGTCTGCGGTATAAGAATCTATATATCTATATAATCTAGAGTAAAGAGAGTCATTGATCTCGCCTTCTAGCTTGGTCAGTCGTTTTATTCGGCTTTCCATTTGGCTTTGGAGATAAGGGTCGTCCTCTTGTAGTTTTATTACTTTTTTCTCAGCTGCAGCTATTTCTGCATCAGAAGTAAAACCTCCAGTCTGAGACTTGTTCATTATTTCGTAATAATCTTTTTGAGCTTTTGCGATTTTATTCTCCAGAACTTGAACATCTGCAGCTGCTTTTTCTAAAATTTTAGACTTATCGATTCTAAATTTATAATTTAGAGAAAGAGAATCATTGTCTACAAATGCTATAGATGGATACTCATTAATTTCTGCACTAGCTATACCCTGATCTGTCTGGGTTTCTGCTGGCGTAGAGATTTTAGTGAAAAGATAAATAACGGCTATTCCTAAAAGGAGGTTTAAAGCCAAGCTGATTTTTCCGGCCATGATTAAATTGATTTAAGGGCTTCATTCCAATCTTCTCTCATGGAAATCATTCTGCCCATTACCTTACTTAAAAAATCTTCTGTAATTAGAGCTTTCACGTCATCCAAACCCTTCACATTTGTTTCTGAAACCTTATAGGTCTGTTCATACTGATCGATCTCGATTTTCAACTGATACTTTCCATTCCAGCTAAAAATCTGAATCTTAAAGTGCGAATGCGGTATTTCTGCTATTACTCTCATTAAATTTGCATACAAAGATAACTTTAGCGCTTAAACTATATGGGTTTTAAACATAAAATAGTAAATGATTTAGCTTGGGTTATATCCAGCGCGCCTCTAATGTCCGTTAACTCGAAGGAAGAGGCGTATATTGTGTTGGGTGATGTGTGGTTTAAAACCGAGGCAGATAGGTGTGAGATTTTCTTGAAAGCCGAAGATGCAGATCCTTCTCGGCTTACCGAATTTGTTTCTTCCGAAGGAAGGCAGCTCCTCGGAAAGCGGTTTGAGCGGTTTATCGAGTACTGGCTAACGTTTAGTGGTAAGTATGAAGTTCTTATTTCTAACAGGCCTGTAAGCAGGAATAAAATAACTCTTGGAGAAATCGACTACGTAATCAGAGATGTTTTTTCGGGAGAAATCTTTCATTTAGAGGTGGCCTCAAAGTATTATTTAGGGTATAATAATTCAGATTTGTGGAGTAATTGGAAAGGGATTAACGCCAAGGACACCTTGGAAGATAAAATGACTAAATTCCGCAAGCAGCTAACTATTTTCGATAGAGAAGAAGGGGTTGCTCTATTAGATGAGTTAGGCTTAAGTAGACCTCAGTCACTTTTAATGATGAAGGGCTTCTTTTTTTATCATTGGAAAAATATAAAAGGAGCCAAGTCTCCTCAATTAAGTCTGCCCTCTCATAATGCTGGATTATTTTTAAAGGAGAGTGAGATTTCTGAATTTTTTCAAGGGGATAATAGCTGGGTATTACTGTCTAAGCATAATTGGTTT
>LAQC01000038.1:33830-42118 GCA_000981645.1 Cryomorphaceae bacterium ASP10-05a | reverse complement strand
CTTTACTGCAGGAGTATAATGTTGAAGTAATGTTAGCCAGATTGTCTTATGAAAACGGACATTTTACAGAGAATCTTAGAGTGGCAGTTGTTCTAAATAAATGGCCAGATCGGTAGCTCTAAATGAAAAGACGGTCAGAAAAAAAATAATATAGAGTTTAGGCGTAGCAATGATTAGAACAACTACTTTTGTCCTCCGAAAAAAAAGCCAACAGGCTGATTTTTTTGGTTAAGGTTAATAAATATTACTTGTAATATGAAGGTCGGGGTGGTTTCCGACCTTTTTTTATGCCTTAAAATTTCTATTCAATTACTTCAAATTCCACGTAATCATCATCTGAAGAGGAATTCTTAGATTTTGATTTTGTCTCTTTAGTTTTTTCTACGGTAACAGATCCCTCAGGTTTTTGATTTTGAGGATTAACTCCTCTCTGGCGCATTTGTTCTTCCGCCATGCTTTGTATCTTATTGCGTGCCTTTTTCATCATCCAAGGCGCCAGTAATTTGGATATGAAGCGAAGCCCATAAATAACCACTAGTATTATTAATACTGTTTTTAAGAATCCAGTAACCTCCCCTAAATAAAACATCTGATTCATCCCGTAAAGAAAAGAATATTTAACGGAAACTTTACTACTGATTTTAATAAATCATGTGAAAATCATTCGCGTTTTAACCCACGGGTAATTAATAATACCAGCATCATTAATATCCCACATCCTATCCATAACGGTTGGAATCCCATGGTATCTGCCACCCACAAACCTATTAGCGGCCCTAGTACATGAGATATCGAGAATGCCAGTGAATAATAGCCCATGAATTTAGCCTTGTTTTTTTTAGGTGTGAAATCCAAGGCAAGCGAATTGGTAAACGGTAGATAGAATATTTCCCCGTAGGTGATGAACAAAATATACATAAAAGGAAAAACGAGCATTTCTGGTTTTCCTGAAGCTAAAAACACGAATGAAATAGCACAAAGAATTATTCCTAAATTAAGTATAGGGATAACACGTTTCTCTTGAAGCTTGTGAATAATGGGCATTTCGGTAAAGAATATTAATAGCCCATTAAGGGTGAAGAATAGGCCGATAGTAAATTCATCGAACAGTAATTCCTTTTTTAAGAATACTGGAAAAGTATAGATCAACTGAAAGAACACAAAGGACCAGACAGCGGCACCGGCTAAAAGCCAGTAGAATTTAGGCAGGTTTTCTGTTTTGTTTTCTGGGTTTTCTAATACCGCTTTTATCTCGTTACTCGGAGTTAATACTTCACCTTCCTCATTAATCTTCGGGTCTTTTAATCCGAGAAGAAGTGCGAGAAATAGGGCAGCCACAATACAGGTAATTCCATCGACCCAAAAAAGGGCGGTATAGCCAATGCTTAGCGCTAAAAACCCTCCTAGAGCTGGCCCTATGCTGATGCCTAGGTTAATAGCTAAGCGAATTAAGGCTATCGAGCGCTTGCGGTTTCCCTTATTGCTATACCAAGGAATAGAAGCCATATTAGCAGGTCTAAACATGTCTGCTGTGGCAGAAACTAAGAAAGATAGGAGGATGAATTCCCAATACTCATTGGCGAAAAACATAGAGATAAAGACCAATCCACTAGCCAGTAAAGCTAGAAATTGAATTTTCAAATAACCTATTTTTTCTGCGAGAATTCCTCCTAACCAAACTCCCACTAAACTGCCCCATCCGTAAAAACTAACCACAAAACCAGCCTTAGCTACAGAATAGTTGAAGTCTTCTATCAAATAAAGAGCAAGAAAAGTCATCACCATTACCCCACTTCTATTTATGAGAAGGGTAGCGGCTATTATCCAGATTTCTTTAGATAGCCCTTTGTATGTATTGAAATACCAGTTTAAATACTTCATTTTTTAGCGTTGCAACGCTTATTAAATTATTCATAAAAAAAAGGCTTCATTTCTGAAGCCTTTAAATTACTTTTTCTAAGACGATATAGAAGTAGAATTATTTACTCAAGTAAAGATTTCGTTCAGAATAAATTTTCCTGAAAAACGGATCTTTCAGATCTTTTATGAACCGAATAGCTTCCCCAGTAGATTTCATTTCAGGCCCTAACTCCTTATTTACATTCGGGAATTTTTCGTAACTAAATACAGGGATTTTAATAGCATATCCTTCCTTGTGTGGATTGAAATTAAAATCAGTGACTTTTTTCTCGCCTAACATTATTTTAGTAGCGTAATTCACGTAGGGCTCTCTGTAGGCTTTAGCTATAAATGGAACCGTTCTAGATGCTCTTGGGTTAGCTTCTATAATATAGACCTTGTCATCTTTAATGGCGAACTGGATGTTTAGTAGGCCTTTGGTCTCTAGTTTTATCGCTATTGTCTTTGTGTATTCCTTAATTTGATCCATTACTAAATCCCCTAGATTGTATGGAGGAAGAAGAGCGTAACTATCCCCTGAATGAATTCCTGCAGGTTCTATGTGCTGCATGATTCCTAGAATGTAAACATTTTCACCGTCACAAATAGCATCTGCTTCAGCTTCTATAGCTCCTTCTATAAAGTGGTCAAGTAAAATCTGGTTGTTTGGTAATGCTTGAAGAATATCTACAACATGCTTTTCTAAATCCTGCTCGTTTATAACGATCTTCATTTTCTGTCCACCAAGCACGTATGAAGGCCTCACTAATAGAGGGAAGCCTAAATCTCGAGATAATTCTATGGCTTGCTCTGCAGATTCTACTACTCCGAATTTAGGATAAGGAATGTTGTTGTCTTTAAGCAGATTGGAGAATCGACCTCTATCCTCAGCTAAATCCAGAGCCTTGAAGGATGTTCCTAGAACTTTAATACCAAATCTCTCTAGTTTTTCTGCAAGTTTAAGTGCTGTTTGTCCACCTAATTGTACGATTACACCTTCTGGTTTTTCATGAAGGATGATGTCATAAATATGCTCCCAGAAAACAGGTTCGAAATATAATTTATCGGAAGTATCGAAATCAGTAGAGACAGTCTCAGGATTGCAGTTGATCATAATAGTTTCATAGCCACATTCCTTAGCGGCTAGTACCCCGTGAACACAACAGTAATCGAATTCTATACCTTGACCTATTCTGTTTGGTCCTGAGCCTAGAACAATTATCTTCTTTTTGTCAGAGACTATACTCTCGTTTTCATCTTCGAAAGTAGAGTAGTAGTAAGGAGTATGAGCCTCGAATTCTGCAGCACATGTATCTACAAGCTTATAGACTCTTTTAATATCAAGTTCATGACGTTTTTCATTCACTTCGCTTTCTAAGCATCTCATTAAGTGGGCTAGCTGCCTATCTGCATATCCTTTTTGTTTAGCTTCGAAAAGAAGCTCTCTTGGAAGTGACTGAAGTGTATGCTTCTCGATCTTGTTTTCCAGAAGAATCAAATCTTCTATTTGTTTTAAAAACCAAAAATCAATTTTAGTTTTCTCTTGAATTGTCTTAAATGGAATTCCTAGTTTAATAGCATCGTATATATGGAAAATTCTGTTCCAACTTGGGTGTTGAAGAGATTGAAGAATGGCTTCCTGGTTTTTGATTTCCTTCCCATCAGCTCCTAATCCATTTCTACCTAACTCTAGAGATTGACATGCTTTTTGTAACGCTTCTTGGAAACTTCTTCCAATAGCCATTACTTCTCCCACGGACTTCATTTGGAGGCCTAGTTCCCTATCAGCTCCGTGAAATTTATCGAAATTCCATCTAGGAATTTTCACCACCACATAGTCCAATGTAGGCTCGAAGAATGCACTTGTCGACTTCGTTATTTGATTTTTTAATTCATCTAATTGATAGCCTATAGCAAGTTTGGCTGCTATCTTAGCTATAGGGTATCCCGTAGCTTTAGAAGCTAAAGCAGAAGAGCGACTTACTCTAGGATTAATTTCTATGGCTATAATATCTTCGTTTTCATCAGGGCTAACCGCGAACTGTACGTTACATCCTCCCGCAAAATCTCCAATGGAGCGCATCATTTTGATGGCCATGTTTCTCATTCTCTGGTAAGTGCTATCACTTAAGGTCATCGCTGGAGCTACGGTAATAGAATCTCCAGTATGAATGCCCATAGGATCGAAATTTTCAATAGAACAAATAATGGTAACGTTATCATTGGCGTCTCTTAGAAGTTCGAGCTCATATTCTTTCCATCCCAATAGGGCCTTGTCTATCATCACTTCATGAATAGGAGATAAATGAAGGCCTCTAGTTAGAAGTTTATCAAATTGACTAGGGTCATGGACTAGAGATGCACCTGCTCCTCCTAAAGTATAAGAGGCTCTAATGCATAAAGGAAAACCAAACTCTTGGGCTACTTCTTTTCCTTCTAGAAAAGATTTAGCAGTTTTTTGTGGTGCCATAGGAATACCTATTTCATCCATTAACTCTCTAAATGCTTGGCGGTTTTCTGTGACATCTATGGCCTTGATGTCTACTCCTATCATTTTTACACCATACTCTTCCCATAAGCCTATTTCGTCACATTTAATAGCCAAATTTAGAGCTGTTTGTCCACCCATGGTAGGAAGAACAGCGTCTATGTTATGGTTTTTTAAAATCTTCTCTATAGATTCTGTTTCTAATGGCTCCAGATAAATATTATCTGCCATCACAGGATCTGTCATAATGGTGGCCGGATTAGAATTGATTAGAGTAACTTCTATGCCTTCTTCGGTTAAAGAACGGGCTGCTTGCGAGCCAGAGTAGTCAAATTCACATGCTTGTCCGATAACGATAGGTCCACTTCCGATAATGAGAACCGACTTGATACTTTTGTCTTTAGGCATTTTTTTTTTAACCGCCCGCTAAAACTGTAAATTACAGATTGCGGGCAGTGGTTAAAACCACGTAGAAATTCCGCGCAAAAATACTTGTTGTAAAGAGAGTAACAAAGGAATACTTTTTCACAAAATAGCACACTTTTTAATTTTCATTTAAAAAGCTGATGGTGTATGAATTACACTTCCTATAAGTGAAAACAAAAACTATAGCGTGTTTATCAGAACATTCATGAGGAGATAGCTCAGGCAATGTTTCAGATTTAGGAAGGTTTTTAGGAGTGTTTGGAAGTTTATGTGAGTAATTTTACCACATGGCAAAAAAGGTTTCTTACCAAAACTTCACATTTGAAGAGTATATCCCTGAACAACAGATTCTAGATGTTGTAAAAAACATGGCTATGCAAATAGAAAAAGATCTGACGGGTAAAAAACCTCTTTTTATAGGTGTGCTAAATGGCTCTTTCCGATTTTTAAATGACTTATTTTCTCATTTTACTATGGACTGTGAGGTGGAGTTTATCAAACTGAAATCATACGAAAGCACAGAATCCACTGGTAAAATAACTGAGCTTATAGGCCTAAGAGACTCCTTGGAAGATAGGGTGGTAGTGGTGGTGGAAGATATCATAGATACGGGTCTTACTATAGCCAATGTGATTAATGATGTGCTAGCCATGAACCCAAAAGAGGTAAAAGTAGCGACCATGTTTCTTAAGCCAGATATTTATAAAGGAGCCTTAATGCCTGACTACGTGGGAATGGAAGTTCCTCCAGAATTTATTGTAGGATATGGACTCGATATAGATGGGCTCGGAAGAAACCTGAATTCGGTTTATAAGAAGATAGATTCATTATCTTTCGGCTCTCAAAAAAGAAAGGAATGTTAAACATCGTATTATTCGGACCTCCAGGATGTGGTAAAGGAACTCAGAGTACTATTCTTAAGGATAAGTATGATCTAGTACACATATCTACAGGAGATGTTTTTAGAGGGCTGGATCCAGAGAGTGAATTAGCTAAGCTAGCCAAGAGTTATGCGGATAAAGGAAATTTAGTCCCTGATGATATTACGATTAAAATATTGCAGTCAGAAGTGAAGAAATATCCTAATGCTAGAGGAGTAATTTATGATGGTTTTCCAAGAACTAGTGCTCAAGCAGAAGCTCTAGATGTGTTTTTGAAATCCAAAGGAGGAGCAGTTTCGTGCATGCTGGAGTTAGAAGTAGAGGAAAATGAGCTGAGAACTAGACTCAAAGGAAGGGCTATGGATAGCGGCAGACCAGATGATGCTGACCCAGCAGTGATTCAGAACAGGATAGACGTTTATAATACTCAAACGGCTCCAGTAGCAGATTTCTACAAAACTCAAGGGAAGCATAAATCTATAAATGGAATAGGCTCTATTGAGGACGTCTCTGAGCGTTTGTTCCATAACCTAGAAGAAGTAATAGCTTAATCACACCAAATCCAGTTTTCTTACAATGGCCAACGCCAATTTTATCGACTACGTAAAAATTCACTGTAAAAGTGGAAATGGTGGTCCCGGATCTACACACTTACATCGTTCTAAAATCACCAGCAAAGGTGGTCCAGACGGAGGAGATGGAGGTCGAGGAGGCCATGTCATCGCTAGAGGAGACAAGCAGCTTTGGACATTACTTCATCTGAAGTTTAAAAAGCACATTAAGGCAGAACACGGTGGTTCGGGATCTGGGAATTTAATGATAGGTTCTGAGGGAGAAGACATGTACATAGATGTTCCTTTAGGTTCTGTTATCAGAAATCCAGAAACAGAAGAAATTATAGCAGAAATCACTGAACCAGGTCAGGAGGTTATCCTCATGCAGGGAGGCCGAGGAGGAAAAGGAAATGCACACTTTAAAACGAGCACAAACCAGACTCCGAGATATTCGCAGCCCGGAGAAGATCTCCAAGAAGACTGGAGAATTATAGAGCTAAAAGTATTAGCAGATGTAGGATTGGTAGGTTTCCCGAATGCAGGAAAATCTACTCTTCTGTCTGTAGTTTCAGAGGCCAAGCCAGAAATAGCCAATTATCCATTTACCACTCTAGTTCCTAATTTAGGGGTGGTTCCTTACAGAGACAATAGATCATTTATTATGGCCGATATTCCGGGTATAATAGAGGGAGCTTCTGAGGGTAAAGGTTTAGGCTATAGATTTTTAAGGCACATAGAAAGAAATTCATGTTTACTCTTTTTAATCCCTGCAGACTCAGAAGATCATCTTAAAGAGTATCGCATTTTAGTGAATGAACTGGAAAAGTATAATCCTGATTTGCTAGATAAGAAACACTTGGTGACTATCTCTAAAAGCGATATGCTCGATGAAGAGTTGATAGCAGAAATAAGAGAACAAATGCCAGAAGTGGAGCTTTTATTCTTTTCTAGTGTGGCTCAGCAGGGACTATTACCTCTTAAAGATTTGATTTGGAATGCGCTTAACGAGTAGTGTTTTTTAGCACTTCTCTAATGTCTTTTTCCCATTTTTTTTGTTTGAAAGAAATAGTTCCATGTGAGGTGTCTTCGTCATATTCACGCTGATATTCATCCATTTCATCGAATATTATGTCGAAGTCGCGTTGCAATGCTTCTTGATAATCCCTCTTTACAAAAGTGTCGTAGTCGACTCTATATCGATCGCACAGCTTATCTAATCTTCTTTTAAACATCTCTGAGATATCGAAATGAATTTTTTCATGAGCGAGTAGATGAGGTTTTTTATATCCCTTCATAACCCAGCTTTTGCCATAGATGAAGTAGGCGTCTACATTCAGCACAATTACCCCTTCTTTTACATCTACTTCATAGCTAATGCCAGAATGTGTCATGGCTTTGATAAACCCGTAACCTGCTCTCTTTTCTTTAAACATGCCCCAGTCAAATTGCTGACTTTCCGACCAAAATATCTTTTCTGTTTCCTGTGCTGTGAGACTATGCTCATTCAGCATTAGGGAAATTAGAAGGATGGGGATAATAAAGATTTTCTTCATAAATTTAAGAGCTACTAGAACCATACCTAAGTAACAGTAAATAATAGAACACATTACAGAAGAAATCTTAATTAATTATAACTCGATTGTAATTAAAGCTATAATGTTCTTGCTTCGTCACATATTTCTATTAGATTGCGGGCGTTTTCAAAAACACATTCAGACATGGCTAGAAAAGGAAGACCAGCGACCAGAGCATTAGACCTAAGAGACGGGTTTTATTTAGAGTTGAAGAATTCAGCATCGAGTAAAGGAATAAAAATTAGAAGAGACACTCTAAAAGAGATGGAAGATGCCATCGAAGAGTACTCTAAAACTAAGATAGTAATAGTTCTTGGGGAGTATAAAGAGGGAAAAGCATTATCTGCTAAAAAGACCAAAAAGTCTAAAAAGTAATCTCTCTAGAAAGATTTGATAAATTCAAAGCCAGAACGTTATGTTCTGGCTTTTTTTTGTTTCTAAAAAGCCCAGTAAATATGCCGTAAGG
>LAQC01000038.1:22054-33759 GCA_000981645.1 Cryomorphaceae bacterium ASP10-05a | reverse complement strand
CATAGAAGCAGGGCTTTCTGGAAACGGTTTTCCAATAGTTCAGAGAACGCTTTTGGAAACATGGTCACCCATATCCGATATGTTACTTTATCAGGGGCACAGAGGCTCCTGAGTTAATTCGCCTCCCAGAATGCCTAGTGTTAGATTGCGGGAGAGTAAGTCCTGCATATGCTCCAAGAGCTGAAGGTAACGGCCTTGAGGAGCTGTTTATTGAATTAGAGGGTTTCGCTTGTTGATACATTCTAGGGCAGGTATGGACTATTACAGACGCTTGTGGCAATGCTTCAATAGTAAGTAGAGCAATAAGCTTTACTTATTCTGCTGCCTCATGCTTAAATGAAGATTTAGTATTCATAACCTTAGAGCGCTCAGAAGAGCGCACTGTACCTTAGTTTAAGGATAGCTGTGCCGAATTATTAGACATATAAATAAGAGAGCTTAATCTATCTGTAATTAAAGAGCAGAAGTCATCTATCGGGTAAAAGCTAATTGTGATACTGACTTGGAAGTTTCTGTTGAAGGGCTGAATATAAAATTGAAGACACTAACCATGTAGATAAAAAAAGCCCTTTTCGTGTTAACGAAAAGGGCTTTTTGTGTTAGAAGGAAGCTATTTCTTTTAAAATTTGATGTCCATCTGAACTAAGAAATTCAAAGGAGCTTGCGGATAAAAAGCGTCTTGTTCTTCTAGAATATTCACGCGTGAATTATCTGGAGAAATGATTTCAGTATTATAACTGTAGGTATAGCCATTTGAAGAATACTCCTCAGAGAAGATGTTGTTCAGCATTAAGCTAATCCCGAACTCTTTTACAAAAGTGTTCTTTACTGCATATCTCACTACAGCATCATTTACTAAATAAGCATCTATGGTTTTGTCTGCATTACTTGTGTTGTCTAAAAATTGCTCTCCCACATATTTCGTAAGTAAGCCAATGCTCAGTTTAGAGTCTTTTTTATTTAGTAGCGTATAACTTAAGTCAGAAGCAGTAATTACATTTGGTGAAAAACTAATATCGGTATCCGTTAGTTCAGTCGTAAGTAGTTCTTGACCTAAATAGTCGAAGGCTTCATCATATTGGTAGCTTACTATAGTTTCAGTGTATTTGTTGATTTTGTTTTCACTGAAAGTGGCATTTACCTGCCAGTTTAGTTTTTTAGTAATGTTCACGCCTGCTATCAGTTCTATACCTCTTCTGTAGCTTTCATCTACGTTAGTTCTAATGGCAGAACCTACATCATTTACCTCGCCAGTTAATACGAGCTGGTTAGTGTACATCATGTTATAGATATTCGCATTAAAAGCGAATTTACTAGCCGTGTAGGAATAGCCGATTTCGAGGTCATTAAGTGTTTCATGCTTAGGAGATGTTCCAGGAACAGCATCTATAATATCACCTCTGGTAGGCTCTCTATTAGCTACACTGAAACTACCATAAAATCTGTTTTTACCCTTGGCGTAAGAAGCTCCTATTTTAGGATTAATAAATGTCCATGAAGTATCTGCTTGAATATTTCTTAAGTCATTGTCAGTTCCTTCTAACTCGTAAGTTATGAAACGTCCCTGAACATCTGCGAACACATTGAAATTATCATTTACGTCATAGTTAGCTTTTAAATAAGAGCTATAATCATTCTTAGTGGCATCACTTTCGTAGTAACGTTCTCTAATATCTGAATCACCAGCGTACTGAGCCCATAAAACCTCTCCGAAGTGGTCTCCTTTGTACTGGTTAACCGCACCACCGAAAACTGCATTTACTCTATTCTTTCTATAATTCAATGCCCAAACAGCACCATAAAAATCATTATCTAACCATCTTCTTCTAATAATATCAGAGCTAGAAACTTGGTCGTCTTCTACGGTTATTCCATAGTCAGTTAAGTCTTCTCCTTTTTTATACTCTTCAAAAAATCCAGCTCCATGCGTGTAATGGCCACTAACGTTAAGGCTTAGAGCTGAAGAAAATATCTGCGTTAAGTGAAGTTGATAATGATCTTGCTTATAATCGTCTACCTGGTTATCATACTCATAGATGTTGAAGGTCCTGTCAGCATTTAACAGACGTTCTCTATCTTCTGCATCTAAGCCTAAAACATTGTCAGCTAGATTTTCTAATCCTGCTTGATCGTTTTCCAGAACAGCCTCGGGAGTTCCATACCATGATTGATATGTTTTTTCCTGTCCTTTTATGGCTACGGCTTGAATGGTGGTGTTAGCTAAATAAAGACCTGCATTCAGGTAAAGAGAGCTTAAGTCAGCGCTAGCACGATCTATATATCCATCTGAGGTTATCTTCGACAAGCGACCATTAAAATTCCACTTGTTATCTATCATGCCAGTAGAAAACTCTAGGTTAGAACGGAGCGTATTGTAAGACCCACCTCCTAAGCTTGTTTTAAAATAACTAGATTTATCTGGTCTAGTAGTTTGGAGATTTACCGTTCCTCCAAAAGCAGCAGCACCGTTTGAGCTGGTTCCTACTCCTCTTTGGATTTGAACGCTATTTACACTACTTCCAAAGTCTGGCAAATTTACCCAGTATACTCCCTGACCCTCTGAGTCGTTTAGCGGAATGCCGTTAATAGTGACATTAATTCTGGTGGCATCAGATCCTCTTATTCTTAATCCTGTATAACCTATTCCAGCTCCTGCATCAGAGGTGGTTACTACACTAGGCTGCATCCTTAATAAATAAGGTAAATCTTGACCAAAGTTTAATCTCTCCAAATCATCTTCATTCATTTCGGTGAATGCCATTGGAGTTTTTTTGTTTAGTTGTACACTAGCTACTTGTACTTCAGAGATAGAAAAAGCATCTTGTAATAAAAGAAACTCCAAGTCAGAACAGGCTGATTTAGCGATAAGTCTTTCTGATGTTTTATACCCAAGAAAGTCAACGTTTAAAGTGGCGCTTTCGCCACTATTAACTTCTATACTAAACTTGCCTTCTCTGTTTGAGATTGCATAAGTATATGCATCATTTAATGATATTACAGCTCCTGTCAGAGGAGCAGATTCTTCATCCATAACAGTTCCTGTAATGGTGAATTGTCCCCACACACAAGTGGAAACAAAAGCGAGCACTGTGCTCAAAAATAAATTTTTCATAACAATTTTTAATGGCCATCCGGGGGGATGACACTTGGTTAAACAATTCCCTAACTGGCATTATCCGGTCAGGTTCTACGGGTGTAATCTCAGCCTTTGTCCACGATTGGATTTCTGGCACCCCTGTTTGAGATGGCGCAAAAATAATAAGTTTTTTAACTTAAAGTATCACTTTCTGTTTTTGGAATAATACCGAGGGATATAGCGATGATAATCGTCTAACTAGTCAGGGATGAATTTAGTTTTCATTGTGAATACTAATTTGAACCGAAGAGTTAATTTCGCGCAAGAATGAAGATTATAGTTAAGGTATTATGTTTGGTCTGGTTTAGCGTTGCAACGCTCCATCTGCAGGCGCAAAGAACAGGCTTAGCTCCAGAGAGAGAGCGCCCACAGATAGGAGTCGTTTATGGCTCTGTAACTGATAATTCCACAAAGGAGGCGATTCAATTTGCCACTATTACGCTAATTTCAAAGAGAGACAGTTCAGCCGTTACGGGAGGTATTACTGATGAAAAGGGAAGGTTTAGAGTAATAGAGATCCCTTTAGGGCAGTACTCGGTGGAAGTAAATTTCATAGGCTATAAAATACAAGTGTTATCTGGTGTAAAACTATCGCCTAGGGAAAGTGTAGAGCGAGATTTAGGTGAAATTTCCTTAGAACCTGCGAGCACTATGATTGAAGATGCTGAGGTGTTGGCCAGTAAAGAACTCATGAGATTAGAGATAGACAAGCGAGTGTTTGATGTCTCTCAGAATATTACTTCCGCTGGTGGTTCTGCTAATGAGGTATTAGAGAATATTCCTTCGGTAGAAGTAGATATTGATGGAAATGTGAGTTTAAGAGGAAGCCAAAATGTAACTGTCCTTATCGATGGAAAACCTTCTGGCTTAACAGGCTCTTCTCGCCAGGCTGTCTTGGACCAGTTGCCTGCGAGCAGTATAGAATTTGTAGAGATTATCACGAATCCTTCTGCTAAATATGATCCTGATGGAATGGGCGGGATTATTAATATAATATTGAAGAAAAACAAACTCTTTGGCTACAGTGGAAACATAAGTATTACCGCGGCTACAGGCGATAATTATAACGGAGCTTTCAGTGTGAGTAAGAGAAATGACAAGCTAAATATTTTCGCTAATTATGGTTCTAGATATGCTGATAGATTCAGCGAGAGAAGGACAGATAGAATCACTTATGACGATACTCGCCCTTCAGAACTTATCCAAGAAGGAAGAGGAAGCAGGGTAAACTTTAGCCATAATATGGGCTTAGGAACGGAGCTTTATCTATCCTCAAAATCTACTGTATATGTGAATGGGAATTATCAGCTTAAAGAAAGTAATGATGAAGATCGAAATGAGTTTTTAATCTTCACTGATATGAATGGGCTAACGTCAAAAGAGGAATATTTCAGAGAAAATACAGAGAAAGATTCAGGAAATATCATAGGTTTAAATGTAGGTTATGAGCTAAGTTTTATCCCTAGACAAAAAGTGCTTTCTGTAGATTTTTCTTTTTCTAATAATTCATCTGAAGAAGTAGGAATTTTCAATGAATTTGAAAACCCGGGAAATACGTTTAATTACATTGAGCGTAACGACATAGGGAATGACTTTCAGTTTTACTCTGGTCAAATCGATTTTGAGAATAGAATAGGAGAGAATTGGAAAATAGAGACGGGAATAAAAAGCACTCAAAGAAAAGTGGGGTCTGATTTTAAAGCATTTACCAATAGTGAGACTTCAGATGAGTTAGTGTTGGCTGACAGCCGATCTAATGATTTCGAATATGAAGAGACCATTTTAGGAGGATATGCCATTACTGGAAGAAGCCTAGGAAAGCTAGGTGTTCAGTTAGGGCTCAGGGCAGAGCAGGCACTTACAGATTCATACTTGGTGACTACTGATTCACTTTTTGAAAACGATTATTTCTCCTTTTTTCCGAGTGGACATTTAAAGTATCAGCTTAGCCAAGAAAAAGAGCTTATGTTAAGCTATAGCAGAAGAATAAATAGACCAAGAACTAGACAGCTAAACCCATTCACAGACTTCTCTAATCCACTACTTATAAGAGTAGGGAATCCTTTTTTGCTGCCTGAGTATGTCGATGCTCTAGAGGCTTCATATAGCTTTAGAACTAAGGCATTTCAGTTAATGACTTCCGTTTATTATAAGCAGGTAAATGGTGTAATGAGTAGATTGGTTAGTCTAGAAGATGAGGTTTCTACTGTGAGCTACCAGAACTTGAACAGCTCCATAAATCAGGGCTTAGAGGTGATTTTCACTTGGAAGAAATGGGAGAAGTGGAATATGATGCTTAGTGGGAATGCTTATAAAACGGCAAGTGATGGTTCTAATGTAGATAGTGATTTGTCTAACGAAGGGTATGCCGGAAACGCCAATGCTAATATTACCTATAAAAGTAAAGGTTGGCAAGTCCAAGCCTCTGCTAGATACAGGTCTCCTTTTGTCATACTTCAAGGAGAAATCCAGAGGATATTCTTCTCTGACTTAGCTGTGAAAAAAAGCATATTGAAAGAGAAAGGATCCTTAGGTTTAAGGGTGAGCGATATGTTAGATTCTCGGGAATTTAATTTCGAAACTTCGGGAGGTAACTTCGAGCAGAAGGGCAGAAGGAAGAGAGAAAGCAGAAACATTTACCTTAGTTTTTCTTATAATTTTGGAAAATTAGAGAATAAAAACAAAAGGAATAAGGCTGGCTCTAGCAGAGAGGGAATGGATGGGATAGATTTATAATTTACTTGTCAAAAGGACTTCTGAGTTCGGCAGGTTCAAAATCAGTTCTACCGAATAACCAATTTAGAAAATCTCTTTTCCATGCTTTTTTAGAATGAAGGAAGATTGAGGTTTCTATAGGTAAGGCGCCTAAGCTCGATTTGGCTATTGGTGCAGTCCTTCCGAATTTCACATTCTTCATTTTATGCTCTATTCCTATTTTCACCATATCTACGAGCATTCTGTGATAAACACTAAAGGTTGAGTTCTCTCTATACTTCTGTATTGCTAGGTGGATGTAATAAGAATCCTCTTTTCTAGCCAGTATAAAGTAACCCGCTATTTCATTTCCATCCATATACACGTATGTTCTCCAGCATGGGTTTTCTCGCTGTAAATGATTGGTTACGATATTCAAATCAAAATGATCAAAGTGAAATCTATACTTTTCACTAGCTATCTTGTAAAGCTCTGTTAACTTATCTAAGTTGGATGTCCACCACTCTTGGGTCGGCTCAATTACTTCTAAGTGAGCTGTTTTGTTTAAAAGCGAGTTAGCTCTTTTACGATATTTCTTTTTCAGCGCACTCTTATATTCATCAAAGGACTCCCAGTTTATATCGAGACAGAAAGATTCCTCCGTAGGGACATATATCCATGGACGCTGAAAAAATCTTTTTTCTCCACTCTTGAGGAGAATATACTGCTGCTTAATTCCCTTTTTCTTTGTGATAGCGATTCCGGATTTAAGGAGAAATTCCGTTTTTTCTACTTCGTTGTATAAGGTGTTAAATTTAAAACCCAACGCACCATCTAAGATTTTATCTCCACATAACAAAAGGCGAATATTTCTCATTCCTGCCACGAACTTTATAGCAGAAATCAAATTTTTCACGAAACTAGAAACATCTAGAGAATTCTCTTGAAAAGTGAAAGTTACTTCTTCGAATAGAGCTACACCAGCTATCTTAGAATCTTTTCTAAAAATAACTGACCACAGTTTAGTGCCTAACCCTTTTCTATGCTCTATGTTTCCTAACCCTAAGACAGGGTGTCTATCACCCACAAAATCAGCCCATTCAGATTTTTCTTTCTCTGAATTTAACGTTGTTATTTCGAATTGAAGGTTTGCCATGTTGAATGTGTCAAAAATAGTGACCTTCCATTCACGGAAATCTGTTACTTTGTAAATAAACTATAAAAAATTGGAAAGCAGAATTGTATTTATTGATGGGTATTGTGTGCTTTGCAACAGACTGGCCAATTATATCCTCAAAAACAATAGAGATGAGTCCATTTCTGTGGCCTCTCTTCAAGGCAAAACAGCAGAAAAAAGTCTACCTAAAGAAAAATTAGAGTCAGTAGATAGTGTTCTTTATTTGAGAAATGAGAGGTTATATGATAAAAGCACTGCGGCACTTTATGTGATCTCGGATATAGGAGGATGGAGGAGCGTGCTAAAAATTCTTTTTGTTTTCCCTAAATTTTTTAGAGATTGGGTGTATCATAAAATTGCTAATCGCAGGTATGAATGGTTTGGGAAAAACGATTCCTGTGAGCTGCCAGATGAATCTACGAATAATAGAGTTTTAGACTAATGATTCGACCCGCTCTTACTTCTGATTTACCGCAGCTTCTAGAAATCTTGAATGCAGCTATTCTTAACTCGACAGCCTTATATGAATACGATACTTGGAGTCTAGAGAAAATGTCCGTTTGGTATGAGTCTAGAATATCAGAAGGTTTTCCAGTAATCGTTTTTGAGGAAGAAAATAAAGTGGTAGGATATGCCACTTTTGGTGCATTTAGAAAAAGAGTAGCCTACAGATTTACAGTCGAGCATTCTGTGTATGTCCACGAAAAGTTTAGAGCGCGAGGGATGGGAAAAGAATTGTTGACTGAACTCATTAGCCTAGCCATATCTCATGGAGCGCGGTCAATGATAGGAGTGGTGGATGCGACTAATGCAAGAAGTATCGCGTTCCATAAAAAGCACGGGTTTCAAGAGGCGGGACTCTTAAGGGAAGTAGGTCACAAATTTGACATGTGGCTGGATATTGCTTTATTGCAACGCATGCTGTAACCTTAAATTATGGATAATGAAAACTATCTGCGCTTTAGCATTTTCTATGCTGGTATCTACTCTTTGTTTTTCTCAAAATTTCGAATGGGCTCATTTAATATAAAAGAGGTATTACTTCATCGCTGTCCTTTTCTATGATGGCCAGTGGCGTTTAGCAGCTAGCCATTTTCGAAGGAGAAAACAGAATGTTAATTACAGAATTCACAAAGAGATAAGCGTTTTTTAGCTATTTGAAGCTCTCACCGCATTGATGTCAAATATCAAATCAGGATTTTCTTCGAAGGCAGTTCCAATAACGATGAGGTCGGCACCAGCAGCATAAGCAGCATCGGCTTGTTCAGGAGTTTTAATTCCCCCGCCTACTACTAAAGGAGCATAAACAGACTGGCGTACAGCAGAAATCATTTCTGCAGAAACAGGTTTAGCAGCTCCTGAGCCACCGTCTAGATAAAACATTTTTTGTCCCAGCATTTCAGCAGCAAGAGCTGTGGCAGCCGCTATTTCAGGCTTGTCATAAGGCAGTGGTTGCGTTCCAGATATGTAAGAGGCAGTGGTGCTTTTGCCACAGTCTACAAGCATATAGCCGGTGGAAATAGTCTCCAGACCATACTGCTTAATTAATGGAGCAGCTATCACATGCTGCCCTATAAGAAGCTCAGCATTCCTTCCAGAAATTAGAGAAAGAAACAAAACAGCGTCAGCACCTTTTCTCAGTTGAATAGGGCTTCCTGGAAACAATACACTAGGAATAGAAGTGAGCGCTTTAATATCGTTGAAGCATGCGTTCAGGTGGTCTTCAGTCATCAAGCTTCCGCCTACTAAAAACAGGTCTACACCGCACTTAGCAGCCATGGAGATAATGTGCTTTCTCCTTTCGGAATCACCCAGTTTATCAGGGTCTAGCAGAACTGCTAAGCCTCGCTTTTTAGCTGACTGAATAGATGTTATGTGGTTATAAATGTTCACCAGAAGCAAATGTACAAGATTAGGACGGTTTACTACTGAAAAGTTATGCCAATTGAACTTTACAATGCCGCTTTAGAAATTGACTTTTAGATGAAGATAAAAGGAAAAAGGAATGAATTATCTGAGGCGTTTTAAGGTCTGATTGGTGTTATTTAAACCACAGATAATTTTCCTTAATGAAAGAGGCAGTAGAAGCCTCCAATATCACATGCCCCTTGTTTAGGAGATGTAAAGTTGCCAGTGATTTATTAGAAAGTCTTTCCATGAATCTCTGAGCCAAGCTATGGTGAATCACTTTATCGTGTTCTCCGAATACGAACGTAATAGAGATTTTGTGCTTTTCTATTCCGCGTTGCAATGCGTTTAAATCAGGAAGAAAATGCCTGTACACTCTATGCACATCATACACTAGTTCCCTTCTCGTTTTATCACCCACATGATAATGCACGAACTTATTTAACCGAAGAGGAAGCACATTATACTTTGTAAGTCCATCTGCGAAGTTTAAAAAAGTCTGAGGTTTTCTAATCACTCCTCTATACGTCCATCTGCCCAGAGCAGAAAGACTGAGAAATTCATAGAATCTATTCCGTTTAAAGCCATCAGGAGAAAATAGCAGCAAAGACTCCACCTTTTCAGGAAAAAGGTTCACCGTTTCCAGTACCACTTTACCTCCTAGGCTGTAAGCCATCATAGAAAAGCGCTTATGTCCTAAATGAGTTAAAAATGCAAGTAGCATGCTTTTCCATTCAGTCCTAGAAAGCCCATTAAAATCCTTAGGCTCGCTATTCCCATGAGAAAACAAATCCACCGAAACCAGTTTTTGGTGAGGTTCCACCAAAGAATGAAAATTTTCAAAAGCAAATCGATCCATCCCAAACCCATG
This sequence comes from Cryomorphaceae bacterium ASP10-05a, assembly GCA_000981645.1. GTDB lineage: Bacteria > Bacteroidota > Bacteroidia > Flavobacteriales_D > Sanyastnellaceae > ASP10-05a. Next base: position 23,973 of record LAQC01000038.1, on the reverse strand, counting down.
AAAAGCCAGAATTAGATTTTCACCAGACCCTATTGGGGCATAGCTGATGGTGTAATCGTTGTATGAGAATAATTGGTTTTTCAATTTGGCAAAGGTACTAGTCGTTTTGATTCGAAATTTGAAATTATTTAGTCCGTTGGTTATTAGTTTTAGCAGGAAATGACTTTTTAATATAGATACTATCTACCGCAACAGAATAGGCATTGTATACGCAGGACTATCAGCAGGAAACTATGTTATTCAAGTAACAGAAGAAGGGAAGAACTTCTCGGTCAAGTTGGTGGTGGAGTAATCTGAAAGTTAGGAGGTCAGAGTTGTAGTCTTATTATTTGATTTGTTGGGTCTTAGCTCTGAAATAGTAAGTATTGAACCTTATGTCTAACGTTCAGAATCTAAAATAAGGTCTCGTGACAAATAATCTCAAATTTCAAATCTCGAATATCAAATTAATAAATAGCTTTGCAATGCAAAAAAATTAGAAGCACATGAAATACGATGTAATAGTTTTAGGTACGGGCCCTGGTGGATATGTAACTGCCATTAGAGCTTCTCAGCTAGGTTTAAAAGTAGCTGTGGTAGAGAAAGAATCACTTGGTGGAGTTTGTCTTAACTGGGGATGTATACCTACCAAGGCACTGTTGAAAAGTGCCAATGTGTTTGATTACATCAATCACGCTGCTGATTATGGAATAGAGGTGAAAGAGGCCAAGCATGATTTCGGTGCAGTGGTAAAGAGAAGTAGAGGAGTAGCTGAAGGAATGAGTGGTGGAGTGAAATTCCTCATGAAAAAGAATAAGATAGACGTGATTATGGGAACTGGAAAGATAGCTCCAGGGAAAAAAATCATGGTTACTGATGATAAAGGAAAGGCTACAGAATATTCTGCAGACCACATAATTATAGCTACAGGTGCTCGCTCTAGAGTACTTCCTAATCTGCCACAGGATGGTAAGAAAATTATAGGATATAGAGAGGCTATGACGCTTCCTAAGCAGCCTAAGAAAATGGTAGTAGTAGGTTCAGGTGCTATAGGAGTGGAGTTCGCTTATTTCTATAACGCTATGGGAACTGAAGTAACGGTGGTAGAATACATGGACAGAATAGTTCCTGTAGAAGATGCTGACGTAAGTAAGCAGTTAGAAAAAAGCTTTAAGAAAGCAGGAGTTAAGATTATGACTAGCTCCGAGGTAACGTCAGTAGATACTTCAGGCGCTGGATGTATGGTTACTATAAAAACCAAGAAAGGAGAAGAGAAGATAGAGGCAGATGTAGTTCTTTCGGCTGTAGGTGTAATTTCTAATTTAGAAAACATAGGTCTAGAAGACGTGGGAATAATTGTGGAGAAAGGAAAGATTCAGGTAAATGATTTTTACCAAACGAATATGCCTGGATATTATGCCATAGGAGATTGTGTTCCTGGTCAAGCCTTAGCTCACGTAGCTTCAGCAGAAGGAATAACTTGTGTAGAGAAAATAGCAGGTCAAAGCCCAGAGGCTATAGATTACAATAACATCCCGGGATGTACGTATTGTATGCCAGAAGTGGCATCTGTAGGATATACAGAGCAGGCTGCTATAGAGGCAGGTTATGAAGTGAAGATTGGTAAATTCCCGTTCTCAGCTTCTGGTAAAGCATCAGCATCAGGTCATAAAGAAGGATTCGTAAAGTTAGTATTCGATGCTAAATATGGTGAGCTTCTAGGAGGTCACATGATAGGAGCCAACGTAACTGAACTGATAGCAGAAATAGTAGCCATCAGAAAATTAGAAACGACAGGACACGAAATCATCAAAACCATTCACCCACACCCTACATTGAGTGAGGCTATCATGGAAGCTGCAGCAGTGGCTTATGATGAGGTTATTCATTTGTAAATCGAAGATTTATAAATGAAATTTGAGATTGACCAACTTGTCAGT
>LAQC01000038.1:8806-21934 GCA_000981645.1 Cryomorphaceae bacterium ASP10-05a | reverse complement strand
CCGGAGCGCTTTGCTGAGTGGTATACTGAGTTCTAGCCGAAGTGCTTTTGTCGAAGTAGGGTGAATTGCGAAAACGAAAACTGGAGTTTAGTAAAACCTCCTTCTCGCAATTTGGGGTGGTGGCATTGAAAACCCACCTTCAATCAAGAAATTTTGGTTCAAAACGACCGGGTTTCGATAAGTGTATTTTTATCAATACCTTCCCAACCACAATGAAAACAACTCTTACCTCCAGTCGACTCACGCTGACTTTAGCCAGCCTAAAAGACTTGGCGTTCATTCACGAGCTGCAGTCATATCCGCAGTCCGCAGAGTTTAACACTTTAGGAGTACCCGAAAATGAAGAAGTAACTCGAAAATCGGTAAGTAGTTGGGAGGAGTGCCATGCCGAAGAAGCTATAGAACAATACCATTTTAAAATTTCCGATGGAGAAAATCCTGTAGGTTTAATAGGACTTAAATTGGGAGCAGCCAGATACCGCAGAGGAGAAGTTTGGTACACCATTCATCCCGGCCAGTGGAAGAAAGGAATAGCTACAGAAGCATTAAATCTAGTGTTAGATTTGGGGTTTGATCAATTGAAATTGCACCGCATACAGGCAGGGTGCGCTGTAGCTAATTTGGGTTCTATTAAAGTCTTAGAAAAAGTAGGAATGATAAAAGAGGGCAGAGGCCGTCAAATACTCCCTTTATCTAAAGGGTGGTCAGATAATTACGAGTATTCTATTCTTGAGTCAGACCCTAGAAAGTAGAGTTGAATAGTTTAGTTTTTTAAGATAAAATCACTCTTTTTTTTGAAACTTCTTATTCTCGGTTATCGTTAGACATAGAAATTAAAATTCATGACTCACGAAAAACCCTTCCTTATAAAAAAAGAATTAGTTCCCTCGTTATCCTTTCCTTCAGAAGGGCTGCCTATGGAAAGACAGCAACAGATTAATTTGGCTTTTATGCTAGAAACGGCTGTTAAGTTGGGGAACAGTTATAAAGAGGAAATAAGAATTATGTTCAGAGATGATATAGGCTTAAAAATGGTAGAGACTTCTGTCTGGCAAGCCAGTCAAAAGCACATCGTATTAAAAGGCGGGATAATAATTCCATTTAATAGAGTAGAATCTGTGCAACTTCAGTAAGACTGAATAAAAACATTAATAATGAAACCACTTCAATTTTTTTAAGTGGTTTTTTTGTGCCGTGAAATAACAGAGGCATTGAAGAAAAAGTCTAGATCAATTTTCAATCCTTAGTCACTGAGCGCTTTCCGAAGTGGCAGATTCAAGCCAATTCTGATACGGAGCAAAGTTCCTTCAGTTTATCCACGGCTCTGTCTATTTCTTCCTTTTGAGTAAATCTGGAGAATGAGAATCTTAAACTCGCCCTGCCTTCTTTGATCGCATTTATACCTTCTAGCACATGTGAACCTTTAGCAGCTCCTGAGGAGCAGGCACTTCCGCCAGAACAAGCGATTCCTTCTAGGTCAAGTAAAAAGAGCATCATACCCGAATTCTCGCACGGAGGAAGAGTCACATTAAGAACAGTGTAAAGGCTGTCTTTACTGGCAGAATCACCATTGAATTCTGTCCCGCAAATTTCTGAAACGCATCGATGAGCCATGTGTTGTTTTAACTTACTTACATGCCTTTGGTGTTCCTCTAGATCTCTGCTGGCTATTTCTAGCGCTTTAGATAAACCTACTATCCCATAAATATTTTCAGTTCCTCCTCGCAGTTGACGCTCCTGCCCACCACCTACTATAAGCGGTTTTATTTTCAGATCTTTATTTACATAGAGAAATCCTATTCCTTTAGGTCCGTGCAGTTTATGAGCAGCGCAAGTGATAAAGTCTATAGGCAGCTCCTGCATATCGAACTTGTAGTGTCCCAGCGTTTGAACAGTATCAGAATGAAATAGCGCATTATTCGCTTTGCAAAGCGAAATTACTTCCTTCAATGGAAGAAGGTTAGCTATTTCATTATTTCCATGCATAAGACTTACCAGAGCTTTTCCCTCGCCATTAGAAAGAAGAGCAGAAAGGTGTTCTAAATCTACATGGCCGTTTTCTAATAAATTCACATGAATCACCTTAGCTAGTCCCAGAGCTTCCATGGTATCAGCTGTTTTTATAACAGCAGTATGCTCTATAGATGTAGTAATAATTCGGGTGCAGCCTAAATCTTTTACCGCAGAGCAGATAGCCAAATTGTCTGCTTCAGTTCCGCCTGAAGTAAAACATATTTCAGCTGGAGAACAGTTTAGTAATCCAGCTATTCTTCTCCTAGACTGTTCTATAGCAGTCTTCGTTTTTCTGCCAAATGAATGGCTAGAACTAGGGTTTCCAAAATGAGTTTCCATATAAGGAACCATGGCCTGGATAACCTCAGGATCCACAGGAGTAGTAGCTGCGTTATCTAAATAAATTGGCTTCATGCGCGTCACTTTTGTTCTTGCCTAGAAAAACTAGACTATTTCATCCATTAATTTCTTCGCTAAAGTTTCAGCCTCAGCAGGAGACTTCCCCTCAGCGTAAACTCTAACAATTGGTTCTGTATTTGATTTTCTCAAATGAACCCAACCTTCTTCGAAGTCTATTTTCACACCATCTACCGTAGTTAAACGTTCAGTGGCATACTTTTTTTGAATCTCAGAAAGCGTCTTATCTACGTCTAAATCAGGAGATAAATTCACTTTAGATTTTATCATTGAGTACTGCGGATAAGAATCCCGAAGTTCGGTCATTTTCATCTTTCTCTCAGCATAAAGTGAAAGGAATAATGCGACTCCTACTAGTGAGTCTCTCCCGTAATGAAGCTCAGGATAAATGATACCACCATTTCCTTCTCCTCCTATTACAGCGTTCGTCTCCTTCATCGCATTTACCACGTTTACTTCACCTACGGCAGAAGCAGTATATGTTTGACCATGTTTATCAGTGACATCTGCCAGCGCTCTAGTGCTTGACAAGTTACTCACCGTATTTCCAGGGTTTTTACTTAAAACATAGTCAGCTACAGAAACAAGTGTGTACTCCTCGCCAAACATACTTCCGTCCTCACACACCATAGCCAACCTGTCTACATCAGGATCTACTACCACCCCCATGTCACATCTCTTTTCTTGAACTACCTTAGATATTTCTGTCAGATGCTCCTTTAAAGGTTCTGGATTGTGCGGAAATTCTCCGTTTGGAGTGCAGTAAAGTTTTTCTATTTGTTGAACTCCTAACGCTTCTAGCATAGCAGGGATAGCTATTCCTCCTGTGGAATTTACAGCGTCTACAGCCACTTTTAAATTAGCCGTTTTAATGAGTTCTACATTTACTAAGTCTAGTTTCAGAATCTCATTCACATGCTTGGTGATGTAACTATCATCTTCAGTGTAAGTCCCTAGTTCATAAACCTCCGCATAATTGGCATTTCCAGCCTCACCATTTGCTAGTACTTCAGCTCCATCATCGGCAGATATAAATTCCCCTTTTTCATTGAGTAGTTTAAGAGCGTTCCATTGAGCAGGATTATGACTGGCAGTAAGGATGATTCCAGCATCAGCACTTTCCATAGTCACAGCCATTTCCACAGTAGGAGTAGTACTTAAACCTAAATCTATAATATCGGCTCCCATTCCCATGAGTGTGCCGCAGACTAGCTGGTTTACCATTTTCCCGCTAATTCGTGCGTCTCTGCCCACCACCACTTTTAATTTAGTCTTACCAGACCTGTTCTGGATGAATGTTACAAATGCAGAAGTGAATTTTACGATATCTTCAGGCGTGAGATTCTCGTCTCTTTTTCCTCCGATAGTTCCACGGATACCTGATATGGATTTTATTAGTGTCAAGGGCTCGGGTTTTTATGCGTTGCAACGCTGTTATAAATAAACTAAATACTTCAGTGTTTGATCAGAGGTAAAGTAGAATTAAAAATCGATTCAACTAACTCTACCAGAACTTGATTTTAATCATGTGATGCTAAGGCATCATCTTCTCAAGATTGAAGAGAGGTTAAAAACAAATTATTTATTCCTCACTAAACATCTGGTACAAATCTACAGCGATTCGTACAGAGCTGCGCAGCTATTCATAAAGGGTTATTAAAAGACTATCCTCAACTATCAACATCTTAAGCTGTGATTTGTTAAAAACATCGGACATAATTGGTGAGAGTCAAATAATTCATCGTTATATTTGAGAAGAACAAAAATTACTGCCACTTTGTCTTGCTATTTTAACTTGGCATATGTGTTGAATAGAGTGTTTTCATATGAAAAACTAGGAATGAATGTGGATGGATGATGAAGATGCTCGTTTAGAAGAGCAAAATTCGAAGGGGTTGGTTAAAAAATTCAACTCGATGCGAGAGAACGCTTCTAGCGTTTACTTTGATGTAGACCAGTTAGAAGTCATTATAGATCATTATTTAGAACGCGCTAAACCTGAGGACGCTCTTCAGGCAGTAAATCACGGACTCTCTATTTTTAACGACAATCACTTTTTGAAATTAAGAAAGGGCCAAATTCTTGTGAGTTTGGGTGAGTTCGAGCAAGGAAAGAAAATTCTAGATATATTATTAGAGGCTGATCCTGAAAACCAAGAAATTCTTTTCGGGTTAGGGATGGCTTATGCTCAGGTGAAAGAACCTAAGAGAGCTATCAGTTACTTTAAAAAGGCTTATGACCAAGCAGACGATGACTTGCAGGCAGAAGTTCTGGTAGAAATAGCGTTGCAATACCAAATAACAGGTGAGCCAAACAAGTCGCTTTCATGTTATGAAAAAGCATTAGAGCTAGGGCTAAACACGGATTTAGTTCTCCGGGAGTTTAGGTCATGTGTGAAACGAAACGATCTTCTTTTAGAAGGTGAGCAGATTCTGCAGAAACACTTGGATAAGAATCCTTACAATGCCAAAGTTTGGTTCTGTTTAGGAATGATTAAGTATGATTTTGGTTTATTGGAAAGTGCGATAGATAGTTATGATTTTGCGCTTGCTATAAAAGAAGATTATGCCATGGTTTATTATAAAAAAGCGGAGGTATTAATCAAGCAGGAGAAGTACACACTGGCTCTAGAGTCACTCTTTGCAGAGATGAAGTATAGAGCTCCTATGGCTCTTAATTATTGTATTATAGCAGACTGTTATGAGAACCTAAGCGAGTTCAAACAAGCAGAAGAGTATTATTTAAAAGCCATAGCAGTTGATGAACATTTCTCTGAAGCTTATATAGGTCTTGGTTTCTTGAAAGAGGTTCAGTTTGATTATTTAGCAGCTATTCCGTTTTATGAAAAAGCAGTAGGCTTAGATGAGGAGAATTATAATGCACACTTAATGCTAGCAAGTGTACTGAGCGAGTTAGAGCAGTTTGATAGGGCTAAAACGGTCGTGAGAAACCTTATTTCTATAGAAGAAGGGTTAGAAGAAGCGTGGATAGAATTAGCTTTTATCTACTCTAAAGAAGAAAATATAGAGCGAGCATTATCCAGTGTGGAGGAGGGAATCGAAACTGCTTACTCAAATGAGCAACTTTGGTTAAAAAAAGTAGTTTATTTGCACAAAATTGGGAAGCGCAAAGAAGCCCTAGAATTAGCTAGGGAACTCTTAGTGGAAGATGTAAGTGTAAAAGATACACTATCCGCTTCAGGGTCAGATTTATTAAAAGACTCAGAGTTTGTGAAACTTCTCAGTGAATTCTAACTAGACTAAAAGCATGAAATTACATTTACCTCATATTCCTGAAAGAACAACCAAGCCACGTGAAAATGGTGTGAACATGATTATGGACAAAGCGCTCTCTACCAGAGAGGCTGAAGACATGGTTTCAGTGAGCGGTGACTACGTAGATTTAGTAAAATTAGGATTCGGAACTTCTTATTTTACTAATAATAATAAAGAGAAGGTCAAGATTTATCAGGCAGCAGGAATGGATGTTTACTTAGGTGGGACATTATTCGAGGCATGTTATGTTAGAGGAAAGCTGGATGAGTATTTAAAGTTTATAGATGATTTAGGAATAAACACGTTAGAAGTGTCTGATGGATCTATCGTACTTCCTCATGATGAAAAGCTAGAGCTTATATCTAAGCTGGCTAAAAATTACAAAGTCCTTTCTGAAGTAGGGTCTAAAGAAGAGGGAATACTTATAGCGCCAGCTAAATGGATCAGCATGATGCAGACTGAGCTAGAAGCAGGAAGTTGGAAAGTAATAGCTGAAGCTAGAGAAAGCGGAAACGTCGGGATTTACAGACCAAATGGTTCTGCTCATACGATGCTTGTAAATAAGATCTTGGCTAAAGTAGACGGAGATAAAATTTTATGGGAAGCACCTAAAAAGCCGCAACAGGTTTGGTTCATAAAACTTTTAGGACATAATGTAAACTTAGGAAACATAGCTCCGAATGATGTCATTCCTTTAGAAACGCTAAGATCTGGGCTAAGAGGAGATACATTTTTCAGTTGGTTGCCAGAAGATATAGTAAGTTTAAGAGCCCCTAAATAGGTAGCTTATGAAAGAGATTTCACCAGAAGAATACCAGAAGAAAATAGCTCAGAAAGAAGAATTTCAGTTAATAGATATTCGAGAAGAGTTCGAGGTTGAATACTGTGGAATGAATGGGGAGCATATTCCTATGGCTGAGATATTAGACAACACAGCCAAGATTAGAAGAGACGTACCAGTAATATTTCACTGCCAAGCAGGAAACCGTTCTCAGGCAGTAATTTATATGCTAGAGAAAAAGCATGGATACACGAATCTCTATAACCTCAAAGGAGGAGTGAAAGGATATGCTACTGATATAGATGATTCATTAGACTGCTATTAATATGACGTTGTCAGCTCGATTATCCTTATTCTTTAAAGGTGTAGCTATGGGGGGAGCTGACGTGGTACCGGGAGTGTCAGGCGGGACTATAGCATTCATTACAGGTATTTATGAGGAGCTACTAGAAACCCTTTCTGGGTTAAGTCTAGGATTACTAAAAACACTAAGAAAAGAAGGATTCAGCGCATTTTGGGATAAGCTGAATGGAGGGTTCTTGATTACATTATTTGCAGGAATATTTACGAGCCTTATTTCCCTAGCTATTGGTGTAGAATATGTGCTAGAGCATTATCCTATCTTGTTATGGTCATTCTTTTTCGGACTTATAGTAGCTTCTGTGTGGCTCATGGGAAAGCAAGTTTCTAAGTGGAATCTTTCCACTATTCTATCTCTTTTCATAGGGAGCATTATAGCTTATTATATAACTACCATAAGTCCTACCAGCGGCAACGAAACATGGTGGTATATTTTAATAAGTGGTTCTGTGGCCATCACCGCCATGATATTGCCTGGGATTTCAGGGAGCTTTATTCTCTTATTAATGGGAATGTACACCACCATACTTGGAGCGTTAAGTGACTCTGTGAAAAGTGCTACCGCAGGAGCTTGGGTAGAGTTGGCTGTTTCTGGAAAGATTATTATACTCTTTATGGTAGGGTGTTTAGCTGGATTAATCCTCTTTTCTAAAGGACTTAATTGGTTATTTAAGTCCTACAGAAACATTACGATAGCGGTATTAACTGGATTTCTAATAGGAAGTTTGAATAAGATTTATCCTTGGAAAAATGTCTTAGAAACTTTCATCAAGCATCCAGGAACAGACAAAGAAGAAATCATTCCTATAGTCATAGAAAACGTATCTCCTTATAAATTCACTGAATTAGGTCTAGGAGAACATCAGTTAGTACTTTCTATAGTCTTTTCGCTCGTAGGTGTAGTAGTTATAGTCGTGCTGGATAGGTTTTCTCCTAAGGAGAAATCGTAATTCCAATAGCTTTCTTCGTTGAGTCACATTAATTACTTGAAAATAATAGAGTTATAAGTGATTTGTGTTTTTTAAGTTAGGCGCGAAACGTATTGCATATTGTTTTAGTCGGTTGCGCAGGTTTTTATTCTATTTCTTCGAGCACAAATAAATTAACTGTTAGTAGCGCTATATAGACTTTCAGAACAGGCTAAATCTTATTAATTATAGCCAACTTAAGCATCAATAATCATCTGATAGTAACTGGCAGGTAAATACGAATTGACATCACCCTCTGTAAGCCGTATTTTTGCAAAATCTTTTATTAATTCTCAGGATGGAATAAAGGGACTATCTAAATAACTTACAAAATGGCAGAAACATTAACACAGTCCACGAATAATGGAGCTTCTACTCCGCATGTAAACGCAATTCTAGAAGATTACAGAATTGCTTGTTTAAGCAGGGAAGCATCTCTACTCGGAAGAAAAGAAGTCCTTACGGGTAAGGCCAAATTCGGAATATTCGGAGATGGTAAAGAAGTAGCTCAGCTAGCCATGGCTAAGCAATTCAAAAACGGTGATTTCAGATCTGGTTATTACAGGGATCAAACCTTCATGCTGGCCATCGGTCAGTTGAATATAAAAGAATATTTTTCCGCACTATATGCGCATACAGATGTGTCTAAAGACCCTAGTTCAGGAGGAAGACAGATGGGAGGCCATTATGCTACCAGAAACTTAAATGATGATGGAACATGGAAAGACTTAATGTCACAGAAGAATTCTTCCTCTGATATTTCTCCTACAGCAGGCCAGATGCCTAGATTGTTAGGATTAGCCCAAGCTTCTAAAGTGTACAAGAAAAATCCACTATTAAGCGAAGGATTCGAGAAATTCACCAAAGGAGGAAATGAAGTAGCCTTCGGAACCATTGGAGATGCCAGCACCTCAGAAGGCCTTTTCTGGGAGACTATGAATGCATCTTCAGTATTGAAAGTACCTATGTGCATGAGTGTATGGGATGACGGTTATGGGATTTCGGTTCCTAAAAAATTCCAAACTACGAAAGGAAGTATCTCTAAAGCCTTGGCCGGATTTGACCCTATGCCAGGTGAGAATGGAGTAAAGATTTATAAAGTAAAAGGCTGGAACTATCCAGACCTCATGAAAATATATGAAGAGGCAGTTCAAGTGTGTAGATCGCGGCACCAGCCAGTACTTATTCATGTAGAAGATCTTACGCAGCCTCAGGGGCATTCTACTTCAGGGTCTCATGAGCGTTATAAATCACCAGAACGATTAAAATGGGCAGAGGAGTTTGATTGTATCAGGAAGTTTGGTGAGTTTATTCAGGAAATAAAAATTGCTACGCAGGAAGAGCTAGATGAGATTAGAGCAGCGGCTAAAAAACAGGTGAGAACACTTCAGAAAGAAGCATGGGCCGAGTTCAGAGCATCATTAGACTCAGAAGCAGAAGAAGCTATTTCAGTTATGGAGCCATTGGTTTCAGTTTCTAATTCATCTTCGGAAGTAGCGGTCCTCATCCAAAAGTTGGCTTCAGATACAGAGCCTATTAGAAGAAGCATAGTAGCTACAGCCAAAAAAGTGATGCGTCTAGTGATAAACGAACACACCGCAGAAAGAACCGCATTAAATGGTTGGCTAAAGGGATACCAATTAAGAACACAGAATACATACTCTAGCTATTTATATAGTAAATCAGAAAAAAGAGTAGGAAATATAGCAGAAGTAAAAGCCAAGTATTCAGACTCGCCAGAGATGGTAGATGGCAGGCTAGTGCTCAGGGAAAACTTTGAGAAAATATTCGATAAATACCCAGAGGTTTTGACCTTTGGTGAGGATACAGGAAAAATAGGCGGAGTAAATCAGTCTATGGAGGGAATGCAGGAGAAGTTCGGTGCGTTAAGAGTAGCAGATACAGGGATTAGAGAAGCCACGATTTTAGGCCAGGGAATAGGAATGGCTATGAGAGGACTAAGACCTATAGCAGAGATTCAGTATTTGGATTATTTGTATTACGCGTTGCAAATCATGCGTGACGACTTATCTTCAGTGCATTACAGGACTCACGGAGGGCAAAAAGCTCCTTTAATAGTAAGAACTAGAGGGCATAGATTAGAAGGGATCTGGCATGCAGGCTCACCTATGGGAGCTATCATTAACTCTATAAGAGGAATGAATGTATGTGTTCCCCGAAACATGACTCAAGCAGCGGGGATGTATAATTTACTGCTACAGAGCGATGAGCCAGCATTGGTAATAGAGTGTCTGAACGGGTATAGAACTAAAGAAGCATTGCCAGAAAATTTAGGAGAATTCACTGTTCCATTGGGAGTTCCTGAAGTAGTTTCAGAAGGAGCGGATGTGACTGTAGTAAGTTACGGAAGTACGTTTAATATCTGCGCACAAACTTTAGCAGCCCTCGAAGAAGCAGGAATTTCAGCAGAGCTGGTAGATGTGAGGACACTATTGCCGTTCGATATAAATCATGCCATTCGTACATCTATAGAGAAAACGAACCGATTAATCATAGTGGATGAAGATGTTCCAGGAGGCGCTTCAGCATATATTTTAAATCACATACTGAACGAGCAGAAGGCGTGGAGTTTACTTGATTCTGAGCCTGTAACTATTTCTGCAAAAGCGCACTTACCTCCTTATGGCACTGATGGAGATTACTACAGTAAGCCATCAGAAGAAGATGTTTTTGATGCTGTTTACCAAATGATGAACGAAGTTAACCCTACCAAATACCCAAGTTTATATGAGTGATGTTCGTGAATTTAAGTTGACTAAGGAGTTTATAGAATTAAATAAACTACTTAAGTATGAGAATGTAATAAGTAGTGGAGCAGAGGCAGGAGCAGTTATCTCGGAGGGTTATGTTCTCGTAAATGGAGAAGTGGAAACGAGAAAGCGCAAAAAGCTAAGAAAAGGAGATGTCATTCTGTTTGAAAGTGTCACTATAACTGTGTTTTGATTACATGATTTCTTCGTAAATTTAATTTTATTAGTATGCATAACACACAATAAACAGTGTGCAGCTTAAATAATTAACTCGTATGTCTAGTTTTTTGAAAAATTGCGCTTTTTGCAATAGCTTTATTTTGCTGCTATCTCTAGTTTTCAGTCTTGACTGTTCTGGTCAGTCTGAGCTTAAAGGTGTGGTGAAAGATGATTCAAACGGTGAAGCCGTGCCTTTCGTTAACGTTCTTATTGATGGAACTCTAACAGGAACCACTACAGATTTTGATGGTGAATTCTTGTTGGCTAATATTACTTTTCCTGTAACCTTAGAATATTCATTTGTGGGGTATGAGACAGTTAAATTCACCTATACTTCTACCCAAAAGAAACTAGTAGTAAAACTTAAATCTTCAGCCATAAACATAGACCAGGCAGATGTTGTAGGAGATAGAATATCAGATAAGCAAAAGCAACAACCCTTAACGGTGGAGTCTATGGACGTTAGAGCTATAAAAGAAGCTCCCTCAGGAAACTTCTATGAAGGACTAGGCAATTTAAAGGGAGTGGATTTAACCTCTGCTAGTTTAGGCTTTAAAGTAATAAACACGAGAGGTTTTAACAGTACATCACCAGTAAGATCTCTGCAGTTAATTAACGGAGTAGATAACCAGTCTCCAGGCTTGAATTTTAGTCTAGGAAATTTTCTTGGAGCATCCGATTTAGATGTAAAAAGAGTAGATATAATAGCAGGAGCCAGTTCGGCATTTTATGGACCTGGTGCATTTAATGGAGTAATAAATATGGAGACTAAAGACCCATTTCTGTTCCCTGGATTAAGTGCCAGTTTTAAAGTAGGAGAAAGACAGTTAGGAGAAATAGCAGTGAGGTGGGCGGACTTCTTTACCAATGATCAAGGTCAGAACAAGTTTGGATACAAAATAAACCTCTTTGGCATGAAAGCCAATGACTGGGAAGCCACTAATTATAAGCCCATAGATGGCGCGGGTGTGGCTGTTGATTATCCATTTGGATTCGATGCAGTGAATATTTATGGTGATGAGGCAGTAGCATCTAATAATGATTTTACTGACCAGCCATTTAATTTTAAAGGATTGGGAGTATTTGCTCGGAATGGCTACCAAGAAAAGGATTTAGTAGATTACGATACAGATAACTTTAAGTTCAATACAGGGTTATATTACTATCTGAATAAAAATTTATTAGCTACCTATAACTTCAATTATAGTACAGGAAGCACAGTATACCAAGGAGACAATAGGTATAGGCTAGATGGAATTAAGTTTTATCAAAACCAATTAGAGCTGAGCAATCCAGGAAAATGGTTTGTTCGTGGATACGCTACTCATGAAGATGCAGGAGACACCTATGATATAGTCACTACAGCTATTAAAATGCAAGAGTCTAGTGGTGCTACAAAAGAGTGGAATACGTTGTTTGCTGACAGATGGTTAGCCAATTATGCGGATCTAGTTGGTGCTAACCCTATAGAGGATGACATCTTTGCACAAGCCTCAGCGGCATCAACCTCTGATGAAAGCTTAGCTCTTTACAGCAGTTTAATGCAGGATTGGATTAATACCGACTCTGACTTTTTTAGCCCGCTTTACGAAGCTAATTTAAATGCAGTGAACCAACTCTCAGGTGATTTTTTAGAGCCGTTTTACGAGCCAGGAACACAAAGGTTCAATACGCTGTTCGATGACGTAACTGGAAAAGAATTTACAGAAGGAGGAAGTCGGTTTTATGATAAAAGTGCTCTTTATCATGTTCATGGAGAATACCAGCTAGATAAGGAATGGGCTGATTATCGTTTTGGAGGAAATGTAAGGCTGTACCGACCAGATTCTAGGGGAACTATTTTTAGTGATACGCTAGAGTATGATTATATCTTTAGTGATGACGGTTCTATAGCTACAGATTTGGATGGAAATAGATTGGTGAGTGATAGTTCTAGGGTTGTAATTACGAATAATGAGGTTGGTTTTTACGGAGGATTAGAAAAGAAATTTATAGAGAATAAATTAAAGCTTAACCTAACAGGAAGAATAGACAAGAATGAAAATTTTGATTTTCTCTTTAGTCCTGCGGCTAGTTTAGTGTATTCACCTAATAAGAATAGGGTGTTCAGACTTACATTCTCTTCAGCAGTAAGAAACCCTACACTGGCAGACCAATATTTATTCTATGATGTGGGTAGAGCTATTTTACTTGGAAACATAGATGGTAGATTTGAAGAGGGAAAGGATTCTTTGTTCACTGCAGAAAGTTTTACCGAATATAGAAATTCTTCGACTTTAGCAGAAGGATTGAATAAACTAGAATACTATAACCTAGATAAAATT
>LAQC01000038.1:0-8533 GCA_000981645.1 Cryomorphaceae bacterium ASP10-05a | reverse complement strand
ATGATGACCCTATAATACCCGCTTTCAATACTCCAGAACATAAATTTAATCTTGGGTTTTCTGGAAGAGAGCTAGTGTTGTTCGACAAAATAAAGAACGTAGGTTTTGGTGTAAATTATAAATGGATTCAAGGGTTTACATTTGAAGGATCTCCTCAATTTACTGGGTTTATTCCCACTTATGACATGGTAGATGCGCAAATTAATTACACAGTTCCTAAATGGAATTGTACCTTTAAGGCTGGAGGCTCTAATTTATTTGGGCTAATGCCTTTATTTACAAATAAAAACACTGTAAATAGAATTGAAGATAATACTGTGTTAGACAATAGAAATGTACAAGTATACGGAGGGCCTCAAATAGGAAGATTAGCCTATTTTTCTATCATATATGACTTTAACCACAAAAATAAATAATCAACAAATAAAAACAAAATGAAGAGAACTTTACAAATTTTACTTTCGGGAATCTTGGTTTGTACGATCCAGTTAGGTTTCGCGCAAACTAGATATCTTGATGAGGTATTTACAGATGATGACATAGAAATGACTACGGTCACTTTCGGTACGAACATTAATTTTCTTACTTCTAATTTTGCGGGTGAAAATACTGCAGCTAATGTATTTGAACTTCAAGTGGCAGTTGCGACACCAGGGGCAGAGATTCCAGCACCTTTCTTCGATCCAGCGGATGGATCTACTGATGTGAAGGTTACTGATATAACTATGGATGTTTACGAGCCAATCCAAGATAATGATGATGTAACAGAGAGGCCAGTAATTATTTATATCCATACAGGGAACTTTTTACCTCCACCTATAAACGGATCTCCTAATGGTAGAAAGGATGATTTAGCTGCTGTAGAATTATGCCAGCAATGGGCTAAAAGAGGTTACGTAGCTATTTCTATAGATTACAGATTAGGATGGAACCCTATAGCAGAAACTGTTCAGGAAAGAACAGGAACATTATTAAATGCTGTTTATAGAGCTATTCATGATGTGAAGCATGGTGTAAGATATTTAAGAAGAGATGCAGCAGTAGATAACACTTTCGGAATAGACGAAAGTAGAATAGCGCTTTACGGACAAGGTTCTGGAGGATATGTATCTCAAGCTTATGTTACCTTGGACAATCCTTCTGTAGAGTTATTCTTAGAGAAATTCAGACCTAATCCATTTGAGGCTACTGTTTCTTATATAGATACACTTGTAGTTGGTAACCAAGAAGGTTTACTTGGTCAGCTTACATTGTATAAAAACCCAGATGATATGTCATCAGAAGTTCACATGTCTGCTAACGCAGGTGGAGCTTTAGCTGATGAATCTTGGTTGGAAGCAGGTGATGTTCCTATGGTGTCGTTTCATGCTGTAAGAGATGATTTCGCCCCATTTACTGAAGGAACAGTTATCGTACCTACGACTAATGAGCCGGTGGTGGCTGTAATGGGAAGTAACTTTTTCATTCAGAAAGCGAATGATTTAGGAAACAATGATGTTTTTGCTTCTATTCCTAGTGGTGATGTTTATACAGATGCTGCTAGAGCTCTTTATGGAACTAGTCATGAAGTTTCATTTGGTGAGACAGAGACTGTAAACACTGCAGAAGGATTATATCCAATAGTACTTCCATTAGCTGCTTACCTAAGTAATCAAGCTTCTCCATGGGAATGGTGGGATCCTGAGTCTCCATTGGCTACTACAGTAGTGGCGATGATAGGTGATATCCCTGTTACTGCGCATATGGCTAGTTTAGGTTCTAACCCAGACATGTCTGAAGAGAAAGGATTATCCTATTTAGATACTATCCAAGGATATTTATTACCTAGAGTTATGTGTGCATTAGATTTGGAAGGAGCTGTTTGCTCTACTGAGGATAGTGTAAGTGAGATAACAGAAAAGAATAGCTTGGTTGTTTATCCTAACCCTGCATCTAATGTTGTGTTTATAGAAGCTGAAGAGAACATTTTATCTGTAGCTGTATACAATGTAGCTGGTAAATTAGTCGCTTCTTTAGAAGGGAAGTCTGGAAACAGGCTAGAGGTTTCTATGACAGCTTACACTCCTGGATATTATTCATTCCAAGTGAGAACTGCCTCTGGGATTTCTACAGAGAGAGTAATAAAGAAATAAGAATAAACCAACCTATAAAAAAAGGGAGGCCATTTGGCTTCCCTTTTTTGTTTTAGACGTTTCTGTACCCCGTTATTAAAGGAGAATATTATTAGTTATTCACCTTTACCCTAACTTCTATCCAATAAGGTGTTTTTTTAGTGTTAGCGTAAAGCTGAATCTTTCTATACTGCCATCCCAATTTCCCCTTAGTATCGAATGTAATAGTGATTTCTCCCTGCTCTCCTGGCATGATTGGAGCTTTGGGGTAAATCGCTTTTGTGCAATCACACTCTACTTCATATTTGGAGATTACGAGCGGTACTTTTCCTTTGTTCTCAAAAGTAAAGGTATGCTCTAGTTGAGCGCCTTCATTTACTTCCTCAAACTTATGAATTCTTTGATCAAAAGAAAACTCCGCATACTGTCCTAAAACAATAGCGGAGTTTAATATCATGATAAAAGCTGCTATAGCTTTTATAGTCATATTTTTTAGTTGTTTACTGGAGCTCCAGAATCTTGAAGAACAGGTGTTCCACTTGAAGCAGCTAAAACAGTTCCTTTAATTCTTACTGTTTTTGTAGGGTCATTAACAGCGTTAGACGTAATAGTCACAGACTTGTTAATTGGTCCAGTTCTTTTAGTATCATACTTTACTTTAACAGATGAAGTTTGACCTGGAGCTATTGGAGCTTTTTCACACTGAGGAACAGTACAACCACATGAACCTTTACATCTAGAAATAATAAGAGGCTCAGTTCCGATATTCGTTACTGTAAACTCACATGTTCCGTCACCACCATTTTCGATGTCACCATAATCATGAACATCTTTGTCTAATTCGATAGCAGGTCCTGTAATTAACTCTTGAGCTTGAACCCCAAAGCTGAATGACAATATCAACCCTAATCCTAAAATTAACTTTTTCATTTTCGTATTGTTTTATTAGTTTTTACATTCTATTTTACCTTCCAAATATATGTGTAAAGTCCTTAAAAGGTTACCCTATTAACAAGACATTAACACATGTTTATTGGATTACCCAACTATCATGCCTTTTATAGTCACTAATTTTTCTGGCTCGTTGACAGCGTTGCTGAAAATGGGCATGTTTTTAGAAAAAGTACCTACTCTATTGGAGTCATAACTGACTTTGATAATAGTAGACGATGTATGGGGTATTAGTTTTAGAACATTCGAGAGCAGTGCATCCACAGAATCCTTTGCATTTATAGATTATGAGTAGTGCGGTTCCTAGATTGGTTACCTGAAATTAACATGGATAAAGGTCAAGAATTAGGAGGGCTTTAAGCTTTTTAACGATAAATTATACGAATAACGAAAGGTTAAATTATCTCACAATAGTTATCGAACCGTAGATCTTATCAGCAGCTACTCTGTTTTCTATATCCTTACTAGAGTATTTAAGCAAGTAGTTGTATACTCCTAAAGGAACGAAGTGGTTTCCATTTTGATGATCACCTTGCCAAAAGGCATCTGGGTCTTTAGATTGGAAAACAACTTCTCCCCACCTATTAAAGATGAATAACTCATATTCTACGAAGTCACAGTCATGAGCTACGTAGAAGACATCATTAAGATTATCGGAGTCGGCTGTAAATGCGTTAGGAATATAAATAGTACAACTACAATCTGTAAGAGTTAGGTCATACTCATATATAAATGACCCACAGGCATTCTGCACATTGGCAGTATAAATCCCAGGTTCCGATACGATAATTTCATCGCCCTCTGTTCCATCACTCCAAGTTACATTTCCGTTTTCTTCAGGAAGATTGATAGTCCTTGTGCTGCCCATACATAAGTCTAAGTCAGTTTCAGGAATAAAAGGAATTTCGTGAACTTGAATTACTATAGTGTCAGAGGCAGAGCAGTTCAGTGAAGTTACCTCTACCCAGTATTCGCCTTCTTCAGAGAATGTTTCATCTTCTTCAGATGAACCAGTGCTCCACGTGATGATAAAGTCATCTGCTATTCCTGCTAAAGAGGCTACGAATGATTGTCCTTCACAGATAGAGATACTTTCAGGTAGAAGAACTTGTGGGTCAATATATTCTAAATATGTGAATACAAGTGAATCGCAACCTGAAGTAGTGCTTAATGAATCCACAAATCGATTGTTTGGTTCGTCAAAATAGACTCCTAACTCAGGAAGAGTTTCTCCTTCACAAACAGTCATGCTTAAATCAGTACTTACGCTTTGATTTACTGTGAGTAGGGTAGTTACCGTAGAGTCGCATCCATTAATAGAGGTGTAAACATCAGTATATATTCCAGTAGAGGTGTAAGATGAAGAACCTTCAAGATAAGTATCTCCAGCACAGACATTAACTATGTTAGTGGAGCTCTCAAGTGGGTAAACTGTGAGATTAGTTATGATAATAGAGTCGCACCCTTGAGCTGAGGAGTAAACGTCAGTGTAAATTCCTGTTGTAGTATATTCTGACGCGTCTTCATAATATGTTTCTCCTTCACATATAGATACTGAATTAGTGGAGGTAGATATGCCCAACACCGTTAATTCTGTTGTAACTATTGAGTCGCATCCAAGTGCAGTTTGATAGATGTCAGTGTAAGTTCCTTCTGAGGAATAATTGGAAGGTCCTTCACTATAAGTTTCGCCTTCACAGATGGTTATTACGTTAGTGAAATATTCTATTGTTAGGACGGTGAGGTTGGTAATGACTAAGCTATCACATCCAGTACTGGTGCTGTATGTGGCATTATAGACACCAGATTCTGTGTATATATCGACACCTTCGTTATACGCTTGTCCCTCACAAATAGTCGCGAGTACTGTATTAGTTACGAAATCACTTATTACTAGAATAGTAATTACCAATGAGTCGCAGCCTTCATCAGTCTGATAGCTTTCTGTATAAGTCCCCGCAGTTTCGTAAGTAGCAGTTCCCTCTGTAAATGTGCTTCCTACACAGATTTCTACATTGTTAGTCTGTTCAATTTCTGGAAGTACTGTAAGGTTCGTTACCACTAGAGAATCACATCCATCTATATCTTGGTAAACATCTTCGTAAGTTCCTGTAACTGAATAGACCGATGTTCCTTCAGAATAACTGCTCCCAGCACAAATTTCCACATCATTACTAGAAATATCAGTATCCAGTATAAGTAATTCTGTAATGACTAAGGAGTCACATCCGCTGGCAGATGTGTACATATCCTCATACGTTCCAGAGATATCATAAGTAGAGGTGCCTTCATCATAGATTTCTCCTGCGCATAGTATTATGAAATTAGGGGAGATTAAGGCTTCATTTATTACTAGAGCAGTTGTTACTAGACTATCACAACCTAATGCACTTGTATATAAATCCGTATAGGTTCCTGTTTCATCATAGACTGATGTTCCTTCTGAATAAGATTCTCCAGCACATAAAGAAATGTCATTGGTAGTAGCGAGAACATCTACTACTGTTAATTCAGTAATCACCGTAGAGTCGCAGCCTAATATGGTAGTGTAAACATCAGTATAAGTTCCCGTTTGGTCATAGATTGAGGAGCCATCTGTGTAAGACTCTCCATCACAAATGGTAATAGTATTCGTTATAATCGGAGATGGATTAACCGTTAGAATAGTCGTAACAATAGAGTCGGTACCTAAAACAGAAGTATATAAATCTAAATAAGTACCGCTATTAATGTATTCAGATGTTCCCTCTAAGTAGATTTCTCCATCACATATACTAAGCGTATTAGTAACATCATAAGTAGCGTTTACCGTTAGAATAGTAGTTATGCTAGAATCACACACAAATATGTTTTCATAGACATCTAAATAGGAGCCAGATTCAGTGTATTCATTCTCTCCTTCGAAGTAAACATCTCCATCTGTTATGGTAACGAAATTGGTGAAGTCATGAACCTCATTCACACCTACTATTGTGGTGACAGTGGAGTCACATCCATCTATTGTTTGGTAAAGATCGAAATATGTTCCTTCGACAGAATACACATTACCACCTTCGGTATAGGTTTCTCCCTCACATAGCGTAATTGTTACCAGTGTTTGCGCGTTAGGATTAATCGTTAAATCTGTAGTTACTATAGAGTCACATCCTTGAACTGAAATGTATGAGTCTGTATATATCCCTGTAACATCATAAGTTGAAATCCCTTCAGTGTATGATTCCCCGTCACATAGTTCTATAATATTGGTGCTAGTTATGACTTGATCTATACTAAGTATGGTAGTTACGGTGGAGTCGCATCCATTGACAGAAACATATATATTGTTATAGGAACCAGTTATCGAATATTCAGATGTTCCCTCGAAGTATGAAGCTCCTTCACATATAGATACGTTATTAGTAGTAAACTCAAGAGGAATGATGCTCAGGGTTGTTGTAACCGTGGAATCACATCCATCTACAGAAGCGTAAAGGTCTGTGTAAGTTCCTGCAATTGTATATTCCGAAATCTGTTCAAAGTAAGAATCCCCATCACATATAGAAACATCGGTGGCAGTGAATTGATCTATGCAGCAGTTGATAACCGTTAAGTTGGTAGTCACGACAGAATCACACCCAAGAGAAGAAATGTAAGTATCATCGTAAGTTCCGGCTTGAGTGTAAACTGAAGTTCCTTCTGTGTAGGAATCGCCCTCGCAAATTTCCGCGTTTACAACTGTCGAAATAATGGAATCTATAGTGAGTATAGTTGTGACTATAGAATCACATCCATTTACAGTTTGATAAACGTCAGTGTAACTCCCTGCTGCAGTATATTCAGAGGTTTGTTCGAAATAAGAGCCTCCTTCACAGATGCTCACATTGTTGGTCTGCTGTGCAATAGGCAGTATGCTCAGATTAGTAGTGACAATAGAATCGCAACCAAGCACCGAAGTATACGAATCCGTATAACTTCCAGCAACAGTATAAACAGAAGCTCCTTCTGTATGAGATTCACCATCACAAATTTCCACATCTACAGAAACAGAGAACTGTGTATCTACCGTCAGTATTGTAGTAATAGTAGAGTCACATCCATTAACAGAAGAGTACAGATCTGTATATGTTCCAGCCGCAGTGTAATCCGAAGTACCTTCAACATACGTTCCGCCTTCACAAATAGTAGGAGAGTTGGTAATAGCAAATACCGGATTCACTGTAAGAACCGTGGTCACCGTAGAATCACATCCATCTACAGAGGCGTAAAGGTCAGTGTAAGTTCCCGCAGCAGTGTACTCCGAAGCCTGTTCAAAGTAAGAATCACCATCACATATAGAAATAGCATTGGTGGTGAATTGGTCTATGCAGCAGTTGATAACCGTTAAGATGGTAGTTACTACAGAATCACACCCAAGAGTAGAAATATAAGCATCAGAATAAGTTCCCTGGACAGTATAAACAGAGGCTCCTTCTGTATGAGATTCACCATCACAAATTTCTACATCTACAGAAACAGAGAACTGTGTATCTACCGTCAGTATTGTAGTCACCACAGAATCACATCCATTAACAGAAGAGTACAGATCTGTATATGTTCCAGCAGATGTGTAATCCGAAGTACCTTCAGCATACGTTCCGCCTTCACAGATGGTAGGCGAGTTGGTAATAGCAAATACTGGATTCACTGTAAGAACCGTAGTCACCGTAGAATCACATCCTTCTATAGAAGCGTAAAGGTCAGTATAAGTTCCAGTAGCAGTGTATTCCGAAGCTTGTTCAAAGTAAGAATCGCCATCACATATAGAAACATCTGTAATGGTATTGTACTCTGGATGAACGATTAGTTCTGTAATGATAACAGAATCACAACCCAATACTGTTTGGTAAGTGTCTGTATAAGTTCCTGTGGTATTATAAATCGAAGTACCTTCTATATATGTTTCTCCTTCGCACATTGCAACGCTTACAGTGCTTTCAAAAATCTCTCCTACAGATAAAACCGTAGTGACTATGCTGTCACAACCAAGAGTACTGATATATAAATCAGTATAAGTTCCTGTAGCATCATAAGTAGAACTTCCTTCAGTGTAAATATCACCAGCACAAATGTTGATATTATTAGTTACTTCATACTGAGAGTCGACACTTAAGATAGTAGTAATAATAGAATCACAACCGCTTACTGTGGTGTAAGCATCTGTATAAACACCTTCTTCGGTGTATTCGCTAGTGCCTTCGAAATAAGAACCTCCTAGACAAATGCTCGATGTATTGGTTAGGTCATAGACAGGATTCACGTTAAGGACAGTGGTCACTGTGGAGTCGCATCCAGCTGCAGAAGCATATACATCGATAAATACTCCGCTTGCAGAATAAACAGAAGTACCTTCTGAATAAGCATCTCCTTCACAGATCTCCACTGTATTAGTCACTTCCAGTAATGGGTTGACAGTAAGAGTCGTAGTAACCACAGAGTCACATCCCGCAGCCGAA
>LAQC01000037.1:16306-21381 GCA_000981645.1 Cryomorphaceae bacterium ASP10-05a | reverse complement strand
CGTTCTATCTGCTGCGGGTTATCCGAAAGGATATAGTTGGTCAATCCACGCTTTTTATTAGCGTTTAAGTTCATGGCCAGCAGCTCAAAGTTTTTATTGAAACTCGGCTGAGGCTCGGTGTTGAACGCTATATTTTCCCCATTGGCATAATGAAATTTGTTTCCAAACTCCACTACCTTAAACTGTTCGAGTTGACTTTTTAAGTCTATCGCCTGCATGTAGATTTCCTTCGGCTCAGCATGCTTTATAGGGCCGTCCAATGCCTTGAAAACGTCCTTGGCTTTGTCCAGATACTTGTCTAATCGAGCAGCGGCCAGTTTAAAGTCTGTCATCCAGACACACGAATCTTCAGGAATAAATTTGAGCAGACTTTCCCTCGTTTCCATTAGGGTTTTATCCCCCACATTAGGAACTATAGTAGCGAACTCCATCATGCCGCTAGAAAGTTGAGAAACCGGGTCGAATTTACGGATAGACTCCACCTCGTCATCAAAGAATTCTATACGATAAGGCTGATCGAAAGAGTAAGAAAACACATCTACTATTCCCCCACGCACAGAAAACTGTCCTGGCTCAAAAACATAATCCACCTTATCGAATTCATACTCTATGAGCATTTCATCGATGAATTCTATATCTAGTTTGGCATCTTTTTGTACGATAAACGTGTGTTCGGAAAGCTCCTTTTTGGTCACTACCTTTTCGCTCAAAGCTTCGGGATAAGTAACTATAATTTTAGGAGTTTTAGAGGTGTTTATTTCGTTCAGCACCTCGGCACGCATGGCCACATTGGCATTTTCTACACGCTCATTATCATAGGGCACTTTAGCCGACCTTGGAAAAAACAGAATGTGTTTTTCTGTTTTGAACAGTTCCTGAAGGTCATTCATAAAGTAAGCCGCTTCCTCTTTATCGTCAAGGATAAAGAGCTGGGTATTCCCCATAACTTCGGAGGCCGCAGAGGCTATGATAGATTTGATAGAACCCACTAATCCCCTTAGCTGGACTTTTTGTCCGGCTTTATTTAAGTGCTGAATGAGTTCTTTCACTTCAGCGCTGGAGGCATAAAATTCCCTGAATTCCGATAACGTCACGTGCCTGTTTTTGCTGCAGTAAATGTAAGTGTTGCGTAGCAATGAAGAGTAACAGAAGTGATGCGAAGTTTGTGCGTCTTTTGGTTTTGAGTTGTTCTTTTTTTGAGCAGAAAAAGCTAAGCCAAATCTAATTCGCCTCTAGTGTGCGCTAGCCTAGCAACTGGCATATAACAATTAACTTCAATCAAATTCCCCTCATGTGAGCTCGATGACCCATCATCTGTCATAGAATAATTTAGTGCACTCAAATTCCCCTCCCATGGAGGGGGAAATCACTGATTACGGATCATTAACTCTAACCTGACCATTCAGTAGTGATTTGGGGTGGTTGCAGTGCAATGGCGACTCCAAATTGCTATATTTGAAAAAACTAGATTCCCCAACTATGCGATTAATTTTAGCCTCTCTTTTTCTGATCTCTTTGCAAGGCGAAGCACAAATAAGCCCAGCATTAATCGAACAATTTGAAACTGCTTTCCAAGAATATGGAAACGAAAATCAAGTAATAGGGGTGAGCATTGCCATTAGAACAGCTGATGATGTTTGGACAGATCAATTCGGTATTAGTGCAGAATCTGAACCGCTGACGGAAGATCATTTATTTGCGATGGGAAGTGTTTCAAAAACAATCACTTCAGCTACCATCTTAACTATGTATGAAGATGGTTTATTGACATTGGAAGATCCACTTCACTTGTATTTAGATACTTATTCAGATATTGATTCAACAGTTACCATTCGTCAGCTATTGAATCACACAAGTGGAATCTATAATTACACCAATCATCCAAGTTTTTTCCAAGATGTTTTGCAAAACCCAGAAGAAATTACTCTTCCTGAGGAAGTACTAGCTAACTACGTGTTGTCTCCGGATTTTGTGGCTGGAACTAATTACACTTATTCCAATACCAATTACGTTCTTTTGGGAATGGTAATTGAAGAAATTTCTGGCCAAACCTACTATGAAGAGGCTCGAGAGAGATTTGATTTTGACACCAATTATCCAAGTTTTGCTTTACCCCCTTTCGAAATTAGCACTTTGGATTTAGCTCATCTTTGGGCAGATCTTGATGGTTTTGGAGTAGCAGATATCCAAGCTTCTGGAACTAGTCTCAATAATTTGTTTTCTGGCGCAGGTCCGGCTGGCGCTTATGTCGCCACCCCTAAAGGCTTATCTAAATGGGCTAGAGATCTTTATACTGGTGAGATATTACAATCCTCTACCATGGCAGAATTGCTAACCCCTTCTGCATTTAATGGAAATTATGGGCTTGGAGTAGAAATTATTAGCGGGGGAGCTATCGTCAGTGGGTTAGGATTTTGTTCAACAGATGTGGTGGGCCATGAAGGCGGGATATTTTATACTACATTCACTTATTATGATGCAGAAAATGATCTATCTATTGCAGTTCAAACCAATGATGCTGTGACTGAAGCGGACATGAGGCAGTTGGCATTTGACCTGTTTTGTATTAACGATAATTTTGTGGTGTCAATTGATGAGGAAATCTACACAGAATCACTTGAGGTATATCCTAACCCCTTCATCGATCAATTAACGGTCTCTTATGAATTGAGCACAAGTAGAGATGTGAGCCTATCTCTAGTGGATTATACAGGAAAGGAAATAAGAAATATTGACCAGTCAAGAAAATTTACCGGGGCTTACCAAGAGGAATTTACGATGGATATCCCTTCTGGTTTATACCTCTTGAAGTTGGTGATCGATGATCAAATGACCTACAAGAAGATTATTAAGAATTAATCAAATTCCTTTTCCTAAAGATTTTCCTTGCTAAAAAGTCAAAACTTCAGTTAGTGCTTTATAAGTAATTGGGATGCCATGATTTCGGTTAAATTGGAACCTTGGTCTTAGCTAAACTTTTCATGATCCAGCCAAAACCGCTTCCAATTCTCCAAAAGTAGATTTATCTGCAGACATGCATATTCCCCCGTTCTGTATCAGATGAATCTCATCACAGATTTCACTGAGAGTAGAAAATATGTGTGAGGAAATGAGCACTGTTTTTCCTTCTTCTCTGAGTTTTAAAAAAGTAGATTTCAATTTGAGATTGCTCTGTAAATCCACGCCATTAAAAGGTTCGTCTAGTATGAAGACTTCGTTATTCTGAATGAGAATAGCTGTTAAGGCCAACTTCTTTTTCATTCCTGTAGAATAGTTAGAAGCAAATTTTTTCAGCGGTAAATCGAACATGTTCATGTCCTTTAAATCTGGAACGGGAAGCTTTCTAGCATTGCAATGCAAAATCAAATACTCTTCACCTGTAATCATACTGAGCATAATAGGGTTGGTTTCGAGCATTCCTATCTTGGTTCTTAGATTTTCAAATTCGGAAGTGATGCTGCCCTCAAAAGTTTCTGTTCCATGAATGCACTTAAACAGAGTAGATTTCCCTGCGCCATTAGCCCCGACTATTCCTATGATTTTTCCTGAAGGGAGAGATAAGTTCAGGTTTCCCAATACCTTGGATTTTCCATAAGATTTAGATAAGTTGCTTATTTCTATCATGAGAGCAGAGGGTTTAAATTGGCCAGTGCTTTTTTATAAAACACCGGGATAACTATAATTACTAAAGGTGGAGTCACCAAGCACAGTACTAAAGCTATGCTTTGGATAACATTCATTTCTGAGGGGAAGTAGGCGTATTTTCCTAAAAGGCTAGTGAGGGTAAATAAAAGCCCAAAGAGCACGGCCGCTGTTACCAGCAGAATCTCATCAGGAAAGAACCCTAATAAGATTAAGATAAAGGGAAGGGAAAGGAGCAGTGTGTTTCTAACTGCCAATTTTATTTTGTGCCATAAAAATTCTTTAGCGTTTTGGATATAAATGGTCACCAAGGAAATAGGCTCTGGCTTGGTAAAGAAAAACGACATGGATATAAGAGCGATTAAAAACGAGACTAATCCAAGGTTGAAGTTATCTACCTCCACAGCTTTATAGATGATAAAAAGGACAACAAGATAAAGCGGCCAAATAGTTCTGAACCCTTTAATGAATTCAAAGGGGTGCTTCTTAAATGGAGTAGGAATAGGTGGAACCTGAAATGAGGTGGAAGCTCGCTGTGAAAACAAGAATAAAAACGGACTAAGGATAACCGCTCCAAGTAATAAAAAGGCGTGTGTAAAAAAACTGGAGAAAAGCAAAATCAGAAAGAAGGGCAGCCCCAACAAAAAAGCTTCTGTACCTTGAGTTTTAAGAAGTTCCTTTCTAGTATAAATCGCTCCATAGAAAGAGGTTCTTTTCCCTCTGAATACTATGGATACTGATGCTGCTCCTGCTAGAGCGATTAACAGTGGTGGTTTTTCCGTCATGATTCCCACATAGAAAGTGAGAGGAAGAAACAGCAGCACTGACACCAAAAAAACAGCTGTAGGGTGAAGACCTAATTCTTCAATTTGTCTGCGCAGTCTTTTATATTCAAGTGTAAAGTGAAATTTCATTCAGAGAATTAAACGGGCAAAGTAAAGAAGTGTTTTGCAGTCTTCATGGTATTAACATAATTATGGAGTTAAACCAATTCTTCCCGCTCCACCCAGTCTCCATGCAGACGGATGAGTTCTATGAGTTCATCTACGGCTTCAGCTTCAGGAACATTTTTCTTCACGACATCCTGTTCTTTGTAGAGCGTAATTTTACCTTTTCCAGTTCCTACATAGCCATAATCAGCATCGGCCATTTCTCCGGGGCCGTTTACAATACAGCCCATAATTCCTATTTTAATTCCTTTTAGATGGTCTGTTCTTACTCTAATTTTAGCCGTAGTTTCTTGCAAATCAAAGAGTGTTCTTCCGCAGGATGGGCAGGAGATATATTCTGTTTTGGAGATTCTAGTTCTAGTGGCTTGAAGGATTCCAAAAGCTGTTCTGTTTAGGTTCTCCGCTGGTTGGTCTTGAGCTGTAATCAGTACTCCGTCTCCTAAACCATCCAACAAAAGGGCTCCGTTATCTGCCGCGGCATGC
>LAQC01000037.1:12884-16188 GCA_000981645.1 Cryomorphaceae bacterium ASP10-05a | reverse complement strand
GTGTAGAATTAATACGGTGTTTTCGTTTTTTCGCAGCAATGTTAAAAATGCCTTATCCAACTCTGCATAAGCAGCCGTGACGAAATGCAAGTGATTAAGCTCAGAAACCTCTGTGTATTGCACCGCGGATAACATTGGGAAATGCCGGTCTTTCTGTTCCCAATTTTCAAAATCTTGGAGGATTCCAAATGTTCCGGGGATTTCGAAATCAATAGAATTTTCCCCGATGTACGCATAGTCTGAAGCCATGTCTGTTAAGCTCCATTTATCCAAGGGAATTGAGTAGTGTAATCCAAAGCTGAACAAAGAAGCAGCAGTGACTTTCTCTCTATGGCTCAAGTCATGAATGACTCTGGGAACTTCGTGGTCTCCTATGTTTTCTATTTGTGCGCTTTTTCTTCGAGAATAAGAAAATGGATCTAACGGATAGTGCTGAGGTTTGATTTCAGTGCCTTTTCTATTCTTATATCTCTCAGCTAAAGCCTGTGCTACGGGGATTTCAAATTCAGGTTCTTCAGTTAACGAAACACGAATAGTGTCACCTATGCCGTCTTCTAATAGCGCGCCTATTCCCACAGCAGATTTGATTCTACCGTCTTCTCCTTCTCCAGCTTCTGTTACGCCTAAATGCAGCGGGTAATTTCTGCCTGTCTCCATCATGTCATGCATGAGCATTCTGTAAGCCTGCACCATCACCTGAGTGTTACTCGCTTTCATAGAAATGATGATGTCATAGAACTCTAAATCTTCACAGATACGAATGAACTCTAAGGCAGATTCCACCATCCCTTTTGGAGTATCTCCGTAATGAGAGAGGATTCTGTCTGAAAGAGAACCATGGTTGGTTCCTATTCTTACAGCTACTTTATTGGCTTTGCAAAGCTCTACCAAAGGAGTGAATTTCACTCTGATTCTTTTTAGCTCAGCTTCATAAGCCTCTGGAGTGTATTCTAGCTCCTCGAATTTCTTTTTGTCAGCATAATTTCCAGGGTTGACTCTTACTTTTTCTACTATTCCTGCGGCCACTTCGGCTGCATTAGGCGTAAAATGAATGTCTGCTACCAGTGGAGTGTCATGTCCTTTTTCCTTCAGGGCTTGTTTGATAGGCTCTAGATTAAAGGCCTCTTTTTTAGATGGAGCAGTTATTCTGACTAGTTCACAGCCCGCGTCTATCATGCGAATACTCTGAGCTACTGTGCCTTCCGTGTCCATAGTGTCTGTGGTGGTCATAGACTGTATTCGGATAGGATTATTTCCTCCGAAGCCTACTTCTCCTACGAGTACTTCTCTGGTGCGAAACCTCTCATAACTGAATAGGGATGGAGCGTATTTTTTACCGTCTGACATGCACACAAATTAACGATGATTCTAAAAGAAAATGATAACTAAATGGTGTTAATTTTCACTAGAGTGAAACGTTATTTCTATTCTTCTGTTGGCGTCACTTTCTGCTTGAGTTTCTGGTTTAGGAAACAATAGCTCTTCTCCGCCTTTGCCTAGGGAGTTTATCCGATTAGTGCTAATTCCTTTTTCCATCAAGAATACCTTAACGGCATCTGCTCTGGCCAGAGACAATTCATAAACATCTTGGAAATCACTGTTTTTTCTGAGCTGTCTTGAGCTATTTTTCCCTCCGTTTACATGTCCGGAAATAGTTATGGTATAAGATTCATCAGAAATTAAAAACTCGGCTAGTTGTTCTAATTCTGGAAGCGCACTTTTATAATACCTGTCGCTGTTTCCGTAAAACAGAATGTCATTTAAGCGAACCACCTCTCTCTTATAGCTCGCTATTTTTGTTTGAAATTTATTGTCTTCTAAGGACAGAACAAGGTCTTCTTTTGGTTCTATTTTTAATTCGGTAAGCTCTTCCGATGTTATACCAACTGCTGAAAACTCTTCGGGAAATAATTCTTTACACCTGTCTAGTGAAACTGCCTGCTCTTTCTCTTTGAGGAAAAGAGTCAGTTTAACACACCTGTTCATTTTGGAATTACAGTCGTAGGCGGGTTGGTCTTCTCCTATGTTTACGGTTTTAAATTCGGTATTAGAAAGGTGGTTTTCAGCGATGAATTTTTGTACGGATTGGATTCTTTTTTCAGCCAATATTTTGTTGTACGCGACACTTCCAGAGTTGTCGGTAAATCCCATTAAAGAAACGGATTCGGGGTAAAAATTGGCCTCCCAAGGGAATAAGGCGCTAATCATTTCTTCTGCAGCTGTCGATAGTTTGGATTGATTGAAATCAAAAAACACACTGGTTTCTATTCGTTTGGTACATAGTTCTTGCGCTAAGGAATGAATTCCAAGGATAGAAAAACAGAGAACTAAACAGGCATTTTTAGAAAATGCAGACATGATTAAGGTTATTAGCTAGTGCTAAAGATAGTTTAAAATGTATAAACACTCGTTTATTTTATGGAGATGGTGGCTCCTAGAAACTTAGGCTTAGTTCGAAGTAAGAAAAGGTCTAATACTGTTTTTACTCGAGCAAACTTTTCTCTGAATTGGGTTTTAAATCCGTATCTTTTTCCTACATCCTGAGCGTTATAGGCTCTAGCGTTGATGTTTTTATGTTTGGCTATGAAAAGAGCTCTCTCATTATGAAAAGGCTGAGATATAATAATGAAGTTGTCTTCTTGGAATACGAATTTAGCTCTCACTACAGAGTCTAACGTTCTAAATCCTGCGTAGTCTAGAAATATTTTGTTTTCAGGAATCCCCATTTTTACGAGGTCCTGCTTGAAGGTGGATGGCTCATCATATTCTTTAGTTGAATTGTCCCCACTCACGAGTACGTACTTTATTTTTCCTGCTGTATACAATTCTAAGGTAGCGTTTAACCGGTTTTGATAGTATTGATTTATATTTCCAGAATGCACGTATTTGGAGGTTCCTAAAACCACCCCGACTTTTGAAGGGATTACTTCTGAAATGGTAGAGGAACAGTTTTTAGACTGTTTAGCAATTATGAAGTCTGAGAATAAGAGGAGTAGAACGCAGGCTATAACACCTAATATGAGAGCTTTAAATAGTTTTTTAATCATGATTGTGCTTGAGGGATTAGGGCGTGTTAGGATAACTTTATATATGCTAAAACATTGTGCTATAATATTTTGATTTGAGCGTTTGACTGCTAATCTTTGCA
Organism: Cryomorphaceae bacterium ASP10-05a; assembly: GCA_000981645.1. GTDB lineage: Bacteria > Bacteroidota > Bacteroidia > Flavobacteriales_D > Sanyastnellaceae > ASP10-05a. Next base: position 13,040 of record LAQC01000037.1, on the reverse strand, counting down.
ACGCAATAAAACCTGGAACAGATGACCAATGAATACCGAGCTTTAATAATTTCTGAAAAAGAGAATGGTCAGTTTGATCAACGCGTAAAAAGCATCTCTTTTGATTTTTTGCCAAAGAATGAAGTGGTGATAAAAGTTCATTATGCAGGGCTCAAC
>LAQC01000037.1:3193-12775 GCA_000981645.1 Cryomorphaceae bacterium ASP10-05a | reverse complement strand
TTATGATTTAGGGATGAATACTCCTGGTGGTTGTGCGGAGTATATTTCTGTTCCTGCTAGTTGGGTGGTTCCATTACCAGCGGGAATTTCTTTAAAAGACAGCATGGTTATGGGCACGGCAGCTTATACCGCAGGGTTAGCGCTGTATAAAATGGAATTGTCTGGTCAAACTCCAGAGATGGGTGAAATAGTGGTGACTGGAGCTACTGGTGGCGTTGGTTCTATGGCGGTGGCTATATTGGCTAAAGCGGGTTATAATGTGGTGGCTTCTACGGGTAAAAAAGACAAGTATTTCTACCTTTTAGAGATAGGAGCTAAAAAATGTATAAGCAGAGAGGAGGTGGATGACAAGAGTGATAAACCGCTTCTAGCATCAAAGTGGGCTGGCGCCATAGATAATGTAGGAGGAAATACATTGGCGACTCTTCTTAAAACATGCGGAAGAAACGGAAATGTGGCTTCTATAGGATTAGTGGATTCGGCAGAGTTAACCACTACAGTTTACCCATTCATTCTGAATGGAGTTAATCTTCTAGGAATAGATTCGGCTCAAACTCCTGCGGATATTAGGCTGAAAATATGGGAAAAATTAGCTACTGATTGGAAATTGGATAATATTAAGGACATGCAAACTATCATAGGCTTGGATGATGCGTCACACTACTTAAATAAAATCCTAAAAGGAAAGACTATAGGGAGAGTTATAGTTGACCTTAACATCTAATTTCTCGAAGCGTAGGATTTGTCTTACATTATTATGAGCGCTAAGGGGACTGAGAAAAGTAATCCCGTGATGTATTTTTATCGTCCAAAATCACCTATTTAAATAAATGCTCATGGACGTAGCTGAACCTTTAAATCCAGACGAAAATTTTATTGATGCTTTAAGTCATGATTTAAGAGAACCGGCCCGAATGGTTAGTCAACTTCTAAAGCTAGTAAAGGTTAAGTCTGAAAAGCAGTTGGACCGAGATACTACTGAGTATTTGGACTATGCCATCAATGCGTCTGATAAAATGGATGATATGATAAGGTCTCTTTATAAGCTGAATAAGGCGAAGTTATATAAAGAGGAAGAATCGTTATTCTCACCTTCAGTTCTATTAGAAAAAGTTAGGTGTAAGCTAAGAAATGAATTAAAACTCTCAAATGCTCGCTTGAAGTTAGATTTGGATGAGACGTGTTATGGAAAGGCTGATTTTTCTCAATCAGTGCTGATAGAATTGATTTCTAATAGCATTAAACACGCTAAGTCTGAAGCAAGGTTAGCGCTGCATGTTTCGGTCAAACAGCAGGGTTCTGAAGTTCAAATAAGAGTAGAAGATAATGGAAAAGGCGTGCCTGACTTTTGGCTCAAAAGGGCTTTCGATCCTTTCAAAAAGGCAAGCAAAGATTCTTTGAATTCCGGGATTGGTTTGACAAGGCTTAAAATAATAACAGAAAAATTTGGTGGAAAAATAGCTATGAATAGAACCAAAGAGTTCCATACTTGCGTAACTTGTACTTTAAGCTAAATAATTAGAGGCCATTTTGATGAAGACTATTAATATACTAGTCATAGAGGATAGTATTCAGGATTATTTAATTCTGAGGGAATACATAAATAGAATTGATAGCTTTAACGTTGAGCTAGTTCACTGTGAAAGTGTGTCTGCTGCTGAGAGCTTACTAAAAGCTAACAAGTATGATTTAATTTTTCTCGATTTATTTCTTTCAGATACTTTTGGTAGAGAGTCTTTTCTTAAACTTAAACAATTAGAGCGTTACACCCCTATAGTCGTACTGTCAGGATTAACAGATAAGAGTACAGCGCTAGAAATAGTTCAACTAGGTGCACAGGAATATATTGTAAAAGGGGACTTCGATGAGTTGCTTATAGAGAAGGCTATAATTTATAGCATCGAAAGGCATCGATTCCAACAAAGGGTACAGATTTCTGAAGAAAGGCACCGACTTACGTTTAAGAACGCAGGTGTAGCTCTTGGAGAATATGACGCCAGAGAACTCTATGATTTCATTCAGGATCTTAAGCAAGGTGGAATGAAACATGCTTCTGACTATCCGATAGATAACATGCAAAAAGCGATGGAGATTAGGAAGAAAATCTCTATGGTTATGGTGAATGACGAGGCGCTGCGTTTGTTCGAGATGAATGATAAGCAGGACTTTTCAGAAAACTACATTGATGTTCATACTTTGGATTCAGTAGTTATTTTACAAAATTTATTTAGTGCTATCTGGTATGAAAATGACTCTTTTGAAGTTATTGCGAAATACAAAAGAAGAAGATCAGATCAGGATTTAGTTCTGCTGTCTAGGGTATCTATTTTCGGTTTTGAAGAAAAAAAGTGTAAGGTTATTAAATCGGGGACTGACATTAGCGAGCTAGTCCTAAAGGAAAAACAAATAGCTCGTCAGAATAACTTGGCTGAGGCTTTATCTAACTCTACGATGGCTCTCCTTGAAGAAGGGGTTTCTAGTAATCAATTGGTAAAGGCCTTAGGTTTGCAGGCAGAAGCTTTGGGAGTAGATTATGTTTCTATTGTTAAAATTGAACGAAAACAGGGGAAGGAATATCTTTTCCCCCATGAGAAATGGGCAGGTAGAGATGAATATATTTCAGCCTCTAATAATTGGATTTATGAGACTTCTATAGAGGAGCTAGGTATTTCTGATGAAACCAATAAACTATTTACTGAAGGCGCTATTAGGGTGAAAACAGGAGACGCCTTGCCTGAAGGTGCCTTTAAAGAGCTGCTAAAAACCCTTAAAGTAAAGTCTATATATATATCCCCAGTTTTTGTAAAAAGTAGTTTCTGGGCTGCTGTGTTTTATGTGAATTATGAAAATGAGCGCGAGTGGAAAGATGAAGAACACATAAATATAAAATCATTCTCTTATAGCATTGGTTCGTTTATAGCCAGAAATAATGTGGAGATGGAGCTCTTAGAGCTTAATGAGCAGCTAGAGTCTAGAATAGAAAACAGAACAGAAGATTTAACAGAAGCTATGGAAGAATTAGAATCTTTCAGTTACTCGGTGTCTCACGATTTAAGAGCACCACTCAGAAAAGTAGGAGGGTTCTCACAAATACTAGAAAAAGAGTACTCTGGAGAACTGCCAGAAAGAGCTAAACACTTACTGAACAACATAAAAGAGGGAGCCCACGAAATGTCGCAGTTGATTCATGATTTATTAGAGTTTAGTAAACTTGGCAGGCAGAAGTTGTCTTTCTCTGATATCGATATGAATGATCTATGTCAGGAGATTATCAATGATACTGCCACCCTATATCCTAGCCTTAAAATTAGCATGAGCTTGAACTCTTTAGATAATGCTAAAGGAGACAGAAATTTAGTGAAACAGGCCATTTCAAATTTGGTGTGGAATGCAGTGAAATTTTCGTCAAAGAATGAACGCATCGAAATACAGGTCGACTCCAAACGACAGGGGTCTATGCATACCTATTCGATCACAGATAATGGAATAGGAATAGACATGAAATATGCTGATAAAATCTTTAGTGTCTTCCAAAGATTACATACCAAGGAACAATACGAAGGCACAGGAGTTGGATTAGCTATAGTAAAAAGAGTTATAAAGAAACATAACGGTACAGTCAGTGTTCAGGGAGAATTAGGCAAAGGAGCTACTTTTTCTTTTAGTCTTCCCGCTTCCTCTAAAGATGCTGTAAATCCACCTGCTAAAAATCCAGTATCAATCGAGTAGCCTCATTTTTTTTCTGATTTCACCGATTTCGCGCTTAGCGATCTCCAACATCTTCTCTACGTCTTTCTTTAGAGCCTCAGCTCCCTTAGAATGCCCGAAGAATCCGATGTTGTTTTCATACTGATTCACTTTTTGCTGAAGTCTCTCTAGCTTATCTTTAAGTAGATGCTTATCTTTTCTCATTTGGTTTTCACCATCTGCAGTTCCCTTAAGCCTATCTACTCTTGTACCATAGTTGGCTACAGAAGCATCTTCTCTAGCTACTTTTAATACGGTGTACTTTTCGTCTAAGGCCGCTTTATAAGCCCCACTAATTTCATCCACATTTTTTCTAGGGACGTAACCTATGTTATTCCACTTAGCAGATAACTCCTTAAGAATTTTCACATCCTCTCCCTGCTTATCCGTTAGCTTGTATGCTTGAATATCTGCCAGAACTTTTTTCTTCTCTATCAGGTTTTCATCTTGAGCAGCATCTTGTTCTTTGAAGTGATCCTTCTTCGTATTGAAGTAAGTGTCACAAGCAGCTCTAAACTTCTGCCATAGTTTTTGTTCTTCTTTTTGGAAAGTCGCCCCAGCGGTTTTCCACTTGTTTTGAAGGTCTATATAAGCAGCCGTAGTTTTTTTCCACTCAGTGCTTTCCTGAAGCTCCTTAGCTTTCTCTATAAGCTCCTCTTTCTTCACCAGATTCTCCTTTAAAGAGATGTTTCTAGTCTCGTAGTAAGCTTTCTTCTTATCGAAGAATAAATCACAGAGCCCTCTAAATTGCTGCCACACCTCCTCGTTCTCTTTCTTTTGAGCATATCCTATGGTTTTCCATTTGGTCTGGACAGCTTTTATCTCCTCAGTCTTTTTTACCCAAGTAGCGTGATGGGTAATTTCCATTTCTAGTAAACGCTTCACCTCCTCTACTACAGCTTGTTTTTTGGCTAAATTTTCAGCCATTTCGCCTTTTATAGAATCATAATGCGCTTGGATCTTATCATAATTTTTTCTGAGCTCTCCGAAGAAGGCATCACCCATTTCCTGGTAAGTCTCCTTAGGCGAAGGACCTATATCACCCCATTCTCTCTGCAGCTGTCTTAAGCTTAACTCTAAGTTTCTAATAGTCGTTTCGCTTTCTAGTTCTTTGGCTTTAGCGATTAATTCTTCCTTCTTTTTCAGGTTGATCTTTAAATCATTATCCTGAAGTTCTTTATAGATGTTTATATTATAAAAGAACTGTTCTTTTAAAGAAGTAAACTCGCTATTCACCTTTTCATACTGATCTCCTGGGACATCTCCAGTACTTTTCCACTCCTCTAGAATGGTATTGAAATCATGAAAGGCTTTTCCTATATTTTCTTCATTCTGCACGAGATCTTTCATGCGAATCATAAGCATTTTCTTGGTAGATAAATTGGCTTTTTGCTCTTCGGCTATTTTCTGTCCATGTGCTTTCACACGCTCAGTATACTGACCTATGAGCTCACCGAATCCTTCATCTAACTCAGAATCTACAGGAATAAATTCTTCTCCCTCTTCGTGCTCCGCTTCATTCCACTTTTCTAACTGAAGTTGACGCTCTTTCGCAGATTCTGCTTTGTAGTTTGCGCGCACTTGTCTTACCTCTTGTTTAATAGCTGTAATGTCCTCGTTCTGAAGTAGCGTCTTAAATTTCTCTATTAATTCGTTTTTCATGTCGTATTCTGATAATCTATCCTGTACCGTTAAAATGCGTTGCAAAGTTAATGATTTCGATACTTTCAACAGTTCTTAATATTTCAACTAGTACATTTACTGTTTATAGGAAAAATAGTTGCTTTGCAATATGACTAATTCAGAGAGAGAACTCCTTTATAAAATGAAACTCTGGTGCGATAGACAGGAAAGATGTCATTCCGAGTTACGCACTAAGCTGTATGGAGAAAGCCTTTATGGTTCTGAAGTAGAAGGGTTTATAGCAGAGCTAATTAGTCAGAACTATATTAATGAAACCCGTTTTGCTCAAGCTTACGTTTCGGGTAAGTTCAGAATCAAACGATGGGGAAGGGTTAAAATTATTCAGAATTTAAAGTTAAAACAGGTTTCTCCCTATTGCATTAAGGAAGGATTGAAGGAAATCGATGAAGAGGAATATGCAAAAACCATTGCAACACTTATAGAAAAAAAGCAACATGACTACCGAAAAGAGAAGAATCCATACCTCCTGAAAAACAAAATAGCAAAGTATGTTATGAGCAGAGGATTTGAGGGAGATTTGGTGTGGAACCAAGTAAATGAATTTCTTAAAACCTAAACGTGTATTGCACCGCTAAAAAAAATGGCATCTTCTCGATAATTAGCCGGGTAATTTCTAGATTCTAAAACGGTAAATCATACATTTGTTCCCATGATAGCATTGGATAAACTCACCAGCCTCGCAGCGCGATTAACCGCACTGAGAGGGTATCTTTGACATAGATGTCAAGCTCCTTCAAATAACTGAGGACGAAAAGCACACCCAAGATCCTGATTTCTGGAACGATTCTAAAAAGGCTGAAATAGTCATGAAACAGATTCGTAATAAAAAAGTATGGACAGACGCTTATGCCGATACAGAAACGGCCATAGAGGATGTTAATGTGCTTTATGAATTCAATAAGGAAGGAGAAGCTACCGATAAAGAAGTGACTGCGGCTTATAATAAAGCGTTTAAGCTTATAGAGGAACTCGAGTTTAAAAACATGCTCTCTGCAGAAGAAGATAACCTAGATGCAGTGGTGCAGATTACGGCTGGAGCTGGAGGAACAGAAAGTTGTGACTGGGCTGCCATGCTGCTGCGTATGTATAAAATGTATGCAGAAAAGAGCGGTTTTAAAGTGGATACGCTTGATTACCAAGAGGGAGATGTAGCTGGTGTTAAACAGGTAACCATAGAGATTTCTGGTGAATTCGCTTTCGGGATGTTGAAAGGGGAAAATGGAGTGCACCGATTAGTGAGAATTAGTCCATTTGACTCCAATGCCAAACGCCATACCTCATTCGCTTCGGTATATGTGTACCCATTGGTAGATGATACTATAGAGATAGAGGTAAGTCCAGCAGATATTACGTGGGATACGTTTAGGTCTGGTGGAGCAGGTGGACAGAATGTAAACAAGGTAGAGACAGGAGTGAGAATTCGTCATAAACCTTCTGGAATAGTCATAGAAAACACTGAAACTAGATCACAGTTGGGTAACCGTGAAAAGGCTATGCAGCTCTTAAAATCTCAATTGTACGAGTTGGAGATAGCGAGTAGAAATGAGTCTAGAGCTGAGATAGAAGCGGGAAAGAAGAAAATAGAATGGGGTTCTCAGATTAGAAGTTACGTGATGCAGCCGTATAAAATGGTGAAAGACGTGAGAACTCAGCATGAGACTTCTAATGTAGATGCTGTGATGAACGGTGAGATAGAAGGATTTTTAAAAGCATTTTTAATGGGCTCTGGAAAAGGAGCTGCTACAGATTAACTCCATGAGCGAAATTACTATTTACCATAATCCGCGCTGCTCTAAGAGCAGAGAAACTCTGGCGCTCATAAGAGAAAATGGAGTAGAACCAGAGATTAGAGAATACCTAAAAGAGATTCCTTCTAAAGATGAACTGAAATTGGTTTTGGCCAAACTAGACTTGAACATAAAAGACATTCTTAGAAAAGGAGAGAAGGTCTACAAAGATAAATTCAAGGGCATGAATTTCACGGATGAGGAATGGATTACTATCGTTTTAGAAAACCCAAAACTCATAGAAAGGCCTATCGTCATTAAAGGAAACAAAGCCGTTCTAGGCCGTCCCCCAGAAAATGTGTTGGAGTTACTTTAATGTTTAAGGATGAATGGCTAATTCGGGATTCCAATACTAGTTTATCCAAGAGTTTAGTGGTTTAGGAATTCGTGAATTTGAGATGCCATAAAAAAAGTGAGCTGATTACTCAGCCCACTTTTTCACTTATCAATTTATACTCTTATAAACCTACTGCCCTAGCATCTTAGCAGGATCTACCCATTCGTTATATTCCTCTTCAGTAACATAAGCGAGTGCTAGTGCTGCTGCTTTTAGTGTAGTTCCTTCGGTGTGCGCTTTGTTGGCTATTTCTGCCGCTTTATAGTACCCTATCTTCGTGTTTAGAGCAGTTACCAGCATGAGTGAATTATTTACCAATTCATTTATCCTAGAAGTATTTGGCTCTATTCCCTGAGCACAGTGCTCATCAAAACTTCTGCATGAATCTCCCAGTAATTGAGCACTCTGCAGTAGATTGTAAGCCATCATAGGCTTGAATACGTTTAGTTCATAGTGCCCCTGCATTCCACCTACAGTGATGGCGACATCATTACCCATTACTTGCGCACAAACCATAGTAATGGCTTCACACTGCGTAGGGTTTACTTTCCCAGGCATGATGGAAGAACCTGGCTCGTTAGCAGGAATAATAAGCTCACCTATTCCTGATCTAGGACCAGAAGCCATCATTCTAATGTCATTAGTTATTTTAGAAATAGAAACAGCCAGTAGTTTTAACGCTCCATGGGTTTCTACTATAGCGTCATGTGCAGCCAGCGCCTCGAATTTGTTCTCTGCAGTAATAAATGGATGCCTAGAAAATTCTGCTATTTTTTCTGCTACCAACTCCGAATATCCTTTAGGAGTGTTTAATCCAGTTCCCACTGCAGTTCCTCCTAAAGCGAGCTCAGAGAGGTGGTCTAAAGTGTATTGCACCGCTTTTAATCCATGATCTAGCTGAGAAACATAGCCAGAAAACTCCTGTCCTAAACTCAGCGGAGTAGCATCCATAAGGTGTGTTCTGCCTATTTTAATTACATCTTTAAAAGCATCAGACTTCGCTTTTAGCGTATCACGTAAAGCTTTTACGCCAGGAATAGTATTTTCCACCACCATTTTATAACACGCTATGTGCATTCCCGTAGGAAAAGTGTCATTACTACTCTGAGACTTATTTACATCATCATTAGCCTTTACGGGCATTTCACCACCATCACCGAGCGTTCCGCCATTGAGCACATGTGCTCTATTGGCCACAACTTCATTCACGTTCATGTTAGACTGAGTTCCAGAGCCCGTCTGCCATATAACCAATGGAAACTGATCGTCATGCATCCCACTCAAAATCTCATCACAGACCTTAGAAATCAAGTCTTTCTTCTTGTCGTCTAACACTCCCAACTCGTTATTGGTATGGGCTGCAGCTTTTTTCAAATAAGCAAACGCATAAACTATTTCCAAAGGCATACTGGCAGAAGGTCCTATCTTAAAGTTGTTTCTAGAACGCTCAGTCTGCGCTCCCCAATACTTGTCTGCAGGGACCTTTACGTCTCCTATCGTATCTTTTTCTATTCTATAATCCATGGTGTGAGTGGTGTTTGAAATTCGAGGTTTGAGGTTCGAGGTTCACGTTTCTAATTTTGCATTGCAAAGATAGTAGGGGAATTTGGAATTACGTTTGATTCGATTGACGAATTGTTGCAGGCGACACTTCAATAGTACAACAGGAAGAGTTTGGTTTTTTTCTGGAATCTGAATGGTGTATCTCCTAGATGTAAGATGGCTGAGTTAAGGGGGGAAGTTAAAAACTTGAGGCAGCCATCGCCACATTTGGACTAGCAGAGGGTGAAGTGGTCATGTTTGGGTGTAGTTTTAATCCTTAAACCCAGGTAATTGTAAGGCTCTCGTTAGCGTCCTGTTGAATGTGAAAGCTTTATTATGTCTCTGCAGTAAATTCTTCCGTTGCATCAGAATCTAAGCCTTCTGCTACTTCTTCTATCTGCTTCTCTTCTTTTGGGAAATATTTTCTTTGGAATAGAATAATCCATATAACGCCTACAGAAATAG
>LAQC01000037.1:1457-3060 GCA_000981645.1 Cryomorphaceae bacterium ASP10-05a | reverse complement strand
AATCCTTTATCGAACATGAGCCCGAAGAACATGCTGTCTAAAATGTTTCCTACTGCACCCGCGAGTATGAAAGCCACACAAGTAATAAGCCCTTTTGGCGCTTTTGTTTTTACCAGTTTCCATAACGCATATACGATGGCTCCAGAAGCCAATAATCTAAATACGCTGAGGGCTAGTTTTCCCGCTATGCCGCCAAATTCAAAACCGAAAGCCATACCAGGGTTTTCTATGAATCTGATGACCAGAAAGTCGGAATCACCAAAAAGGTAAATCCCCTCACCATAGCGCATAGATGTTTTTACCCATAGCTTAGACGCTTGGTCTATAACCAGAATGAATAAAGTAACGAATACGGCTCTAAATGCTAGCTTGTTGATGGCGGGCGGGTTTTATAAATTCTTATTGCATTCTTTTAGCTTCTATGCTCAGTGTAGCATGGGGAACTAGTTTCAAACGTTCTTTTTGAATCAGTTTTCCAGTTACTCTGCATAGACCATAAGTCTTATTCCTAATTCTCAATAGAGCATTCTCTAAACTCTCTACGAACTTCTCTTGACGAGTAGCTAACTTAGCTGTCTCTTCCTTGCTCATAGTTTCCGAACCGTCTTCCATCAGTTTGAAGGATGCAGCTGTATCATTGGTGTTGTTACTATCTATGTTAGATAATGAACGTGTAAGTTGGTCTAGATCTTCTCTAGCCATCTCTAATTTTTGTTCTATTAACGCTTTAAATTCTTTCAAATCAGCGTCTCCGTATCTAGCTTGTGCCATGGATTTATATTCTGTTTATTGCTATCTCTGTGCTCGTTTCAGCGTCTATCTCTACAGCAGTTCCGCCTGTGGCGATTTCTACTAGTTCTAAAGAGTCTGCTAATACTTCTGCGCAAATATAAATTTTGTTTGCTTCTACTGCACTGCTAATAGCGGGTGTATTTTTTATTTTTATTTCAATTCTATCGGTTACCTCAAAACCGGAGTCTTTTCTCATGTTCTGAATCCTGTTTACTAATTCTCTAGCCACACCTTCACCTTTTAATTCTTCTGTGAGTGTAATGTCTAGAGCTACGGTAAGTCCTCCTTCTGAGGCTACTAACCATCCTGGGATGTCATCTGTGGTTATTTCCACATCTTCCATCGAAATAGTCAGTTTTTCTTCTCCTAGGTCTAGCTCCATTTCCTGGTTTTTCTCAAGTGTAGCTATTTCTTCTTCCCCAAATCCATTCACGGCTGCCGCTATGGATTTCATGTGTTTACCGAATTTAGGCCCTAAGGTTTTAAAATTTGGCTTAATTCTTTTCACTAATATATTAGAAGACTCATCTAGGTACTCTATTTCTTTAATATTTACCTCTGATAAAATCAAGTCCTTCACTGCAGAAATCTGACGCTTAAATGTTTCGCTAAGCACAGGAACCATTATTCGCTGTAGCGGTTGTCTTACTTTTATTTTCTCTTTAGCTCTTAGGCTGAGTACCATAGAAGAAACTTTTTGAGCTATTTCCATTCTAGCCTCTAAGTCTGTATCTATTTCAGAAGTGTCGGCTATAGGGAATTCCGCCAAGTGAACACTTTCCACATTGCACCGCCCAGAAACTGCATCTAA
>LAQC01000037.1:753-1211 GCA_000981645.1 Cryomorphaceae bacterium ASP10-05a | reverse complement strand
TTCAGTTTAGAAAGAATCCAACGGTCTATCTCAGGTCTATCTGTGAAAGGCACATCTTCTTCAGCGTAACTAAAGTTGTCTATATTGGCATAAAGCCCAAAGAACGAGTACGTATTATATAACGTCCCGAAGAACTTACGCTGTACTTCTGTGATTCCATCTAAATCGAATTTCAGATTGTCCCACGGCTGAGCATTGGTAATCATGTACCATCTAGTAGCATCTGCTCCGTACTTACTAAGCGTTGCAAAAGGGTCTGCTGCATTTCCCAGACGCTTGCTCATCTTCTGGCCTTTCTTATCCAGAACCAGTCCGTTGGAGATTACAGCTTTGTAAGCTACAGAATCAAAAACCATAGTTCCTATGGCATGCAGTGTATAGAACCAACCTCTAGTTTGATCTACACCTTCTGCGATGAAGTCTGCAGGGTACGCCTTGTTATCGTCTATTAATTCTTT
>LAQC01000037.1:589-741 GCA_000981645.1 Cryomorphaceae bacterium ASP10-05a | reverse complement strand
CATAAGGCATAGAACCAGAATCGAACCACACATCTATGAGGTCTGCCTCACGCTCCATCGGTTTCCCTTTGGAAGAAACCAGAGTGATGGCATCTACATAATTCTTATGCAGGTCGAAAGTATCGTAATTGTCTTTGGACATATCTCCAGGA
>LAQC01000037.1:0-244 GCA_000981645.1 Cryomorphaceae bacterium ASP10-05a | reverse complement strand
GAAAGGCCTTGTCTTGCTCTTTTAATTTTATAGAGATTTCTACATCAGCAGAACGGTCTGGGCGCTCTTCATCTGAGTAGTATTCGTTTTTCACATACTTGCCAGCCATGTCTCCCATCTCAGCCACGAACTTTCCTTGGAGATCTACCAGAGGAACAGCGTTTCCGTTGTCATCGGCTATAAGCATTGGAGGTATTCCCGCTTCTTTAGCTACCATGGCATCATCCTGCCCGAAGGTAGGAGC
>LAQC01000036.1:13568-16046 GCA_000981645.1 Cryomorphaceae bacterium ASP10-05a | reverse complement strand
AGGAAAAGATGTTTTAGCATCTGCACAAACAGGAACAGGAAAAACCGCTGGTTTTACACTTCCTATGCTGCAGCTTTTAGGAAAAAAAGGAGAACACCAAGGAAAACGTAAGATAAGAGCTTTAGTGCTAACACCTACTAGGGAGTTGGCCGCTCAGGTTCAGGAAAATATCAGGGAATACAGTGAGTTTATGCATATACGCTCTACCGTAATTTTCGGTGGGGTGAACCAAAACCCACAGGTAAGAACGATACAGCAAGGAATAGATATTTTGGTAGCTACTCCAGGAAGACTGTTAGATCTATGTACTCAAGGGCATATAAACCTTAGAGATGTAGAGTTCTTCGTGCTGGATGAGGCAGATAGAATGCTCGATATGGGATTCTTAAGAGACATAGAGCGTGTAATGAAATTATTACCTGCTAGACGTCAGAACCTAATGTTTTCGGCTACATTCTCAGGAGAGATCAAGCGATTAGCACATGGGATTCTAAATGATCCTGTTCAAGTAGAAGCTACTCCAGAAAACTCTACAGTAGATTTAGTATCTCAAAAAGTATATAGAGTAGATCAAAAGAGAAAGATAGAATTTACTATCAAGCTCATCTCTGAAGGAGACTGGGATCAAGTATTGATTTTTACTAGAACCAAGCACAGGGCGAATAGATTAAGTGAGCAGCTGACTAAAAATTCAATTACTTCTGCTGCTATTCACGGAAATAAAACGCAAGGAGCTAGGACTAAGGCACTCAAAGGGTTTAAAGATGGGACTATTCGAGTACTTGTAGCTACAGATATAGCTGCTAGAGGGTTGGATATTCCGTTATTGCCTCATGTAGTAAACTTTGAGCTGCCCAATGTGCCCGAAGATTATGTACATAGAATAGGAAGAACAGGAAGAGCAGGAGCTAGCGGTGAAGCTATTTCTTTGGTAGATATTACAGAATTACCTTACCTAAAAAGTATAGAGCGCTTAATCCAGCTATCGATTAAGAAATCTATAGTAGAAGGCTACGAACCTAAAGATGATACTCCACCAGACGCAAGTAAACCTGGAGGAAGAGGAAATCAAGGAAGAAACCCTAGAGGTGGAGGTGGAAACAGAAGCCAAGGTAGCGGAAGTGGAAAGTCTAACTCTGACTTTAGAAAGAAACAGAAACAAGGATCAGGCGGTGGTGGAAACAGAAACTCAAGTGGTTCTGGCGCTAATCGTTCTGGAGGAGGAAAAAAGAAGATGTTCTAAACAGCGTTGCAACGCTCTATAGATACCAAAGACCTTCACTACCAAGTGAGGGTCTTTTTATTTTATAGAAAGTAGGAAACGAGTAGATTCCTCATTGAAAATATGAGGCTGTTCTACATTTACTACGTGACCGCATTCGGGAATTACAAATAGAGTAGAATTCTCATGCCCTTTCACCAGTTTAGTGATAGAAGGTAAAAACATGTGATCTTCACTTCCCATAATGTACAGCGTAGGAACTCCTGCGTCTTTAATTCTAAATAAGCTCAATAGCGGATTCACTTCAGCTATGAGCGTAAACCAGCGCTTAAACTCTTTTTGGTAGAGTTTCTTAGCCTCTCCGATAAATAGATTTCTGGATTCTCTATGCTTTTTCCTAGGCATAATTATCAGCGCGAAGAATCTATAAAGAAGTAGGTAAGGAAGCACAGATTTTAGTGCTGACCCTACTCTCATGAGTAACTGACCTCTAAAGTTAAGTTTCATCACGGCTCCGCCCATAATCATACTACTCACTCTCGCAGGATAGCGCTCACTTAGTTCTCTAGTGATAATCGTTCCCAGAGAAATGCCCACAAAATGTGTTTTCTTAATGTTTAAATGATCCAGCACATCTATCACTTCATCTCCTATGACATCGAAAGAGTATTGCTTCAGTTTTTCGTAGATAGGTTTTTTAGATTTACCATGACCTCTAAGGTCTACGAGCAGCACATTAAAGTGTTTTTGGAAAGCTCTAATTTGTTTGAACCAAATGGAACTGCTCCCTCCAGCACCATGAATAAAGGTAACCCACTGGGCATCTTCTCGACAGATATGTTTGGTGTAGTGAAGCATTCGCGGTGCAAATATCGGTATTTTCATTAAATCGAATACACTGATTTTATAACAGGTCAGAACTAAAGTGTTAAAGACTCAAGTCATGACATGTGTTTTTTAATTCGCTCTACAGGCGAATGTTAAGTAAGATGGTCTCCTGAAACTAAAGCCCCATGGTTAATAGGTTTACCTTAGTTTAATATTATACGTAAATCATGAAAACACTATCCACTTTATTCTTCCTACTCATAATGAGCTTATGCTCATTAAGTCAGTTTGTTGTTTCTCCCGCTATTTCTGTCACGATTGAAGGTGAGGATTATGGATTTCGCTCACCTAAGGTGATTAGTTATGGAGAGAATAATGATGAAGTCATGGTGTTCTGGTCTAGAACTGGAAGTGAGCAGGCGATGTTT
>LAQC01000036.1:4513-13490 GCA_000981645.1 Cryomorphaceae bacterium ASP10-05a | reverse complement strand
AACTTAGGTCCTGGAATAGCTTCTTTCGGAGACCATATTTATATCACTTTTGAAGTATACGGAAGTGCCATTTACTGTGTTCATTCGGCAGATGGAGGCAGCAGCTGGGATGAGCCTGTGGCAGCTTTTACTCCGCCATTAGGTCGGTTTTCTACCATTCCTAACATAGCGGTAGATGCCTCAGGGAATGTGTATGTAGCTTATGTAAATACGAATTCTGCTGAAGAGGATGCTCATTATGGGCTTGTGAAATCTACTAACCAAGGAGCGAGTTTTACAGATGAGGTTATAGTAAGTGAGAGTGTTCTTGCAGATGAAGTGTGTGAATGCTGTAATGGAAATATAGAAATAGGTTTGGATAATGAGATATACGTGGGTTTTAGAAATAACTCTGACAACCTACGCGATTGTTGGCTAGTGAAATCTACTGATTTAGGCGCTTCATTCGAGGATATTTATGACGTAGACGATTCTGATTGGATCTTAAATGGGTGTCCAGCCAACGGGCCTGACTTCACCGTGACTGGGGGTGAAGTAGCCACGGTGTTTTTTACTGGTGCAGATAATTTTGATGAGGATGTCTACTTTACATTGTTAGATACTGCTAGCGGTGTAGTTTCCTCAGCTGAATCTATACTGCTATCGAACGAAGGAGCTATTGGACAGAATTCAGCTCGAATAGCTTCTAATTCTCAAGGAGAAATTATGGTGGTTTTTCAGGAGTCTCTTCAGTTTAGCCAGAATATAGGATTCGCTTTAGCTCAGAATGGTTCTGAATTAGGCCAGCAGTCACATGTTTTAAATGATTCTACAGGGAACCAAAAACAACCTGATGTAATGGCTATAGGAAATGAATTTCATGTCGTTTATGAAGATTCTTCTTTAGGAACAGTGATGTATCACACCGTAAGCTCTGATCTCAATTCAGTTTTGGAAGAGGAAAGCGTAGCGTTTCTTCTTTATCCAAATCCAGCTGAGAACTTGATTCACATTAAAGGAAGTGCACCCGTGGTGAATTATGAAATAATATCTCCGCTTGGAAGGTCTGTTTTGAAAGAGTCTGCCTCCGATACGAGGGAAGACAACCAAGCTTCTGTAGATATTTCAAGCTTGCATTCAGGTGTTTATTTTTTATCGGTAAATGGTTCTGCTTTTAAGAAGTTCGTTAAGGAGTAAAAGGGATGCTTTGCTCGCTTTAATTCTAAAAGCGAAAGAGAGCTCAGGGGTGTTTTTTCAAGCATTCCATTTTAACTTCCGTACCTAGAATTCTGCAGTTTTTTCTTTGAAATCGGTAGGGGAAAGACCTTCCTTCCTTTTAAAGAATCTGCTAAACGTAGGAATATCCTCATAACCTATCTCATAGGCCACCTCTTTTATGGATTTGTCGGTATACGTAAGCAGTCTTCTAGCTTCTAGCATAATACGGTCTTGGATGTATTGAAGTGGAGTTTTCGCTCCAAGTTTATAGAAAAGGTTCGACAGCGTTTTAGGCGATTTAAACATAAGTTCTGCATATTCCGCCACAGAGTGTTTGGTTTTGAAATGTTTTTCTGTCAGGTAATTGAACTCCCTCACCTGTTCCATTTGATTATGGTTAGCCTCTGAGAAATCATCTTGCATTTTATACAGACGAGTCAGAAGAATAAGGAGTCGTTTAAGCAGCATTTGTAGCATCTCTAACTGAAGTTCATCAACAGATTCCATTTCCATTTCGAACACGCTCCACAGCATCTGGAATTTTCTAACATCGCCCTTAGGAAGGGAGATTATAGGCAGTGTAGAGGCTCCAAAGAATAAAAGACCTTTGCAGCTAACGTCACTGTCATGGTTGAGGATGCAGAAAAATTGACGGTTAAAACGAATCATTTTGACTTCACCTGTATTTTTTATTTTAAGCCCGTGAAATTCAGTTAGCGTTACAATTTGGTTTTTCTCAAAATTAAACGCTCTTCCGTCTATATCGAATATGGATTCATCATCTAGAAACCAGACCAACGTAAGTCCACTCTCGATGCGTTCTTTCAGTTCCTCGCAATTGGAAGAGGAGATGTCCGCTAGCTTAAGGTATTCTTTAGATTTTCCTTTAAAGAGCATGTAGCTAAGTTACGAGTAAATTACCTTCAAATGAACATCTTGTAAAATACTCTTGTTGGATTTTTATGGTTTTGTATTTGTTCTGTCTTGTTGAAGTAAATAGGTCGGTCGACTTTAAATTATCGGTTTGTGAATTCACCAAAAAAACGAATCGAACAAAAGAGCTTGAGAGAAGCATACTGTTTTCATGGTGTTTCTTGTTTGTCCTAAAGCTCTCCCATAAAGACAACTTACTATGCAGATGGCTTCAGTTTTTAGCATGTTTTTTGTGAAAAGCTGAAATGAGATGAACCCATTGAATTATGATGTGTACGGTGAGGTATAAATTTTAAAACAAATAATCTCATGAAAACGAATTGGATATTATTCTTAGCAGTTATGCTTTGCAACGCAGGAATCTTAACTGCACAATACAATGATGAAGTAGCTGGTAAAAACAGAATCTATGTTACCGAAATGGAAGAGGTAGCGCTCAAAGATGCAGCAGGTGATGTGATTTATGATGCAGCCGGAGAAAAAATGATGGAGGTAAGGGAAGTAAATAAATTGGCTCAGAGTGATGTGCATGGAAATGCTGATGGGAACGAATTTGATTTGGCTACTGATGGAGCTTTTGAAGGAAATACAATAGCTGTGCTAAATTTATGTAGTGTTTATTTAGGATCTCCGAAGACATCACTGGCTGAAAAGGGTTTTTCTATGTTTGAGTGGAAGGGGGCAGCTCCTGAACCTCCGGTTTTAAGAGAAGAACTAAAAAAATCATGTCAGCTGTGGGTGATTAGTAATGGTCATGCCATGCTAACTGCTGAGCACGTAGATGTGATAGAGGAGTATTTCAATAGCGGGAAAGGGTTGTATATATGGGGAGACAATGATCCTCTATATGTGGATGCCAATGCCATTACGATGAGGTTGTTTAACACTACCATGGGAGGAAATACGTATGCAGACCAAGTAGTAGGAATAAGTGGGGAAAGTGAAGGCCGAACTGGAATCGTAGACGGGCATTTGATTAGTACGGGTGTGGTAAATATGTATGAGGGTATAACTATAGCCACTGTAAAGGCTACTCAAGAGCTGAGCCCGCTGATTTATAATAGCCAGAATGACTTAGTGGCAGCGGTGTATGAAAAAGACGGGAAGAGATGTATTATAGATGGGGGATTCACTAGGCTTTATCACAAGTGGGATTCTGCGGGAACGAATAGGTATGTGAAAAATGCGGCTGCTTGGCTGGTAAATTATGAGCGTTTCGGAGATGAGGTGGTTTTTAATCAGCCAGAGCTTCATAAAGATACAGCGCGCATGCCTGACTTGCAGGTGGAGATTTTAGAGCTAGACCGAAACATCAATAATAATCAGAACTATATGATTAAAGAAGAGGAGTAGCTTTTAAGGGTTTTAACGAGTTCTTGATTGTTTATACAGGTCCAGTCACATGCGTGACTGGGCTGTTTTTGCTTTTTGAACAAGATTTATTTCTCAACTCAGCTAACGCCCACCTTACAATGAACGAAGCGAATTAAAAAACCTCAAACCCCAAACTATGAACTTCGAACTACTTGATCTTCGATCAAGTCTGAATAACCCCAACCTTATATTCCCCAGTAGGAGTGTTGTTGGCCGCTTCTATTCCCATAGAAATCCACTTACGTGTATCTTTCGGTTCTATGATGGCATCCAGCCACAATCGCGCTGCAGCGTAGTATGGAGAAGTCTGCTCATCGTATCTGCCTTTGATTTTTTCATACATCGCTTTCGCGTCTTCCTCAGAGACCTCTTTCCCTTGTTTCTTAAGAGAAGCAGACTCTATCTGCATCAATACTTTGGCTGCCTGTGAACCGCCCATAACTGCCAGCTGGCAAGTAGGCCATCCCACGATTAATCTCGGGTCATAAGCCTTTCCGCACATAGCGTAGTTTCCTGCTCCATAAGAGTTTCCTAATATCACGGTGAACTTAGGAACCACAGAATTACTCATGGCGCTCACCAGTTTAGCACCGTCTTTAATAATTCCACCGTGCTCGCTTTTAGAACCTACCATAAACCCAGTAACATCCTGAAGGAATACCAGCGGAATATTCTTCTGATTGCAGGTCATAATGAATCGAGCCGCCTTATCAGCAGAGTCCGAGTAAATCACCCCACCGAACTGAACACCTCTGGTTTTTGATTTAACTATAGCTCTCTGGTTGGCTACTATTCCTACGCTCCAACCGTCTATTCTGGCATACGCACACAGAATACTCTGTCCGTAATCTTTCTTGTACTCCGTGAATTTAGAATCATCAACCAGTGATTTTATCAGCAGTCGAGTTTCGTAAGGCTTGTTTCTTTCTGGAGGTAGAATTCCTGTGATTTCTCTTTCCTTTTCAGATGGGAGAGAAGCCTCTGTTCTGTTGAACCCCGCAGACTTATTATCGTCACCTAATCTAGAAACCAAGTCTTTTATCAAGTCCAGGCACTCTTCATCCGTCTCTACCTTAAAGTCACATACTCCGCTAATCTCAGTGTGTGTAGAAGCTCCGCCCAGTGTTTCGTTATCTATGTCTTCACCTATAGCAGCTTTTACCAAGTATGAACCGGCCAAAAAGATAGACCCCGTTCCGTTTACTATAATACTCTCATCGCTCATAATAGGGAGATATGCTCCTCCAGCCACGCACGAGCCCATTACAGCCGCTATCTGCGTGATTCCCTGAGCGCTCATTACCGCGTTATTCCTAAATATTCTCCCGAAATTTTCCTTGTCCGGAAAAATTTCATCTTGCATAGGCAGATACACTCCCGCAGAATCTACCAAATAGATAATCGGAAGGCGGTTTTCCATCGCTATTTCCTGTGCCCTTAAGTTCTTTTTTCCCGTAATAGGAAACCACGCTCCAGCCTTTACAGTGGCGTCATTGGCCACTACTATACACTGTTTTTTCTTGATGTACCCAATCTGAACCACTACGCCACCAGCAGGACAGCCGCCATGCTCTTTATACATATCGTATCCTGCGAATTCGCCTATTTCCAGAATCTCAGAACCTTTATCAAACAAGTATTCAGTTCGCTCTCTGGCCGTCATTTTGCCTTGAGCGTGAAGCTTGGCTGCTCTTTTTTCGCCTCCTCCAGCATGGGCTTTCTCTAGTTTGCGGTGCAAATCAGAGACCAGTTGCTTCATTTTGTCCTCGTTTTTGTTGTGTTCTAGATTTTGCTCCTTATATTTTGCCATGTGCCTGAGTTTAGACGAATTTTACGTTCACAAATATAAAGGTTAGATGACAGGAATTGGTAGCAGAAGTATGCTGTTTGCAGTGAGTATGGTAGTGTGTTTTTTAGCGTTGCAATGCGCTCCTGAATCCCCTCCTAATTCCACATCTCAATCTGCGGAGACAGCAGAAGACTCGCTGCTGGTAAAGCTGGAATTCGCAGAAAATTTTTCGGTCTATCACTCCGGAAACGATACAATCATTCAAGTGACTGACGGCAAGCGGGTGTGGGAAAGTAAAGTCTCTAAAGCTGCGGGTGAAGAGTCCATTCAAATCCCATTGAAAGATGTGAGCTGTCTATCTACGAGTCATTTATACTATTTCAGCGAGATAGGCGGGTTGGATAAAGTAAAGGCGGTTTCCTTCGCAGAAAGTCTCCAGGATGAAGAGGTGAAAGTTGCTATTAAAAAGGGTTCTCTTCTAAATCTTACCAGCGGTTCATCAGATTATGATGCAGAATTAGTCTTGGAGCTACAGCCTAGTGTTTTTACAACCTATCCTTTTGGAGATGATGAGTTTGAAAGATTGCAACGCGCAGGAATACAAACACTTCACTTTACGGAATACCTAGAGAAAGACCCGTTAGGCCGTGCAGAATGGGTGAAGTTAGCCGGGTTCTTACTGGGTGAAGAAGAAAAAGCCGAAGCTTATTTTTCTCAAATAAAAGAGAGTTACATGCTCACCAAATTGAAAGCGTTAACCAAGAAAAGCGAACGCCCATCAGTTATCAATGCCAATGGATACGCCAATAAGTGGACCGCTCCAAGCGGAAACAGTCTGGTTGCGCATTTCATTAAAGATGCAGGCGGCCGTTATGTTTTCGAGAACGATACCTCTTCAGGAAACCTCAATCTAGATTTCGAGCGGGTGTATGAATTGGCCAATTCCTCTGACTATTGGGCCGGCGTGGTGTTTAGTGATTCCGTGACCTTAGAAACATTCGTAGGAGAGGAGCAGCGCTTGAACGATACGGAAGTTATGAAGGGCGGAAGTATCTTCTATTGCAACGCTCAAGAAA
This sequence comes from Cryomorphaceae bacterium ASP10-05a, assembly GCA_000981645.1. GTDB lineage: Bacteria > Bacteroidota > Bacteroidia > Flavobacteriales_D > Sanyastnellaceae > ASP10-05a. The sequence goes on along the minus strand of LAQC01000036.1, from coordinate 7,121 downwards.
AAGACTATTTCGGAAAGGGAATTCTTCAGCCTCACCTTATTTTAGAGGATCTGCACCAAATATTTTATCCAGATTCAGCAAGCTACGCACCATATTATTTCGAGCGATTTAAACAGTGAAGCGTACTGTCATTCATATCGTTTTAATGGTTTTGGCTGTGGTGCTTTTTTACACAGAGATCCGTTTCGGGAGCATAAAAATGACCAACGCTGACTTTTGGAACAGATTCACAGAAAACGACCCAGTGCTCTGGGCGTTTAGAATACCTGCTGCTTGCACTGCAGCTCTGGCAGGAGCATGCTTAGGATTGTCTGGTTGGCTACTCCAAACTTTATTCAGAAATCCGTTGGCTGGCCCTTCCATCCTTGGAATTACTTCGGGTTCCAGTCTAATGGTAGCGTTGGTCTTATTGGCAGGATTCTCGTTCTCAGGTATATTCTCGTCATTAGGCTTAGTAGCCGCAGCGCTCATAGGTTCTTTTGGTGTGCTGGCATTGATTTTATTGGTTTCCTCTCGCGTAAAACAGTTGGCCACAGTGCTCATATTCGGACTGATGATAGGTTATTTGCTCGGAGCGTTTCAGTCCATACTCATAGATGCAGCCGGTAAAAGCGAGCTGAAAAGCTTCGTGAGCTGGGGGTTGGCCAGTTTTGGTAATTACAGAGACGGGCAGTTGTGGGTGTTGTTAGGCTCACTTGTGTTAGGCGTTCTTACGGTTTTGAAACTGGGCTCCAAGCTTGATTTTTGGCTTCTAGGAGAAGATTACGCTAGAAGTCTAGGGGTGAACGTAAAGTCCTTTAGAATGGCTCTTTTGGTTGTTTGTGGAGCTCTGGCGGGAGTGGTGACGGCTTACTGTGGACCAGTAGCTTTCTTAGGATTGGCCATGCCGCATGCGGTACGTATGTTTTACAAAGAGCCCCACCACCTAAAATTCCTCACTGTACTCGTGTTAACAGGCGCTTGCGCAGGAATGCTCTGCGAGTTAATCACCAGAATGCCTTGGAGTTCATCGGTGCTTCCATTAAACGCAGTTACTTCGTTTTTAGGAGCTCCTGTTGTCATTTGGTTATTAGTTAAGTCTAGGAAATCTAAAATTAGATTTTGAAATGATCTTAGAATTAAAAAACATATCAGTAGGTTATTCTAAACCATTAGTCTCTTCAGTAGATGCTGAGGTTTTAGAGGGTGAGTTGGTGATTTTAGTGGGAAAGAACGGAGTAGGAAAAAGTACGCTGTTAAATGCCTTGAAAGGAATTCAAGAACTGAAATCTGGAACAGTCAGTTTGTTTGGGAAGGCTATAGTGGATTACTCTATGGGGGAGTTGAGTCGTAATATTGCCGTGGTAAACACCGCTAGGCCTGTGCTCAATGGGTGGACGGTTCTAGATGTGCTAGAAAGTACCGACAAGTCCACGGGGAAAGAGAAAAGTGTTATTACGGAGGCTTTAGCGCTCTGCCAAATAGAAGATTTAAAGCTAAAAGAAGTAGACGTTTTAAGTGATGGTGAGTTCCAGAAAGTGATGATAGCTCGGGCTATCTGTCAGCAAACGCCATTAATTATTCTGGATGAACCCACGTCCTTTTTAGATGTTATTTATCGCGAACATGTTTTACAGATTTTTAGCGAATTAAAAGACACTTTCGGAACCACTCTAGTGCTTTCGAGTCATAACTTTGCACCGCTACTAAAAATAGCTAGTCAAGTATGGGTAATTAGCCATGGAAAAATGGAAGTTATGCAGTCTGATTTTGACTATGACGGAATTATTCAAAGGTTAAAATAAAAGTTTAAGTGTTCGGTTTTATTGTATTCATTGTCATTTTATTAGGTCTTCTTACTTTGCTAGACTGGTATTCAGTTAAAGCAATGAAGAGAGTCTTTAAATCCAAGTTCAAAAAATGGATGGTCTGGGCATGGGTTTCGCCCACGGTTTTGATGATTTTATTCATGGTTGTCTTCTTTATAGTGCGTTCCGAATACCCAAAAGGGGTGAGCAATAAAGTGGCTTATATGATTTCTGGAATTTCCTTCACGGCCTTGGCTACTAAGGCTACTATTTTTCTGTTTCATTTCTTAGATGATATTAAGAACTTCTTTCTATGGGTTTGGAATAAAGTCTTTCACCCAAAAGACACCAATACGGAAGGTGGAAGAATCACTAGAGGGAGCTTTTTAACGCAAATGGGTATAGGGCTAAGCGCAGTCACTTTTGGGTCGTTTGCCTACGGAGTTACTCGAGGTAAATACGCCTACACGGTGGTGGAGCAGCCGCTTAAATTTAAGAATTTACCTATTGAGTTTAATGGACTGAAAATCATTCAAATATCTGACCTTCATTTGGGTTCTTTTTTAGAGGATGCAGAACCTGTGCAGCATGGTTTTGATTTGATAAATGAACTCAATGCGGATTATATTTTCTTTACCGGAGATTTGGTAAACAGCGTGGCAGAAGAGGCGGAGTATTGGATTCCATTTTTAAAAGGATTAAAAGCTAAAAGAGGTAAGTTTTCCATTTTAGGAAACCATGATTATGGCGAGTATGCTTTTGATGAAGGTTCACAAGAGTTGATAGATAATATGGTTCAGCTAAAGAGAATCCATTCAGAC
>LAQC01000036.1:951-4430 GCA_000981645.1 Cryomorphaceae bacterium ASP10-05a | reverse complement strand
TTCCCGAGAAAAGGCGATTACGAATTGGCTTCGGAAGGGTTAAATCCAGAAGATTTTAACATCCTACTTTCTCATGATCCTACGCACTGGGAAGAGAAAATCATGAATGACAAAGATGTGAATCTTACTATGAGTGGCCACACGCACGGTTTCCAGCTAGGAGTTGGGTTAGGAGATTACAAATGGAGCCCAGCTAGCTTGAGCTATGAAAGGTGGAAAGGGCTTTACGCAGAGAACGGAAAATACCTGTATGTGAATCCTGGATTTGGGTTCTTAGGTTTTCCAGGGAGAGTGAATATGGCACCGGAGATCACTGTTTTTGAGTTGAATAAGGCTTAGTCTTGATTCTAATCAATCAATTTTTAATGATGAAAGATTAATGTTTAATTCGGGATTCTAATTCTGGTTCAGTCGAAAGGTTGACTGATTTTCATACTATTAATTTTTGGTTATATTTTTGATTGCTAGTTGTTTAAGTCTGGTTTCGGATGAAATCCAATTATCATTTCCCTAATCTTCATGACTTGCTTGATCACAGAGCTTGTTCCATCATTCTGAATCACCCAGTCAGCATAAGACTCTCTTTCCTTATCTGAGAGTTGTTTATCCATTCTATCTTTTACTTCAGCTTCAGAAACGCCATCTCGAGTCATTACACGTTCTATTCTGAGACTTTCAGATGCAGATACAGTAATTATGCCATTACAGCTCTTATATGCTTCAGATTCGATTAAGATGGCTGCCTCTTTGAAAATGAGATTAGAATCTTGTTCTTCTAACCAGTTTTTAAAATGTGCTCCTACAGCAGGGTGGATGAGTTGGTTTAATTTTTCGAGAAGTACGTTGTCTGAGAAAACTTTCGAGCCTAGCACAGCCCTGTTTAATTCATTTCCAGAGTAAACATCTTCTCCGAAGATAGAGATAACTTCCTTTTTAATGTCGGGATTTAGATAGAGTCTTTTAGCTTCTATATCAGAGTTGTAAGTGGGGTGTCCTAAACTAGATAATAATTCAGAAACAAGGCTTTTTCCAGACCCTATTCCCCCAGTTATTCCTATGATTTTTTTTTGATTCACTTTGTAAATGTATTGCAACGCGAAAGCTACAAAAAAACAAACGCTCCGTCCGGTAAATATCGAAGAGAACGAATGAGTTGGTTAGCTCCATTAATTATTGCCTGCAAACGCTCTTTGAAGATGCCTGTGTTCCTGTTCACCGATTCTTCTAAAGGTTGCTAATAGGGAAAGCGCGTATAGAATACTTCGGAAATCTACTTTCCGATAATATTCTGTATAATCAGTTATGGCATAGCGTAACCCTTTCAAAGACTTACCGTAATCTGTATAATATAAAAACACCTTTAAAGTGCTTTTATCCAAATTGTAGGGAAATGGAAAAAAGAATAATAAAAGGTCGCGTAAACGAATTGTCGCGGCTGTTTATCAGTGATTTAGAGTCTGTTGCGGATGGAGTAACTATAGCTGTTGTGCCTGTTCTAGGTACAGAGGGTCTCTCTGGTTTAAGTTTAACTAATACGGGTTCTAGCAGATTTATTTCTGACTTCATTATAAATCTTAAAAAGAAAATGGGAAAGATTTGTTCTTTGTTACTTTCTTTAATAGGTGCAATTCTTGTGTTTTCAAACGTTAGCTTGAGTCAAACGCTTGAACTAGGAACTCTTTCCTCTTTTGAAGGTTTTACTGGATCTGGAGCTGTTACCAATTCAGGAACCTTTACAGGTGATGTTGGGACATGTGCCGGCATATTAACTGGGTTTACATCTCCGGGTTTCACAGGCACAGTTCATAATAATGATGCTTTATCCGCTCTAGCTAAAATAGATATACTCCGAGTATATATTCATCTTAACGACATTTTTGTTACACACCCGAGCTCTCACTCTCCCAGTTTTGGAAGTGGCGAAACGATTACTCCTGGGGTTTATTCTATCGGTAGTGCGGGATCTTTAGCAGGTGAGGTAACCCTTGATGGAGGCGGAGATCCTGATGCAGTATTTATAATTAAATTTTTAGGAGCATTTACAGCGGAAGCAGGCTCAACAATTACTTTAACTAATGGAACAAGGGCTGCCAACGTTTTTTGGCTTGCTGAAGGGGCTGTTGATATTGCAGAAAACAGTATTGTAAAAGGAACTTTATTTTCACATGGCGGAGCTGTTACTCTAGCTGTAAATTCTGATATAGAAGGAAGGATGCTCACCACGGAAGGGGCTATAACTATTGGAACTGGTTGTGTAGCAATTACACCTGATTGTAATATCGCTATTTCAATACGGAGTTCATCTGATTGTATGCCTGCTCCTGCTCTTGATGTTTTGGGGAGTATTAAAAATTTCTCTCTTTTCACCAGTGGTGGAGCTGTTGCAAATACTGGATCATCTGGCGTTATTGGTGAGATAGGTACAGATCTAGGGGATGTAAGTGGTTTTACTAGTTCAGCTCATGTCGGATCTACTTATGATACAGATGCTATTACGGCACAGGCCAAATTAGATTTAGATTATGCGTATGATCAACTTATGGATTTAACAAATACTGAACTTGGACATTCTCCATCTTTTGGTCTTGGAGAGACTGTAAATACTGGAGTTTATTATACGTCAGCAGCAGGGTCTTTGGCAGGAACAGTTATCTTAGACGGTCAGAACAATCCTGATGCAATATTCGTATTTAAGTTTGCTGGGGCGTTTACAATAGCGGCACAGTCAAAAGTAGTTTTAACCAATGGAGCTATCGCTTGTAATGTTTTCTGGATTTCTGGAGCTGGAGTAGCTGTTGGAGCCTCAACTGTTGGAGCTAATAGTATTATGAAAGGAACGATTCTTGCCCATGGTGGGGCTTGTACTTCTGGGTCAGGTGGGTTTATAGAAGGTAGAATGCTTTCTACCGATGGAGCGGTCGGGCTTAGTGCAGGTGTAATCTATAATGACCCTCTTTATTTTGCAGATGATTATTCTAATCCCTTGGTTTTATGTTCAGACCAGAGCATAAATTATAATGCAAATTGTGAGGTTTTTATTCCAGACTATAGTTCGATTTTTACCATTAGCGATAACTGTACCTCCAATGCGAATTTAATAATAACTCAATTTCCCGCTGTTGGAAGTCAGATTAGTGCCGTCACAAATGCTTATGTTAGTGTAGAGAATGAGGCCGGGCATATAGAAACGTGTAGCTTTATAATTACACCAGTAGATAATATAATCCCAGTGATTTCGGATTGCCCTGCAAATCAAACTGTGCCAGCTGATGTGAGTTGTCAAGCAGTATTGGGAGATTATACCGGTGTCCCGTCAATAGTCGATAATTGTACTGTTGAAATAACTCAATCTCCTGCCGCAGGAACCATCATTACAGGAACTACAACAGTCACTCTTACGGTAAGTGATATTGACAGTAATACTGACACCTGTACTTTCGATGTAATTGTAGTTGACACGACAAATCCTGTAACACCAG
>LAQC01000036.1:0-847 GCA_000981645.1 Cryomorphaceae bacterium ASP10-05a | reverse complement strand
ACACAAGGAACACATGTAATAGCTTGGACATTCGATGACGGCAACGGAAATGCAATTACTGTCAACCAGAATGTAATCATTCAGGATATTACAAATCCGGCAGTAAGCTGTCCGGGAGATGTAACAGAGAGCTTCGATACAGCATGTCAGTTCACACTTTTAGATTACACCTCCGGAGCAAGTGCCACAGATAACTGTTCAAGCGTTGCAAACATCACCTTCACACAATCACCAGCCGCCGGAACGGTAATCACAGGAAACACGGTAATAACGATAACAGCATCAGACGAAGTAGGAAACACAGACACCTGCACTTTCAATGTAACTGTAAATGATACAACACACCCTTCTACGCCAACCTTAGCAGACATAACAGGACAGTGCTCAGCTACAGCAGCCGCACCAACTACTACAGACAACTGTGATGGAACTGTAGCAGGAACTACAAGTGACGCTACAACCTACACAGCACAGGGAACGCACGTAATCATCTGGACTTTCACAGATGCGGCAGGGAACAGCATCACCGCGACTCAAAACGTAATTATATCAGATACAACAGACCCAGCAACACCAGCATTAGCAGATGTAACCGGAGAATGTATAGCTACAGCAGTAGCGCCAATCACGACAGATAATTGCGTAGGAACTATCATTGGAAGCACCCCAGACGCATTAACCTACAGCACACAAGGAACTCATATCATCACATGGACATTCAATGATGGAAACGGTAATGTAATCACTACCAATCAGAATGTAATCGTAGATGACGTTACTAATCCAGTAACCCCAGTATTAGCAGATATTACAGAAGAATGCACAGGAACTGCAGTAGTCCCTACAA
>LAQC01000035.1 GCA_000981645.1 Cryomorphaceae bacterium ASP10-05a | reverse complement strand
TGTTCAGGAGAATCTGATTCAAGCGATGGTAGATGGAGGCGACTGTGCTCCCTTGACAGACTACTTTTCATATGCAAACAGACAATGGACAGCAGGTTCAGGAGATGTATCCAATGTGTATGGTCAGTGTGGTGCTTGTACTTCTGATATTTCAGGATGTATGGATGCTGATGCTCAGAATTATGATATGGCCGCTACTGTTGATGATGGCAGTTGTGCTTACTTACTTACAGTAACTGTAGACATGTCTCAAGTAACTGATGGTTTTACAAATCCTGAAATAAACGGAACATACAACGGATGGTGTGGTGGATGTAACCAATTATCTGATAATGGTGATGGAACTTGGACTGGAACATTTACAGTGCCTAATGGTCAAGTTGACTATAAGTTTGCTGCTGACGCATGGAATATTCAAGAAAGTTTAACTGGATTGACTGGTTGTGTTGTTGATTTCGGAGGAAACTGGAACCGTGTTGTTGATGTAACTGGTGATACAGTAGTAGGAGAGGTTTGCTGGAATAGTTGTGACGCATGTGCAGCGCCTGCTGCTGATGTTAGAATAACGGCTATAGATATTACAACGGGTGATGTTACTTTAACTAATTTAGGTAATGCAGCTGAGGATATTTCAGGATGGAGATTTTGTAACTGGCCAGCGTATAGTACAATCTCTAGTTTAGGAGCTTCAGCATCATTAGCTGCTGGTGCGTCTGAAGTTATCAACTGGGCTGACGTTGTTGATGCTGATGGAGAATTAGGTTTATATATTGATGCTGCTTGGACAAATAGTGCCAGTATTGTAGATTATGTTGAGTGGGCTTCTACTGGACATACTAGATCTTCTGTTGCTGTTGGAGCTGGAGTTTGGAATGTAGGAGATTTCGTTGACGGACCAGCTCCTTACACATTTAATGGTGCTTCTGGAGATTATGGAAGTGGATTTTGGGATGTAAATAATCCAACACATGACGTAACGCTAGTACTTGATTTGAGTAATGAGGCTCCAAATGCATTGGGTGTTTATGTAGCAGGAAGTTTCCAAGGATGGAATCCTGGTGCTACTTTAATGACAAATAATGGTGATGGGACATGGTCTTACACTGTAAACGCAGAAGAAGGATCTGAAATAGCTTACATATTTTTAAATGGAAATGATTGGTTATACCAAGAAACTGTTCCTGCTGAATGCGGATTAGACAATGGCTTAGGAGGATTCAATAGATTTCATAACATAGGAGCAGCAGACGAAACTCTAGATGCAGTATGTTTCAGTTCTTGTGTTGCTTGTATTCCTCTTGAGGAATGTAATGATGTGAATGCTACTAATTATAATGCAATGGCTGCTTCAGACGCTGCATGTTTATATAATACTACATTTAGCATTAATATGAATGATTACATTTTAGCTAATGGAATGTTTGGAATTATAAATGTTTCTGGAGAGTGGAATTCATGGTGTGCTGATTGTAACCAGTTGACTGATGATAATTCAGATGGGATATACACCTTAACACTTCCTATGGTTGATGGTAATTATTTATACAAGTTCCAATTAGATAGTTGGTCGGTTCAAGAGAGTTTATTGACTGGTCCTGGAAATCCTTGTTTCTTGCTACTAGGGGGTAATACAAACAGGTCATTAAGTGTGGGTGCTATAGCGTCAAATGATGTGCCTGTTCATTGTTGGGAATCTTGTCAAGATTGTGCTTCTACAGGAACTCCAGGATGTAGTGATGCAACTGCTAATAACTACGATGCATCTGCTACGGTAAATGATGGTTCATGCTTATTCAATATTAATTTTATTGTAGATATGAGTCAAGTTGCTGCTTTCACTACTGCAGAAATCAGAGGGAATTATAGCGGATGGTCTCCAACAGATTTGATTGATAATGGAGACGGAACTTGGTCTAATACATTAGAACTTCAAGAAGGAAGTTATGAATACAAATATTCTACAGATGCAGTTACTATTGATGAAGACTTATCTGGTAATTCAGTTGGTCTTGGGTCTTGTGTTGTAGAAACTGCAGGTTACTTCAACAGATATATTCAAGTAACAGGAAATGCCAGTCAAGAGTTAGTTTGCTTTAATCTTTGTGCGTCATGTCCGGCTCAAATACCAGGCTGTATGGATGCAAATGCTCAGAATTATAATGCTGCAGCTCAAACTGACGATGGGTTATGTACTTATTTGTTAACGGTAACAGTAAACATGTCTCAAGTAACAGATCCTTTTACGACTCCTGAAATAAACGGGACATACAACGGATGGTGTGGTGGATGTAACCAATTATCTGATAATGGTGATGGAACTTGGACTGGAACATTTACAGTGCCTAATGGTCAAGTTGACTATAAGTTTGCTGCTGACGCATGGAATATCCAAGAAGATTTAACTGGATTAACAGGTTGTGTTGTTGATTTCGGAGGAAACTGGAACCGTGTTGTTGATGTAACTGGTGATACAGTAGTAGATGTGGTTTGTTGGAACAGTTGTGATGACTGTGTTGCTAGCGGATGTACAGATCCATTATTCGTTGAATTCGATCCGAGTGCTACAGTTGATGATGATTCTTGTTCTGTATTAGCTGTGGAAGGATGTGCATATATTGATGCAGATAATTATGACGTTTCTGCGAATACAGATGATGGTTCTTGTCTATTTACTTTAGGTTCAACTTGCCCTGGTGATTTCACCGATGATGGCTTTGTGAATGTAAGTGATTTAGGAGGGTTCCTTGGAGCATTTGGTACAGCATGTGATTAAAATATAACTATATACAACTAAGAAGAGCTTGGTGAGGTTCTCCTCATCGAGCTCTTTTTATATATAATGAAACATTTACTTCTATTCAAATTAAAAATATAGAGGTTGTAATTAAATAATTTATATAAATGAAAAAACTATACACTTTTTGCTTTTTAGGTTTAATACTATCTTTTGGTAGTTTAAACGCACAAGATGTCAATATCACTTTTAACGTGAACATGGATAATGAAACTGTAGCCGAATCTGGCGTTTATCTCGCAGGTGGAGGTCCAGACTGTTTTGGTAATCCAGGAGAAAATGCCATGAATGACGATGATATGGATGGTGTTTGGACTATAACAGTTACTAAGCCAGTGGGATTTACATGTCCATACACTTTTACAAATGGAAATTGTCCAGATTATACGTGTAAAGAAAACATAGTAGGTCAGGACTGTGCTACTGGAGAGTTTAGTGATAGACTTTTAGACCCAGTAACTGAAGATACAATAATCAGTACATGTTTTTCTCAGTGCTCTACAGATGGCACGTGCACAGCTCCTACAGATGCTGTAAACGTCACATTTAGAGTAGATGTAAATGAGCAGGGTGTTGCCGAGACAGATGTAGTTTATATAACTGGGAATGCAATAGACGGATGGTGTGGAAGCTGCACTGAAATGACTGACGATGATAATGACGGTGTCTATGAAATTACCCTTGAATTAGATGGTGGTGCTGTGGAGTATAAGTATACAATTAACGGCTGGGATGGTAATGACGAGGTTTTTGATCCAATAGAGGATGGAGATTGCACATTAACTTCTGGTGAGTTTACGAATAGACTAGTTACTGTAGCTGGTGAAGATATAGTACTTGATGTAAATTGTTTTGAAGCTTGTGGCGCTTGTGGAGATGTTGTAGAGCCTACTTTATATGACGTAACATTCATGGTAGATATGACTAACGTAGCTGAAGACTTCACTCTACCTGAGGTAAACGGAACTTTTAATGATTTCTGTGGAAATTGTTCTCCTTTAACTGATGAAGGGAATGGAATATGGAGTACTACTATACCGTTGGCTTCAGGTTCATATGACTTTAAGTATTCTGCTGATGCTTGGAATATCCAAGAAGATTTAACAGATGTTACAGGATGTGATATTGCCGAAACTGATGGATTCTGGAATAGATTCGTAGTAGTTCAAGAAGCTGCAGTGATATTAGAATCAGTATGCTGGGGAGAATGTTCAGCTTGTGAGGTTTCTGTATATGAAATAGATGGCCTAAATGTATCTATCTACCCTAACCCTATTTCAGAGGGAGCTTTATCCATAGAGGGAATTCAAGTTAATAATGGAGTAGTTGTATATAACGCTTTAGGGTCAATTGTTAAAACTGTACCGAATGTAAGGTCTACTAAGATCTCTATAGATATAAACGACCTTGAACAAGGAGTATATTTCCTTAAAGGTGAAAATGGAGTTGTATTAGGAAGCTTTATTAAGAAATAATAAGAATCATTTTTTGGTTTATAATTGCCAGTAATTAATCTGTTAAATCATTCCCATCTAGTTTGACTAGGTGGGAATTTTTATACGAAATTTATTTAAATGAAAAAAACTAGTTTTCTTTTAGCTCTTTGTTACGGGATGTTTTTAGTAGCATGTACTTCATCTCCTGATGATAAAGCAACAGATGAAAGTAATGATTCTACTATAGACCAGCGGGTAGAAAATATTTTATCTACTTTAACTCTTGAGGATAAATGTGGTGAAATGACTCAACTTAACTTGGACATGGTTTGTGTTGGTGAACCTTATAATCTGGAAAAACCAAATAAATTAGACTCTGCTAAACTCAGAAAGGTTTTAGTTGATTTAAAAGTAGGTTCGATACTTAACCAAGGAGGTCAAGCGTATTCTAGAGAGAAATGGTTTGAATTAATAAATGAAATTCAACGCGTTGCAACGCAAGAAAAAAAATCTAAAATTCCAGTTCTATATGGTATAGATGCCATTCATGGAGTTAATTATACCACAGGAAATAGTCTTTTCCCGCAACAAATAGGTTTAGCAGCCACCTGGAACACAGAGCTAGCCTATGAAATGGGATGTATCTCAGCCTATGAAACTAGAGCTAGTAATATTCCATGGACCTTTTCTCCAGTGCTAGACTTAGCTAGAGATGCCAGATGGCCAAGGCACTGGGAGACTTTTGGAGAAGATCCTCTTTTGGCTTCAGATATGGGAGAGAATGTGATAAAGGGATATGAAGGAGATGATGTTTCTAGCCCTTACCATGTAGCTTCTTGTTTAAAGCATTTCTTAGGCTACAGTGTAACACTAACTGGAAAAGACAGAACTCAAGCATGGGTTCCTGAAAGACAAATGAGAGAATATTTTTTACCAACTTTTAAACGTGCGATTGATGCAGGTGCTAAAACCTTGATGGTGAATAGTGGTGAAATGAATGGTATTCCTGTTCATGCTAATCATGAAATATTAACTACACTTTTAAGAGATGAGCTTGGGTTTGAAGGATTGGTAGTAACAGATTGGGAGGATATTAAATACCTTAGAGATAGACACCGAGTAGCTAAGGATTATAAAGAAGCTATCAAGCTAGCCATAGATGCAGGTATAGATATGAGTATGGTTCCTGTAGATTATGATTTCCCTGTGCTTCTTAAAGAGCTAGTAGAAGAAGGGGAAATAAAAGAGTCTAGGTTAGATGAGTCAGTAAGAAGGATTTTAAAATTGAAAATGCAATTGGGGTTATTCGAAAATCCGGTGATGAACTTCGATGATTACCCCGATTTTGGAAGTGAGAAACATGCTAATTCGGCATTAAACACCGCCAGAGAATCTATAACACTGCTTAAGAATAATAATCAGTCTTTACCTTTAGGGAAAGAGCGGATACTTCTAGTAGGACCATTAACGAATAATTTAAATGCGCTAATAGGAGGTTGGGGAAGAACATGGCAGGGAGTGGATACTTCATTTAATAATCCTTCGAAAAAAACAATATTCCAAGCTTTTTCTGAAAGTGATAAGCTGGAAGTGGTGCACCATGAGACATCACTAAACCCAGATTTCAAAGAGATTTATGAGGCGGTATTAAAGACCAAAGGAATTAAAACTGCGGTAATATGTATGGGCGAAATGCCTTACACAGAAACGGTAGGGGACATAGAGGATATGAATCTTCCGGAGGGACAATACGAATTAGTGAAGCAAATTTCTGAGGCAGTAGATAATTTAATTATCGTGTTAGTGGAGGGCAGACCTAGAATTATTTCTCAAATTGAACCCTTAGCCGATGCTATAGTGCAAGCATATTTACCAGGTAATGAGGGAGCACAGGCAATTCTGGATATTATTTCAGGTGAGGTAAACCCTTCTGGGAAATTACCATATACTTACCCGAGATATGCGAGTTCTCATAGCACTTATGATCATAAAACTACAGATTTAATAGACCCTAAATTTGGATTGAATGCATTCTATCCTCAATATGAATTTGGTCATGGGTTAAGCTATACCGAGTTTGCATACAGTAATTTGTCTATTTCTTCAGACTCTATTAGCTGTGGGGATAGCTTGACAGTTTCCGTAGATGTGAAAAACATAGGAGGTTTGGCAGGAAAGGAAGTAATTCAATTATATGTAAGAGATGAAGTGGCTTCTATTACTCCCGCTGTAAAAATGCTAAAGGGATATTCCAAGATAGATTTATCTGCTGGTGAAACTAGACTTGTTCAGTTTAACTTGACATGTCAAGATTTAGAGTTCGTGGGCATAGAGATGGAACGAATAACTGAGGAAGGTGACTTCAATCTGATGGTAGATACCTTGAAAATACCGTTCTATTTGAAATAGAATTAACGCTTGCTAAAGACAGTTTTAATGGTCTTTCTTTAATGAGAAAGACCATTTTTTTATGGTCAAACATCCAATTTAGGATCAGACCCTTCTCATTTGAGGATAAAGGTTACGTGCTTAAAATTGTTTTAGCTCTTTGATTTCAAGGGCTGTTTGTGTTTTAACATTCTTCTAAGCGCTCTTATATGGGTTTTCTTAGGGTGATTGTTAGAGTGCCATAAGACTGAGATACTCAAATTAAACTTAGGAATAGTAAGCTAGGGGTAGGAAGTTTTTTAGTGTTTGGATCTTTCAAATAATAATTAAATAACCTCGAATTATTAGAGACAAAAAAAGCCTCGAAGTGAGGCTTTTAAAAATGTTCTATAAAGGCTAAATCTATTGGAATACTCTAACGTAATCTACAGCCATAAACTCAGGAAAAGTAGTGTCTTCGGTTGGGTTTCCTGGCCATTGACCACCTACTGCTACATTTATAATGAAAAAGAATGGTTGGTTAAACGGATAGTTTTGTCCATTCATATCAGAGGGACTAATGCTATAGTAAATCTCATCATCTAATAACCATTGAATGCTATCTTCTTCCCAAAGGATACTAAATACATGAAATTCATCAGCAAAAGTTTCAGGAAAAGGTATTGAAATTCCTTGGCCAGTGTATTGATGGTTCCCGTTATTCGGGCCCCAATGAGCTGTTCCGTGAACCCTTCTAGGGTTGCTCCCTACTAATTCCATAATATCGATTTCGCCGCATGCGGGCCAGCCTACCTCTGGGAAGTTAGCACCTAACATCCATATAGCAGGCCATAAACCAGCATCTACAGGAAGTTTAGCTCTTATGTCGATTCTTCCATATTGATATTCTTGTAGATCTATAGACTTAAGTCTGGCGGAGGTGTATTGCCCGGGTGAATTTTCTAAGGCCGTAACCACTAATTTTTCATTAGAGGTGTAGGAGTTATCGCTATTAGCAGTATAATTCTGTAATTCCTGGTTTCCCCAACCATTGTTTCCAATGTCATAGGTCCAATTATTTGGGTCTATAGAAGGACTATTAAATTCATCTGACCATACTAGATTCATGCCTGGATATGAGTCATCCGACATAAAGCCATTGTCATTTATTTCTAAATCGCTATCATCATTTCTAATTGTACCAGTAGCTTCTTGTAAATTGTCCTTCAAGTAAGAATTAATAGGATTAGACAGCACAACCTTGAAGGTTTCGTCCCCTTCTAAAAATTCATCAACTACTATCTCCACTGTGATTGTTTTCACTGTTTGACCAGCAGTAAAGGTCAAGGTGCCATCTACAGGTATGTAATCTAAATCTTCCTCAGCTGACATAGCTACTGTTTCGTAGTCCACAGTAAGGCTTGATGTTCCAGCTTTATCTAACTTCACTTTAAACTCCATGGTAGAAGTATTCTCACTTTCAAACGCTGCTTTATCGCTTTCGAACTTGATTTCTGGAGCGATTTCAGGTTCCTCTTCTTCTTTGCATCCAGAACACGACAATGAAACTCCAATAAAGGTATAAATTAAGTATTGAGCAATTTTCATATATTTAAATTATTGCGCTACAAATGAAAGGGTGAAAAACCCTTCTCCTGTGGAGCATTCACCAGTTTGAACTGCACCATGAATTATAAGTGAAGTTTCTGTAAGTTCCACTATGTCGTAAACAGGTCCCGAATCCCAAACTCCCATAAACCAACAGTTCTGAAGAATAATCTGATCTTCACCAGACGTTCCGGTTCCTGGATTAAGTAAATAGGTTAAATCGGTGGGAACTTCTAGAGCATTGCATATATAGCCTTCCCATGGGTTAATAGTACAACCATAGTTGAGGTAAGAAAAATCACCGGCTTCAGAAAATTGATATTCATCAGCATATTGTTCAGGCACTAAACCAGAAGCTGGAGAGGCATACCACTCTACAGAATAGGGGTCTGGTCCCACAGAAATAGCACCTGCTACTTGTGAAAGTTTCCAGGTTTTACCTTCTGCACATCCAGTTAACAGCGCTAGTGTCCCTTCGCAAGGGAGTTCGACAGTGATAGCTATATTTAGGTTGTCTGAAGCTGTCCCCATTCCTCCTGCATTCGATACAGAGTAAGTTACTTCATATATTCCGGCTTGAGGATAAAAAATGGTGTCTGTAGTTTGAGTAGAGGTTTGACCATTACCAAAATTCCAAAAATGGATAAAACTATCTTCAGAATTACTCTGAAAAACCACTCTATTTTCATCACCTTCTAAATATTGCCAGCTAAAAGAAGCCGATGGAGCATCTGGAAGATCTATTCCCTCTTTCTCGTATGGCGCGCAAGAGAAAGTTAAAAGTGTTAGAAGTATCCCTAAAAATAGGGGAGTTGTAATTAAATTCTTCATGTTATTTTTTAATTAATATCCAGGGTTTTGAGTTACCTCTCCACCTGAAAGGGTAATTTCAGCTGCAGGAATAGGGAATATTTCATGAACACCATCTATGAAATTAGACCCCTGTGCTCTTAACACATCTCCCGCTCTTCCTTGTCTCACTAAATCAAAGAATCTATGACCTTCCATAGCTAGCTCTACTCTTCTCTCATGATAGATTCTAGCTAGTAACGCATCTCCCATAACTTGTCCGTTTACATCTGGTAAAACTGAGTTATTCCCGCCTCTAGCTCTCTCTCTTACTAAGTTAACCATGTTTCTCACAGTTAGGTTGTCTCCCGTGTGCCAAGCGGCTTCAGCGTATATTAACATTACATCTGCTAAACGAATTACCCTATCGTTAGAAGGTCCGTTTGGAGCAGAATCTCCAAAGGGGGCGTCATCTGCATTGTTCGAGAAGTACTTTCTATTATAATAATTATAAGAGAATCCAGTAGCCTCTAGGGTGAAAACACCTCTGTCTCCCATGACATCTCCTTCCCTGAAAATTGATAAATTTAATCTAGGGTCATTGTTTTCAAACTCTGATACTAGCCCTTCCTTAGGAATATTGAACCCGAAACCATTAAAATTACCTCTAGCCCTTTGAAAGATATTAGTGAAAGTCCCTTCCAATTGATTCCCCCAGTTTCCGCCAGATGCATTCATGTATTGAATCTCAAAAATAGATCCTGATCCATTTTCTCCAGCTAGAGTGAAAATATTACTAAAGTTAGGATCCAAAAAGTATTCATTGGATAGAACAACCTCACCAGCCATATCATAAGCTGAGCCCCAGTTGTTCTGATAAGCATAAGCTTTTGCTAATAAAGAGGTAGCTGCTCCCCATGTAGCTCTTCCTAAATCTGAAACAGATATACTACTTCTTTTAGGGAGGTCATTTCTGGCCTCTAATAAATCTGTTTGAATTAAATTCCAAATTTCATTAGCAGATGCTCTCGGCTGCTGATATTCACTTGGAGAAAGTGCTTCAGTAATAAGGGGGACGCCACCAAACATAGTTACTAACGTGTAATAATTGTAGGCTCTGATGAATTTAGCTTCGGCTAGAAATCGGTTCTTATCGTCTTCATCCATCTCTATACCTGGAATCTTGTCTAAAGCTATGTTACAGTATGCTATTCCTTTGTAAGCCACTTGCCATTCGGCTAAAATGAGCTTCGAATTGGCTGTTCCGTTAAAGTTCTCAAATTGTAATAATTCTGGCTCGTCTCCATCACCTGAGCCACCTTTTTCAGAGTCGTCTGAACAAATATCTCCGAAATACCACCTGAAATGAGGGGATAGCTGCCCACTTCCCTGAATATTGGTTACTTCTTGTTGAAGAGGATTGTAGCAGGCTATAATGGCTGCTTCAGCATCATTTCCGTTTTGATAATAATTTACTTCTGTTGAACCTACTAATGGTTCTACTTCTAGAAAATCTTTTGAGCATGTAGAAAAAATCAAAAGGCTTAAAAGTGCTAGTACTAGTGTTAATTTATTCATTTTCTTTTTAATTAAAATGTTACGTTTAATCCTCCCATAAACATTCTGGCAGCTGGATAAAATCCTCTGTCTATTCCTATTTCCAAAGTACCTCTAGAACCAATCTCTGGATCCAATCCGCTGTAGTTAGTAAAGGTAAATAAGTTTGATGCAGATATATAAACTCTAATCTTTCTAAGTTTAATCTTTTGCATCACAGACTTAGGTAAAGTGTACCCTAACTGTAAGTTTTTTACTCTCATAAATGAACCATCTTCTACGAATCTGTCAGAGACTCTATTATTTTGATTTGGATCTGACACTGAGATTCTAGGATTCTCATTAGTACTTCCTTCACCAGTCCATCTTTCTAATGCAGAAATAGGAAGGTTGGTCGTATTTAAATCATATCTAAAGATTCCGTTATACAGGTCGTTTCCTTTAGTTCCTTGTAAGAATAAACTCATATCGAAGTTCTTATACTTCGCTTCGATATTAAATCCATAGGTGAAATCGGGATGAGGGTTACCTATCATGACTTTATCGCCACTGTCTAATTCTCCATCTCCATTTTGATCTACAAAGATTACATCTCCTGCTTGAGCATTAGGTTGAGCTGCATTTGATATAGCCGCTTCATCCGTTTGAAAAATTCCATTGGTTTCATAACCGTAGAAATATGCGATAGGCATTCCTATTTCAGTAAAAGAAACGAAATCTCCTGAGCCAAATACATTACCGGTAGAGATTGGCTGTCCACCTTCTCCTAAGTCAGTAACTTCATTTTTGATGAAAGATATATTTCCACCTACAGAATAAGTGAAATCATCTCTATCGTTATTTCTATAGTTTAAGTAAAGTTCTATTCCTGAGTTTCTAGCCGAAGCTACGTTGGTAGCAGATGGTTCTAAACCGACAACTCCTGGAATA
Organism: Cryomorphaceae bacterium ASP10-05a; assembly: GCA_000981645.1. GTDB lineage: Bacteria > Bacteroidota > Bacteroidia > Flavobacteriales_D > Sanyastnellaceae > ASP10-05a. The sequence continues at coordinate 37,127 of LAQC01000035.1, read as the reverse complement.
GGAACAGAAGCCAACATGTCTTTAGTGTCTTTAATAAAGTAATCCAATACCATGTTAATCTTCCCGTTATAAAAATCAGCATCCACACCTACGTTAGTTTGCTGAACGGTTTCCCATCTTAAATCAGGGTTAGATGTGAAAACTGGTCCTGCTCCGTTTGTTTGCTGTTGGTTACCTCCAAGAGTATAATTAAGGCCATTTATAACTAGTGCAGTATAGTCATAGTTACCTATCCCGTCTGCGTTACCATTTTGACCCCAACTTGCCCTTACCTTTAGGAAGTCTATCTTATCATTCGATTTAACAAATTCTTTACCGGTTAAGTTCCACGCTCCTGAAATTGAAGGGAAAATACCGTATCTATTATTTCTACCAAATCTAGAAGAACCATCTCTTCTAATTGTTCCTGCGAAAGAGAATTCTTCACCTACATCGTAAGTCGTTCTCATAAATGTAGAAAGGAAGGTAGATTCTCCTATTCCACCACCTGAACGGGGAGATTGCTCCGCAAAATTTAAAGAGTTATCTAGGTATGCTTGTTCTACACTATTAGTAGCCAAACTGTCTCTAGAACCAGATAGGTTTTCAAATTTATTAGCTAATGCCGAATAACCTGCTATTACTGTAAGTTTATCTCCTGTCTTGAAGTCTTTATTGTAAGTCGCTACATTTTCCCATTGCCAGTTACTAAACTTATTTTCGATTCTAACTAATGAATTAGTTTCTCTCCATTCATAAGATGGTCTGTTCGGGTCATTTGGAACTACACCTAAATCAAATTCAGGAAAGAAGATGTTCTGAGAGCCTAACGATAAATCAAAGGTGAATGTAGATCTGAAGGTTAGGTTTTCTAAAATGTCGTACTCTCCATAGGCACTAGCGACTATTCTATTTGTAGTGTAATTGTCGAATGTGTTTTCGATGGCACTTACTGGATTCGCTATATCAGAGTCTATAAAATTAGAGTAAGAGTAATTCCCGTTAGGTCTACTAACAGGAGTTACAGGATCCATATTTAATGCTCTTAGAACTGGAGAGGTAAATTCGTTATTTTCAGTCAGCGCATTTCTAGTCAAATAAGTGTAATTGATGTTTTGACCTAGTCTGAATTTTTTCCCGCCTGATTGAGTAGTATTTACTCTGAAGGTGTATCTCTCGAACCTCCCTTTTTCTCCACCTACAATACCATCTTGTAAAAAGTAACTAGCTCCTAAAGCAGTAGAAGAGTTTTCGGTTCCTCTAGAAAAGCTAAAAGAATGACTAATCATAGGAGCTCTCTGGAAAATAGCATCTTGCCAATCAGTTCCTTCTCCTAAGAGAGAAGGGTTACTTAAAGCAGGGTCAGGGTTAAGTCCAGCAGAAGCTCTGCTTTCATTCATAATAATGGCGTATTGTTCTGCATTTAGTAAAGCTACTTTTTTCCAAGGCTCTTGCATCCCGTAATAGGTGTCATATGTAATCTGAGCAGGCTGGTTGACAGCTCCTTTCTTAGTAGTTACTAGAACTACTCCGTTACCTCCTCTAGCTCCATAAATTGCAGCAGAAGCGGCATCTTTAAGAATAGTCATAGATTCTATATCCGCAGGATTTAAGTAATCTATACCGAAGCTTGGTATTCCATCTACTACGAATAATGGTTCTGAGTTATTAATAGAACCTGTACCTCTAATTCTTATGGATTGGGCACTTCCCGGTTGACCAGAGTTCTGAGTTACTTGAACCCCAGCTGATCTTCCTTGTAAAGCTTGTTCTGTTCTTAAAATTGGAATAGAAGTAATTTCTTTTGAATCAAGGGTTGAAACAGATCCGGAAATCTTGCTTCTTTTCTGATTCCCGTACCCCATTACTATGGCTTGGTCTAAGTCCCTTACGTTGGGGTTCAGAGAGACATTAATAGAGCTTTTTACTCCAACAGTGAACTCTTGCTCCACATAACCTACGAATGAAAAAACCAAAACGGCTTGGGAGTTTTCTACGCTTATTTTGTAGGTTCCATTTACATCTGTAATACTGGTGTTAGCTGTGCCTTTTTCATAAATAGTAGCACTAGGTAAAGGAGAGTTATCATCTGAAGAGAGTACCGATCCAGTAACGTCCATTTTTTGAGAAAAGACGTGGGCTGAGGCAAAAGTCATCAGAACTAGTAAAAGATAAATCTGTTTCATTTAAAGGTTTTGGTCATTAAGGTTTGAAAATGAGCTTTTTAAAAGTGTAAATACGCACATAGTGTACTTATTACACTTTGTAAATATAGTTATATCTTTTAAGTTTTAAAGTGTTAGCGTTTTTTAAATCGTCACTTTGTGTTCACAGTTAGATATTCTATACCTTCGCGAAAAAAAGACATCTTATGAAACTAGAATTACTTATTGTATCGCTCCTAGTATGTATAGTTAGTTTAGGGCAGAATGAGTCTACTAATTTAGAGTCTTTTGAATTGTCTTTGTTGCCAGAGTGCTGGTCACTTATAGATGAGGATGAGGATGGGTATAATTGGGACGTCTCTTATCAAGTTCTTGATGAAAATGGAATCACTGTTTCGGGGAATACAGGTGTGGGTTATTTAACCAGCGCTTCTTTTGATAATTCTGAAGGGGTATTAACTCCTGATAATTATTTAGTGCTGCCGCAGTTAAATATTCAGCCAAATGAAGACTTGTCATTTTATATTGGAGCTGTAGACCCGTCCTACTTTTTAGAAAACTATTCTGTTCTGTTATCTTCCACAGGAAATAATCCTGAAGACTTTACAGACACTCTTTTAACTGAGGTCTTAGCGGCACATATTTTTCAATTCAGAGAGATTGATTTATCTGATTACGAGGGAATGGAGGTTTACATAGCTTTTAATCATCATAATTCTTCCAATCAATTTCAAATTAGACTTGATGATGTGTTGTATCCTACCACTTTAGAGGAGTGTGAAATCTTAGTTAGTCTTGCTGAAATAGGTAATGAATTGGTCGAGCTAAATATATTCCCTAATCCTTCTCAAGGAATTTTCACTTTAGAGAATTCACATTCTGGGATTGAAGAAATAGTTGTTTTTGGTACCACTGGAATTCAGGTTTGGAATCAAAAGTATGCAGGTAAAAGCCAATCTCAAAGCGTAGACTTATCAGATTTAGCACAAGGTGTTTACACTGTGATGGTGAAAGCTGGTCAATACACGGCTTCTAAAAGAGTGATAATAAATTAATACCCTACTTTCTCTCTAACTCTAGAAATAACGCCTTTAGCTATATTTCTTGCCTTTTTTGCGCCTTCATCTAATATTTCATCTAGTTCTTTCCTGTTACTCATGTAGTAATCGAACTTTTCTCTTTCTTCTTTAAACGTCTCTAGAATAACGTTGAACAAGTCAAGCTTGCAGTGTCCCCATCCATAACCACCAGCTTTTAATTTCTTAGACATTTCCTCAGCTTGTTCAGAGGTAGCCATTAGCTTATAAAGATTGTAAACTACTGCGGATTCAGGATCTTTAGGGTCTTCTAGAGGAGTGTCATCAGTAACTATTTGCTTATTCAGTGATTTTTTTAATTCTTTCTCAGGAAGAAAAATATTAATGAAATTATTTTTAGACTTGCTCATTTTTAGACCGTCCGTTCCCATAATTAGCATGGTGTCTTCATTGGTCTTAGCCTCAGGAACTACCAGTGTTTCTCCCATAATATGGTTAAACGAGTTGGCCACTTTTCTCGTCATTTCTAAATGCTGGAGTTGGTCTTTTCCGACAGGCACTTGCTCAGCATCGTATAAAAGAATGTCTGCAGCCATAAGCATAGGGTATGAAAATAGGCCAGCATTTACATCTTCCAAATGGTCAGCTTTATCTTTAAAAGAATGCGCAAGAGTAAGACGCTGATAAGGAAAAAAGCAACTTAAATACCAAGATAATTCTGCAGTCTCAGGTATATCACTTTGTCTGTAGAAAATAGTCTTAGTTGTATCTAGTCCACACGCCAGCCATGCAGCTGCTGTGGCGTATGTGTTTTCTCTTAATAGTGCTCCATCTTTTATTTGGGTAAGAGAATGCATATCCGCGATGAATAAAAAAGATTCATTCTCACTTTCTTTAGCCATTTTAATCGCAGGCTTAATTGCTCCTAATATATTTCCCAAGTGAGGTGTTCCTGTACTTTGAACTCCTGTTAAAATTCTGGACATGTTGTAAAAAATTGAATAGTGAGCAAAATTAAACTTAATCTTCTAAGATAATCAGCTGCATTTAAACTTATACTTTTACACCATGATTTTATACAACGTAACTTGCAGCGTGGATAAAGATGTCCATGAAGAATGGTATGACTGGATGAGGGAGGTTCATATCCCAGATATGATGAGAACGAGTCTATTCTTGGAGGCTAGAATTTGCAGAATAATAGCAGAAGAGGAAGGAGGTATTTCATACGCGGTGCAATACTTATGTGCTTCAGAAGAGAATTATAAGAAATACAAAGAGGAGTTTTCAGCTAAAATGCAGCAGAGTCATGCTGCCAAGTACGGGCAGAAAGTAGCTGCTTTTAGAACGGAACTGGAAGTGATGTATCAAGCTAGACAAACAGATTATTCTCAGGCACAAAACAAGAACTAGTGAAAGTTAGAGCAAAAAAATCCTTAGGGCAGCACTTTTTAAAAGATGATCAGATCTCTCAAGATATAGCAGATGCTATACGTTTTCATAAAGGGGTGAAGAATGTAATTGAAGTAGGGCCAGGAACCGGTGCTCTTACTAAATTCTTGCTGAAAAAAGACATTAATTTAAAGGTAGTAGAGATTGATAGAGAGTCTGTAGATTATCTTAATGTTCATTACCATGAGCTTCATGGGAAAATATTAGAAGAGAGTTTCTTAAAGTTAGACCTCCCTAAAGTATTTGGAGAAAAGCTAATAGTAATCGGAAACTTCCCTTACAATATTAGCTCTCAAATATTATTTCATGCGCTAGATCATAGAGAAAGCGTAACTGAGGTTATAGGGATGTTCCAAAAGGAAGTGGCAGAAAGAATAGCCATAGGTCCAGGGTCTAAGGCTTATGGGATTCTGAGCGTGCTTTTACAGGCCTACTACGATATCGAATATCTATTTACTGTGGATCAAGATGCTTTCGATCCTCCGCCTAAAGTGAAAAGTGGAGTTATACGGTTGGTTAGGAATGAAGTGATGAGTCTAGACTGCGATGAGAAAAGATTCAAGCAGGTAATAAAGCTAGGGTTTAACCAAAGAAGAAAGACATTAAGGAACTCACTTAAGAGTATTCTAGGTGAAAAGATTCTACCAGAAAAGTTTCAGACAGAAAGGCCAGAACAATTATCAGTTCACGACTTTGTGGAACTCACCAATTTCATTTTTCCACAAGAAATTGTAAAGTAAAAAAAGCCGAGAAAAATAAATCTCTCGGCTTCTAATTTTAGCTTTGGATATTAATAATTTTTAGCAGAATTCGTTATACGCTAGTTTTAAATTCTCAGCTATCATTTCTGCAGTTCTTCCCTCAATATGATGCCGCTCTATCATATGAGCAAGTTTTCCGTCCTTAAATAAAGCTATACATGGCGAGCTCGGAGGGTATGGGAGCATATATTGTCTAGCTCTGTCTACTGCTTCTTTATCTACTCCAGCAAAAGCTGTCGTTAATGAACTAGGAAGCTTAGAGTTTTCTAAAGATAATTTCACTGCAGGTCTCATGCTTCCTGCGGCACATCCACATACTGAGTTTACAACTACTAATGTCGTTCCTTCAGCTTTTAGAGCGTTGTCTACATCTTCATTAGAGAATAACTCGTTAAAGCCTTTATCTGTTAATTCGCCTTTCATAGGCGCTACCATTTCTGCTGGATACATACGTTTTGTTTTTTATTAATATACTCTATTAATAGCGCAAAATTAGGCATAACGAGCATTAACTTATCTTAAAAAAATGAAAACAGTGTGCTAATTTATTCAATCTGTCTATTCTCGAAAAAAAGTAGAATTACTTGTTCATAATATTTGGCTTATTTTCTCTCGTCTGAAACGGTAATTTTTAGTTTTGCTACGCAATAAATTTATGCGCCATGGCCAAAAGACTGATAGAATGTGTTCCCAATATTTCGGAAGGAAGAGATAGTGCTAAAATCAAAGAAATCACCTCTGTAGTGGAGACTGTTCCGGGAGTGAAATTATTAGATGTAGATCCTGGGAGCACCACGAATAGAACGGTAATTACATTCGTAGGTGAGCCAGAACCTGTCATGGAAGCTGCTTTCCTACTTATTAAAAAAGCATCTGAGGTTTTAGATATGACAACTCAAAAAGGAGAACATCCTAGAATGGGGGCTACGGATGTTTGTCCATTAGTTCCTGTAGCTAACATAACCCTAGAAGAATTGATACCATTCGCTCATAAACTTGGAAAAAGAATAGGGGAAGAATTAAGTATTCCAGGATATTTTTATGAAGAAGCGGCATCAGAAGAGAAAAGGAAAAATCTAGCTTATTGCAGAAAAGGAGAGTATGAAGGACTTTCGAAAATATCAGAGCCTGAATGGAAACCCGATTTCGGGCCAGCAGAATTTAATAGCTCTGTAAGAAAAACAGGAGCTACTGCCATAGGGGTTCGTGATTTCTTGGTCGCATATAACGTTAACCTTAATACTACTTCTACAAGGAGAGCCAATGCCATCGCTTTTGATATTAGAGAAGCTGGTCGGATTTTGAGAGAGGATGGAATGCCAGGAGGGAAAGTATTGAAAGATGATAAAGGAGAACCTTTAAGGCAAGAAGGAACATTAAAGTCTGTAAAAGGAATAGGATGGTACATAGAAGAATATGGAATAGCTCAACTCTCACTTAATCTGACTAATATTAATATTTGTTCTGTGCACAGAGCTTTTGATGAAGCTACCGAAAAAGCTGCAGAAAGAGGAGTACGTGTTACTGGAAGTGAAATAGTAGGCTTGATACCTAAAAAAGTTTTAATAGAAGCTGCACATCACTATTTAAATAAGCAGGAACGTTCTCACGGGATTTCAGACGAAGAGAAGATTAAAATTGCTGTTAAATCTTTGGGGTTAGATGATTTAGCTCCGTTTAATGCCAAGGAGAAAGTTATAGAGTATATGATAGAAGATTCGAGAAATTCTAGCTCATTGGTATCGATGACTTTAGAGGATTTTGCTAATGAAACTGCGTCTGAATCACCTGCGCCAGGAGGAGGCTCTATTTCTGCTTATGTAGGGGTGTTAGGAGTTTCCCTAGGAACAATGGTAGCCAATCTTTCAGCACATAAAAGAGGATGGGATCACAGATGGGAAGAGTTTAGTTTTTGGGCTGTAAAAGGGATGGAGTTAAAAGAGGAGTTAATGGCACTAGTAGATGAAGATACCAATGCCTTTAATAAAATTATGGAAGCATTTGGTTTGCCTAAGGGCAATGAAGAAGAGATGCGTTTAAGGAAGCAAGCTATTCAGTCGGCTACTAAGTATGCTATAGAAATTCCGTTTCAAGTAGCTAAAGCGTGTCTGAAATCTATGGAAGTAATGGAAGCTATGGCTCAGTTCGGAAACCCTAACTCAATTACAGATGCAGGAGTAGGCGCTATGTGCGCTAGAACAGGAGTGTTAGGAGCTGTAATGAATGTGAAAATTAACGCTGGAGACTTGGATGATAAAACATTCGTAAATAGTGTTTTGGCCGACTGCTCAGATATGGAAGGAAGAGCGCATGAAATAGAAGAGAAAATCAGAAAACTAGTAGATCAAAAGATAACGGGTTAAAGCTTCAGTAGCATTCCTGCAGAGATTCGCCATGTTTTAAAAGCGTTTTTCCCTGAAATAGTTTGAGCACCTCCTAAAAAGAGGCCGAGTTTTTCTTTGGCCTGATGGTAAATGACTCCGCCTATTTTTTCGGAATTGAATCCAAGTTCACGGAATGACTCTGCTTTATTTTCTCCGATTCCCCGGTAGTCTTTTCCTCCGTTAGCTTGAATTTTGTCAAACCACACATCTAGGTACCATTTGTTTTTATAGAATCCTAGTTTTATGGAAGCTACTGAGTTATCAGGAGTAGGCTCAGCTACTAAGTTATAGCCATATCTACCACTTATAAAAAGGCTATTCTTAAACGTGATTTGTGCTATGGTCCTAAATCCGAGAGATCTAGTTTGCTGTCCTACAGCTGCGCTGGTTTCTGTATTGTAGTTAGTTAATGGATGAGTCCCTCCAATAGCAGCTATTCCTGTGAGCTTAATGTTTTTAGAAATCCTAAACTGATCACCTGCCTTAAAAAATGCAGTGCCATCTTGTGGCGTCCCATTCACCAAAGGGATACTAATAGCGTAACCAATTCTTTTGGTTAGTTGATGCTTAAAATAAACTGAAGCAGTAAAGTAGGTAACCCCAAGCTCTAAATCTCGGTCCCATAGGTAGTAGGTGTCTGCAGTTTCGTAGCTTCCTGAAAGAGCTATCGCTTTTGATTTTGGGGCATCTAAGAAGCCATCTATAACTCCTTGAGAATGCGTCGAAGTCACCATTAAGATTAACCATGAAATTAAAAAGATTCTCATGATGTTAAATACAAAAAACTATAGAGAATCCCCATAGTAGAATAGTGGTGTTTGTTAAGATTTAAATAGATGGTAGGGAGTACACTTTTTGTGTGTGAATTTACGTACTATTAGTGTGTGAATGCTCAGGCTACCATATCATGGAGAAACAGGTTAGACAAAATTTTATATTTCTTTCCTTTCCAGCTTCTGTTCTTGCAGTTGAAAAGAAATTATTTGTTATTAAGTTTTTGGCTTTTACTATTCGCTTTTGTTCTAGACGGGATAGGTTCTAAATACGGTATTTCGCATTTATTTTTATACCCTGAATATAGAGGGTGTAATGACAGCATAGCCTATAGTCTTTTAGGTTTTTCCATAGGTGGCTTCATCGTTAGTTATAATTTATATACCTATATAATGCATAGTCATAGGTTTCCATTTTTAGCTACTCTAGATAAGCCTCTCTATAAATTTTCTATCAATAACTTCATCATTCCGCTAACATTTATTTTAGTGTATTACTGGTCTAGTTATCAATTTCAGGTAGATAATGAGCTTGTTCCTCAAAAAGAAGCATTTCTTAATTTATTGTCATTTACTTTAGGAGTATTTCTGATGGCTGGGTTTAGCTCTGTCTACTTCAGATTGACTAATAAAAATATCCGAACCTTCACAGAGAAGGTAAGAGAGGAAGGTAAAGAGGAATCTCTTGCTTCTTCAGCGTTGCAAAAACCTAGTTCTTGGGAGGACCTCGAAAAAAGAACCGAGGATTGGCGAGTGGACACGTATATATTTAGCTTTAGAAGAGTTCTTTTAGCCAGAAGTATCAAACACTACCCTAGAGAGGTGTTAGAGAAGGTTTTAGCACAGCATCACGTGAACGCTTCGCTTTTTGAGCTTATGATAATTATTTCATTTATTCTCGTTGGGTTGTTTAGAGAGCACCTGGTATTCGAAATTCCAGCGGCCTCTTCTGCTGTTTTATTCTTTACGGTGCTAGTAATGCTTTTTAGTGCTATTTACAGCTGGGTAAAAGGATGGACTTTTCCGTTAATCATAACCATTATTTTAATCATAAACTTCAGCCCGGTTCTGACAAGCTTCTTTAATTTGGAGACGCGGGTATATGGGTTAGATTATTCAGGTGAAAAGGATGACTATAATTCTTTAGTTTTAAAGAATTCTGTAACTCTTGATGATTATGACAGAAGTCTTAAAGTTCAAATTAAATCATTAGAAAATTGGAAATCCAAAGTTTCCAAAGGAATGAATGAAAAGCCTAAGCTAGTTATACTATCAGTAAGTGGCGGAGGTTTAAGGTCTGCCTTATGGACTATGAAGAGTGTGTTAACAGCTGATAGCGCCATGAATGGAGAACTGCTGAATAACACTCATCTTATAACTGGTAGCTCAGGAGGAATGATAGGTGCTAGTTATATGAGAGAGTTGGTAAGAGAAAATGTGTTGGATTATTCTGAGTTGAGCGCTGAGCCTTGCTTTGATGATATTTCTAGAGACATTTTAAACCCGATGATTTTAGCTATGACTACCCATGATTTAGCGCTAAGGTATCGAAAAGTTGAGGTAGATGGTGAGTCTCATCTAATGGATAGAGCGTATTCATTCGAAAGAAAATTAAATATTAACACATCAAATAGACTGAATAAAAAACTTTCGGATTTTGTGGAGCCAGAGTTTGAGTCTAGAATTCCTACAATGATTTTTTCGCCTACTATAAATTTAGATGGACGTAGGCTTATTGTTGGAGCTCAGGATTTTTCATTTCTCTGTCTAACAGAAGAAGGGGAGCTCCAAGAAAACGTTTGTTATACCAAGCTATTTAAGGATAGAAACCCCTTCAATACAGAATTTACATCTGTGTTAAGAATGAATGCTACTTTTCCTTACGTGTTACCAGCGAGTAAATTGCCCACTTCAGAGATAGTTAAAGTAGCAGATGCCGGTCTAAGAGATAATTTTGGCCTAAGATTATCCTTTAACTATATAAATGAGTTAAAAGAATGGATAGAGAAAAACACTAGTGGAGTGGTGTTATTGGAGGTGAGGGATACTAGGAAAAATGAACAGAAGAAACCTCCACCTAAAAAGCTATTAAATGAATTAACAGCGCCACTTGGAGGTGTGTATTCTAACGTCATTAGAACACAGGATTATGATAACGAACTTCAGTTAGATCTTTTAAGAAAATCCTTATCAGTTCCTGTATATAGAGTTCCATTTGAGTTGGAGTTAGCGAATGAAAAAAAGGTAACCTTGAGCTGGCACCTAACTAAATTAGAAAAAGAGGCTGTTCTTTCTGGGGTTGAAAAAGAGAGTTTCTTAAACTCGTTAAAGGAGTTGAAAGTTTTGATAAACGGCAATTAGCTATTTATTCCTATCCCAATGAACAGAATGTTTTAAACATAAATTCTAACACAGGTAGAGATAACGCTCCTGAAAAGTGACTGAGAGCTTTGCAAAAAAAAAACGGGAGACAATTTGTATTTAGCCAATTCTAATTAGGGTATAGAGACGGTGGAGCTAAATAATAATTTCAGGCTTTCTCAATGTCTTGATGGAAGTATTTGAATTACAGCAGCTGTCTATAGTGAAGAGCGGATCACGAAGTAACTGCGGGAGGCAAGCAGGGAGACACGAGAGGCTTTAGAGAACTAACCTGATGATTATGAGTTAGGGCTTTTTTAAGCGTCCTGAAGGCGGTCTGCTGAGCTTAGTGTGTATTGACTTGTGTCTTTGAAGCAAAGTGAACTGGATGAGCTGAAGAAGTTATTAAGGAATCGGTTGCCTAAGAGGCTAGATTAGATTCTAGAATTATCATCAAGTTTAATTAGGGAGATACGTTATTAGAATTCATGCCTGATTTATAATCTAAAGAAATAGTATGAACTAAAAAAGCCCCATCATTTGATGGGGCTTTAAGTATTTTAATAGAGAAAGTCTTAAGCCTTCTTTATAAATCTTTTCTTTTCCTTTATTCTAGCAGACTTACCAGTTCTTTCTCTCTGGTAGAATATTCTAGCTCTTCTAACACGACCTTTCTTAGTAATTTTTACATCATCGATAAAAGGACTGTTTAATGGGAAGATTCTTTCTACACCAATTCCACCAGAAATTTTTCTAACAGTAAAAGTCTCGTTCGTTCCAGAGCCCCTTTTTTGTATTACTATTCCTTGAAATTGCTGTATTCTTTCTTTACTACCTTCCTTAATTTTATAACTAACGATGACAGTATCTCCTGCACTAAATTCTGGTAAATCGTTAGCTTCCACTAACTTCTTCGAAACTTCTCTTAAGATATCCATAGTAATACTTTTTGTTCAAAAAATTGAGGGTGCAAATTTACAAATAATATTCAGATAACATGTTTTCTGAACAGATTTTTTAAAGTTTTATTTGAAGGCCAAAATTAATATCTAACCCAGAGTAATTCGTAGATTGAATACGGAGCTCATCAAATTGTTTAGATGAGGCTATTCTCAATCTTGGATTAACTCTTACGCTTATTCTTTCTGTTATACTTCTGTTGATAGTGATTCCCATTTGATAGTGCCACAGGGATTTGTTAACTAGAGATTTATCTAATTCAAGAGAGCTAATGACCCCTGTTACCTCGTTCAAAACATGACCAGTGCTATTCAGTTTATGATTAAAAATAACGCCTGCCGAAAATTCTGCATCAAACCTAGAGCCTCTGAATAAATCATATCCTACACTGAAAGGAATTTGTAAATAGTCGATTTGATTCGTTAAACCCGAAGTGATTTCTTCTTCTTTCTCTACCAGTGAAGTGACATATTCCTGTCCCATGTAAACTTCTGTAGGGTTTCCATCGATTATAACCACTTCATATAAATTTACATAGCTCCCTATTTCCTCTTCAGTCCGAGAAATGGTAGACACGCTATAGCTTTGACTCATGCGTTCAATGCCAGAGCCTAAAGAAAACTTGAATCGTCCTAACTCTCGGCTCGTAAAGAGACCCATATAATTAGATTTAGAGTTGATTGTGGTCGCTCGCTGCACGTCAGCGTTTTGTAATGAGGAATTAAGGCTGTTGGAGTAATCCCCATAGCCAGATGCTATTCCTATAGACCAGAACTTTTTATTCGATTTAATCTCGAAAGGATTAGAGTTATGGATGTCTGTTGGAGTATTCTCTAGTTCAGAGTCTAATTCGCTATAAATTTTGTCCAATTCTATAAGCTCATTCGAAGTACCTATAGTTATACGGAAATTAGAGACAGGCAAGCTTTCGTTTGCTAAATCTTCTTCAATAGAAAACTTAGAATGCGTTAGTTCTGAAGCTTCCTCTAAACTGCTTAAATTTCGTTGGGTAGTGCTTTCAGGATATTTCGCCGTAGGTTGTTTAGCTTTTTTAGATTTCCTGCTAGAACCATTATTGGTTTTAGCGTTTTCTCTTAGAATTATTTCGTTTTTAGAATTTGAGTCAAAGTGTGCCTGCGGCTTTGGTATTTCAATTAGTTGATTCGCAGTGATTCCATTGTCTCTGGAATCGTCATTTCGTCTGGTTTGGTTGTCAGTGCTTTCTAAATAAAAGACATCGGAGTTCCTTTCCTCTGGGATTGCTTTCTTAGAATAGTTTGATAGACTGTATAGTGCTAAGCCTTCATTATACGCAGGAGTTTTTTGAGCAAGTAACTTTGATGAGTTAGACTCTAGTTCTTTAATGGTATCATCTTCTATAAATTCCAAATCACAATCATCTTTGGTGTTTGTAGCGTTAGAAATAGAAGTAGGTTGTCCCAACGAATTGTTTAAGCTTAGTAAGCCAGCTTTATGACTATCAGGGACATGCGGTACATCGTTTGACCCCTTCTTTTCGTTTTGAAAAACTAGAGATGAAGTAATAACTAAAACACCCACAGAAGTAGTGATAATGGCTATTGAAAAAAGAGTCTTTCTATAAATAATGGAGCTTACCTTTTTAACTAATCCAGTCTTAACGTAAGGCGCTGGAGGCACTTGAACGTTTCCTAGATTATCTCTGAATATGTTGTCTATATTTTCATTCATCACTAGAATACTTTAATTTGTTCGTTGGTATTACGCACTGGAACAGGTTCGATTTTATTTTGTAATATTTTACGTGCTCTAGAAAGCTGGCTCTTTGACGTATTGGGTGAGATACCTAGATACTCGGAAATCTCCAAGTGAGTTAAGTTCTCAAAAACGTAAAGATTAAAAATTGTTCGGTAGCCGTCAGGTAGTTCTTGAACCATTTTTAGAAGTTTGGCTTCAGTAATGGCTAGTTCAGATTTGTATCCTTCAATAGACCTGTTTTCGCTGTCTGGGTCTACTATTTCTAGTTCATGGTCAGAGAAAACATATCGGTAGTTTTTCTTGCAATAATTAATGGCGTTATTAATCATTATTCTTTTGGCCCAGGTGTAAAAAGAAAAACCACTTTCGATATCAAAAGTTTTTCTGGCCTTATAAATCTTAATAAACCCTTCCTGCAGCATATCTTCAGCATCAGAACGGTCCCTAGAAAATCTTAAACAGACCCCCATAAGAGCAGAGCTATACTGGTCGTATAATTTTTGAAAGGCCTTGTTGTTACCTCTCACGAACTTATGTAGTAACTGGTTAGGGGTCATTTTATAATGAAAAACACTCTATTTAGAGCTTGTTTTTAATCAAGTTGAATCGTGTAAATCTAAAGTAAGCAAAATACTTTTAAGTATTTAGTTTACCCTATATTTTAATCCTCTCCTTCTAACAGGTCAGGCCTCAATTTTTTAGTCCTCTCTAAAGCTTGATTTTCCTGCCATTCTTGGATTTTTTTAAAATCACCGCTTCTAAGTACCTCAGGAACTTTCCATCCATTATAATCAGCAGGTCTAGTGTATACAGGAGGAGCCAACAGATTATCTTGAAAAGAATCTGTTAATGCGCTGGTCTCATCATTTAATACACCAGGCAATAGCCTTATGATAGAATCTGTTAATACAGCAGCAGCAAGTTCTCCTCCAGACAGCACATAATCGCCTATAGATAGCTCCATGGTAATAATATTTTCTCTGAGTCTATGATCTATCCCTTTGTAATGTCCACAGATGACAATTAAGTTTTTCTTTAGAGATAAATGGTTCGCTCTTGTCTGCTTAAGCTGCTCTCCGTCTGGAGTCATGTAAATGACTTCATCATAGTCTCGTTCTTTTTGCAGAGATTTCACACAGTCTAAAATAGGCTGGATAGTCATCACCATACCAGCAGATCCCCCGAAGGAATAGTCATCTACTTTTCGGTGTTTATCTGTTGAGAAAGAGCGTATATCATGCACATGGATTTCACACAGTTCTTTTTCTTGAGCGCGTTGCAATATAGAGTCACTAAAAGGACCCTCTAAAAGTTTTGGTAATATGGTAAGGATGTCTAATCTCACTTTGTTAGAATTGGGGATGGGTAGGTTTGTTGTCTAGAATACTTTCTATTTCCTCTAGGACCTGAGCATTTAGTTTAGTCTTCAGTTCAGAAGCTTTTAGATTTTCTTCGAGTTGATATTCTTTGGAAGCACCTAAAATCACAGTGCTTACATTTTCATTTTTTAGGCACCAAGAAACACCGAGCTGGGGCAGAGACATTCCTAAATCTTTTGCTAAAGCATCTAGCTTATCTATTTTATTGAAATTTTCTTCCACCAATAGAATTTCGGCTAACCAACCGAGTTCTTCTCTTTTTAATCTAAAGTCTTTTGCATGCTTTCCCTTATATTTCCCCGTTAGGAATCCACTTGCCAGAGGACTCCATATAGTAGTTCCTAATCCTACTGTTTTATATACTTGGCTAAACTCTACCTCCACTTTTCTTCTTACAAGCATGTTGTATTGAGGCTGTTCCATAGTAGGTCCTATTAGATTATACCTTTCTGCAACCATGTGTGCTTCCATAATTTCCTGAGCGCTCCATTCACTGGTTCCCCAATAGAGGATTTTTCCTTGTTGAATTAAGTTATGCATGCTCCACACTGTTTCAGCTATAGGGGTTTCTTTATCTGGCCTGTGACAAAAGTATAAATCCAAATAATCCACTTTCATTCTTTTCATAGCTTGTTCACAAGCTTCTACTATATGCTTGCGGTGAAGACCTCTCTGAGTAGGTAGTTTCCCGCCTGCACCAAAGAAAACTTTAGAGGAAAGGATATAAGAATCTCTACTCCAGCTTTTTTTAGAAAGAATCTCTCCCATAACTTTTTCTGAAGCTCCGTTGGCATAGATTTCAGCATTATCGAAGAAGTTTACCCCTGCTTCATAAGCCATATCCATAAGCTTCTCCGATGTATTGTCTCCTATTTGATTCCCAAAGGTAATCCACGAACCAAATGACAATTCGCTTACTTGTAGGCCAGACTTCCCTAATCTTCTATATTCCATAAATAGTGGTATTGAAAGGCTAAATTATGGTATAAATTAATTGCCTGTTGTATTTTCAATTTAAAGGTTAACAAGTTTTATTGAAACGTTAATTCGACTCGCATATCGAAGCTTAATTTCGCATTTATATGCGAAAAAGTTTTTTCAGAGATAAGTATTTTAATCTACTCTTTTTTAGTTCTATTTTTTTTATGATGAGCTTCACCACACCTCTGGCTGAGCTTACAGATTATATAGAGTTATTTTCTAGTAAAAGTTGGATAGGAGTAGTAATAGCCATGTTTACCGCAGGTGCCTTGTTGAGCAGATTTTTTAGCGGAAGAATGGCTGACAGAATAGGTAGAGTACCTGTAATGATGATCGGAACTTTAGTTACCGCTATAAGCGGTTGTCTATATGTATTTACCACTACCATGGGACTGCTCTTGCTCTTAAGGTTTTTTCATGGGCTAAGTACAGGTTGGAGACCAGTAGGCACAACAGCCTATTTAAGTGATATAATCCCAACTAATAGAAGGGGAGAGGCTTTGGGGTTTTTGGGGATTGCAGGCAGCACGGGTAGCGCCATAGGTCCTTGGGTAGGTAGCATAATTAAAGAAGAATATTCTTTTGAATTAATGTTTGTTGTAGCCAGTTTGTTTGGAGTGGTGGCATTATTACTAACAGCACTTTTGCCTGAGTCATTAGAAAATCCTGAAAAATTCAAATGGAAGTTTTTAAAACTAAGTGATGGTGATTTAGTGGCCAAAAGTGCTTACCCTGCATTAATAGCTATTACCTTAGATACATACAGTTTCGGGACTATCTTAACAGTTTCTCCTGATTTTGTTTCAGAATTAGGTTATTCTTATAAGGGTGGCTTTCTGTTGGTTGTAGTCTTGAGTTCTATTGTGTCTAGATTTTTCTCTGGTAGGGCAGCAGATAAGATGAATAAAGTGAAACTTCTTCAAGCTGGAATATTGCTCAGTGTTCTGTCGTTAGTGCTAATGGGTTTTAGTCACTCATTTGAAATGATAACCCTAGCGGGCGTGATATATGGAATTAGTATTGGTGTCACTCGTCCTACGATATTTGCTTGGACTGCGGATTTAGCTGTAAAGGGAAAGTTAGCATTGGCCTTATCTACTATGTTAATAGGGTTAGAACTAGGTATTTTTCTAGGTGCTTTTGTCAGCGGTTTAATTTTTAATGGGGATATTTCTCAAATTTATCTATCTTATTGGATAGCGGCTGGTGTAAGTCTATCAGCTGCAGTTTATTTGAGAGGAAAAAGAAGTTTGGCTTAAGATTTGTCAATTATAGTTAGCATGAGAAAATTATTAAATACTGTTGTTTTTTTATTTGTTATTGGTGTAACAGTCGCTTCAGCACAGAAATATAAAAGTGCAGCGGGTGTAAGAATGGATGGTCAAATGTTTGGAGTAACTTATTCTCAGAGGTTTTTTAATGCTCTTACTGCCGAAGGAAATCTTGACTTTAGAAATCAGGAGGTTAAAATCTCGGCAGTAGGTAAATACCATAAACCCATCTTGGGTAAATCGTTAACTTTATTTGTAGGAGGTGGTTACCATCTTGGTAGCTTTAAGGATTACGGCAGCTTTTCTGGTCTGGACTTGACTCTAGGCGTTGAACATAAAATTTTACTAATTCCATTTTCTGTAGGTTTCGAAATAAACCCATCGATACATATTATGGGTAGCCATCCTAATTGGTACACCTTTCAATCTGTTTTTTCTGTGAAGTATGTTATAATTAAGGATAAAGAAGGTTACTTCAGTAATAGTCAGCAGCGGCAAAGATCAAAAACCAGAAGAAAAAGGCTCAGAGGCCGTCTTCAATCCAAATATGAGAGAAAAGATGAGCTATAAATCCCCAACAAACGTCTGTTTGTAATAAGCTCAAAGACAATTCTCTATGTCTGAAATTTAAAAAAATGTTTGTGTTAGTGACTTTCATTTGAATAATGCATCCAAACTCCATATTGTAAGCCGCTTTTGTTAAAGAGAAGAACCGATAAAACGAAACTTTCCGATTTAGATCTGATTCTTGAAAAGAAGAAGTCCGTTTACTTTAAGGGCTGTTTTATTACTTTTGGTTTTCGTCAAGATAGTTAAAGAATAGCAAGTTGTCTTCTTATTACGGGATAGGAAATTTTAAAGAAGGTGGGCTAGTTAAAATTGGAGAAGTTGAAGGCTCTATTCAGAAAACAGAGAGTATATTCTAACTGCTCAAACCATTTATGTATAGATATACTTCTTTGGGAGTATTATTAGAAGATAAAGTAGAAATAATTAATTCCTAAGAAGAACGCCAGCTTAACCGGGCTAAATAGCCAAATAAATATTTTTAAAAATGAAAAAATTATTACTCGTTTTACTTTCTTTCTCAGCAGTTAATTATGCTTTTGGGCAAGATTTTTCTAGCAAAGACTTTAAAGAAATCGAAGACAAAAAAAATCAAAGTACTTTAGTTGTAGCTGAAGTTGATACCACTTGGAAAAGTGGTGGCCTGTTAGGATTTAACGCTTCTCAGACTTTGTTAAGTAATTGGGCGGCAGGTGGCCAAAGTTCTATTACAGGAACAGCTTATGTGAATTTATTTAGGAATTACGCTAAGAATTCTTGGACTTGGGATAATACGCTAGACCTTTCTTATGGACTATTGAATAATGGGATTATTGAAGGGAATAATGTTAAAATTGATGACAAAATTGACTTTGCCTCTAAGGCGGGTCGAAAAGCTACTGGAGATTGGTATTACTCTGCATTGATAAACTTTAGAAGTCAATTTGCCCCTGGGTATGAGGTAATAGAAGGAGCTGAAAACAGGAGTAATAAAATTTCTGATTTCTTAGCACCTGCTTTTGCTTTAGTTTCTATAGGTATGGATTACAAGCCAAGTGGTAATTTCTCAGTTTATATTTCTCCTTTTACGGCTAAAAATACGATCGTAAATGAAGCGAACGCTAACCTTAGATCTAACTACGGTTTTGGAACAGATGAATTAGAACAAGCAGTAAGGTTTGAGTTAGGTGGATATGCTAAAATTGCGTACAAAAGAAAATTAGCTGAAAATGCAGAATGGCAAACCAAAATCGACTTGTTTTCAAACTATTTACAAAACCCTCAAAATGTAGATGTTAACTGGGAGAATTTAATTGCGGTTAAATTCGCGAAGTATTTTAATGTCAACTTTATTCTTCAGATGGTTTATGATGACGACATTAAAATTCAGTTAAATAAATATGATGATGCGGGAGACATAACGAGCACTAAAAGCGCTCCCAGACTTCAGATAAGACAGGTGTTCGGATTAGGATTTAGCTATAAGTTCTAAAATAAAGCTATTTCTTAGAGAATAAGCTTCTTTTTGGTTCTGCCGAGAAGGGGCTTTTTTTACGCGATAAATTCTTCAGGAAAATTAACTAAATAAACCTTATTCACGGCCCTAGTAACGGCAGTATATAGCCATCTTATGATTTCTATTTTGCTCTCCATGTTTCGCACTCCAGAACCATCTATAAATACGGTGTCCCACTGTCCTCCTTGTGACTTATGACAAGTAATAGCGTATGCGAATTTTAATTGCAAAGCGTTAAAGTGAGGATCTATCATTACCTTTCTTTTCGGGTTGTTTTCTTCGGCATATTCTATTAATAAATCGGTATACAGTTTATTGGTTTCTGCTGAGGTCAAGCTAGGACCATTGACATGTATCGAGTCTAAATTAGCCAATACTTCGAGAGGAAATATCTTATCATAATCGGGGAATTTAATTCTGAGCGTAGCAAATCGAAACCCATGAAGCTTTTCTTCCCTTTTTATATCCACCACCTCTGCTACATCACCATTCGCTATAAAGCTCAGTGCAGATTTGTTTTTTTCTGACCAGTAGTAGTTGTTCTTAGTAATCATAACTAAGTCTCCTACGCTAATTTCTTCTTCCATCCATAAGCTTTGGATTCGTATCTGATCATTAAATTTATTGGCCATAAGATTTGACCGAGTAATGATAAGTGTGTTTTGAATTCCATTGGTAGAAATACTGCTCTCTAAATGCTCCTGGAAATCCATGAAATCAATCACTTTAAAGTCCTCATGATTTTCTAGCTGAGGTAGCTGAGGTTCAGTGAGCTCTAAAAGGCTGCGGAGTTTAGTGGCTTCATATAGTATTCCAGATTCAGCTTTTTGTCTAACGACCTCTCTTAATCTTACCTGAAATGCAGTGAGATGATAAGTGTCTTTCATGTGATTTAAATCCAGAGCGGGACTTTTTACACTATTTACAGGAGGTAATTGAGCTTCATCGCCTACCAGAATTAATTTAGCAGAATCTACTGAAAAGACATGTTCTATTAAGTCGTCTAGTAAATTTTGTCCCATCGAGCTCTCAGCACTTATCATCGATGCTTCGTCTATTATGAATAGTGCGTTCTTTATGCGGTGTTCAGTAGGAAAGAAGGTTACTTTGCCATGCGCATTAGATTTTTTATAAATTCTTTTATGAATGGTATGGGCAGGTGTTTTAGTGTAATAGCTCATTACTTTAGCAGCTCTGCCTGTGGGAGCTAGAAGTATCGGTTTTAAACCTATCCCTTCGGCACTTTTAACTATGGAGTTAATACAAGTTGTTTTTCCTGTTCCTGCATAACCAGACAAGATTAAAGAGCAGTTTGGTTGACGGGAAAGAAAGAATTTAGATAAGACTACAAATAACCAATCTTGGTCTTTCGTGGGGGTGAAGCCCATATTCTTCAGTAGAGTAGAATAGATCTTTGATTCTGGAGGTGTTAACTTTAGATTTTTTTTGTTCAAAATTTATAGGACTATAGTCAGATTATAAATTATTTATTCGTTTTTTAGCTACCAATTATACAAAGGTGATAAGAAAAAATTAGCTTTGCAGCAGATAAGATTTATTTTTAAAAATGAAACAATTTCTAAGAACAGTAGAGCAGTATGTGGTGCCAGCGTTATTAATAACTACGGGTATAGGTGCTATAATTTTTTATTCCAGCGCGAAAGGTTTGGAGACACAGCCATCAGAGATGCTTATTGGAGGCCTTTGTCTTTTTTTTGCAGGTGTAATGATGACACCCTTTTTTAATCAATTTTTAAAAAGAGGGTTATCGTTAGTGTTGGGTTTGTTCTTACTCATAGGTGCGTTAACTCTTGGGTACAAAGTATATGATGTAATAGCATCCAAAAATGACCATCAGACATTTAAAACATTAGCTGATGCTAATACTGTTCAACGGTTGAAAGATTTACGTTTGGCTCAGGAACAGCATAAGCTTTATGAAAATGTTTACGCTAAGAGCTTCGATGAGTTGTTGACATTTATGAAGAAACCAGTGATTCCTGTTCCTTACAGAAATGGAAACGTAATGGAGAATAAATTTTTCCAGAGTAATCCAGAGGAAATGAAGAGAAGAGATGAGTATATCATTTCTAAATCTCAGTTAGGTGAATTAGAGCTTACTGAAGAGCAAGCCATTAAGAGCAACTATGAGGTAAGAGATACTACATACATCTCCGTGGCGTCTAAATTTTTCAGCGATGAGATGCGTGCGAGAAAAAAGATATCTCCTGTAAAAATAGAAGAACTGCCGTTTAACCCGCACAGTGGGGAAAGGTTCAGGTTTGACTATGAAGAACAAACTTTATCAGAGGATGCTCCAGAAGATAGAGTAGCTGATGTTTACATTAAGATTACAGACCCGACTCCATTCCCAGTAGATCAGGAAGACAGGGTGAAAAAAGATACGTTATCATTCGGGTCATTAGAGGCTCTTAATCTAGATGGTAATTGGAGAGAGTAATTCTGACATGACTATTACAGAAGGAGAAGAGATGATATTAGACATTAGTTCATGTATTCTTTCTGTTGAAGCAGATTATGATGTAGTTCGTTATGCTCTGTTTGATGAATCCTCTTCTGCAGCGATACTATTTAAGTCCTGCAAAAGTCAAAATGAAATTAGGGAAGATGCCTATCTAAAACCTTCTAATGATTTCCATAAAGTATTTATAACACAGTCTTGCGCTGACTACGCTCTATTTCCTTTAAATATTAAGGAGGAAATAAATGCAGAACCTTACTTGAATTCTGATTTTATTCCTTCCATAGATGCTTCATTAACGTATAATGAACAGAACCTTACTTCTGAGGTCAAGTCTATTTTTCCAGGTGCTTTTTTAAGGCATGGAATGTCAAGCTTTATAGAAGGGGTACTGAAAAGAACTAAGTTTTTAAAAGGTGCTAGAATCTATGCTGATGTTAAAGAACAATTAGTACATATAGTAGTGGTGGCCAATGGAAAATTATTGTCATCAGTAACTGAACGGGTAAATGATAGTCAGGATGTTATTTACCATCTATTAGCTAGAATAGAAGCCTATAAATTAAACCAGTTAGAAGATGTAATTTGCTTGAGTGGAAATATTCAGGCTTCGGGTGTGGTTTATACAAGTCTAATGAAGCACATGAAGGATATTCAAATTAATAAAGGGTTTAATTATCAAAAATTAATGAATGACTCTTCTGAGGTTAACAAACAAGAATTCTTTACAGTAATAAATTCATTTCAATGCGGGTAGTATCAGGAATACATAAAGGAAGAAGAATTAAAGTTCCTAAGTACTTTGATTTAAGGCCTACAACAGATTTCGCTAAAGAAGGATTATTCAATGTACTCAATAACACTATCGAAATAGAAGGCTTAGAAGTCTTGGATTGTTTTTTCGGGACAGGGAATATCTCTCTAGAGTTCATCAGTAGGGGAGCTTCAGAAGTAACTAGCGTAGATATTAATAAGGATAGTTATAAATTCCTTTCTGGAATAGCGAGTGAATGGGGTATCGAGAATATAGAAGTGTACAGGTCTGACGTTTTTATACACTTGCGCCAGGATTATAATAAGTATGACCTGATATTCGCAGACCCGCCTTTTGATTTAGAAGAGAGAACGACTATTCCAGACTTAGTGTTCGATAACGAGCTTCTTAAAGAAGATGGTATGCTGATTTTAGAGCATTCTGCAAAAACAGATTTCACAAAACACAAAAACTTCGTAAAGACCAAGAAATTTGGTTCAGTTTTCTTTACCTTTTTTGAATAATGAAAAGAATAGCAGTATTTCCAGGGTCATTTGATCCATTCACCGTTGGACACCAAAACATAGTCTTAAGAGCTGTGCTTATGTTTGATGAGATCATAGTGGCTATAGGGGAGAACTCTCAGAAGAAATATATGTTAAGCCTAGAGAAGAGAAAAGCTATTATAGCTGAGGTTTTTAAAGGGGTTGGACAAGTTAAAGTAGAGTCGTATAGTGGGCTTACGGTTGATTATTGCAACGCTCAAGAGGCGAAATTCATTCTTAGAGGGTTAAGAAGTTCTAGAGATTTAGATTTCGAGCAGCCCATAGCTCAGATGAATAAAAAGTTAGATGATTCTATAGAAACAGTGTTTTTAGTGAATGCACCAGAGTTCTCTGCAATAAATTCATCTATAGTGCGTGAGATATACCTAAACGGTGGAGACGTCTCTGACTTTTTACCAAACGGAATCAAACTTGAAGAATAAAAAACAGCGTCCTTTTACATTTTTACTGCTAGCATTAGTGAGCAACTTGATTTATGGAAACACCTATGAAATAGTAGGGAATGCTCCTGGCTCTGAGGGGAAACAGTTAACTGTTCTTTCTTATGAAGAGTACTTTACTTTGTCTATGAAGGTAGAAGAGACTGTTCTTATAGACCCAAATGGCGACTTCAAGATTTCTGTAGAGTCTGATGAAAATGAACTGGTTATACTTAGAATAGGGGCTGTAAATGCTCAATTTTACCTAGGTGATTCTCATTTGTACAACGTTACGTTCGATATCTCTAAAGCTCAGGCTCCTATAAAGTTCACGAATACTAACTGGTGCAGCGTATCTTTTATAGACTTAATTCCAGATGACATTAATGTTCAGATGGAGTCTCTTAATAGAATTCATGCCGAGTTTTATGATGAGAATTACCTGGAGATATATCAGATTCTATCTTCTCCATCTTCTGCCCTTCAGAAGAGCTTAAGTGCTGAAGGAAAGAAAATAGATATGGCTAAAAGAGATGAAAACCAGTATGAGATAGTCATAGAAAAAGACCGTGCGCAGAAGTTAATAGCCTTGTTTGATGAAATGCTCTTAGCAGAACAAATAGACGCGCAAAAGGAAGATTACATTTCTATTTCTGCGAGATATATGATGGCTGAACTCGAGAGCTTGTTGGGTAGAAATGAAAAAGAAATCCGAGAAAAATACTGTCAAGGAAAACTGTATTTAACGAACCTGGAGTTTATTTCATTTTATAAATCTCATTACAGAAATGTATTTGAAGAGATATATCTATCAGATAATAGAAACCAATTCGTAAATCAGTTATACAAACTTCAACTAGATAGTGCTATAATGGAGATTAAACCTTTGTTTCTTGGAGATAAAGTAAAAAGCATAGAGTTTATGTTACTGGCAGGAATAGAAAATGGATTGAACCTCCCGAATATTCCGAGCAGAGATGTAACGGTGGTGTTGGAGCTGATTCTTAGGGATGGAATCGCAGAGAATAAATTTATAGCGGCTAATTTCAGAAGAGATCTGGTTAAAGGAAAGAAAGGATATGTTCCGGAAAACTTTTTATTGTTGGATATAGATGATCAGCGCCACGAGCTTGAATCATGGAGAGGACAGTTTGTATATATATCTGCATTTTCCTCATGGAATACCGAGTCCTGTGGCCATCAGGAAAAGGTAAAAGAGTTAGAACGAAAATTCGGAAATCGAATCAAGTTCGTTTCTATATGTATGGATGAGGATTGGTCTAATTTTCAGGAGTTCTTAATTGCACACCGGAGCTATAATTGGCTTTTTCTATTCGGAAACGGAGACAAATTGTTAAAAGAGAAATTAAACGTGGTGACTGTTCCTCAGTATTTCCTACTAAATCCAAATGGGGAAATAATGCTAGACTACACTTTTAGTCCAGAGGAAGGAATCACTGACACGCTAAAAAAAATAGTAAAGAACTAAACCTTCTTTCCGTAAGCTTTAAACACTTCTCTTATAGAAGGGAAAGCCTCATCGAGAAGTTCGTTGGCTTTCTTCATGGTCACCCATTTAGCTTTATCTATATCTTCTTCAGCTTGGGGGATAAGTTTAGGAGAGCCATCTACCCGCATTAAAAACCAATGAGATGGTTTTAAGCTATTAGTTCCTTTTAGGTTGTAGATATGATAAGTGATTGTTATTTTATCTTCTAGGGTTATATCAGTAAGTCCACACTCTTCTTCTACCTCTCTTACAGCACATTCTTTTATCTTCTCTTTTTTTTCTAATTTACCCTTGGGTAAATCCCACATTCCTTTTCTGAAAATCATTAAACATTCATTATTCTCATTGAAGACTAATCCACCTGCAGCAGGAATAATCTCAAATAATGACTTAAAAGTATCCCATAGTTCTCCTGTGTCGTTGTGAATAATAATTAATTTCACAATACTATTATTGCTCTGAAAGCTATCGAAGGCCCTGATAATAGTAGATTTGTCTTTCGAATGAAGAGCTAAAAAGTTCTTCGATTTCTCAAGCTTTTTAGGCCATTCATTTGTTAATAAAACATATCGTTCATTCAGGAAAACTTTATACTTTTGGCGCATGACTGTATGGGATGAATCCGCGTTAAAAGTAGCAGAATTTTTGCTTCAAATTAAAGCTATTAAACTTTCTCCAAAAGAGCCTTTTGAATGGGCCTCTGGGTGGAAGAGTCCTATCTATTGTGATAACAGATTAACGCTGTCTTATCCCACGATAAGAACATATATTCGTCAGCAATTCGTTAAAATTATAGAAGAAACATATGCTAAACCTGATGTTATAGCAGGAGTGGCTACTGGTGGAATAGCTTTAGGGGCTCTAGTAGCTCAGGAGTTAGGGATACCTTTCTGCTATATACGTTCAGAGATGAAAGGTCACGGGATGCAGAACCAAATCGAAGGAGTGTTAAACGAAGGGCAAAATGTAGTAATCATTGAAGACCTTGTAAGTACTGGGATGAGTAGCTTAAAAGCTGTGAAAGCTGTAAGAGATGCTGGAGCCAATGTTAAAGGAATGGTAGCCATCTTTACTTATGGATTTGAAAAAGCAGAAACTGCTTTTGCCGATGCCAATTGTGAGCTCACTACTCTGAGTAATTATGAAAGCCTTGTAGACCAAGCGTTTCAAAGCGGATTTTTAAATGAATCTGAAATAGAAGGAATAAAAGAGTGGAGGGTATCACCATCTACTTGGAACGCTTAAATAAATCAGATGACTCGAATAGAAAGTGAAAAAGGCGACTTAAAAGCTAATCCTAGGGCAGTTTATGAAGACTTAAGCGATCTAAATAACCTTAAGAAATATCTTCCTACTGATAAAATTTCAGATTGGCAGTCAGACGGTCATACGTGTTCTTTCAAAGTCATGGGAACATATGTTATCGGATTGAAGTTCTCTGAGGAATCTACAGAAGAGCATATTAAGTTAGTAGCCACTGATAAGAGTCCTTTTCCTTTTACCATAAATCTTCATGTTAATCCTCAAGATGAAAATAATTCTACAGCACAGATTATTTGTGATGCTGAGCTGAATATGATGTTGAAGATGATGGTAGTTAAACCTCTTAAAAGCCTCTTTGATTATATCATTAAGAAAGCAGACGCATATTACTCGTAGCTTATTTTCGCCTCTGAAAAGCTCGCTGTTTTTACACTTCCGTTATGTGCAAAACTGATAGTGCCGTCTTTTCTCACAGAAAGAGAGCTGACGATTAGGCTTTTTCCTCCCATTTCAATTTTATTCTCCGAATCTCCTCTCCATAAAGTTTTATTGTAGGCCGTTATAATTTCATTGTAGCCTTCTCTAAGCAAAATTAGATACCACTTTTCTAGTTTTTTAGAGATGATTTTTAAAAGAAAATCTGAATCCATCACTTTATTGGTTTCATTTCTGATAGAGGTAGCATGCGAAAAAGAAAATTCGTTTTGGTTAACATTTACTCCCATTCCAATAATCCCAAATTTGATTAAGCCTTTAACCACGGAGTTTTCTATTAATATACCACCTACCTTTTTATCATTCAGAATAATGTCATTAGGCCATTTTATTTTAACATCGGATTTAGGAGAAACCTCTTCTATAGCCTCTTTGGCGGCTAAAGCTGACACAGCGCTCATGTAAAAACTCTTATCTGTACCTAGAGTCTTAGGCTGAAGAATAAAGCTACAGAGTAGATTCATGTGAGGTTCACTCTGCCAAACGTTTGAACGCTGCCCTCTGCCTTCGGTTTGGTTTTGTGCCATAATTACAGTGCCATCTGGCACATATGACACTTTTATAAGTTTGGCTGCATAATTGTTTGTTGAGTCTACGGTCTGCAGAGTGATTTTATTTTGACCTATAAACAGAGTATTCATGCGCTTAATTGCCTTGATTATTAGGTGACTTTTAGACGTCACATTAGGAGGTAAAAATATTACATTTGTTAGATTATTACTCATTTAAAGCGTAGGAATACATTGACACAAAGTATATCATTATTGGACCTCGTTATTAAGGGGATTCAAGACGTTAAAGGAGAGAACATCTCCATATTAGATTTAAGGGAAACAGATAGTTCAGTAAGCGATTATTTTGTTATATGCACTGGTAGATCGAGTACCAATGCTAAATCCATCGCAGATTCGGTTTCTAAAGAAACAGAATTAGGCCTGGATGATAGGCCTTGGCATGTAGAAGGGAAAAACAATGCTGAATGGATTTTAATGGATTACTCTGAGCTAGTAGTGCACATTTTTACGGAGGAGTCTAGAGATTTTTATGCTTTAGAAGACCTTTGGGCAGATGCTAAAATAGAGAGAATAAAAGAATTAGTATAATAAAACATTATATGTCAGAAAAAGAGAATAAGTCTCCTAAAAAGAGAAAAAATCCATTAGATCCTAAGAAAAAATCAGGATTCAGCTTTTATTGGATTTATGCTGTTATAGCAGTAGTACTTATTGGAATAAATTTAATGGGTCCTAGGTCAGAGGCTAGAAATCTGAGTCAAGTCCCAGGGTTAACCAACCTTATAGATTCCAATATGGTTAAGTCCATTTCTATTCAGGATGGTCGAATAGCACTCATCACATTAACTGAGTCGGCATTTGAGTCTAAAAAAGATGATTTCAAATCTACCGGTTTTTTTAGCTCTGTCTCACCAAAAGGGCCGCATTATACATGTGTCCTTTCTGGTACTGAAGAAACAGTAAAAGAGCTATTAGCAGCAGCCAATGTCAGAGAGTTCGAATTAGAGAATACTCAGACTGATGACTCTATGCAGCAACTGTTTACTTGGTTAATATTCATCGGGGTATTTATAGCTATATGGATAATCATGATGAGAAGACTTGGCGGAAATGGTCCAGGTGGAGGTCAGATTTTCAACATTGGGAAATCCAAGGCTAAATTGTTTGAGAAAGGAAAAGGAACTAACGTTACATTTAATGATGTAGCTGGTTTAGAAGGAGCCAAGGAGGAAATAGAAGAGATTGTAGCCTTTTTAAAACATCCTAAAAAATATACTGAGCTTGGAGCTAAGATTCCAAAAGGAGCACTTTTAGTGGGTCCTCCAGGAACAGGGAAGACGTTATTAGCGAAAGCGGTAGCAGGAGAAGCTCAAGTTCCTTTTTTCTCATTATCAGGGTCTGATTTTGTAGAAATGTTTGTAGGAGTAGGAGCGAGTAGAGTAAGAGATCTATTTAAACAAGCCAAAGAAAAGGCACCATCTATAATATTTATAGATGAAATAGATGCTATAGGAAGAGCCAGAGGAAAGAATGCTGGTATGGGCAGTAATGATGAAAGAGAGAATACATTAAACCAACTCTTGACTGAGATGGACGGTTTTGGAACTAACTCAGGTGTAATTATTTTGGCCGCTACCAATAGAGCAGACGTTTTAGATAGTGCTTTAATGAGAGCTGGTAGATTTGATCGTCAGATATATGTAGATATGCCAGACTTAAACGAAAGAAAAGAAATTTTCGATGTTCATTTAAAGCCTATCAAAGTATCTGCCAATATTAATGTTGATTTCTTGGCTAGGCAAACTCCAGGATTTTCTGGTGCCGATATAGCTAACATCTGTAATGAAGCGGCATTAATAGCTGCCAGAAAAGATAAAAAGCAAGTGACACGTCAGGATTTCTTAGACGCTGTAGATAGAGTGATAGGGGGATTAGAGAAGAAGAATAAAATAATTACTCCAGAAGAGAAAAAAGCGATAGCATTTCATGAAGCCGGTCACGCTACTGTAAGTTGGTTATTGAAATATGCATCACCTTTAGTGAAAGTAACTATAGTTCCTAGGGGACAGAGTTTAGGAGCGGCATGGTATCTGCCAGAGGAGAGGCAGATTACTACTACAGAACAAATGTTAGATGAGATGTGCGCTACTTTAGGAGGTCGGGCAGCTGAAGAGGTCATTTTCGGGAAAATTTCTACTGGTGCATTAAGTGATTTAGAGAAAGTCACCAAGCAAGCATACGCCATGGTTACTGTTTATGGACTGAATGAGAAGATTGGGAATATTAGTTACTATGACTCATCTGGTCAGAATCAGTTCACGAAACCATATAGTGAGGATACTGCCCGTGTTATAGATGAAGAGGTAAGTAAGCTTATAGAAACATCATACCAGAGAGCTATAGAGTTATTGCGTAGCAATAAAGAAAAGCTAACTAAACTGGCTGAAAAATTACTTGAGAAAGAAGTTATTTTCAAAGACGACTTAGAGGAAATTATAGGAGCTAGACCAGAAGGAGCTAGAGTGTCTGAGTCTATAAATGATATGCCAGAGGATGAAGACGATATTCCTGCGACTGAAGATGATGCTAGTGAAGAGCCATCTAACGAAGACTCGAAAGAAGAGTCATCTAAAGATTCTCCAGCTGAATAATGGATAAGGAATGGATAAAAGTCTATTCAGATACCTTTGAGCCTAAGGTGGAAATGCTTCGAATTCAATTACAGAATGATGGGATTGCTGCGTTAGTTCTCAATCAGAAGGATTCTGCTCATGTACACATTGGAGAAGTCGAGTTATTTGTGAAACGAGACAATGTGATTAGGGCTAAGCATTTAATAGAGTCGTGGTCATGAATGATGTGATAGTAAGAGCGCTTACGGGCGTAGTTTTTTTGCTAGTGATGATTAGTGGAATTGTATTTAATTCTACATCATGCTTCTGGTTGTTTTTAGTGATTGTAATCATAGGAAACTGGGAGTATTCAAGCCTCCAAGAAAAAGTCTCGGAGTTCAAAAAATCTATAGGGGTAGCTCTCTCTATCTTATTATTCTCTGCATTTAGTTTAGAAGGATTTCAGCTGGCAGATTTAGCCTTAGTAGCAGTGATTATGTTCACTTCTTTCTGCATTCTATCGGTTCTACTTCCCAAAGAAAGGCTTCGTTTAAATGATTGGGCTCATGTGATATTTAGTCAAGTTTATGTTACTATGCCATTTATAATGCTCTATTTACTTGCTTTTATATCAGGGTATTATGAATATAAAGTTGTTTTATCTTTTTTTATTCTTTTGTGGTTAAGTGATACGGGAGCTTACATCTTTGGTAAGTATTTAGGAAGACATAAACTACTGCCTAAAGTTTCTCCTAAAAAAACATGGGAAGGATTAGCGGGAGGAGTCTTCTCAGCGTTAATAGGAGCCTTTTTTCTTTTGAATTTTGGGTTTGAAATCCCGGGGTTATCGTGGTATGTGCTGGCGTTGCTTGTTTCTATATTAGGAGCTATGGGAGATTTGTTTGAATCTCAAATGAAAAGAAATAAAGGGGTTAAAGATTCTGGGAGTTTTATGCCGGGGCATGGAGGCATATTAGACAGATTTGATGGAGTCTTATTGAGTGTTCCTGTTATTTTTGCCGTAGTTAAAATCATGTCATAATGAAATTCCACAGAGAGGGTAAAAGAATTGTTTTAATAGCCTATTTCTTATTATCGATTCCACCGTTACTCAGTTACGCCTTCGCAGCACCTTCATGGTTAACTGTTATCTTAATAGTGTTATCGATCATTATGTTTGGATTGGTCATCCAGTTTTTTAGAGTGCCTACCCGTGCTTTAACTGCTAAGTTGGATCAGGTAATCTGTCCGGCAGACGGAAAAGTGGTTGTGATAGAAGAAACTGAAGAGACAGAATATTTCAAGGATAAAAGAATACAAGTGTCTATTTTCATGTCTCCACTTAATGTACATGTAAATTGGAATCCAATTTCTGGAATAGTACAATACTTTAAATACCACGCGGGATTATTCTTAGTGGCGTGGCATCCTAAATCATCTACTGATAACGAGAGAACTACTTTAGTAATAAAGGACGAGAAAGGAAGAGAGATATTAGTCAGACAAATAGCAGGAGCCGTAGCTAGAAGAATCTGTCATTATGCAGATAAAGGAGATACAGTGCTTCAGGGTAAGGAATTCGGATTCATAAAGTTTGGTTCACGAGTAGATATATTCTTACCTATTGGTACAGATGTAAAGGTGAATATAGATGATAAGGTAAGTGGAATAGAGACTATTCTCGCTGAGTTGAAGTAAAACCAGCATGGCTTGTCTTTCTAACTTCAATCAATCACTCTATGTTTTTTTAAGGTATCCGAAATCATCATGACGAACCTCTTCAGGGTGATTATTTAATGAGCGTGTTTTGGAATATTCGGCTGAATTTATTTTTTTAGTTTTAAGTAAGCCTCTTTAAATAGCTGATTTTATGAATGATAGTAATTCAGTATTCTTTATGGATACCAGAGTTCCAGGACAATAATTGAAATAGGTTAGTCCTGAAGGTTGTCAATCGTATTTAACCCTTCTTCTTATTCTGATTTTTATCCCCTCTGGTTTTAGGCTTTTTATATTTCTCAGCTAGCTTTCTTCTGTAAGAACCACCCATAGGTGTTTTACTGTTCTTTTCACTCCTTTCATGAGTGGAAGCCCCACCAACAGTTCTTTTTACTCTGGTGTTTAGTTCCTTTACTTTAGGTCGCTCTTCTGGAGTTAACTTATGATTGATCTCTACCTCTTCTTCTGGAAATGGAATCTCTTCAATGGTTACTTTCATTAACTCTTCTATGTCATCCTTGTACCTTTTTTCTTTTTCAGTATAAAGTAGAATAGATTTTCCTTCATGCTCTGCTCTTCCAGTTCTTCCTATCCTGTGCATGTAGTTTTCAGGATACTCAGGTGTATCAAAACAGATTACATGAGTGATCTGGTCTAAATCCAACCCTCTAGCCATAACATCCGTGGCTATTAATACTCTGCTTCTACCAGAATCAAAATCCTCGATAGACTTGAACCTGTAATTTTGAGATTTATTAGAATGTACTACTCCAGATTTAATGTAATGCACTTCATCTAGGTTAGAATGAAGTCTGTCTGCTTTGGCTTTACTATCTATAAATATAAGAACCTTGGTATACTCCTTTTTATTTCTAAGTAAATGAGCTAATAAATTAACCTTGGTGTAAAAATTCCATACGGAATAGCATACCTGCTGAATGTTTTCGAGCGGTGTTCCGCTGATGGCAATTGCAATCTTATGCGTCTCCTCAAAGAAATCCGCTATTAACTCCTCTACATCCTCAGTCATAGTGGCAGAGAACATTATGTTTTGTCTTTTTACTGGTAGTAATTCAAAGATGTTTGTAAGCTGAAATCTAAAACCTAAATCGAGCATTACATCCACTTCATCTATCACTAGTTTTTTTATAGCCTTAAGAGAAAGAGAATTATTCAGCGTTAAGTCGTAAAGCCTTCCTGGCGTTCCTACAACTATATCACAGCCCTGCATTACAGATTGTGCTTGAGTATTTATATTGGTTCCTCCATAAACTCCTACTACTCGAAGCGTAATGTACTTGGAGTACTCTTCTATGTTTTCTACCACTTGAGCTACGAGTTCTCTGGTAGGCACAAGGACTAGAACTCTAGGATTGACTTGACTACTAAATTTCAGGTCGTTTAGGATGGGCATCATATAGGCCATCGTCTTTCCAGTTCCCGTTTGAGAAATCCCTATCACATCTTTTCCAGACTTAATTACTGGAAAAGCTTCAGCTTGAATAGGTGTAGGCTTCTCAAATCCTAAGTCTTCTATAGCGTTTAGGAGGTATTTATTGATATTAAGGTCTTGGAACATGGGTATGTGAATCTAAAATTCAAAGGTACAGCGAAATTAAGACTGACCATCAACTTTAGCTTCTCTTATTACGGAGTCCATTTTTTCCATTCGCAGACATTTCTGAAGCCGGTCCAAGCGTTTGGTTTAGAAACATGAAAAGTGTCACATTCAAAGATTCTTATTTTGCTATCATGCCAGCTACCGCCCACAGAAATGGAATCCTCTTCCACGAACTCACTTACATTTCCTCGCAGGTTGTAAAACTCAGAGAGGTAGTCACCGGAAAAGACCCATGCCGTTGGGTTAAGGATAATTTCGGAGGGAATGTCAGCTCTAATTTGAGACAGATAATACTCTTCCCATGGTTTCCAGTCTTTTCGCGTTTGTTTATAATCAGAGCGAGCTATTGAATCTTGCTTTTGCAAAATCCTTTCTCTTTCTGCTAAGGTAGGAAGGCGGTACTCTGGGTAATACTCTAATTTTTCATCTTCTATGATGTACTCTAAAGAGTCGGTGTAATACTTTTCTATCGTAAATAAATCTTCGATTTCTCTTTTGTGCTGATAGATGATTCTTTCGTCACGGACTAGGATGATTTCCATCACACGGTCAGAACGCCATTTGGAATATTTCTTAGCTTGTTCTTTAGAAACTCCTACTACAGGGTGATCGGAATAAGCTGGATGTCTTAGGTATAACCAGTTCATTTCATGATAACAAGAATCTAAATTTAGCCAGACATTTGTGTCAGGCAAAGAGCTTAAATATTCTGATGAATTAGAACCATAGTTATGATTCAACCAGAATAAATATTCCCCCCAGCTTAAATTGGTTAGCTCGGTTTCATCTAACAATAGATTTCCCTCAAATAAAGCTGTCCCCGGAGGACTCTTCTGAATAAGATTCTTACTAGTAAGCCTCTTACTCGAAGAGCACGATACAGCTAAAATCAGTATAAATAGACAAAAGAGTAAGAGTGAGTTTTTCATGAATAGTTTACACCTTAATACAAACAATAAAAGTAAGACACATCTAGAATAGATTCATTATCAATTCTCACTTAGTCTAATAAAGACCCAACGAACATACTTAGCTACAAAAGAGAAATTTATATCTTTGGAAGAAGGAATTGGAAATAGAGAACTTCCGTTGACTAGTTCTGAATTAAGGTGCAAATGAAAAAAAGGAAAATAGTAACTCCTTCTTATTTCTTGAATTAAACTTTAAATGAACAAGCTAGGCTTTCATCTTTGGAGTCATTCAATCTATCCCATAGATACTTTATAAACGTTTATATATGTTTCTGAAGCCGATTATGATGTGATATTTGACTCTTCAAAAATCCTTTACCATTGGTTACAAATACAGAAGGCACCGAAAAAAAGGTACTTTAATGAATCACTTTATTCAATAATGTCTGCGTTGGGAAAGCAAAGTCTAGTTTTGCTTCTGTAAATCGCTTCAGCACCTCTTTGCTTATGTCGTTCTGAGAGTCTAGCCAATGCGAGTCAGGCTTAACGTAATAGATAAATAGAATCCCTAAAGAGAAATCTCCAAAGTCTTTGAAGCCAGCGGAGCACTCTTCTTCTAAAATAGCTGTGTTATCCGAAACAATTTGACGCAAAATATCAACAGCTTTTTGCATACCTAACGCATCGGTATCATAAGTTAAGCCTAAGTTTAAGACGACTTTTAACGCAGGTTGAGAAGTTACATTTACAACACTATTATCTGTAAACGTGCTGTTTGGAATGGTTACGATACGACCGTCTAAAGTTCGGATTCTTGTACTTCTTAAACCAACCTCCTCTACAACACCATCAAACCCTTCGATTTGTATCCGGTCTTTTAGCTTAAAAGGTTTATCCAGGAAAATCATGACTCCAGCAAAAATATTTTTAACAGAATCTTGGGCAGCTAAAGCTAAAGCCAATCCACCAATCCCAAGCCCTGCAATCATGGCCGTAATATCAAATCCAATATTGTCGAGTCCTATAATGATTCCAAAAGTCCAAATCACACCTTTTACTGCTTTAGATAATACAGGGAGGATATAATTATCTCCACCACCTTCAGTTTTTTCTACTAAAGGAATTACCACTTCTTTAACGAGTGCATCAAATATTTTAGAGGCGATAGAGGTAAGGGTGAGTATTATGGATAAAGAGGCAATTCCTTCGAGGTAGAAAAGCAAACTCGAATTCTCAATATTTAAATAATGTAAAGCAATCCAATAACCAAGTATTAAGATGGAATATTGAATAGGTTTTTCAAGCTTATCGATTAAAACATCATCGAGGTTTGTTTTCGTCTTGGCTGTGAACTTTTTAATGATGTTTGAGGTCAACCAGTATACAATTTTTGTAACGACATAGGTAACGATTATAATCCCTATCGCTATGACCCAATCTTTAATTGAATTTCCAAATAAAATGCGGTCTAAAAAATCCATATCTATAGTTAGTTATTTATATAATTCTTTTTATTAAAAGAAGTTCGTAAAGATAAATGTGATTTTGTAAATAAAAGGGTTTTTTTCATCTAGTTCAAAAGCTTCTGTTTTTTCTTCCATACAGATAGAAAGAAGATCATTAAGCTAAACTTCTAGAGGTTTTGACTCCTTTTTAGTACAGCTCATGATAAGTAATCAGAGGTCTGTAGATTGAATAATTTTCATGTTTATTTTAATTAAAAAGCAACCCTAATTTTAAATTAAACCGGTGGAGGTAGGTGTTTGTTTCTACAGGGTAAGTAAACCATTCCTGTCCATTCCACCACTGGTTATCATAGTCTCCTTCTAAGTCGTAATACCTGTAACCAGCAGACACTATAAGTGCTAAGTTAGAATTAAAACTATTTTTTATACCAAAACTCAACCCAGCCATATTGCCACTTTTAAAATTATCTGCGTAATAATTCTGGACGGTTTCCTCATGTGCAAAGTTAACAGTCCTTCCTACTTGAACAGATACGAAAGGAGAAGTTTTTCCTTTCGAGAACTGATACATTAGATCACCATAGAACGGAGTTAATAATTGCTGTCGAGTAGTTTCTATTCCAGTCCCTAATCCTACATAAAAATTATTCCACTTGTACCCATTAACCATGTTGTACTGAAAGTTAACATCGTTTTGATAAGCTCCGTTTCCTAACAAAAAACCGATGGTACTGCCATGATAAAATCCTTTCTCTTTACTGACGAATACTTTGCTAGAGCCGTCATCTAAAGACTGTACATCTGAGGAGTTTAACTCTTTAGACCTGCCATCAGATAAGACCATAATTAATTTTCCATCGGGTACATATTCAGAGATGATGCCTTTGAAAATGGAGCCATCTTTTAGGGTGACTACATCTGTTTGTTGAGCGTTGCAATAAGCATTGCAAAGCAGAAGAATAAATAGGGAAATGCTAACTTTCATGTGAATTTAAATTATTGAACTGGAATTAAACTGATCTCAGTAATGTTAGAAATATCGGAGTAGTCATACTGGTAGATGCCTTCTCCAGAAGACATAATAAGATTGTCATTGTATGGAATTACGTCATACGTGTTGATTTCTTGGAAATGGCTAATCATGTTATTTCCTAAGTCATAATCATCGGTTCTGTCAAAAACTTTTAACCCATCTGAACCGTCACACAAGAAAAGCGTATTTCCATCTATTCCTAGCCCATGAGGGTTAGTCATTTGATAAGTAGCTATTTCAGTAGGATTAGTTAAGTCACTGATATCTATTATTACTAATTCGTTAATGTCTCCCTGGCACCTGTTTCCAATTCTTAACGTTACATAGGCTTTGTTACCAGAAACCACTACAGGGTCACATGAGTTTACATGTGGATAGTCACTAACGAAAGTCGGGTTTTCAGGCGAGTCTAAGTTATAAATAAGCATACCAGTGGTGGTTCCTATAAATAGATGTCCG
>LAQC01000034.1:45376-52020 GCA_000981645.1 Cryomorphaceae bacterium ASP10-05a | reverse complement strand
CGGCATCGGCGGCGCCAGCGGCATCGGCGGAGTCGGCGGCGTCGGCGGCGTCGGCCTCGGCGGGGGTGGCGAAAAGACCAACTCCCCTGGTGTGGGGAACATGGGTGAGTTTGGTGTCCCCGGAGGTTCGGCTGGAGCGTGAGGTTCCCGCGGTATCCCCGGTGCGGTCGGTTCACTCGGTGACTCCGGCACGTCCGGTGTCGGCGGTGCCTCAGGCGCAGCCGGTGATGGTGGTTCCGTGCCATTCCGGAACGCCACAATTGTTTCCCCGAGGAGAGATCTCGCATTCGCACCAAGCACGCGCCCCGGCTGGCGGGTCTCATTTTCTGTGTGTCCCCCTAACACCCCTGTAACACCCAAACCCAGAACGAGCACCACGAGCAACGCTCGAGGTGCCATCCTCGCGTTTGGCGACATGCCACGGGGACACCGGGTGCGGTCGCCAATGCCGCGATACTCACAATTGGTGATGACGTGACGCGTGGTCTGCATTCGCTCGAATATTTATTTAACGTTAGTTCGTGCTCCGTTCACAACAGATCGGACCACGCCGATGTCATCCCCGGATGGCGCCGCCGCGGCGGCCTCCTCGGCGTTACCCGCGGGCGCTTCCCGACCGGGCTTAGCTGTGCGCTTGGCGACGTTCGCGGAGCGGTTTCGGACACCGCCCGCGACGCGGTTGTCGGTTGTGATTTTGCTCACTCTGTTTTTGCTCACCAAATCGGCCCCGCCCACGAAATCGCACCTGGCGCTTGTTCCCGGGCACACCGTGCCTAGGGTGTGGAATCTAGTCACGTCGTCGTGGGTGGAGTCAACGTTTGCCGGGGTTACCGTCGCTGTAGGGTTGCTGGTGATTCTCGGCCGCGTGGTGGAACCCGGGATGGGAGGAAGGGAGATGGGGCGGTTTTTAGTGTTCGTCTCGTTCTTCGTCGGCGTCGCCGGTTTCCTGGTTTCCCTGGTCAGGTACTACGCCGGAAGAAACGAAAACGCGCTTTATGACAGTTACAACGGGTTCCAAGGTATAGTAGCGGCACTGCTAGTCGTGGTGAGAAGGGATAACCCGGACGCGCCGGTGAACGTAAAAGGGCTGCGGTGGATGCGGCGGGAACAGCTCAACGCGGGTACGTGTTGGGGCTTTCCCAAATCCAGGCACACTGTTTGCCGATTGTCCGCCCGTAATTACTCAGACACATTACGAAAGACTGACACTTTCTTTCATTCATCTCAGTTCATTTAGTCGCGACGTTCGCAGTCGGAATACTCACCGGGCGCGTGCTGTCCAACTTCGGCTTCTCCTTGTTCGGCTTGTACTGGTCGTGGGTGTACCTGCGGCACGTCCAACCGACGCAAGGGGAGGGTGACCACGGCGGCGTGGGGGATGACTCGCCGAGGCTGGATCTGGTGCTGTTCTTTCCGCCGATTGTACAACCGTTTCTCACGCCGGCGCTGAACTCGGCGCACGCCGCGATGTGCGGCCGAAGAGCGCGGCGAATCGCAGATCAATACGGCCACGGAAGCTTACACCCTGGGTTGGGAAGTCAGAGTATCTCGAAAGCACCGAGGGCGGGGGTCACTACGGACGACTTAGAGGAGGCGCAGCGAAGGTACGGCCTTGGGCGTTTCCCAAATCCCGCCTCCCTGTTTTATCTCTCAGCTGGTGACTGTTGTCCATACATCGCGATATACAGGACTGACACTTTTCGTGTAACAATCTCAGGCGCGAACGCGGCGCGAAGGCGCTGGCGGAGCGGCTGGCGCTGAAGCGGGAGAAATCGCTCACCAAAAAAACATCGGCTCCGAAAAACCCGGTGTCTGAAATTGAAGAAAGCACGGACAGCGCGGTGTGATTGCTTTGGTGGACAGCGCTGTGTGATAGTAATGTGGTGTGATAGTGACGGGAGAGGATGAGAGATTGATTTTGAAACTGATTGTAAATTGTTTCACGCTACGTCTACGACTTCTATCCTCTTCTTCTATTTCCCTTTCCCGTAAGCTCTTGGACATCACGGGAAGTGGCTTTTCGCGCACTCTCGAACCCTCAGGTCGAAGGTTTTGTCTAGAATCGGCGTGCGCTTCGTGTGAAACGGGTTCATCGAAACCCGCAGCCACAGCTCGTGCACGTCGTGAAAAAAAACGCCGATGTTGCTTTCCTCGATTCGTTGGTCGTGCAGCAGCAGAAACCGAGTACCCCCCGCGGTGACGAACGCGTACACGGACAAGTCGTTGAACTTGTCAACCAGTCTCAAGTGCATGTTGGTGGTTTCCCAGACCCGAGCGTCCACGAAATCGAGGCTGGCGTGCATCACGAACTGGTGCAGATGCGCGGCGTCGTCTTTCTTCGCACCCGACGAACCTCCGTTCCGCGTTCCAACCCCGCCGCCGCCTCCCGAAAAGTCGCATTCGTACTGGGGAATGTCATCCTTGCTGACGATCATGAACGTAGCGACACCCACCATCGCGGCCGGAAGGGCCTTATGCGGCGACGGGAGTGAAGGGGCGAGGTGTTTCCGAGGATGGGAAAAAGATGACTTCTTTTTGAGACGCCAGTCTGGCGATTTTTGATTGAAGGCGTGCGCCCACTGCATACCTCGGACGTCCGTTCCTCACACACCGGTGTGCGCAACGAGAAGACACGCCACGCGGTGGCACTGATACGCAGTACCGCGTGCCGGATGGCGTCTCGCTGAACCCGTAGTTGTTGTGGTGCGAACCGAGGACACACGGTTCCGGCCCGTCGCGTCTGATTAGATTTACCCGCAGAGCAGAGGCCAACGAATCGTAGACCCATCTCTTGCGACTCGTGGACCCACTCGAGACGCGAGGATGGCCACGATGGACGTGTACGACGTGATCGGTACTGCCCTCGCTGCGATTACCGGTCTGTGCCATGGGAAGAAACGACACAACGAGCTCGCGGAGGCGGTCACGACGCTCGTTACGAGCCTGCGTCGCGGAACCTTCGTCGTGGCGTGTACTAAAGCCAATGCGCAAACAGTTCTCGAGGCGTCGTCGTCGTCTGGGGCGAACGTTTTGTCCACGCCAGGTGGGCAACCAGAGCAAGTCACGGCTCAGTTTCTTGACCCCGCAAAGGTGGAGGAAATCCTAAAACCCACGCGTCTCGCGCTGCGAAGCAAGTCGCCGAAAATAGCGGAGGCGAGTTTACAAATTGTGCAAACGCTCATCGCGCGCGGTTTGGTGCGCGGCGACGCCGACGCGCCGCCCGGTACGGCTAACGGTGTTGACGACACTGTGGAGGACCGTGGTTCGAATCCTTCCGGAGTCAACTCCGAAGGTGCGGAGGATGCTTCGGAAGGTCCGGAGGGCGTTTCGGACGACGCGACGGTCGCGTCGTCGCCGCGGGCGACACCGTCATCGTCGTTCCCGGCGGAAACCGAAAGAGACGCTCTTGTGCGAAACACGCAAGCCTGTGAGATGATCGATTTGATTTGCGGTGTCGGCGTCGTTCCTGACGAAGCGGTGGAGTTGCAGATGCTGAAGTGCCTGCTCACCGCGGTTTCCAGCCACTCACTCCGGGTGCGAAGTAAAGCGCTGTTGCGGGTAACGCGCGCGTGCGTGAATTGCTACCTGGGCAGCGCCTCGGAAGTGGTACAAACCACCGCGAAAGCGTCCCTGACGCAGATGCTCGTCGTGGTGTTTCACCGGCTGGAGAGCAACGGCGAAACGAACACGAGTGTCGCGCCCGTGATTCGCGTCTCGGATGTGTTTTCGTCGCAGGTACGGCCGTAGCGCGGTTCCCAAATCCAACGGCCACTGTTTTACCTCTAACGCGCCGTTCGACTGTGGAGGCCCGATGGCCGGTTACTGTTGACCAGGCCATCGTCCAATACACGCGATGGGACACGACGTTAACCACGTGTCGTTACCAATCGCAGTCGTTTAAAAAGAGTACCCGCGGCGCCAAAACGTCGCGCGCCGCGACCGCCGCGGCGGCCGCGTTTCGCAAAACTGACGACGACGCCTTCGCCGCCACCGCGGTTGCCAACTTCGTGCAGGGGTTCATGGACAAGGTCGCCAGCGACTTGACCTCCGTCGCGGTTTCCGTCGGCGCGTCCTCGGAGGATACCGATCAAACCGATTTAGGGTGGGTTCCGGCAGCGCGCGGCGCGGAGACGGTCCGTCACGTCACGGACACCGAGTTTGACGGGGCCGAGGATGACGCGACGCCCGGTAAATCTGTCAACGTGAGTGACGGAAGGGTAAACCACATACAGGACTCGACAAGAGTAAACCAAACGGACGACTGGACCACAAAAACACCGGAAAACTTGTCCTCCCTCGAATCCCATTTGGAGGAGGGAGATGTTTTCCTGGTGTTCCGCGCGCTTTGCAAGGTACGTCTTTCCCATTTCCACGTTCCGCCGACTGATTGCCCATATGGGACTGACATTTATTTGTTCACATTTGCAAGCTCGCCGCGAAACCGGGGGACCTTTTAAACCCCGCCGTGGCGCGGGGAAAGATCCTGTCCCTGGAGCTTTTGAGGATTCTTCTTGAAAACGCAGGTACGTAACGTATTTTCCAAATCCCACCCACACTGTTTGCCCATACAAGACTAACACTTTTCTTTTACAATCGCAGGCCCGCGGTTTCGAAGTTCCACGCGACTCACTTGCGCGGTTTCCGAGTACCTCTGCGACGCCGTGGTGGTGTGTGCGTCTCAAGAAACGTTACCGGCGGCGCACGGCCTGGCGCTGTGCGCGTTCTGCGCGGTGGTGAAGAACTTCAGGCCCAGCTTGAAGGCGGAAATCGGCGTGTTCTTTCCCGCGCTACTTTTGGAACCGCTCGTGAAACGCGGCGTTTGCGAAACCAACCCTCAATCCGCGAGCGGAACCGCCTCATCGTACCACTTCTCGTACCAGCGCAAGTGCGTGCTGTTGCAGTGCGCCCGGGAGCTACTAACCGACGTCACGGTGCTGGCGGATATGTTCGTCAACTACGACTGCAACATGGATTCGCAAAACCTTTTCGAGAAGTTCGTGGACACTTTGGCGTTCGTGGCGCGCTGGGGATGCGGCGAGGGGAGTGGGGCGGGTGGCGGCGCCGGCGGTGCGAGTGTTGGGAGTAACGCGGCAATGCCGGCGGTCCATTCACCAACCGCCGTGTCGCTCACTCTCGAGGAACAGCGGATGTGCGCTTCCCTGCGTTTGGAGGCGCTTGAGTTGTTGCGGGCGCTTGTTGAAACGCTGCGCGAGTGGGTCGACAGTACACACGGCACGGCCACCGAGTCACACGGTGTTGGGGCAAACGCCGCGATTGATTCCGTCACACCCACACATGGTGCGATCGATCTCCAAAAGAAACTCGACCAAGAAAGAGAAAGAGACGGTTCCTCAAACCCGAACCTGGTTGAGATTCAAAAGGCGAAACTCACGAAGACGGCGTACCAACACGCGATTGCGCTTTTCAACACGAATCCCAAAAAGGGTTTGGTTGTGTTACAACAACTAAACAAGTGCGGGCCGTCTGCCTCTGAAATCGCGGTGTTTTTGAAACACACCCCCGATTTAGACAAAACGTCGGTTGGCGATTTTCTCGGCGAGCGCGACGACGGCGCAATCGCGGTGATGCACGCGTACGTGGACGGGATGGATTTTTCCGGGTACAAGCTGGACGAAGCCATTCGGGTTTTTCTGGTACGTGTTTCCCTTTCCCAAATCCAGGCACACTGTTTACTGCCTCTCTGAGTACAAATAGTGCACCTGAGTACAAGACTGTTTACCCACTGTGCATAAATCGCCCATCACGAGACTCGGGACTGACGTTTTCTTTTCTTCATCGCAAGGCGGGTTTCCGGTTACCGGGCGAGTCGCAGAAAATCGACCGGCTGATGGAAAAGTTCGCGCAGAGGTTCTGTTTGCAGAACCCAGGTATGTACAGATCCCCAGACACCGCGTACGTGTTGTCGTTCTCGACGATCATGCTGAACACGGATGCGCACAACCCGGGGGTGAAACACAAAATGACCAAGGAGGGTTTCGTGAAGAACAACCGTGGCATCGACGACGGCGGCGACGTCGCCGCGGAGCACTTGGAGGCTCTGTACGACCGGTACGGAACTTTCCCACTCACCACACACCGCCTCCCTGCTCGGCCCGATTACCCTGACTGTTTACCCAGGCCACATTACAGAGACTGACACTTTTTCGGTTACAACCAGGATCGTCCAAAACGAGATCATCATGAAGGACAGCGACACCAAGGCTTTGGCGGAGAAGGCGGAGATCAACGCGTCTAAAAACGGGTCGCTCGGCGGGGGCATGCAGAAAACGTTGAAGGACATGAGCAACCGCCTCGGCGTTGATTTATTCACGTCCCTAATGACAAAGCCGCGCGTGGTGCACGACGTGGACACCTCGGTTTTCATGGCGACGGTCCGGGAACGCGCGGCGCGTGATGCCGCGTCGGGGTCGTGGCACACCGTCCACGACCCGCTGTGCGCGAAACCCATGTTCGACGCGTTCAAGGACGGTACGTATGTCCACGGCTTTCCCAAATCAGGCGGCACCGGCCGTTTTACCTCGAACGCGCCTGTGCCTGTTCGGACCTTTCGCGTAGG
This sequence comes from Cryomorphaceae bacterium ASP10-05a, assembly GCA_000981645.1. Classification (GTDB taxonomy): domain Bacteria; phylum Bacteroidota; class Bacteroidia; order Flavobacteriales_D; family Sanyastnellaceae; genus ASP10-05a. Next base: position 45,443 of record LAQC01000034.1, on the reverse strand, counting down.
GACTGTTCCGACCGATTACCCCTCCCTATTGTCCATACATCGTCCGTCCATACACGTCCAATACACA
>LAQC01000034.1:14568-45360 GCA_000981645.1 Cryomorphaceae bacterium ASP10-05a | reverse complement strand
GTCCACACATCGTCCAATATACGCCCAATACACGCCCAATACGCGCCTGACACAAATGGGCTGACACTTTCTTTGTTACACCTAGGGGTGCTCCGCGCGTTCGACACGGCGTGGCGAGGCAACGGCGCCGATTCCAGGGAAAAAGACCCGGCGCTTCAAGAGGCGAATTCAGAAATCGTCACCGCGGTGCTGACTGGTTATGTCTCCATCGCGCAGCTCGCCGCGAGCGCAAACGCGTTTACGTCGCTGGACGAAATCGTGCAAGCGCTTACCGAAATGGCGGCGCCGAAACCGCCAGCCGCGTACAAACCCCGGAACGTCCTGGCGTTGCGTTTTTTGGTCGAGGTACGTTTTTTGACCGTCACCACCGGTCAGCATATGAATATTCGACCGAGGTATCCTATGAAATTTGACTGGTGTTTGGGGCTTTCCCAAATCCCGACACCTACGTTTGACGCCCCTGGACGACGTCCACTGGTCATCCAAAGGAAGTGCACTACATACATCACATACGCACTATTACCTGCGTTTTATGGAGTACAGGTTGAAAGTCCGGTACCACTACGGAACTACCCAATCCCTGATACACGTTACGAAGTACACCCATACTCAATACTCAAGACTTGAGACTGACACTTTTCGTGTCACAATCGCAGTTCGTTTCCGCGCGACAACCGGGGGGACGCGACAAAACCGCGCGCGACAGCGGGAACGCGTTGACCGAACTGAACTGGGCCAAAGTTCTGGCAACCGCGAGCCGGTACGACTTTACCTTTTCCGCGAGCGCCGGATTTGACGAGAGCGTTTTGTTCGCGTCGCTGGGGGCGAACGGGGGGGCAACCTGTGCGGCGAACCCGCCGGGGGGACACCGGTCCGTAAAAGCCGCCGCGGAAAAGTTTTCGTCGCCGTTTGGCAAGACGAGCGGCCCCGTTTTCGGGAACATGTTCGGTGGGAGTGGCATGGGTTTGATGTTCGGAGGCACAGCAGCCGCGGCGGCTGGCACCACGGACGAGTCCCCGTTCGCGCACCTCAGGAAAGGTCAGGTCCACGCTACGGACGCGGCGGCAACGACTCCGTCCATACGCGGGTCTGTGTCTGAGGAGGAACGGGTACAAGAAAAACACGCCCCCGACGCGTTCGACGACCTGACCTTACGCGATTTCGTCGACCCCGGGTTCGAGGTTTTGAAAACCTTCACCCCCGACGACCTGGACGTTCTTTACCACGCCTCCGTTTCCCTGGACGGCGACGCCGTGGTGCGCTTCACCAAAGGTTCGGCCGTAGGGCGTTTCCCAAATCCGCCTCCGCGTTTTACCGGTAACGCGCCTGTGACTGTTCAGACCGATTACGGCGGCTGTTCAGACCGATTACCACGACTTTTCAGACCGATTAACCTGACTGTTTGTCCATACATCGTCCCATACATCGTCCTATACATCGTCCAATACATCGCGACGTACGCGACGTTAACCACTTCCTTTAACCTCCCAAAGCGCTCTGCCGTGTTTCCCTTGGCGAGCTTTCCAGCCCAAGCCCACGGGTGTTTTCGTTGACGAAACTGGTGGAGGTCGCCAGTCTGAACTCTGCGCGGGTGCGGTTCGTGTGGGTAAAGATGTGGTGCGTCATGGCGGAGTTTTTCGTCACAGCGGGGTGTCACGCCGACGTCAACGTCGCGATGTACGCGGTGGACAGTTTGAGGCAACTCGCGGTGAAGTTCCTCGCGGACCGCAAGGAACTGAAGTTGTACAGCTTCCAGAACGATTTCATGAAGCCGTTCGTGGAGGTGATGAAGGCTTCCAGAAACCCCGAAATCAGGGAGTTCTTGGTGCGGTGCGTTTCGCAGATCATCACCACGCAGGCGGGGAACGTGCGGAGCGGGTACGGCCTTGGGCGTTTCCCAAATCAGGCGGCACTGTTTCATGCCCCTCTTTGACTGTTCACGGAGTGCACTACTGGTAACATTACCAGTACTCGCGGCTGTTACAAATACATCACAAACGCACTGTTTGCTCATACAACACACCCGGCCGACTCGGGACTGACACTTTTCGTGTACCAATCGCAGCTGGCGCTCCGTGTTTGCCGTGTTCACGGCCGCCGCGTCGGACGCCAACCTGGAGATTTCGCGGATGGCGTTTGAAATCGTGGAACGCGTGATCAGGGAACATTTCGCGCACATCACGGAAACGGACCCGTCGACGTTCGTGGAGTGCGTTACCTGCTTGATCGCGTTCACGGGGGTTACCGATCCGGTGGAGGAGCACTTTGGTGGTGTTGGGAACGAAAAAGGAAACGGCGGCGCGTCGGCGGTAAGTATTTCCCATTTACCACATTTCGCCGACTGATTGCCCATACACGACTGACATTTATTTTATTTCAATCAGGTTTCCAAAAACAGAAACCGCGCGACAAAAAAAACGGACCCCTCGTCCAGCGCTGCCGTGATTTCCCTGAACGCCATCGCGTTTCTGCGGTTCTGCGCGCTGAAGGTACGTATTGTATTTCACCAAATCCCGCCGACTGTTTGCCCATACAAAACTGACACTTTTCTTTTACAAACAAAGCTCGCGGACGGCGAGGTTGGGGATCTGGAGATCAGTAAGGGCGGGGTTGGGGATGGGGAGTACGATTTCGGTGTTGGGGATACGGATACCGGGGACGTGCCCGACGAAAACCGTCCCCAATCCGCAATCCAATCCCTAAAATCGATCCCCACTGCCCAACGCAAATCAAAAGGAAAAGGAAAAGGCGTCACCGCGTTTACGGACAGGGAGACGCACGTGTATTTCTGGTTCCCGCTGTTGCACGGGTTATCGACGTTAGCGCACGACGACCGGCGCGAAATTCGCGGCGCCGCGGTGCAGGTGCTTTTCGACATCCTCAACTTCCACGGACAGGTACGTCCCCGCATTTCCCAACTCCCGGCCTCCCTGTTTGCCGATACAAGACGTTAACACTTTTCGTTCGCAAAACGCACAGCACTTCTCGCCCGGGTTCTGGTGCCGGGTGTTTCACGAAATCCTGTTGCCCGTTTTCGACGGCGGTCGCGCGAAGGAATTGAGTAATGACTTGAGTAATGACTCGACCCCTCAAGACGGTAGCGACAACGACCAGGTATTGACTCCTCAAGACGGTAGCGACCATGACCAGGACCGGTGGCTGTTTCAAACCTGCCAGCACTGCCTGGACGGCGTGGTGGATTTGTTTGCGAAGTTCTACCCCTCCGTCGCGACGAAGGCGGGCGAAGAAGGCGCCGGAGTGTTGCGAAAGCTCACCGCGTTACTAGCCTCGCTAGGTACGTATTGGACCTTTCCCAAATCCGCCTCCCTGTTTGCCGATTGTCCGCCCGTAATTACTCACTCACATGGCCCGAAAGACTGACACTTTCTTTTATTTATCGGAAGCGTCTCGGCCGCACGCGGAACTGGCGGCGTGCGGCGTCGGCGCGATGCACCGGCTAACAGGTGGGGCCGGGTCGGAGTTTGATTGGAACGCGTGGCGGGTGGTGGTGAAAGGTGGCTTGGTGGACGCGTTGCTACGCACCACAACGAGTCTCAGACTGTTTGCCCATAGAGATTCCGCGCCGTTAGACATCGCGCCGCGCGCGTTTCAAAGCAAAGCCGCGACGGCGCGCCTCCTGACGAACGCCCTCGCGGAGACGTACTTCCGACACGGCGATTGTTTGGATTTTGAAACCCTGACCTGTTTGGTGGACGCGCTTGTTTCGGTGGCGAAACACGCGAAACAGGCGGCTGGAGAGGCTGGTGCTGGAAATAACAATACGCACCGGACCGACGATTCTTTCATGACGTGTTTGGCCGTTGAAACGGAAGCGCGGCGCGCGACCTTGGCGGTTTTGCTGCACCTGCACGCCTCCGGGCGAAGCGATTCGGACGGTGTTGGTGGTACCGCCGTCGTCTCTGTCGTCGTCTCGTCCCCCGCGCAAGTCAAGTGCGGCGTCGCGACCCGAACCAAACTCGTGGAGCTGGTGGTTGCTATTCTGACTTACCGGTTCGCGGACCAGAGTCGCGACGACCGGCGCGAGCCTGACGTAAACGCCGAGACCGATGCCGCGGTGAAGCGACGCTACGACGGAAACAAAGAAAGAGCCCTGGCGCCTCTCGTCGCCGACGCCCTACGAGCGCTCGCGAGGTTGGACGACGAGTCGTTTCGTGACGCGCTGTTTTCGAAATCGTATGGGCAAACACCATCATTACGCGTCACAACCGGGTACGACGCCCTCGTGGCGCTGGTGGGTTCCGCGTCGACGCCGCCGGAAACGCGAGCTGCGTTGTGCGACGTGTTCCAGCGAAGAGTCGCGCCCCTCGCCGCGCGCGCTGCGAGCGGAAACGGGGTGAAGTTGGGTGTGACGGATTGAAACAGTTTCGGGGCGAGGCGGAGTGAAACGGAGAAAGAGTGGTGACTTGTAAATAACAGACCAGGTGTCACTTGAAAGAGTTCCGGAGCTTGTAGAAACGTAGCGGACACGGAGTTGTGACGATACGATTTCGTGGGTCACGTTACCGAGTCGGTCGCGTCACCAACCGTCTCCGTAAAATAAGTCATACATGTTTATTCATACGAATGCTATGGGGCGATCCGCGGTGGTTGGTAATACGTCCACCACGGCGCCCCGCGGTCCGGGCGTACCGGCGTCAACACTTGCGCGCCGGTTTTTTTTTCGCGCCCGGACCGGGTGGAGTCTGTACACAATCTTTCAAGTTAAATCAGCGGTCCGATTGTTTCGGACGCAATCAACACAGTCGGCCAGGTACACGGCAGCTTGGTTGATTTTTTTGTGAAAAAAATCAACCACCTTGCCGAGGAGACGCCCCTTCCGTGGGGTCTCTCTGTCCGGCGGGCGCGCCTTCGGTTCGATGGTACGGCGAAGGCGGCCCAAAAAATACAGTAGTCTAGGTAATCATCTAATTTGGCGCTGGCGCTTTTCAACGATGATACAGCGGCGCCAGCGCCCGTCCCCCCAAAATGGGAAGAGATGGTTTATTGTCGCCTCAGACGCGGTGTGCGCCTGATGCGTGCTTTGAGAGACACCACCACCTCAACAGGTAACCTTAATAGGTACGGTTACTTTGTTAGTAGTTGTCTTCTCTTCGGCGTTGCGTGGGTTCTCTGTTTTTGGAAATGAAAGGGGCTCAAAAAGTCAGCGGGGGCGCTCTTTTTTTGCTCAGCTTTCTTTTTTTCGCGCGCGGCGCAAACAGACTAAAAAAACACGAAAAAGGATCCGGGAACGATCCCCAACCGAAACGATCGGGGCCTGCGAGGGATGCGTCGTTCCGTTTACGTCCGTGTTTCACCTGCGACACTTCTGGGACGTCGCCGTTGCGGTGTGTGCGGAGTTGTGCGCGTCGCGACACGCTCGCGCGCCGGCGCAGAACCTCCCCTCCGACGGTTCCGTTCACCTTTCCATTTTGCCGGGAAAACCTTTCTGGAAAGAAAAGGGCGTAACGAACCTCACCTATGCGTTCGTGGGTGGCCGCGGTACCCTTTGGCGTACGGGATGTCCATGGGTGGCGTTTCGCTTCGCGGTTTGCCGTAGGGCTCGCCCATCCTTTCGTCGTGCACGTCCGTGGATGTCATCTCCTCGCTACCCCCCCGGATCAGCTCGCGTGCGGTCCGGTCGTTGTCGAACCGGCGCACCACATCCGACGCGCTCCTGTCGGAATCCGAGCTCTTCGCGGCGAAAAAACAGCTCCCCGGCGATCCATGGTCGCTTCCCGATTTCCCGACACCGGCGCTGCCGAGCATCATGGACAGGGGCGAGCTCACGGAGGTTGTTTCGTTTTCCCGGAACGAGCACAGGACTTGGTTCCGGGGCTCGTCATGTGTGAACTGCAAAGGCACGGGCTCGAAACCAACCACGCGGACGTGCGGAAGCCGTCCTGGCCGGGCCGCAAACACATCACCCATCGTGCGCGTTGTGTGTGGTTCGTGGGAGGACAAAGATTGCCGGTGGAACGGTTGTCCGGTAACGCGCCGACGCACGCGGTGCGATTTTGCGCGGAAACCCGGGCAGCGCCGCACAACGCACGCGCAACGGTGTTACGAACGCGCCCTAAAAAAACACGGCGGGTGAAGCCATACACAAATCTATAGGAGCGTTAAATCGAGCCTCTTTCAAGCTCCCATCTTTAAATCCCTTTACTGAACCTGTAACATGCGATAAACCCTCATCAGTTAATTTTCTTACACTATGATTAAAGCTATCTAATATATAAATAGAATTACCAATAGAATGAATTGATCCTGGAAAACTAAGCTGGATCGAATCTTCCAGTTCTTCCTGATAGATTGTCTTTATGGATTTCTTATCCAGACATCTCACTCGTGGTATTTTTCTTTCTAATAAATATAATTTTTCATCCTTGAAACACATAGAATTTGGGTGTGCTAGTGACGCTTCCTCAATTTTTCCATCTTGGCTGACAGAAGAACTAGTGCCTGCAATTCTAACCCCAGCTCCCGTAGCCAATTCGACCTTATAAATCTGGCTCTGATTTACCATAGAAACGTATAAAAACCCGTTTTTCAACTCCAATGACTGAGGAAAAGCGAGTGCTTTTTCTTTCAGTCTAATCTCCTTGTCAAGTATGACAGCCGCTTCTCCCGTTCCTAAAAATGTAGAAACCTGGTAATTAGAAAAATCTACTTTTCTTATTACATGATTATACGTGTCCGCTACATAAAGTACCCGCTCATTACTGTCAAAAACTATTCCATGAGGTTTATTAAATTTGGCTTGGGCAATGTGACCATCTCTATAACCCGCAGTCCCATCTCCAATAACATCTAATAACATTCCATTACTCTCTAGCCCTATAATCCTGTTATTACCAGTATCAGATACATACAGCGCTAAATCTAATTCATCTGCCGTAATCGACTGAGGAAAATTAAAGAATTCAGAGTGAAGAGTTTTATTTAAGGGATAAGTAAGAAAGGACACTTTAGTGCTTTTGGTCTTTTTGTATTCTTCAGCCCACACTTTAGCGACTCCTCTAATCAATCCTAAATTTGAACTTAAATCTAAAACATTAACACCTGTTCTATCTATGCTCAACATGATATTTCCTATATCTCTATCAAGGTTCATTTTAGCTATTTTCTCATTGACTCCAATCACCAAAGGTCTTTGAGAAACCCTTGATCTCCAAATCTCATAAGCTTCTTCTGGAGTGAAAAAACCTAAATCATCTGGATGTAGAAAGTCTATTATCTCTATTTCAGGAATATCCTTTTTTAGTGCTTCGAGCTCAGAAAGAGTATTCTCATGGACTAGGCTTAATGGTGACCAAAAGTTATAAATCAATAATCTATTCTTCACATACCTATAAGATTCTATATTTTGATCTACCCCCATCCAAATGGCTGATTCAGGGATATAAACTTCTGAAAACTGATCCAGTATCTCATCCCTATTCGGGCTATACTTTTTCTTTTTCTCCTGAGATTGAACAGATAAAAAAAGGAAAAGTAATGCAACGGTTATAATATATTTCATGTAATCAATGTTATATTTCTTCAAAAGCAAAAAGTATGCTAAAGTTAATGACAAAAAGAAAGGCCGGATAAATCCGGCCTTTAAAATCTCACATTAAACTGAAAATTACTTTACTGAATCACATATCGCTTTAAAAGCATCTGGGTGATTCATAGCTAAATCAGCTAAAACTTTTCTATTTAACTCTATTCCTTTTGCATGAACTTTACCCATGAATACAGAATAAGACATCCCATGTTGTCTAGCTCCAGCATTAATTCTCTGGATCCAAAGTTTTCTGAAATTTCTCTTTTTGTTTTTTCTATCTCTATAAGAATACTGTAGACCTTTCTCTACTGCATTTTTAGCTACGGTCCAAACGTTTTTTCTGGCACCGAAGTAACCCTTAGCCATTTTAAGGATTTTCTTTCTTCTGGCTCTAGAAGCCACGGCATTTACTGATCTTGGCATTAATTAATTGTTTTTTGGTATACAGTGCCTATTTTAAATAAGACTTAAAACTGCATCCCGGGTTTAACAAAAACACTTTTAAAATTTTAAGCGCACAACTGTCTTTTAATGTTACGCACATCACTCTTATCAACTAATCCTGATTGAGTAAGATTTCTCTTTCTCTTCGTAGACTTTTTAGTAAGAATGTGACTTTTAAAAGCGTGCTTACGTTTGATTTTTCCAGAACCAGTGAGCTTAAATCTCTTCTTGGCGCTAGACTTGGTCTTCATTTTAGGCATCGCTTCTACTTATTTAGTTATTAATATTATTTTTTCTTTGGGTTAATCATTACTGTCATTTTCTTCCCCATTAATTTAGGTAGTTCTTCAACCAAACCAAACTCTTCTAGCTCAGAAATAAATTTCAACAATAATAATTCTCCTCTATCTTTAAACACGATAGTTCTTCCTTTAAAGAAAACGTAAGCTTTCACTTTACTGCCTTCCTCTAAGAATTTCTTAGCGTGATTTAACTTAAACTCAAAATCGTGATCATCAGTATTCGGACCAAATCTAATCTCCTTAACAATTACTTTAATTTGCTTAGATTTTAATTCCTTCTGCTTCTTTTTCTGATCGTATAAGAATTTCTTATAATCCACAATCTTAGCCACAGGTGGAACTGCCTTCGGAGAGATCTCTACAAGGTCTAAGTCTTGATCCTGGGCCATAACTAATGCTGCTTTAAGAGAATAAACTCCTACCTCAACATTTTCACCCACAAGTCTTAACTCTTGCGCTCTGATTTCCTCGTTAATTTGGTGCGGGTTCTCTGTTTTAACCCGTCCTAAATACTTTTTTCTACCTCTACGTCTTATAACTTTAAGTTTTTAATTAGCTAATAATTCCTTAATTTCTTCCTGAATAAATTCAGCGAAAGTTTCGATTTTCATTGAGCCCATATCACCCTCACCTTGCTTTCTTGGTGAAACCTCACCACTTTCAGCTTCTTTCTCCCCCACTATAATCATGTATGGAACCCGCTCTAACTCTGCATCACGGATTTTTCTACCAATTTTCTCAGACCTCTCGTCAATCGAGGCGCGAATATCGTAATTATTTAGCAATTCTAGAACCTCTTTAGCATAAGAATTAAATCTATCGCTAATTGGCAGTATTTTCACTTGCTCAGGAGTTAACCAAAGCGGGAATTTCCCTGCACAGTGCTCTATTAAAATGGCACAAAATCTTTCCATAGAACCAAATGGAGCTCTGTGAATCATCACAGGCCTATGCGACTCATTATCACTTCCTTTATACTCTAACTCAAATCTCTCTGGCAGATTATAATCTATCTGAACGGTACCCAACTGCCACTTTCTTCCGATAGCATCTCTTACCATGAAATCAAGCTTTGGTCCGTAAAAAGCGGCCTCACCTAACTCAACAATCGTCTTTAGACCTTTTTCATCAGCAATCTCCTGAATAGCTTTTTCAGCGGCATCCCAATTCTCATCATCCCCTATATATTTATCTGGGTTTCCAGGATCTCTTAAACTAACCTGAGCTACAAAATCCTCAAACTTTAACACCTTGAAAATATAAAGCACTAGATCGATCACCTTTCCAACTTCTTCTTTCACATCCTCGGGAGCACAGAATATATGAGCATCATCTTGAGTAAATCCTCTCACCCTAGTTAAACCGTGTAATTCTCCACTTTGTTCGTACCTATAAACTGTACCAAATTCGGCCAGCCTTAAAGGCAAATCTCTATATGATCTCGGAACTGCTTTGTAAATCTCACAGTGATGAGGACAGTTCATCGGTTTTAAAAGATACACCTCTCCTTCTTGAGGAGTTTCAATTGGCTTAAATGCATCATCACCATACTTGGCCCAATGACCACTCGTCTCGTATAATTTTTTATTCCCTATATGAGGAGTAATTACTGGAAGATATCCAGTTTTTCTTTGTTCCTCCTTTAAGAAATTCTCCAATCTCCCTCTCAAATCAGCTCCTTTGGGTAACCAAAGAGGTAATCCCATCCCTACAGTTGGAGAGAAATGGAAAAGACCTAGCTCCTTTCCTAGCTTACGGTGGTCTCTTTTCTTAGCCTCTTCGAGTAGCGCTAAATGTGCTGTCAAGTCTTTATTCTTTAAGAATGTTATACCATACACTCTTGTTAATTGCTTATTCTTCTCATCTCCTCTCCAATAAGCACCTGCTATACTCATCACCTTCGCGGCTTTAATAAATCCAGTATGAGGAATGTGAGGCCCACGACATAAATCCGTAAATCCTCCTTGTTTATAAAATGTAATCTGACCGTCTTCTAGACCTTCTAACAACTCCAGTTTATAAGGATCATCTTTTTCTTGGAAATACTTAACGGCATCAGCTTTAGATATCTCTATTCGCTCGAAAGGACTCTTCAAACGAGCTAACTCAATCATCTTTTCCTCTACCTTCTTAAAATCTTTATCGGTGAACTCCTGGCCCATAAAATCTACATCATAGTAGAATCCATTTTCAATAGGTGGTCCTATAGCCAATTTAACTCCGGGAAAAAGCGACTCTAGGGCTTCGGCTAATAAGTGAGCAGAACTATGCCACATAGTTGACTTACCGCCATCTGAATCAAAGGTCAAAAGCTTAAGAGAAGCATCAGAAGCAATCTCTCTAGTAGCATCCCAAATCTCCCCATTAACTTCTGCAGCTAATACGTTTCGCGCTAAGCCTTCACTTATTTCGGTAGCCACTTGTAATGAAGTAACTTTATGTTCATACGATTTTACTGAGCCATCAGGCAGTGTAATATTCACCATTTTCTCTGAAATTTTAAGTGTGCAAAGATACGAATTACAGGGGCTTTAAGTTTCTTAATACCAAAGATTTTTAGATTCTAAACCTTAGTTTTAACTTTGTCCCATGTCTTTATTTGCCATAAACAAACAGTGGTACAGATATGATTTCCAGACAAATCAAACGCCTTAATTTCAGCTGTCAAATCAACAACCCCTTCTTTCTTTAATTCAGGAATTAACTCACTATTCACGTCCGCCTCACTCAGCTCAAAGACCGCATTAATAGCTTCCTTTCCTTGATAATGATAGGTCGAAGTAAGGCTTTTCATAATTAATCTGTAATCGGCAGTCCCCAAATGCCTTAAAATCAGCAAGCCTGAACTGTACTCACAGGCTGTCGTCAAAGCACAAGCATGGATACCTTTAAGGTGGTTTAAATTCGATCTGCGATACGGAATCCTAACGACTACACGCTCAGAAGTAATCTCCTCTACATTAAACCGATGAGGCCTATTAAAAGGAATCATTTTTCTCATTAGAGAGTTTAACATCTTAAGCAACTTGGGATTAGACCCTGCCCTCACCAAAATACCTTTTAAATCTTTCATAGAGTTTATATTATAAAAAATCCTTCCAGTGAATTTCACAGATAATCTTTGAAATAAACATCTTCCGAATTTGGGGTTATCACCCCACTTTTTGAGTGTCTAGTATGGCCTTAATATTTGGCCTGAAGTATAAATCACTTTTCATGACCTTTCCATCCTCTCTATAAATAGGCTCTCCGTCAGCATCTAATTTGGACATATTGCTACGCTGAATTTCTAAAAAAACTTCTTCTATCTTATCTTGCATCCCGTGCCTCAACATGGTTCCGCAAAGGATATATAACTGATCACCTAAAGCATCGGCCACCTCCACTAAATCGTTATTATTGGCAGCCTCTAGATATTCTTCATTTTCTTCTTTCATTAGATTAAAACGAAGCTCCTTTTCTGCACTAGACAGGGCTACAGTAGGACTGTAGTTATTACCAATCTTAAATGAGTCATGAAACTTTTCTACACAACTTATAATCTCCTTGAATTCCATGTTTTTCTTTAAGCACAGCAATTTACTTCTGGTTCTTTAGTTAACTAGAGCGTTCAGATGGAAGTTATACACCTAAGAGAATTTCTTTTCAACTCTCCCCTAATTTGGCTTAACATGATTTAACAGCTAATAAAATGAATAATAAGCCGGAAATTAACGGCCAATATTAACTTTACCCTAGAACGCTAACGGAGTATTAAGAAGAGAAAAATGGAAGAGAATTACTCAAATGATATTACTGAAAACCAGAACCAAGATATACAAAAGCTAAATGAACTAATCGTTAGTAAAAGTGCATTCATTGGCTTAATGAGAGCTGAAATAGGCAGGGCTATTATTGGTCAGGAAAACATGGTAGAAAAACTACTCATAGGCCTATTAAGTGACGGCCACATTCTTCTAGAAGGTGTCCCTGGGTTAGCTAAAACCCTAGCCATAAACTCCTTATCCAAAACTATGGATGGAGACTTTAGCAGAATTCAGTTCACTCCCGATTTACTTCCTGCCGATGTAACAGGAACACTAATCTATAGTCAAAAAACTGGGGATTTCTCTGTGAAGAAAGGTCCAATATTCGCGAATTTTTTACTGGCAGATGAAATAAACAGAGCGCCAGCGAAAGTACAGTCCGCTCTTCTAGAAGCTATGCAAGAGAAACAGGTGACGCTGGGGAATGAAACCTATAAACTACCTAGTCCATTTTTAGTTTTAGCGACTCAGAATCCAGTGGAGCAAGAAGGAACTTACACTCTGCCCGAGGCGCAAAGCGATAGATTCATGCTCAAACTAGTACTCGATTATCCTACAATAGAAGAGGAAAGAGAAATTGTTAGACTTAACTTGAATAAGGATGAATTTCCTAGCCCTAATAAAGTAGTAAGTACTAAAGAAATTTTAGAGGCCAGACAATTGGTTAAATCCATTTACATGGATGATAAAATAGAGCAGTACATTTTAGACATCATCTTTGCTACGCGTAACCCAGAAAAATACAATTTAGCCCATCTTCAACCTCTCATACGATTTGGCGGCTCTCCTAGAGCCAGCATAGCTTTAGCTAAAGCTTCTAAAGCAAATGCCTTTCTTCAGCAAAGAGGTTATGTTATTCCTGAGGATGTAAGACAAATCTGTTACGATGTATTAAGACACCGAATAGGCATAACCTATGAAGCTGAAGCAGAAGACATCAACCAAGAACAAATAATTACGGAGATCCTGAATAAAGTAGAAATTCCTTAACCTCAGCGCTTATGGAAACAAAGGAATTACTCAAAAAAGTACGCGCCATAGAGATTAGGACGAAGCAAATCTCCATGCAGATGTTTAGTGGGAACTATCACTCTAAATTCAAGGGAAGAGGTATGTCTTTTAGAGAAAATAGAGAATATTATTCTGGTGATGACATCCGCGCTATAAACTGGAATGTAACGGCTAAAATGAACGCACCTTACACTAAGGTTTTCGAGGAAGAAAGAGAGTTAAATGCACTCATATTGGTAGATATAAGCTCAAGCAATCTTCTAGGAAGCGGAAGTCAAACCAAGAAAGATCTCATAACAGAGATTTCTGCTGTTCTCTCTATGAGCGCTATCCAAAACAAGGATAAGGTAGGTGTTCTTTTTTTCTCTGATGCGATTGAAAAGTACATCCCTCCTGCTGGTGGTAAATCCCATGTTCTGAAAATAATACGAGACTTGGTTCACCTCTCTCCTGTTTCTAAAAAAACAGATATAAATCAAGCCTTGATTTATGCCAATAGGATGCTGAAAAAGCGAAGCATCATATTTCTGATTTCAGACTTTAAAGCGGATAATTACAGTGATAATTTAAAACGAACGAACCTCAAGCATAGCTTGACCGCTATTCAGATTATAGACAAGCGTGAAACGCAAATGAGTGATATAGGACTGGTACAACTAAAAGATGCCGAAAGCGGAAAGCTAAAATGGGTGAACACAAGCTCCTCCAAAACCAGAAAAAAATACAATAGTCTTATGACTGAACGTCAGGACGGCTTAGAAAAAATGTTTTTGAAAAGTGGAATAAATACGACCCAAATCTATACCGACCTTCCATACATCAAACCTTTAACAGCTCTTTTCCAGAGAGGCAAATGAAGCATTTCTATTTAGCCATATTAGTCACTTTATCTTGGTCTACCCTATTCTCACAGGTAGAACTGAATACAATATTATCTAACGACAGTATACTTATAGGCCAGCCTGTCAGCTATGAACTAACTCTTCTATTAAAAAATGAATCAGACTCGGCTTTTATTAATTGGTTCATTCCTCTAGACTCTTTAAGTGAGGGACTAGAGATTATAGAAGTAGGCACTATTAGAAATGAAGAGGGCAGTTATTCCATTTCTAAAAAAATCGTGTTTAGAGCGGAAAAAACAGGGTTCTATCCTATAAAACCAATTACAGTTAAAGTTCGTGATAAATCATTTACAAGTCAAGCTAAACTCGTGGGGGTTTACAGCACATTAACCAACCCTGCGCAAGAGGAAATTAGAGCGGCAAAAGAAGGCAATGAAGTGTCTTACGGAATAGTAGACTGGCTGATAGACAACTGGATTTGGATCGGAGTATTTCTAATAATCATCGCCTCTGCTGTAATAGCTATAAAACGATTTACCAATCGACAAAACCCAGAAGAAAGTCCAACCGAAATAGCAACAGAACCTAAAGAACCTGCTTACAGTATAGCTCAAAGAAAAATAAACCATCTATCAGAGAAGAAACCTTGGCAGGATGGCGACCTAAAAGCCTACCACACTTCTATAAGCTATATTCTCAGAGAATATTTAGAAGGTGAGCTTCGTTTTCAAGCACTAGAAAAGTCGACATCAGAGATACTAACCGAATGCTCTAAAAAAGGTTTTTCTGAAAAAAATACGCGTTCGATCAGACAGCTGCTTTCTTTAACTGATTTAGTAAAATTTGCAAAGCAACTTCCTACTGAAGATGAAAACAAAGAGATTCTCTCCAGCATAAAGCAAATAATAGATACTATTCACTCTGAATTTAGTCCCGAAAAATAGTGATTTCTAGAAAAAACATAGTGCCACTGATTCTGTTTTACGCGTTCTTACTATGCCTAACTCTTATAGGCATTCAGCTGTATGATTTTCATTCGCCAAAATGGCTGTTAACATTAATAGTCCTGCCCTTTATCTCTTTATTTTTTATTAAAAATAAACATGAAATTTTCGGAGAATTAACCTTAAATGAAGTGAGCGAAATTCCAGCATATGGCTTCCTTCAGGCGCTCCCTTCGAGTTATAAATACCTCTCTAAAACTGCCCTATTCTTCATGATTCTAAGTCTAGCTCGGCCGCAAGAAGACATGGTACCAAAAGACATTTCTAAAGAAGGGATAGATATAATTATAGCACTGGATGTAAGCTTAAGTATGCTAGCCAAGGATTTTGAGCCAGACAGATTGGCCGCAGCTAAACGAGTAGCTAAGGAGTTCGTGAAAGATAGACAAAATGACCGAATAGGAATCGTTATTTATGCCGCAGAGAGCTACCCTATAGTGCCGCTTACAAGCGACAAACAGACTATCCTTAATGCTATAGATGGCATTGAATTTGGAGAATTAAAAGATGGAACTGCTATAGGAATGGGATTAGCCTCGGCTGTAAATAGGCTAAAAGAATCAAGTTCAGAAAGTAAAGCTATAATCCTCTTATCCGATGGTGAAAACAACCAAGGAGAGATAAGACCGGAGGTAGCCAGCGAACTAGCTAAAGCATACGGAGTAAGAGTTTACACTATAGGAGTGGGAAGTGAAGGTACCGCCTTATCCCCAGGCAGAGATAGATTTGGCAACATCGGATATAGAGAAGCTCCTGTTAGAATAGATGAAAGAACGCTTTATGAAATCGCTGAAAAAACAGGAGGACAATACTTTAGAGCTACCAGCGAGGAAAAATTAAAAGAAATTTATTCAGAAATAGATAAGCTCGAGAAGACTAGATTCGAAGCCACTATTATTAAACAGAAAGCGGATGTTTTCTATAAGTTTCTATGGATCTCCCTCGGTTTAATGATCATAGTATTCGCACTAAAAAACCTTCTCTTTAAATCCATTTTTTCATGAAAAAAAGAGAAGAAATATGGCCTATTCGTTCGCTCATCTGGGCACTTCTTCTACTCGAAGCTCTTGTCTTCCTGATCTACTGCACAATATTTCATTCTTCTATAGACTTCTTAGCGTTTCTAAAGTGGGAGTTTAAACAGTATAAACCGCTATTCGTTTTGTCTCCTTTAATTTCTATTGTCTTTATATGGCTATGGCATTGGAAAACCAAGGCTATTTTAAACTGGAAAGAAACCTCAGATTTAAAGAGAACGCTAAAGAATGATCTCTCTTTTAAGGATTTATCCTTTAAAAATTCTGTGGCGCGATTCATTTCAGTAAAACTAGCTCTACTTCTTCTAATCACAGCTCTTTTAGGCCCTAAATCAGGCGGAGAAATGACCGAAACTCTTTCTGAAGGTGTAGAGGTTATGATAGCGCTAGATCTGTCTAAATCCATGCTCGCTGAAGACGTTCAACCCAACAGATTATACGCGGCAAAAGCGGCCATAAAAAACATTCTAAACAAGATGGACGGAGATAAAGTAGGCTTAGTGGTCTTCTCTGCCAGTGCCTATACTCAAATGCCGCTGAGTAACGATTATGCCTCTGCCATAAACTATTTAGAGTCCTTAAACACATCTACAGTTCCTATCCAAGGAACGAGTATTTCTGAGGCCATCAAAGTCTCTATGGAGGGATTCGATCAAAACTCTAGTGCTAGTAAAATCATATTACTCTTCACAGATGGAGAAGATCATGAGGAGGAGCTAGAAGAAACTTTAAAGATAGCTAAGGAAAGCCAAATTAAAATATCATGCTTGGCTTTAGGTTCAGATTATGGAGCGCCTATTCCCAATTCTAACTCGGAAGATAAATACAAGAAAGACAAACAAGGAAACACCGTAATATCTAAAGCCAATATTCCGCTGCTACAATCTATAGCCGAATCAAATGATGGGTTTTTCAACCAAATTAAATCTAGCTCACCTAAAGAAGTTAAAGACTTGAACGGCTATTTAAGAACTCAAGAAAAAACAGAAACTGGTGCATTTATGTTCAATAACTTAACCCCTAGATTTCAAGTACCGCTACTTTTAAGCGTGTTGATTTTCATTATTTCTATGCTCATAAAAGAAAAGGAGGGCCCATGGTTTTAAGAATATTTTTATTCGCTTTTCTCGCGTTGCAATGCGTACCTGCATTCTCTCAAAGCTCCAAGCTAAACGCAGCTTTAGGCTCTGATTTATATAAGGACAGTTTGTATGTTGAATCTATTCATCTTTATAATGAGAGCTTAAAACTAGAACCCAATAATGAATACCTATTCAATTTAGGGAATGCTTACCTCAAAGCAGAAGATTTAGAAAATGCCAAGAAGACCTACTCCCAATTATTAAACTCTTCCTCGGCCAGTGAGCAGCAAAAATCTAAAGCCGCTTATAATTTAGGGAATCTAAATTATGCAGAACAAAACCTTGGGGATGCTATTAAAAATTACAAAGAAGCACTGCGCTTAAATCCCGAGGATATTCAAGCAAGTGAAAATTTACAAATCGCTCTAGCTCAGCTTCAGCAGCAAGAGAAACAAGAACAACAAAAACAGCAGGACCAAAACCAGGACGAACAAGGAGGAGAAGAAGACTCTCCTAATCAACCAAAAGAAGACTCTGATCAGGAGAAAAATGAAGAAGAAAAGAAGTCAAGTCAATCTGAGCACATAGATCTGGATAAAGCAGATGAAATCATGGATTATCTGGATCAAGTAGAAAAAAAGACAAGAGAAAGATTAAATAGCAACAAGGATAAAAAAGGTAAGGGAGCGAATAAAAAACCTGAGAAAGATTGGTAAGACTCATTACATTCATATCATTCTTGTTCACTCAAAGCTTCGCTTTTTCTCAAGGAATATCTGTAGAGTATCCAAAAGTGGTAGCGGTAGGTCAGCAATTTAATATTAGCTACACCATAAGCACTAACGAGGCCTCTGACTTGACCATTTCTAATGACGACAAGGAATTAAACATCATAAATAAAAGAACTCCCTCGAGACAGTTAAATAGAGATAAAAGCGTCACATACGTATTCTCCGTAATACCAGAAAAAACAGGAAACTCAATTCAGATTCCCTCCCTATCCGCCAAGGTAAAAAACCTTCAAATAACTTCAAAAAAATCTACTGTAAATGTGGTCTCTAACAAGGCCACAGAAGGAAGACAAAACTACACTGCTCGACTAGAGTTAAACTCTAATACTTTGTATGAAGGTGAGTCTATCATAGCTGAACTTAAAGTCTATTTTTCTGTAAATATCCAAGATCTTAATGGCAGCTTCATTACCACAAGTGAAGAACTGACAATAGAAAAATTAGATCAAAATGATTTCGAACAAAGTCAGGCATTACTCAACGGAAAACTTTATACAACGGCCGTAATAGGCCGCTATAGAATCACTGGAGAATCGGCTGGGAATTATGAAATACCACGTCTACCAGTAAACATTACTATCCGCAACAAAGTAAAACAAGGACGAGTTACCAGATACACCGATGAAATAGTGAAAATCAACACTTCTCCAGTAAATTTAAGGGTGTTACAAATAACTCAAGATAAACCTAAGAATTACTTAGGAGTGTTTTCTGATTTAGACATAAAGGTGGTATACCCACGGAAATCACTAAGTTATTCAGAGGCTGCAACACTAAAGCTGCAGCTTACTGGAAAAGGTAACTTCTCCACTTTAGCGACTCCTGAACTCCCTGAGCTAAACTCATTATTTGAAATTTACGAACCTTCAGTAAAATCTGATTACTCTGATTTAGCCTACGACTCAAACGGCACAGTAACTTTCGAATACACTTTAGTTCCTAAAACAGTAGGCTACATCAAAGCCGATAACCGATACTTATTCTTCTTTAACTCATCAACTGAAAAATTCGACTCGCTAGAAATCAAAGAGTTTACTATAACTGTGGAAACTGGTACTAAGAAGGAAATCTCTTTCACCCCAGAAATAGCAGAGACAGCTTTTAAACCAATATCCCAAGAGACACTAAGTAATCCTAGAAGACCCATTATAAAGTCATTTTTCACTTATTTAATCGGGTTAATATCTATCGTTCTCACGTTTGTTCTGGCCGGGGTGTTGAGATTGACTAATACTAATAAGAAAAGGAAGCTTAAAGAAAATGTCGTGATTTCACCGTATGAAAAATTCGAAGCGCAACTTGAAACAATGAAGTCTTCTCATCACATTAAAGATGCCTATGGGAAACTGCTAGAATACACAGAAACTTATTTTTTATCTAAATTCTCATTAACTAAACATTCCTTTACTAAGGAGAGTTTATCTTCCATTCTACCTATGGAGGTTGCCATTAAAAGTATTCAGTTTATAGAACGGTTAGAATTACAGAAATTCGGAAATAATGCTGACACACCAGATAATGGAGAAGAAGTGAGAAAATTAGTTTTAGAATCTGAAGCATTAATTAACCAAATTGAACAGTTAAAATGAAAACAGTTATAACACTGATTAGTTGTTCTTTTGTTCTCATTAGCAGTTTTGCTATGCCTACACCAAAAGAATTTTCTCAACTAGTAATTGAAGGAGATAGCTGTTTTCAAGAACAGAATTTTGCAGAAGCCATATTGAAATACGAACAGGCTAGAAAACTAGACTCTAGCCATCCTGAACTTCTCAGAAACTTAACTGCGGCTTATGAGAATACAGCTAATAATGCAAATACGCTCTTTATTTCGGATATCAGCAGTTTTAGCAACCAACTATTCAATCCAAGATTTAAAGACCTCTATGTTTTTACGAGCTACATACTACTCATTATCTCTCTAATTGTCCTATACAGAAACCTGGGGATTACTCGTCATAAAAAACCTCATTTCATCCTATATACAATGGCTATGCTAACCATCGTTTTAGCTTTAGCTACTCTGTCGACTAATTCAGAAGAGGCCATAGTAAAGATTCATGAAACTAAGATTTACGAATCTACTTCAGAAACGGCTCCATTGGTTACTTCTGTAAACCCCGGGTATAAAGTAAGAATAATAAAATCCTACGAAGAGTGGAGTTCGGTAGAACTTCCTACTAAACAAAAAGGATGGGTGAAAAACAAAACAATAAATCCGATTTAAAAATCAGGATATACACGTGCAAAGCCTTTTAACCAATAGGAAATAGATTAACAAACATCTATAGAAATAAAAAGTTTTTTTTAATTGATTCCAGGCAAGAGTTAGATGGATAAAATTATCTCGAACATTGGCTACTTGAACGAATCATTAGACCAAAAAAAAAGTATTCCCGCTGGAACACTTTTTTTACCTTAACCAATATTAATCTCTATTTATTCTCCTATTTGATTTAGGAGAAAGAAACTCTTGTTTTTATATAACGCGCGATTTGCATTTAAGGTTTCACTTTTTTCAAAATAAAAAGTAGGAAATTCACAAAAAACACCCTTAACTACTGATTAAAAGTATCTTATATTGTTAAAAATAATTCGTTTTTTTTAATAAACCCTAAAAAAAGGCATAAAAAAAACCCAGTAATTAAACTGGGCTTTTAAAGCGGAGAGTGAGGGATTCGAACCCCCGGTACGTTGCCGCACAATGGTTTTCAAGACCATCGCATTCGACCACTCTGCCAACTCTCCGCGGCAAAGATAATTCCTTTTTTAAGTACCATCCAAGCTTTTTGAAGTGATTATTTTAGTTTTTTTTTGAATGCCCTACTAGCGCGGATTTGCTAACTTTGTTGGAGATGAAAAAACTCAAAGCAATACTCATTATAGTACTATCCAGTATTTTTTCTAGTTCTTTATTAGCTTCAGTTCAGGTGAATTTCGACTACAAAACCTTTTTAATCCCAAATGAAGGGCCTTATGTAGAAACTCACCTAAACTTCATTGGTGGCACCATGAACTACGCTCGAAATAATGACGGTTTTCTAGAAGCTAACATAGAAGCACTAATTATTTTCAGAAACTCAGATGAAATAGTAGCCTACGAAAAAATAAATCTAAAGAGTCCTGAATCCATGGATTCGCTATTTGTAGATTTCCTAGACATAAGACGATTCACATTAGCGTCAGGCTCTTACTCCTTGGAGTTATCCATCACCGATCTTAATTTGGAAAACAGCGTCCCCCTTATTTATGAAGAGATTGTGGAAATACCCGCTTATGATTTGCTCACTATTTCTGATATTATTTTAATCAGTGGCTGGGGACCTACAGAGGAAAGCAATGACTTAAGCAGAAGCGGTTATGATGTTTTGCCACGCGTATCCAGCGTATATTCTGGAGGTGATAATCAACTCGCTTTTTACACAGAGGTTTACCATACCGATAAATTTTTCGATGATGGAAAGGAATTTATTATTTCTACTTCCATAGAAAATGCATATTTCACTGAAGTAATTCAGGAATCTGTAAATTATAAAAAGTTTAGCCCAAATTCAGTAATTCCACTTATTCAAACTAAACGAATTAATGAGCTGCAAGAAGGCGTTTACAACTTGACTATCGAAATTAGAGATAGAGAGAATGTGGTGCAATCTTCGAAAAGATTGGAGTTCATAAAGACTTCTGGAAATAACACAAACAACGCTATTGGAGAAAACAAAAAAGTCATTGATGAATTCTCTGTATATGTGGACCAACTGAAAGATGAAAATCAATTATATGAGCACCTCCTTTCATTAGAACCTATAGCAGACGCGTATGACTTAAGGACTATTCGTAGTACTATTTCTAATGACCGATTAAATGATGATCTAGATGTTATTAACTCAGAGAAATCATCAACCGAAAATGTTCAACTACAGATCGAATCCAACGCCAAGCTGAATAATATGCAAAATTTCCTTTACAAGTTTTGGGTAGAAAAAAGTCCAGAGAGTCCCTTAAAATCTTGGCTTGAATACCTAAGTAGAGTAGAAGCTGTAGACGCTGAATTTGGGAATAGACTAAAAAAAGGATTTGAAACTGACCGAGGAAGAATTTATTTGGAATACGGATCACCTAACACACGAGTTGTTAGAAAATATGACACTGGAGCAAATCCTTATGAAATATGGCATTTCTATCAAGCAAAGGAGTTCGCTAACAAACGCTTTGTGTTTATGGATACTGACCAAGTATTAAACGATTACAGGCTAATTCAAAGTGATATGATCGGAGAGGTTCGAAATGACAATTGGATAGACATGATTTTAAGCGGTATTCAAACGAATAGAGTGAATAATCAAGGGCAGAGCGCGCTCGATAAAACTACCCTCTCTGATGGAGCCAGAAACATAATCAAAGACCTATATTTGAACCCGCGTTAATTATCTCCGGGAAAATTGAAGGAAACAGCTGTAGTCATCTTAAACTTTAATGGTAGAAAGCTTCTAGAAACCTATCTGCCTTCTGTAGTTAAACACTCTCATCAAGCCGAAGTCATTATTATAGATAATGCCTCTACAGATGAAAGTATTCTATATTTAAATGAGTTCTACCCGACCTTACAAATCGTTTCTTTAGATAAAAACTTAGGCTATGCTGGAGGCTATAATCATGGCCTCAAATTTCTCAACAATAAAAATTTCTTACTCCTAAATAGTGATGTAGAGGTAACTGAAAATTGGTTAGGTCCTATTTTAGAATTTCATCAATCTCACGAGAATGTAGGGTGTATTCAGCCTAAAATATTAGACTGGAATGACAAGTCTAAATTCGAATACGCAGGTGCAGCTGGAGGATTTATGGATAAAGACTTATTCGCCTTTTGCAGGGGAAGAATGCTAAGTGAGCTTGAAGTAGATTCTGGGCAGTATGATGAGCCTTTAGAGGTATTCTGGGCTTCTGGTGCTTCTTTATTTATTAGCTCTGCTGTCTTTAACGATATTGGCGGGTTTGATGAGGATTTCTTCGCACACATGGAAGAGATCGATTTATGCTGGAGATTACAAAACAAGGGTTATACAAATTATTGTGTTCCTCAGAGTAGCGTCTACCATTTAGGAGGAGGCACTCTATCTCAGCAAAACTCGCACAAGACTTATTTAAATTTCAGGAATAACCTATTTATAATTACTAAGAACTTTGGAGGTGTTCTATTCTTTAAAATTTTCTACAGAATGTTACTAGATGGGATAGCCGCATGGCGTTTTCTATTTAGAGGAGAGGTAGCTAATTTTATAGCGGTAGCAAAAGCTCACTTCATGTATTACTGGCATCTTCCTGCCTTACTTAAGAAAAGAAAAAAATGCCTTCCAAAAGAGAAAATGGAAATAAAAGGATTCGTTAATAAAAGTCTGATTTATTCCTTTTTCATCCTCAAAATAAAAAAATACTCGGACTTCATAAAGCAATAGGAGCCTGAAGTGCCTTTTTCTTCTGTCTCCAGAGGTAATGAGCTATTCTGTTTCTTAGTATATGGTTTATTCGCATTTGAAATAGCTAATTTTAGAGATCCTTCTTTTAGAAGCACCAAACTAGAAAAAGACAAATATTCCACTATTATAATTGCTTTAGCAAAAGCTAAAATAAAGGCTGAAAACATGGCTAAAGTCTAAAGAAATCCAACGGGGGAGCTCTTGAACTTGAAGAAATTTAAGAAGACCATCAACCCTTCAGAGCTTATAGAGAAACTATAAAAACTTCTAAAGAAGAAAGCCCAAATGAACCTAGCTTAGCGGGGGAACAGAGAGAAATATCAGCTCAGTTTTCTGCGCAATTCATTCTTGAATAAGACCTTAACGCCAAAAAACCCATTCTAATTCACTAATTTAGTGTGTACTAACTAACGACTACTAAATATGAATTTCTGGAAAAAAATGCCGCTTTCCAGGGCAGTACTACCTTTTATTGTAGGTGTTTTTCTAGCTTTAGAACTAGAGTTTCACACACACTCTTTGTTCTGGGTTATACTAATTTTTCTCTTGGCTATTATTGGAATATTTAGCTTTAAAAAGGCTAATAAATTCTATAATTCAATTATTTCTGTCGCTATTCTAAGTTCCTTACTCCTACTGGGCATTTTCAGAGGAGAATCATTTAGCTCTCAACTAAAAGAACACGCTTTAACCATCTCAGACATACACTCTACAGAAGCATTTCTCATTGAGTTTAACGGTAGAATTTCAGAGAAAAAGAAATCCTTTAAAATTCCAGGTATTATTAAAGGAATCTATAAAAACGGAAAGCTTCTGCCCCACTATGAGAAAACGCTGATTTACATTCCTAAAGCAGAGTATAACGACACCCTGCGCTTCACAAAAGAAATAGTCACTACTCAGAAACCTAGTCTAATTAAATCACCAAAAAACCCATCAGAGTTTAACTACCAGAAATACCTTAAAAGATTAGGTATTAGTAATCAATTTTATCTACCCTCCTCCTCCATAAAAGAAATCGCTAAGCGAACCGAAATTTCTTATACAGAATATTTCGAAAAACTCAGAGAATATAATCTTGACAAACTTCAATCCCTAGGAATTACGGGCGAAGTATTTGGAGTTGTTTCAGCCCTTGTTTTCGGACAAAAAGACTACCTAGACCCAGAGCTATACAATGCCTACGGAGCTGCTGGAGCCACTCATGTGCTTGCCGTTAGTGGACTTCATGTTGGTTTAATTTATCTTATCCTAGCTTGGATGTTAAAGCCACTCCTCAAGAATAAATTCACCAAATGGCTTAGGTTATTTCTAATTCTTTTAGGCCTGTGGTTTTATGCAGCCTTAACAGGCTTCTCCCCTTCCGTTTTACGCGCATGTACCATGTTTTCATTTATCTCTCTAGCCAACACCAACGCTAGCGGATCTAACATATATAACACCTTAGCTGCAAGCGCCTTCTTTCTTTTATTAGTTCAACCCCACCTTATTTTGGAAGTCGGATTTCAACTATCCTATTCTGCAGTCCTAGGAATACTCTTAATTCAGCCATGGCTTTATAAACTGGTCTATATAAAAACAACTCTACTGGACAAAGCCTGGCAAATCGTGACTGTCTCCATTGCGGCCCAAGCAGGAACTTTTCCCCTTGCCCTACTCTATTTCCACCAGTTCCCTAACTATTTCATCATCTCCAATCTATTTGTCATTCCACTAGCCACACTCATTTTATACCTCACGCTCTTCACTCTATTCATTTCCTTTATTCCATTTATATCCATAGCCTCCAATTTACTCGCTCCACTCTTGAACTACGCAGTTCTATTTCTAAATAACTCCATAAAAATGGTAGAAAAACTCCCTATGGCTAAAACCGAAGGGATAGATATAAGCATTTGGGAATGTTTTATACTCTACGGAATAATTGGCTTTCTAATTTTGACTGTAATTCACCAATCCTATTCAGGTCTAAAGTGGTGTTTAGGGCTGTTTTTAGTATTAGTCGCATTGCAATGCCATGAAAAAGTCCAGCAGCACGCTCAGTGCTCACTACATATCCACTTAATAAAGAATGAAAGAGCCATATCTATATTCGAAGGAAGAACCTGTTATTTCATTTGCTCTGAGAGCTTACGGAAAGATGAGGGTCGAATGAATTTTCACGTAAGCCATTTTTGGAATAAGTCAGGAATCACAGAAATAAATTATATATCAATTTCTGAAGATTACGAAGAAGGAAAATTCTTTAGAAAAGAAGGGGCGTTTATCACTTATAATGAATCAGTAATAGTACTTGGAGGAGACCCTAGCATATTTGGTAATTCGAAAGAAAAAACGATTTTATTAATCGATGAGATTCCATATAATGTGGAGACTTTTCTCTTCGATAGAGTCATTGCAGATGGTAAAACGAAAAAGAAATACCGATTAAATTCTAAACATAAAATTTTAGAACTCGACTATTGTTTAGAGGTTAAGTAATTCTAATAACACTAAGTCTACATAAGCATCCCAATGTGGCAACTCTAATAATGGGGAAATATCATCTACGCAATTATTTTCTCTAGAGTATACAGCTTCTACATAAAAAGCGTCCAATTCGAAAAGGCAAACAATTTCGTGCTCTCCAATTAATCTCTGACCCAAGCAAACGCCATAGTCCCAGAGGTAATTTTGCTTTTCGTCTTGAGGTAACCTAGTGAATTTTGTAATATCCATATTCTGTAATTATATCTATTGATCGGGAGAAAACTAATCCTCGGAAGTGGTTTACGGTATTTAGGTAAGAAAGGTTATAAAGCGAGTAAAAACATCTCATATAGAATTTCTCTAAACATTTTAGGAAGCAGATAACACAACCTTTGTTTGCTCTGCAGACCTAAAGTTTCTAAAATTAAGATTCACCTCCCTTGACCTTATCAAAGCTCATAGTATTAGAATATTAATCTAACCCTTATCATAACTTGTCTGGATAGAAACAGAAGGATTATCTGACAGAGAATATTCTTGATAAGAATAAGATTATAAGTGTGGTTCCTAGAGTAAACTAGCGATGAACATACCTTGATTCCATAGGAATTATTTTGTTCGTCTGTCATGTGGCGATAAGAGTTATTATTTTCTCTCTACGAAGTCTATGTTAAGCAAACGTATCATTACATTACAATTATCTTTGTGGAGATATAGATTCCATTTATGTAGAAGAAATTTTTTTTAAATAAGATGATACTTTAAAATTTCAAATGAAAGAATTAAGAATAACTGAATGTCCGAGGGACGCCATGCAAGGGATTCAAGACTGGATACCAACGGATGAAAAAATAGCTTATTTAAATTCTCTGTTAAAAATAGGATTCAATGTCTTGGATTTCGGGAGTTTCGTAAGTCCTAAGGCTATTCCTCAGTTGAAAGACACCTCCTCAGTTCTTAACTCTTTAGATTTAGAGAGCACTAAAACTGAACTTTTAGCCATTGTGGCTAATAAACGAGGAGCTCATGATGCTAGCAGTTTCGATGAAATAGCATACTTAGGATTTCCTTTTAGTATTTCAGAGGAGTTTCAAAAAAGAAACACAAATAAGTCTATTGAAGAATCTTTAAAATCTGTAGAAGACATCAAGAGCATTGCAGACGCTTGCGGTAAAAAAGTAATGATCTACATATCGATGGCTTTCGGAAATCCTTATGAAGAGCTTTGGCACCCTGACATAGCTATAGAGTGGAGTTTAAAACTTCATCAAAAATTAGGAATAGAGCACATCGCCCTAAGCGACACCATTGGTTTAAGTAACAGGAAAAACATCACTCATCTTTTCACAGAAGTCTTATCAGAAATCCCTAATGTTGAATTCGGTGCCCATCTTCACACTACACCAGACTCTTGGTTAGAAAAAGTAGATGCGGCATTTTCAGCTGGGTGTATGAATTTTGATGGAGCTCTGAAAGGGTACGGGGGATGTCCGATGGCTATGGATAAGCTCACAGGAAATATGCCCACGGAAAATATGATTGAATTTTTTCAAGAGAAAAACATGATTCAACACTTCAAAAAAGGCATGCTTGAAGATTCATTGAAACTCTCTTCCAGCATCTTTAACAGGTATCACTAATTTAGGCTATACAAAAAATTAGTGAAACAGAACCGTTTTCGAAACTTGCTAATCGTTTCTATTTTTTTTATACTGATCTTTATGCTGCAATTCTTCAATGTTATTACGTTTTAAAATTTAGGCGACAAATCCTAAGGAAATATCTACTTCTAATACGTAACTGCAGCTTATCAGGTTTCTTATTTAAAGGGAAATTAGTTCAAGTAATGCGCAAAAACCATGACTTTCTTATTAGTCTTCTTCTTTATGAACAGGAATTCTACCTTCTCATTTTTGATTTTGTTTTTATAAGAATTCATCGTTTTATTATTAAGTGAGGCAGGCATAACCAATACATGTCGTAAATATAGTTAATTTTATATGCCTAATTAACGTTTTAATCGAAAAAATAACTAAACGTACCTAAACTACAAACTCGTGAAAAATGCCAGAACAAACCCTAACACTATCATGGCCAACTTAGTGGCGTTATATTTATGATTTTCTCCTGCCTCAAAAAGAATGGTAGTAGAAATATGCAATAACACCCCGATAACAGCTCCTGTTATAAGCATCATCACATTTCCAATATTATCCATAGAATTTTCAAATAGCTGGCTTACATAAATTCCTAGCGGGGCCATTAAAGTAAATAGCACTAGATAACACCAACTCTTAACCTGACTTAAGTTATAACTTTTAAAAACCAAAACCAAAATAAGTGCCACGGGGAACTTATGAACTAAAACACTAAGAAGAAGGTGATTATGCTCATGTCCATGGTCATGAAGAGGAAGACCTTCTATGAATGCATGTATACACAAACCAATAAGTAATCCAATAGGAAATTTCTGATTTTCATGCACGTGAGAATGACCGTGCTCTATACCACCGGTAAGCCACTCAAGACTTATTTGGATTAAAAAACCACTAAGAACTGCGACCCCTACTAAAAGGTGCCCATTCTTATATTCATCAGAAATGACATGATAAACATGAGGTAGCAAGTGCATAAAACACATAGCTAGGACAAAGGCTCCACTTAAAGCCAATATTAATTTAAATATTAGAGTAGATAAATTTTTGAGGAAGTATGCGAGCACACCAGCCGTAAGAGGAAGAAAAATAAGAAGAAGTATTTCCATTATAAAATTTGCTCAGCCAAAATTATCAATCTTGGGCTTTGGTTTGCAGAAAAATCATCTAAAAGATAAGAACCATAAATATCCTTTATTCTGAAAGAAGTTTTTTCGAGCATCTGCTCGAAATCCTTAATCTCAAAAGCACTTACTTTTTCGCTAAAGGTATACTCTTTAGATTCTGCTTTGAATTGAATATCCTTTTCAATTCTTCCGTTATGTAACTTCCTATTGATTCGAAATTCAATACCATCAACAGTTTTAGATTCATTCAATACCAGTTCATCCTTTACTTTGACTGCATTTAAAAAATCTATCATTAAAATCCCTTTTGGATTTAAGGCATTCTTAAAATTTTCCAAAACTGCTATAGTCTCTTTCTCTGTCTCAAAATATCCGAAGCTTGTGAAAAAACTGAACACAGCATCGAATTTTTCATCTGTTCTAAAAGAGCGTAAATCGGCAACTGAGAACTTCAATGAATCAGTCTCATAAGCCCTCGCCTTATCTATACTTTCTTCGCTTAAATCAAATCCATGCACCTTATAACCCATAGCACTTAATTGGGCAGAATGCCTTCCTGCACCGCAAGCTGCATCAAGCAATACCGAAGACTTAGGAAGTTCTAATTTATGCATCAGTGCTTGAATAAACTGCTCTGCTTCCTTTAGGTCTCTATTCTGATATAGCATGTGATACCACTTCGTATTGAACCAATTCTCAAACCACTCTTCCGAATTATTATCTCCCATAATCATGGGGCAAAAGTATGTTCTTTTCAGACTCTAAGATAATCCAAAATTTATGTTTATAACTAATTAAGGAAATGGCCCCCACAGCCATCAATGGAAATAAATTTGTGAAGCAGAAAAAAAGATTTGTCAGAACAATTTAACATATTTGATTTCTATTCAGATATGGAGAAGAATAACGTACTCCTCTCCTTCAAAGGAGCTATTACTGACGATTTAATCTCTGCTATTATAGAGCTTATTGAAAATAAACTAGAACTTAAAAACGAATCATCTAGAATAAAGAAGAAGGTCTTCAATATATTAGTGGAGTGTCTTCAGAATCTTTACCATCATAATGCAGAGTTCAATCAACAGCATGGGTGCGATATGTCCGTGGTAGTTATGATCGCTAAAAACAGAGAAGGTTATTCTATAGTAACAGGGAATCTGATCAATGACGTTAAAATAGAGAGCTTCAAATCAAAACTAAAAGAAATTAATTCTTTGGATAAAGAAGAGTTAAAACAACTATATAAAACAGTACTAACTGAAGGAAAATTTAGTGCCGCTGGAGGTGCAGGTCTTGGGTTAATTGATATCGGCAGAAAATCAAGTGAACCACTGGAATATGGATTCATTCCCTTTAACGAAAATTACTCTTTCTTCAGTCTGAATGTAAAAATAAATCAATAATGGAAAGTATTAAACTCGAAGGCACTCCTAAAACACCAACTGTAGAATTCAGTGCTGAAAACGGTGTGTTATTACTAAAAGGAAGGTCTATTCCTGAAAATTCTATTGAATTCTATAAACCTCTCATTAACTGGATAGAAAACTATTCTGCCAGTGCTCCTTCTGAAACTGTCCTAAATGTACAGCTTGAATACTTCAACACAAGCAGTAGTAAGTGTCTATTAGANNNNTCAAAAGGCTAGAACGGGTCGGTAATCCAGTAACTATTAACTGGTACTACGAAGAAGATGACGAAGATATGCTTGAGGCTGGTGAAGACTATGATGCGATCATAGACATTCCATTTAAAATGATAGAAGTAGAAGAGATTTAATTCTTTATTCTTCTCATTAACCATAGACTTAATTCCGAACTTTTCTGCGAACTGAATTCTACTACTTTCCGCAATCCATCAAAGAAAAGTAATACACTCAACAAAAACACCATCAACCAAATAACCATTGAGTTGGCTATAAATGTACTGATCTGAATGCCGAAGAAGTTCTTAGTTGGAGAATAGAAATGAGCATCAAAAAATCCTTTAGTAGGAGTCAGATAAATCGGGTTCGACTTCTGTACTAATTCGTTTTGATATTCAACTATAGGATTTAGGTCGTTACTGTTCGTTACGAAATCTTCAAGACTTATATTACTATACTCATCTCTTAGCACTAAATAGGCCTCCCTACCACCAGGAATGTCCATTAACTCAGTTAGCCTATTCTCTTTCTTAATATTCGCAGCAGAGTACTTTCTTAAA
>LAQC01000034.1:0-14492 GCA_000981645.1 Cryomorphaceae bacterium ASP10-05a | reverse complement strand
ACCTGGAACCAATTTCTTTTCTTTTTCTAATTCGTTTTTGATAATGTTTAGCTCGTAACTGAAATCAATAACACTTTCGGTATCATTAAAGTTCTTCTTGCACTTATTTATTTTATTGTTCAGTTCCTTTAACCAA
This sequence comes from Cryomorphaceae bacterium ASP10-05a, assembly GCA_000981645.1. Lineage (GTDB taxonomy): Bacteria > Bacteroidota > Bacteroidia > Flavobacteriales_D > Sanyastnellaceae > ASP10-05a. The sequence continues at coordinate 14,356 of LAQC01000034.1, read as the reverse complement.
TAATCTTTCTTCCATATATAATATTTTTTATCCTTTTCAAAGGAATAAAATTCTTTAGAGAATTTATTGTCGGTAAATTGATGAACTGCTAAGGCCTCATAAGCCCATCTACTAGCCATTATATTCCCTATTAAAGGAACTTCACTTTGAGATGAGAATAGTGGATATAACTTGTCAAACTTCACTATCACTCCACTAAATAACAACTGTGGAATAATAAGAATCGGAATGATAATGTAGATTACTTTGGCAGAGTTAAAGCTGGCTGAGATATTTAATCCTAATAAATTAGCAAAGCAAGAAGTACTGAAGAGTATCACCCAATATTCTAACCACATCCCCTTTATTTCTAACACTAAATTACCCACCAATACATAGGTCAATGCCTGAGCAGCACTAATGAAGAACATTATCCCGATTTTACTAATCAGGTAACTCCCTCTACTTAAATTTAAGAACTTCTCTCTTTTAATTATTTTTTGATCTCTGATTATCTCTTCTGCACTCACAGTAAGCCCCAAGAATAAAGAAACTATAACTGATATAAACAGGAACTGAGGCAGGTTTTCACTTTCTCTAAATATGTAAGATGCTTGCTCAGATTCTTTAGGTTGAAAAAACTTAATAAAGAAAGATAAAATTAACGCCAGAGCTGGAGCCTCTAGGAAATTGACTAGTATATACTGCGTATTAGCCAATTTACTTAATACATCTCTCTTTAAGAAAACCTTAAACTGCTTCCATAAAGAAGGTATTTTAAAGAGACTGTGAGGAGCCTCTAAAGTTTGAAATTCTTTAGAAATATGATTTCCAATAATTACATTAAAGAAATTATTCCACTCTCTAGGTGAAATTTTCCGATGTTCAGTTAGCATACCATATTCGTCTACTACTTTAGACTCTATAATATTAAATATCTGTTCGGGATTTACGATGCCACATCGACTACACTCACTTTCTTCTAGGTTAGCATGATTCACTAATTTCTTGAAGTAAATGACACTTTCCACTGGATTCCCATAGTAGACAGGATATCCACCCTGGTCCAATAAGAATAACTTATCAAACATCTTAAAGATAGCCGAAGACGGTTGGTGAATAACCACAAAAATGAGCTTCCCTTTTAGGGCAAGCTCCTTTAATAAATCCATTATATTTTCAGAGTCTCTGCTAGATAGCCCTGATGTAGGTTCATCTACAAAAAGAACCGAAGGCTCTCTAATCAACTCTAGTGCTATGTTTAATCTTTTTCTTTGACCACCTGAAATAGTCTTATCTAATGGCGTACCCACTTTTAAATTTCTAGCTTCGAAAAGTCCAAGAGAATTTAATGTTTCTAATGTTCTTTCTTCTAACTGCTCTGGAGAATCATCTTTGAAGCATAACTCGGCATTGAAATACAAATTATCATACACTGTTAACTCCTCAATCAGCAGATCATCCTGAGCTATATGACCAATCACTCCTTCTATATCTTTAGGGCTCTTATGGATGTCAATTCCATTAATTTTAACTGAGCCATAAGATGGTTTATAGTTTCCGTTTAATACGTTCAGAAGAGTCGACTTACCCGAGCCACTCCCTCCCATTATACCTATTAAATTACCAGATTTCTCTACTATGTTTAACTGATGTAAAGCTTGTTTACCTCCTTTAAAATAATAGCTAATATTTTCTGCTTTGAACTCAATATTATGACTAGCCTCTCCCTCGATACTCTTTCCTATTACATCACTGTAATAGACTGGGCTTATTTTAGGGCTTCGGATACTTGCTCCTTGATTAAACACCTGGATGTTCGAGCTAGTTAAAACCTGTCCATTTAACGTTAAATCATCAACTCCAAATTCCTTTAAAAAGAACATGTTAAGACCTTCCACACGATAGAAAACCAATTTTCCTTTTAAGCCGCACTTCTCTATAAATTTAGCATGGGTATAATTCCACTCACTATCTCCACAAGCGTAAATAAAGTTCTCGTTATCTATAACCTCATTACTAGTAGACTTTACGAGTTCTTTTAAGTCATCAAATATGTTTCGACTAATATTGAATGTATCGCTTACAACCACTATAAATTCAGCTATCTGAAGCTCATCATGAGAGTCCTTGGTAAACTCTAACAATCTTAAAAGAACAAATACTTTTTCTTTCTGAGTTAACTCTTCGTTTATCTGCGTACATATTTTCAGAATTTTTACTGAATTAAGGCTATTTCTTTTCTTACGTCCATTTTTAGATAGTCGCTTAGCCTGCTGAACAGCTACAAACTCATCGTAAGAAGCGAGAAATTTTCTCACTAAATCTCTATTCAGCTGCTGCCTCAAGAAAATAGCGATCACATCTCGGCCATTATTCTTACTACCATCATCACCACCACTTTTGGTTATGATAGCGAATAATTGCATTAATGCTTGTAATACTCCTGTGCTCATTCTTCAGTTTATAATGATGAGGATAAATTCCTCTTCAGTGTGTTACGAATAATGAACCAAGAGGTTACTTTAAAATCAGATATTTATATATTACTTTCTAAACCTAGAGCTCATATAAGAACAAAAAAACGGGCATAAAAAAAGCGGGCAATGGCCCGCTTTAATTTTAATTTTATCAGATTCCTTATTGCTTGAAACCAAGCAGAATCACTGCACATCCCGAAGACTTCTTATTTTTATCTAATCTAGCATTAATGGTAACTTCCGCGGTACTCTCTACATTGAAATCCCAATATGGAGCATTACCGAACCCAGCGCTGTTAAACAATTCATTTCCCTCTTGATCTTTTAAAGTGAAAATTAATTCACCGGCCTCCTCTCCGCTACAAGAAACCATTCTATAAACATTTCCTCCAAAAAGCGTAGTCTGAAACTCTGCTTCTTGATCACTGTGGAGTAATGCTCTGTATTCTTGACCATCCGATATAAATGACTTTTCAAAGTATCGATCACATAATTTAGCCTCAGTATCACACTGAGCCATGCCACTCCCCAATAGTCCAAAGAAGCCTGCTATTAATAGTATATTTTTAATATTCATTTCTCTTCTTTTTATGAGATGATTAAACTTCTAATTCTAGAAACAGCAGCTTTGATACTTTCTAACTGCTGGTCACTTATCTCTACATTAGATTTACCCTTTAGATAAGTCATCTTATTATCCTTATCTGTAATAGGCTTCTCGTAATTATAAGCAGTCTTCATTTGCCTAAATATAGCCTCTAATTCTATCAACTCTTTACAAATTTCTCTACCTAATTTACCTTCAAAAGAGGCCATTATATTTACAATGTTTCCCACCGTATTTTTCTGCTCCGCTACCCTAGTCCTTAAAAACTGGTTATCTGAATTCTGCGTAGCAAAATGAAGAGACTCAATCCATCCTCCAGTTAAAATTAAAGCAGCAACTTCATTCTGAAGATTATCTTTTAAATACCTTTCAGCATTCTTATAAAACTCAGCATTGAGGGCATTTAAAGAATCCGGAGTATTAATATTTTCGTTAAAACGTTTAAGAATTGAAGGGTTTATGTTTGCCTTTATATCCAAATCTTCTGCTAATGATTCGATCTTACCCAAACAGTCCAAACTCTTTTTAATATCCTTATAATTAGATAGGTAGGCTAAATCCGACCCCAGAACGCCTAAGTTAAGTGCCTTTTTATGGCGAGATAAGTAGTTATCTACTTTATCCGTTCCAGACACTAATTCAGGACTGTATTCTAAATTTTGTTTTCTTATTAGAATAGCTGTTTGAATAGGTGAAGGAATACTAAAAAACTGGTTCTGAAGCTTTAATAAGTTTCCGCTATTAGCTATCCTTTCTGGAGAGACTAGGCTTTCTACTTTCGTGTCTGAACTTTCTTCTTTCTTTTCATCTCCACAGCTGGATAGAGTAAAAACAGACAGAAAGAAAATAGATGTGTTTATAATCTTTTTCATAATTTGGGGTGTTATCATAACAACTAATAAACAAAATTAAATCGCTTCCATAGCGTCTTTATTCAAACGATTTCAACAAGAGTTTGGTCAAACTCCTACGCCTTACTTACGAGGCCAAACCCAAAATGTTTGGAAACTTAGAGACTAAATTCACTTAGTCGGCTACATATTGTAAACAGCCTATATCTGGCGGCGACCCACCAAACCTAGATTCTCCAGCTAAATCGACTGCTAGAGCGCCTCCCAGAGGCAACGCCTCTTCTCTTAACGGGCTACTCTGAGTAGGCCTAAAATCATAAATAGATGGGTCTAAAAACGATGCATTCTGCTGATTTATTAAATCAATGAACTTAAGTGGATCCGTTATATCCTGCTCCGTATCTACCAAACAATTCTGAAAAACATACTGCTCAGTTTCAGGATCCAAAACGTCTACTATCAACTCACTATAATCAGCCAGATTAGCATTGTCTCCGTAAAACGCACAATTTCTAAACCTAGTCTCCCCTAAAGACCTCTCTACTATTGTATTACCAGAGGTTTCGTAATAATTATTTAGAAAAAATGAAGGAGCTTGTCGAGTTCCCTGAGACCAGTAATTGGCAAATGTACAGTGGTCAAATATGTATTCTCCTCCATATTGAAACGCAGCTGTAGACTGTCCACAGTTGGCAAATAAGTTATTATAACCAGTCATCGTAGCGCCCTGTCCCAGAACACCTATGGCAGAATGATTATATATTTGACAATTTCTTAGGGCTACAGTCTGTCCACTAGGCTCTCCTGTAGAATCCACCTGAAGACCTATTATTCCATTTTTTATGATAGTATGCTCTAAGTAACTAGGCTGCGGTGAAGAAAGCCATAACCCTCCTCTAGAAAGAGTCACTATCTCAGGCCCTATTCCTAAATCTGCTACCACTTCTAACTCTACACCCCACTGACCAGGCAGGTCTTCATATTCAGCCTCTAATCTATCTCCTTGGAATACTACTTCATTCCCGAGCTGTCCATTCGACTCTATACATCCATTATTTACTAAGATACCACCACCAGAGTGAACATATATCTGTGTTCCTGGGTTAATCGTTAAACAGCACTCTGGAGGCACTCCCACCGTACCGAAAATCACATGAGGCAATTCATTATTCCAGACTTCATCACATTCTAAATATCCATTAAACTCTATGTCACCATCTAGATTTACGTTAATTGTAGACCCCGTATGAAATATAGCGTTTTGTCCCCAAGCTATCAGTTTTACTTCCTGCTCGCTTCCATTGGAGTTTACTACTAATTCCTCTTCTACTACAAAAGGCAGCGCCTCATCATTCCCATCTACGGTTACTTCTACAAAAACAAAAACGCTATCTTTTGGAGCTATGGTGATATTTCCCACCCTTACACCCGGCTCTCCGTCTACATTTATTCTAAACTTAGAATTAGAACCATTTTTCAATGAGAAATAATCTACTTCCACAGAATTATTCTGGTCTGGATTGTAGACCTTAAACACCTGAGTAGCCGAGCCCAAAGTGGTAAATACAGTATCAAATAAAATAGTATCTCTGCTGAACTCCAGCTGAAAATCAGAGGATGTATTGAATTTATCTTTTCTACATGAAAAAACCAGAAGCACTGTAAGCGCTAGGAATATGGCGTAAATTGTTTTGGTCATTTTTTTATTTCGCGTTGCAAAAGAAATGAATCTTTAAGACAAAACGAGGATACGTTAGATTATTGTGGATAGAGGACTAAAGTTTAGGTCTTTTTTTGTTTTATAAAAAACCCCCAATCAGTGATTGAGGGTTTTTACTATTATAAAATAAAGTTGATCTATTATCCTAAATAAGACTTTAAGATTCTACTTCTAGAAGTGTGTTTTAGTCTTCTAATAGCCTTTTCTTTAATCTGTCTTACTCTTTCTCTAGTTAAATCGAAACGCTCTCCTATTTCCTCTAGGGTCATAGGGTGCTCTCCGTTTAAACCGAAGTAAAGTCTAATTACATCTGCTTCTCTAGTAGTTAAGGTTCTTAATGAACGCTCTATCTCTTTTCTTAATGACTCAGTCATTAACTCCATATCTGGAGAAGGAGATTCACCTTCAGAAAGTACATCATACATGTTAGAACTACTTTCATCACCATCTTTAAGAGGTGCATCCATACTTACGTGACGTCCTGAATTCTTAAGTGATTGTTTCACTTCTTCCAGGGTCATGTCTAGCACTTCAGCTATCTCATTAGGTGTAGGAGGTCTTTCGAACTCTTGTTCTAATCTAGCAAACGCTTTATTGATTTTATTAATCGAACCAATTTTATTCAATGGAAGTCTTACGATTCTCGACTGCTCTGCTAGAGCTTGAAGAATAGACTGACGAATCCACCATACCGCATAAGATATAAATTTGAAACCTCTCGTTTCATCAAATCTTTGTGCTGCCTTGATAAGTCCTAAATTTCCCTCATTAATAAGGTCAGGAAGACTCAATCCCTGATTTTGGTACTGTTTAGACACGGAAACTACGAACCTTAAGTTTGCTTTTGTGAGTTTTTCGAGTGCTAATTGATCTCCTTCTTTTATCCTCTTCGCTAATTCAACCTCTTCTTCAGCAGTGATCAGATCGACTCGACCTATTTCTTGCAAATACTTATCTAAGGAAGCTGTTTCCCTGTTAGTAACCTGTTTTGTAATCTTTAGCTGACGCATGTTTATTACAGTTTATTATCTAGTTTGATGCTCAGAAAATCTGAGCACCATATTATTAAACGTTGTTTTTCAAGAAAAGTAACAGTGTGAGATGTTAAACTTTCATCTCACATGTTGCAACGCCTAATGAAAGGCGCCACAACAATCACTCCAACACTACTTAAGATTCAGACTTCTCTGGCTTAGGCATTAGCACCTTTTTAGATAGCTTTAATTTACCAGTTTTAGGGTCTTTTCCTGTTACTTTAAATTTAACTAGCTCTCCTTCTTTAAGTACATCTTCTACTTTCTCTACTCTATCCCAAGCTAACTCAGAGATATGAAGAAGTCCGTCTTGTCCAGGTATGATCTCTACGAATGCTCCGTATGCCATAATCGTTTTAACTTTTCCTTCGTACGTTTCTCCTACTTCAACTATAGGTGGGAAAGCGATTTTCTTAACCCAGTCTACAGCTTCTTTCATAGCTGTTCCGTTATCAGAAGTTACTTCTACTCTTCCTTCTCCGTTTTCTAATTCTTCGATAGAAATATTAGCAGTAGTTGTTTTTTGAATCTCTTGAATAATTTTCCCTCCAGGTCCGATGATAGCTCCTATCATATCGTTAGGAACATTGAATGAAACGATTCTAGGTGCGTGATCTTTATAATCAGCTCTAGGTGCATCTAAGGTCTTAAGCATTTCACCTAATATGTGAAGTCTTCCTTCTTTAGACTGCATTAACGCTTCAGTTAATACTGAAGATTCAAGTCCTTGGATTTTCATATCCATTTGACATGCTGTAATACCTTTAGTAGTTCCAGTTACTTTGAAATCCATATCTCCTAGGTGATCTTCATCTCCTAGAATATCTGAAAGAACGATATATTTTTTAGTTTCTGGATCCATTACTAATCCCATAGCAATACCAGAAACTGGTCTGATAAGCGGTACACCACCATCCATCATGGCTAATGTTCCGGCACATACTGTAGCCATAGAAGAAGAACCGTTAGATTCTAGAATCTCAGATACGATTCTCATCGTGTAAGGATTATCTTCTAATGAAGGAAGTACTTTTTTAAGTGCTCTAAGCGCTAGGTTACCATGACCAACTTCTCTTCTACTAGTTCCTCTTAGAGGTCTAGATTCTCCAGTACAAAATGGAGGGAAGTTATAGTGTAATAAGAATTTCTCAGTTCCCTGACGAAGTGCGCCATCTATTAACTGCTCATCCATTTTAGAACCTAATGTAAGTGTAGTTAATGATTGAGTTTCACCTCTAGTAAAGATAGCTGAACCGTGAGCTGATGGTAAGTAATCTACTTCACACCAGATGTTTCTGATATCTTTAGATTCTCTTCCGTCTAATCTGATTCTTTCTTCTAGCATGCAATCTCTTACACCGCTTTTCTGAACTTTACTGAAATACTGCTTATATAAGTATTTATTTGCTTGTTGTTCCTCAGTTAATGTATCGAAGAAGTTATTCTTAATTTCATTAAATGCAGCAGAACGTTCTTCCTTAGCAGAACCTTTTTTAGCCACATCATAACATGGTTGGTAACAAGCAGCTTTCATAGCTTCATAAAGTTCTTCATCAGAATCTTCATGGTTGTATTCTCTTTTTACTTTAGACTTTTCTACCATAGAAGCTAAGTCTAATTGTGCTTGACAGTGAACTGTAATAGCAGCTGCACCTGCCGCGATACCATCTACAAGGTCCTGCTCAGAAACTTCGTCCATCTCACCTTCTACCATTACGATAGTATCGATAGTACCAGCTACCATTAGATCCATATCAGCTTTCTTCAACTCTTCGAAAGTAGGGTTGATACAAAATTTACCGTCTATTCTAGCTACTCTTACTTCTGATATAGGTCCGTCAAACGGAATATCTGAAACTGCTAAAGCTGCAGATGCTGCTAATCCAGCAAGTGCATCTGGCATGTTCTCTTTGTCAGAAGACATTAGCTGTACCATTACCTGTGTATCAGCGTGATAATCTTTTGGAAACATCGGTCTCAGCGCTCTATCTACTAATCTCATAGTAAGAACTTCACCATCACTTGGTCTAGCTTCTCTTTTGAAGAATCCACCTGGAAATCTTCCTGTAGCTGCGTATTTTTCTCTGTAGTCTACTGTTAGTGGAAGAAAGTCTACATCATCTCTAGCATCTTTAGCTGAAACCGCCGTAGCTAATAACATGGTATCACCCAATCTTACTACTACTGAACCGTCTGCTTGTTTAGCTAATTTTCCTGTTTCAATGGTGATTACTTTTCCGTCACCTAGATCAATGGTTTTTGAAAAAACCTGTAAATCGTTACTCATAATTAATTGTCTTCTTATTGCGTGTGTGTGTACTTTTTACTGCGGACCCGTTGCCCCCAAGTAAAAACCAAAAAAGGCAAATCGTTTGAAATGCCCTTTAATGGATTTTATATTATGTTCCGTATGGAATATCTATAATCAACTATTATCTTCTTAATCCTAATTCTTTAACAATAGCTCTATAACGCACAATGTCTTTCTTAGTTAGGTAATCAAGAAGAGACCTTCTCTTTCCTACTAGAAGAACTAGTGATCTTTGAGTATTCTTATCTTTTTTGTTTTTCTTTAAATGCTCTGTTAAATGTGCTATTCTGAATGAGAACATAGCTATTTGAGCTTCTGCTGAACCAGTGTCTTTTTCTGATTTTCCGTGTGCTTTGAAGAATTCTTTCTTCTTTTCTGAATCTAAATACATGTTACAATATTAATTAAATGATTGTGATGCGTTAATAAAAAATTGACTGCAAAAGTAACTATAACATTAGAGGAAACAGCCAAAATGGAACACTTTTTTATCTCTATAACGAACTAGCTACCTCCTTATCCTTCAGCTCGGTGAGTTTTCTCTTTAGAAAAAAGAGAAACACCTGAGATTAACGCTCGTCACTTCGAAGAAAACAGATCTATTTATTTATTTCTTGGCTGCTACTTTTTTAGCGGCTGGCTGTGTAACTCCTGCATTTTTAAGCATAAGTAAACTAAAGGCTAATTTATTCTTAAGTTCTTTTCTATGAACGATGTAGTCTAAGAACCCATGCTCTAAAACAAACTCTGAACGCTGAAAGCCGTCAGGCAAATCTTTACCGATAGTTTCTTTTACTACTCTAGGTCCAGCAAAACCTATGAGCGCATTCGGCTCTGCTATATTCAAATCTCCCAGCATAGCAAAACTAGCGGTAACCCCACCAGTAGTTGGATCTGTTAGGATACTAATGTAAGGCAATCCAGCATCTGCTAGCTGTGTGAGTCTAGCACTTGTTTTAGCCATCTGCATCAAACTAAATCCAGCTTCCATCATTCTAGCACCTCCCGATTTAGAAACACATACGAATGGAGCTTTAAGAGCTATCGCTTTTTCTATTCCCTTGGCTATTTTCTCTCCTACTACACTACCCATAGAGCCTCCAATAAACTTAAAATCCATAGCGGCTATAACTATAGGCTCATCATTTAATGTTCCATGAGCTGTTCTAATAGCATCTCTTAATCCTGTTTTTTTGGCTGAGGCTACTAATCTGTCCGTATAAGGCTTAGTATCCTTAAACTTTAACGGATCAGCTGAATGAAATGTCTTATTCATTTCTTTGTATTTACCATCATCGAAGAGGAATGAAAAATAATCATAGGAACCTATTCGTTCATGATGATCACATGAAGGACAAACCCACAGGTTTAATCCGTGCTCTTCTGAAGGAAGGACTTCTTTACAACCTGGACATGAGTACCATAATCCTTCAGGAATTTCCTTCTTCTCATTCGTAGAAGTAGTAATCCCTTCTTTTAATCTTTTAAACCAACCCATTTTGAATAATCTTGTGTTTGTTTAGCTGTTTGCAATTGGCAAATCTACTTAAATAAATAGAAGGACGTAATCTAGATGAATTAAAAATTCATTCTGTAAAGTTAGCGTTTACACGCACGAAAAACAGCCTCCGACCACAAGGGAATAATGGTCTTAAATAATTAAATAAGTGTGTTTTGGGCGCTGAGGCTGACATCAAGAAATACACAGCAGATATTTACTAAAAAGTTTAATTCTTCCTGTGAACGAATAAATCACTGCCCAAATTTCGATTTACAAAAAAAGGCAGACCGACTAAAGACTGCCTTTTAGAATTTAAGTTTTCCAACCTTCTAACTTAAGTAATCCAATGAATCTGGAGATGGCTTCACTATGTCATTGAAAGCCGCATAAAGAATACATGACGCTATCGGAGCCGTAATTAACAAGCCTATGCCTAATAACAATACTCCACTCATAGCTATTAGACCAGCCACTATCAAAAGACCAAAAAACGACCACCAGTTTTTAGTTACCAATTTTCTGCTGAGCTCCATCGCTTCCCAAAACTCCACTTTAGGGTCATAAAAAAGAACTATCTGACTCGCGAAAATATACCCCACCGCCAAGTAGATACCCGGAAGAATGAATAGTATCATTCCTAGCACGCTCAGAATTCCTCCTACTATAGAAACAAGTATTAATTGACCAAATATTTTTCCGCTAAACCCTTTGAAAAAATCAGAAAACTGTCTGCTCTGATCATTTGCCACTTTATGAGCATATATAGAATACCCAATTGTGAGAGGTGCGGACACGATGACACCTCCAAACGGAATCATTCCTGCCAGCGCGATAATAAGTCCACTCAAAATTCCGAATCCGATGAAAGAACCTGCCTCCTTCTTAAAAATATCAAATCCATCAGAGATGTATTTCCCGAAATCAAAATCATAGCCATTAGCTATTAGCTCATTTAAATCATTATTCTGTTTAGCGCCAGGCGCTAATCCTTCGTCTATTACTTCCATTTTCAGTTGTTTTATTTCACAAGGATATAAAATTCCTACCTTTCCTCTCTAATCTCGAGCTATATTCTAAAACATTCAACTCAAAAAAAGAATAATTTATGCTGTGATACGTTCTACTAATCGAAATATTTACCTCCCTTTGAAATCACCGCTAAGCTTCATTCTAATTGTCCTGCTAAATTGCTGTTCCTCATCTCCTATTGCTCAGGAATACTTAAACAGTCTTAGTGAGGCGGATTTCATAGCGTTGCAACGCGAACCTCTTTCTTCAAAATACTCAGAAGTTCAGGCTGTTAAACTTGTCTATGATTTAAAAGAAAAAGAAATCTATTACATCTCTAACAGCTTTCAGTATCACAATAAATTCTGTCAAACAGTTTTAGGTTACAATGAGCCTCTGGGCATTTTCAATCGAGATAATTACGGTGCTAACAGAGATAAACGGAAATTTTTACTGGCTAATATTAATTTTTTTCCATCTCGAAAGGAATACATCTTAGAACTTTCTCCCTCTGACCAAATGCTGCTTTCCGATATAACTTTACTTCATGACCAAGTAGTAAAATCTAGCTTTTTAACCCCTGACGTAAAACTCATTCTAAACAGTGCCCGACTGATTGACTCAGAGAATAAGTTAACGATACCATTCATCAAACCTGAAGAAATTTATAAGAATCAGAATTTTCAATCTGTCAGTAAATACACTGGCACGGGCAAACTCAGAAAAATAGAACTCTCAGAACTAAGCAATTCCTCTATTGATGAAGACGATATTATTCTTATTAATGGAACACCCTTACAGTTAGCTGGTGTATCGGGAATAATAACTACTGACCTACAGACTCCGTTAAGCCATCTTTCTATTCTAGGCCAAAACAGGAAAATACCCGTGATGGCATTAAAGGATGCGTGGGATGATGAAAATATTAATTCCTTAATAGGGAAACAGGTAGAACTAACGGTATCTATAGATGGCTTTACTATTTCTGAAACCGATGGCTCATCCAACACAAAAAAGGAAAGGAAACGTCTTTATCTGAAAAAGAACTTAAACGAAAAAGAATTAATAAAAGCAAAAGATTTTAATAGAAAAACGGCCAATTACTGCGGATACAAAGCTGAAAACTTTGGAATACTTCATCAATTAGCTGAAAAAATGGACTTCTCTGTTCCAGAAGCCGCATTTGGAATTCCATTTTATTACTATCAACAGCATGCCGAAAAGAGTGAGGTTATTGGACTTATAGCCCAACTAGAAAATCACCCCACTCCAAAAGAACTTTTATCTACAATTAGAGAAAAAATCAAATCCACTCCTGTCGATTCTATCTTAATTCTTAAGATAGAAAACCAGCTCAAAGGAATGTCATCTTTCAACAAGTTCAGATTTAGGTCAAGCACGAATGCTGAAGATATGAAAGGGTTTTCGGGAGCTGGGCTTTACTCGTCTAAAACAGTTGTAACCGGAAGCAATATCGAAGAGAAAGATGAAGGGAAAACCATAGAAAATGCACTAAGAAAAGTATGGGCTAGCTTATGGAAGGATTCTGCGTATGATGAAAGAGCATACTTTAATATTCAGCAAGAAGATGTGATGATGGGCATATTGGTTCATCGGTCTTTCCCTGATGAGGAGGTTAATGGAGTAGCTATTTCTAAGAATCTTTATAGAGAAAATAATTTAGGGTTTGTGGTCAATGCACAGCTAGGAGATTCTTCTGTAGTTCAACCAAACCCAGCGATTACATGTGATCAATTTATATGCTACCCTACTAAAGAAAGCGGATTTTACACCCAAAACCAAACAATAGAAATAATTACTACTTCTAGCCTAAATGATTTCAACCTGGTGATGACTTCAGATGAAATCTATAGATTAGCTAATGTAATTCAAGGAATTAAAAAATATTTTTATTACAGGGATTTTACTAGCGCCACTTTTAATGAGTATGGCTTAGACTTCGAGTTTAAGCTAGAAAAAGACTCTAGAGAATTATACATCAAACAGGTAAGACCATTCAACTAGAAAGCACTTGATTATCCTTTTTTTATGGTTTCATTCTCTAATTTTAACACCCGAGAGTGATCTAACTAAGATTGAGAATCTACATTTAGCCAAAATTAAGAAAATGAAACATCTACTCTTCATTATTTCAGCATTCATGATTACACAAACACAAGCGCAGGATAAAACAGAACTTCCTGGAAACACAGACTTACCTTCAACGGAGCTTGAATTAAAAACACTAGCCGAACTAGAAAAAGGTCTCTTTAAATATTCTGTAGAAGATTACTTTAAAAAGCCTGAGCAGTCAAGTTTTCAATTTTCTCCAGATGGGAATTACTTTTCATTTAGACAACGGGATGAAAACGGAAAAAGTCATGTTTATGTTAAAAACACTGACACCGATAAAATCAACCTAGCCGTAGAAGAAGGAGAAGACCTAATTAGAGGGTATGGATGGGCCAACAACTCGAGACTTATTTACCTGAAAGATAAAGGCGGAGACGAGAATTATCATATATACGCTGCCGACATAGATGGTAAAAACTCTATGGACCTCACTCCTTTTGATGGAGTGAAGGCTAATTTCTCGAACTCACTTAAAGACCAAAAGGATTTCGTTATCGTGGATTTAAACAAAAACAATCCTGAAATATTCGAGCCCTATAAATTAAATATTGTAACAGGAGAGCTTACTCAACTTTATAAAAATGAGGATGCCTCTAACCCTATCAGCGGATACACTTTCGATAAAGACGGAAACCTCAAAGGATATACTCAGCAGGAAGGAGCTACTAACTACTCCTTATACTACAGATTAGGAGATAAGGAACCGTTCAAAAAAATGTTGACTACCACATG
>LAQC01000033.1:11031-61262 GCA_000981645.1 Cryomorphaceae bacterium ASP10-05a | reverse complement strand
GATAATTTTTAGTTTAGTTTTATTTAGTAAAGGCTATATAATACCTAATATGTCTCTAATGCTTTATCTCTACTATTGTGTTGTTTATTAAATACCCCAAAGACTTTATTAGCTATTCATAGAGATTAAAAACTCTTCGTTAGATTCTGTAGACATAATTCTACTTTTAACGAATTCCATAGCTTCTATAGGATTCATATCAGCAAGATGTTTTCTTAGAATCCAAATTCTCTGAAGCGCTTCTTTATCCATCAATAGATCTTCTCTTCTAGTTCCTGAAGAAGTAATATCTATAGCAGGGAAAATTCTTCTATTGGCGATTTTTCTATCTAGCTGAAGTTCCATGTTACCCGTTCCTTTGAACTCTTCAAAGATCACTTCATCCATCTTAGAACCAGTGTCAGTTAATGCCGTAGCTATGATGCTTAAAGAGCCACCATTTTCTATGTTTCTAGCTGCACCAAAGAATCTTTTAGGCTTGTGAAGTGCATTTGCATCTACACCACCAGTTAATACTTTACCAGAAGCCGGACTCACAGTGTTATATGCTCGAGCTAGTCTAGTAATAGAATCTAGAAGGATACAAACATCATGTCCGCATTCTACCATTCTCTTAGCTTTCTCTAGTACGAGGTTGGCTATTTTTACGTGTCTATCTGCGGGCTCATCAAACGTAGAGGCTATTACTTCAGCATTTACACTTCTTTTCATATCCGTTACCTCTTCAGGTCTTTCGTCTATAAGAAGGATAATTAAGTAGGTCTCAGGATGGTTCTCAGCTATAGAGTTAGCTATTTCTTTTAATAATACAGTCTTACCAGTTTTAGGCTGAGATACGATCATTCCTCTCTGTCCTTTTCCTATAGGAGCGAACAGATCCATTAGTCTAGTAGAGATGTTTTTAGAATTTTTCCCTAATTGAAACTTTTCCTCTGCGAAAAGCGGAGTCAAATATTTGAATGGTATTCTATCTCTTACGAACTCAGGGCTTCTCCCGTTTATAGACTCTACAGAAATAAGCGGGAAATATTTTTCTCCTTGTTTAGGAGGTCTAATATTACCTACAACAGAATCACCAGTTTTAAGCCCATAGAGCTTTACTTGACTTTGAGCTACATAAACGTCATCTGGAGAATTTAAATAATTAAAATCAGAAGATCTTAAGAATCCGTAACCATCTAGCATCATTTCTAATACACCTTCAGCCTTTATCTGGCCATCAAAGTTGTAACCATGCTCATCAGCCTTGCCTCTTTTTTGCTCTTTCTTGTGATGATTGTTCTGGTTATTGCCCTGATTCGGATTGTTACCCTGATTTGGGTTGTTGTTCTGATTCGGGTTATTATTTTGATTTGGGTTGTTATTCTGGTTCGGATTATTGTTTTGATTCGGGTTATTCTGATTTCTAGTGTTTTTGTGATCAGAATTAGTGTTTTCTCGCTGTGGCCTGTTATTGTTCGAATGAACAGGTTTCTTAGCTTGAGTGTTTTCTTTTTGTTCTGATACTTCTGCCGTTTCTGTAACGTTTGCTTTCGGAGCAGCAGGAGTATTAGAATTAGTAGTTGAATCAGAAATAGCTACTTTTTTTCGCGGTCTTTTACCTTTGGCTGGTGATGCCGATCTTTTGCCATCTGCTGAGTTTACCCTAGTAGCGTCTCTTTGCGCAGGAGTCTCTTTAGGCTTAGAGGATTCTACAGAAGTAGAATCTTCTTTAGGCGCAACAGGCGCAAATTCTTTTTTAGGAGCTGGCTTTCTAGATGTGTTTGGTTTATGCGCAGCTTTATTAGCTTCAGGGGCCTTAATAGGAGCTTTAGTAGGAGGGTTTACCGCCTGCTCATCTAATATTTTGTAAATAAGATCTTGTTTTTTAAGCTTGTCAGCTTTTTTGATATCAAGTTTAGCGGCTACATCTCTAAGCTCTGCTACCTTCATACCATTTAATGAAATAATGTCGTACATCTATTGCGAATGAATTCAGTAATTAATCGTGAATTTGGATTTTCGGATTGAAATTCTCTATCTGTTGTGATTTGTGTTATGCTTGGCTGATTGCCAACTTAAGATTTTACAATATTAATGTTTTTTTTCATTGCTAAGCAGTAAATGGTTAATAATAATGCACTCTGAATTCTAATGGAAAATTATCTTTGTAGAAAAAAAGAAGTTATGCTGCAAAGAATCCAAACCGTATACTTACTGTTAGCTGCGGTTTCATTGTGTCTATTGTTTTTCTTTCCTATTTGCTTTTATGAGCTGGGAGATTTAAGCTATTCACTAAACATTAAAAATCTATTAGGCTCAGATGGGTCTGTAGAAACGAGTGAATGGGGAGTTGGGCTTATGGCCTTAGGTCCTATATCCTTAGCCATGATTGTGTTCATGCTCACGCAGTTTAAAGAAAGACAAAAACAGCTTTCATTAGGAAGAGTGATTTATTTGCTATTAGCAGCGCTGATAGTTATTTCTATGGCAGTCATAGAATATAATAAGCCTGAAGGAGCCGAATTGACTGGGTATTGGCTAGGTTATGTTGCGCCAGTAGCGGCACTGCCTTTTGTGTTTTTAGCGAATAGAGCTATAAAGAAGGATGAAGAATTGGTTAAATCCTTAGACAGATTAAGATGAGAATTATGTTATTAGTTTCCTTGTGCATGCTAATTCTGAGTTCCTGCGGGAGAATTCCTTTTGACCAATGGAATAGCGCAATTTCCCAGTATGAGTCTGTTCTAGATGATCAAATGAAGGGTTCTGCCGGAATAAGTGAGCCTGATGTGTTTCTATTTAATGGAGTCTATAGTGCCACTCGAAATAAAGAAGCACAACCTTACCGATTATTGAAAAAGAATGCAGAAAACATTGAGAGTGCTTCTAAAAGAGTGTCTGAGAGTTCTCAAGAAAGATTAGACGCTATTAAATATTTTAGAACAGAGCAAGCTCAAAAACCATTAACTAAACCAGGTTCTCAACTATCAAATTATAAGGCTCTAATAGCATCTCTTCAAGACCAAGAGAAAAGTAATGCTCTTGATTTAAAAAACTTGATTATAACAGATGCGGTTTTCGATTCTATTTGCGCAGCTCATAAAATAAAGGCGCTAGCTCTTCTGGATTTTGAGGTTGAGTTATCTCAGAAGATGAGTGAGTTAGAAATAGATTTCGATTCTCTAAAAGTCCTTTATGACGATTATAAAAGAGACATTACGAGTCGAGCTGACTCAAGAGAAAGTATGACGGCCATCAATAAAATGAAGCAAAAAATACGTCAGTTAGATAATGAGTTTTATCAGTTTTCGAATCTATACGCTAGAATAAGCTCTTTAAGGGCTGATGCGTTTATGTTCCAAGGGCCATTTATAGATGAGATGTCTGAGGTAAAATCAATTCGTCAAAAAGACATGAAAATATCAGGCTTGCTCTCTGAGCTTGAAAAAATGGTGACTGACTATTAAAAAAAGAGAGGTATTCAGCTGCATCCCTTATGTTTTATTGATTTAGCAGATTTCGGATTACAGTTCTGTTCCTCTAAGCCCAAGTTCGATCACTTCTAGGTTACTCATTTTTCCGGCATGAACACAGAAGCGTAACATTGTTCTCACCTTATGAAATCCTTGAACTCCTGCCGCTCCTGGATTAATATAAAGCATATCATATCTAGCGTCTTGTTGAACTTTGCATATATGACTGTGGCCACAGATAAATACATCAGGTCTTTCGGCTACCATGCTCTCGTGAATTCCTTTAGAATATTTCCCTGGTCTTCCGCCTATATGAATCATCCAAAAATTCATTCCTTCTACAGAAATTCTGTGAATGTGCTCGGTGGCACTTCTTATTTTAGCGTTATCTATATTTCCATATACGGCCCGAGTAGGTTTATGAGCTTCTAGCTTTTCTAGGACTTCCATAGAACCTATATCACCAGCATGCCATATTTCATCTACCTCATCGAAGTAATGGAGTATACGCTCATCTATATGGCTATGGGTATCAGAAATAAGTCCTATTCTCGTCATCTTTATTCACAGTAGAAGTAGTACAAATAGAATTAATTTTCGCGTTGCAACGCCTAAAAACTTCGAGTTTTATATCACACAGAAATCTTTGGTTAGGAATTTGTAAACATTCCTGCAGAAGACCCGTTTTATCAATAAGAAAAACCACTCGATGAAGAACCTATTTATAGTTTTAGCAGCTCTGTCTATGAGCTTCTCTGCTTCAGCTCAAGGAAGGAATACAGATTATTCTACAGAGAATAAAAAAGCCATAAAGCTATTTGAACAGGCTACTGCAGCGCTTACTTCAAGAGAGCACGAAAAAGCAGAGGCTTTATTCAAGCAAGCCATTCAAAGAGATGAAAATTTCACAGACGCATACATTGTACTTTCTGAGTTATACCTAGAAACGAACGATTTAAAGAGTGCTAGAAAACAATTAGAAAAGGCTATATCTATAGAGCCCAGAAAGTTTATGGCGGCTTACTTTTACTTGGGAGAGATAAATATGAGTGAATCTGATTATGAGGCTGCCATTTATAATTTCACTTTGTACGAGAAGTCTAATCCAGCGGCATCTCCGATGACAGAAAGAGCTACTAGGTCATTAAGGAATTGTTCTTTCGCTCAGGAGGCATTGAAAAATCCGGTGCCGTTCGAGCCTATAAACTTCGGTCCTTCTATCAATACGAAATTCCCAGAATATTACCCTACGCTCACAGTAGATGAGGATGAATTGTTATTTACCCGTAGAATAGAAAATGCCAATGCCTTTAATGGTGTTCACGAGGATTTTTATGTGAGTAATAAGGAGAATGACCAGTGGGAAAACGCAAAGAATCTGCGTGTAGTAAACACATTAATGAATGAAGGGGCTCCGAGTTATTCTGCCAATGGTAGAATACTTTTTTTTACAGCATGTCAGCTCTTTGATGATTATGGAGCAGGGAGAACAGGTTATGGCTCCTGTGATTTGTTTTATGCTTACAAAGAAGGAAAAAATTGGACTGAGGCCATGAATTTAGGAGGGACGATAAACTCTGGGGTTTGGGAATCTCAGCCCTCATTTTCTGCAGATGGAAAAACGCTGTATTTCGTAAGAGGAAGGCGTTCAGGAAAAGGTATTTCCCATCAAGATATTTGGTCTGCGGAGCTTAGTGATAAAGGCACATGGTCTAAGCCATCTAAAATTCCGGGCTTGGTAAATACACCAGAAGTAGAAGAGTCTGTTTTTATACATCCCGATGGACAGACGCTATACTTTGCCTCAGACGGACATCCTGGAATGGGTGGGTTGGATTTATTCATGTCTAGAAAGCACCCAGACGGAAGTTGGGGAGAGCCAGTAAATCTTGGTTATCCCATCAATACAGCAGGAGATGAAAATAGTTTGCTGGTTTCTTCGAGTGGTAGTCTAGCTGTTTTTGCTAGTGATAGACCAGGGGGATTTGGTGACTTGGATTTATATCATTTCGAGCTTCCCGAAAATGTAAAACCACAGCCAGTAACTTACGCTGAAGGGTTAATATATGATGCTAAAAACTTTAGGCCGCTAGATGCTTCGTTCGAACTCGTAGATTTAGAAACAGGAGCTTCTGTAGCGGTAGGAACAAGCGATAAGTCTGGAGAATTCTTAATTCCACTTCCTGTAGGTAAAGAATATATGGTAAGTGTAAGTAGAGAAGGATATATGTTTCATTCAGAAAACTTCAAATTAAAGACTAAGGGAATAGCAGAGCCTTACGAATTAAACGTGCCAATGAAAAAGATAACCGCGGGAAATTCTGTAGTGTTACAAAATGTATTCTTTGACACGGATAGCTATGAGCTTAAAGAGTCTTCTAAAATAGAGTTAGGAAGATTAGTTTCGTTTATGAACTTGAATCCTGATTTACGAATAGAAATAGGAGGCCATACAGATAATATAGGTTCTGTGGAGGATAATTTGGCTCTTTCTAAAAGCAGAGCAGAATCTGTAGCTAAATTCGTAGTAGATTCAGGTATAGTAGCAGACAGAGTTTCTGCTAAAGGGTATGGAGAAACAGCTCCAATAGATTCTAACGAGACAGATTCTGGAAGAGCAGCCAACAGAAGAACAGAGTTTAAAATCAATTAGTGTTTAGCGTCTTATTGGTTTGAATAAAGACTTTCTATATCTAGCTTTTCTTTACCCACAGAAACTTTAGATCCAATAGTAATCTTAGAATCTAAATCCAATAACATTCTGCCATTCACTTCTTCAGAGGAAGTTACAGTAATACTGGCTGGTCCATATTCTGGTTTTTTTCTAAACGCTGCGTATGGATAATCACAGTTTTTTAAACGAACATCAGTCACTTCTAATTGAGAGTAATCCTTAGAAGCTATTCCTATTACAGCTCCGTTTATGCTGGTGTTAGAGATTTTAAGTTGAGAGTTTTCTCCACCAGAGATTCCTTTATCTCCGACTTTAGATATTTCACAGCCTATTATTTCTATCTGACTTCCAGAGAAGTCTAGGGCGTCATTTTTGGTTAAGGTAATAACAGAATTAGACAATACACCTGTGCAGAAATCTGCATCAAAACCATCTGATAGTGTGTTACTCACCGTGCTTTCAGTCATAGTGAACTTAGACCGAATAATGTTCAGTCCATCTTCACAATGGTTGTCATTAAAAGAGCAGTTGGCTATGGCCACAGAACCACCATATAGAGTAACCGCACCAGTTAAAATCCAGTGATTCTTATTCATGGAGTTTAGTCCAGTAAAGTGAGTATTTTCCAGAATAGAATGTCCGTGTTCAGAGAATACATTAAAGCCCGAACCGGTGCTATCTGAAGAGAAAATGTGAATAGGGTTCTCTGGTGTTCCTTTAAGTTCCACTGGGATATAACTTATAAACCCAGCAGTATTTGTAAGGTCTATTGAAGAACCGGCTTCTATTATCAGCTTTTCAGCATCGGCAGCCACTACATTTTTAGTGAAAGAATAAGTGCCCTTAGGGATTGTGATAACGCCTTTCTTTTTATACTGATTTAAGACAGAAGAGAAGTCTCCTCTTACGTCTATATTACCCGGCAGAGGCCATTTAGATACCTTCTCTCTAATCAACTTGCCTCCTAAGTTCTTAGGGACATAATAAACATATTTCACCTCAGAGGGGAGAGAGAGATACTTGGTCTCATAATCTGAAGTAAACCCAGTAAAATCAACTGAAGAATCTAAGAGGATAAGTTGGTCTGGAAGAGCATCTGTGCTATACGCTTTTACAGAAATATCAGACTGATGAAAGTTTCTAAGCGAAATTTTCTTCATGCCGTCTTCCTCACTCTCTAAATGGGCTTTCAACGCTATAGCAGGACGGAAATAGTCTAGGGTGTCAGGAAATTTCTTCCATACATCTTTCACGAATGTTACTTCCTTAAAATCTTTCATGAACGTCAAAAGAGAATCTTTCTCAGACTCCATAGCACGGGCACTTTTTTCGAAAAAATCCAAGTCTACTTGAGATTGATAGAAAGGATATTCATAGGCTAGTAAGTCTAAATTGGATTGAATTTTAGCGGCATTCTTTTCATTGAATATTTTTATATAATCCACGGAACCTAACTTCTGGACATAAGACAAATAGAATTCTCTGAAGTTAGCATCACGGAGAAGAGCTAGATTCAGATTGGTGGGTCTTCTATCTGTTAAAACTTCGTCTACGAGGTAGAAAAGTCTTCTTCCTGATATGTATTGTTTGTCTTGGAAACAATCATACAGAATAGGTTCTAGCTTAGCAGTAACAGGGTTGTAATACTGGCGCTGGTTATGCCATGCTTGAGCGTGGTCTACATTTCCTAAATCCAGAATAGCTATGTACTTAGCGAAAGCCTCGAGGTTGACGAAGGTGTTCGGGTCGCTTTCTAGATTTTTATACTTGTTTAAATTACTCTGAGCTACTAAAAACTGTTCATGAAGCGTAGCGCTTTTGTACGTTCTGTTTTTCTTAAAAGGGAGTATAGTACTGGAGAGAAACGCAGGAGAAAGCACTTTCCTGGGTTTAGTTTCTAAGTCAAAGTTCAGTTGCCATAAACCTTCCTCATCTAACTTGACTATAGGTCCTTCTCGTCTATTTCTAGCTTCTAGTAATTGTTTGTCGAAGTGTTCTTCCAGAGCATAAATTCCTTTTATTTCTCCATTAATTTCTACATTGACAAAATCATATCGGGTAGTAAGTAAATCTTCTTCCGCGCATATTTGATGAATATACCATTCCAGCATCATTCCTCTAGTCTCTGGGTTTTGTATAGAGAAAGACTTTAGTCCATCGTAAGCATTGTTTCCTGAAGTCTTAATTCTAAGAGAATATTTATCCGTTTTCAAATGGTCAGTCCAATCTCCTTTAAGTCTTAATTTAACAGGAGTAGAATCTCCTTTTTGCAGAATGAATCCTTTCACATATTTCTTGAATTCTTTTCTCAGAATCATTTCTTTTCTTCCCTCAGTTAAAAAGCTGTCGAGCAAAGAAAATTGATGCGGTGGAATATATATTCTAAGTGTGGAGTCTGTAACAGGAGGTTTAGGTGTAGATGACATTCTAACGATAGAAGCGTCATCGAAATAGATGTCCGAATTTGTAGAGTTAAGCCCATACACCTTAACTACATCATAATCTTTTATAGCTTTAAACGTATTGGTCATAAGAGTCCATTCTCCTTCAGTTTTAGCTGTGAAACAATTGGAGTCATACTGCACTGTTTTATTATCAGAAATAATCACATTACCAACTTTCGAAGGTTTAGTTGATTTAAACCATATCTCTGCATGGATGAGTTCTCCTTTCTTTACGTTTCTGAATTCCACTGTAAAGGCATACGGAGCGGACTTGTTGGTTTTACAAGAGTAGTTCCCTGTATGAGAATAATCGGCAGATTTTTGAAGGCCACCAAAGAACGATTTTTCATTACATAGAAATAAATCGTCTTCATTTTTCTCAGCGCTACAGGTTAGTTTCTGAACTATTAAGTCGCTATGAGAGTTTGTTTTAGAACCATCACTACAGCTGCTTAAAGCTGAGCCAGTGAGCACAATAGAGAAGATAATATAAAACCAGTTTTTCATTTGTTAAATCATATTGCAAAGCGTAAAAGTAGGTTTAATAGCCACTTTACCTGTAGCTGAATTTAGTATTTCTCTCGCACTCTTAGTACCTTTTCATATATTTCGAGTTATTACAAGTAGAAAGCACGTTTTCATGAGGATATTTTTAATGTTTATGGTCCTATTATCTGTAAAGTATGCAGGTGCTCAATCGTGGAATGAATACTACGAAGCCGGGAATGATGCGCTAGAAAGCGAAGACTACTTTTCCTCCAAGTATTACTTCGGGAAATGTATGGAGCTGGATTCCACGGTTTTCGATCTGAATGTGCGGTATGCCGAGAGTTTAAGACTGACCAAGCAGTATCACTTAGCAGAACATCAGTACGGTAAAGTATTCTCTAAAGATAAAGGGAAGCTCTTTCCGCTAGGGCAGTTTAAGCTGGGTGAAATGCTTTATATGAATGGAAAATATAAAGAAGCTGTAAGAAACTTTAAGAAGTTTAAGCGGAAGAGAAAGAAGGATGTCGATGACTCTTTTTATGACTTAGCTGCGCAATGGGTGAAAACTGCCACATTCGCGCTGAATACTAAGAATGCTGTTCTAGATTCTAAGTTAGAAGACGTTCCAGCTGTAATAAATGAAGCTGAACTTCAGCTGTCTCCTGTGATGAGAGATTCTACACTTTATTTTTCGAGTTATTCAGAGTTGGGAGATTTTCTAGAGTTAAAGGAAGTAATGATTACTGATTCTTTGATAGGAGAAAAGAACTCGCTAGTAGTGCTAGGTATAGATGCTGAACTGGATGTGGCTAATCTTACATTTGGAAAAGGCGCAGAAGTATTTTTCAGCGTTTGTTCGGGAGACACTTGTGCTATTTATGAAGGACAGTTTGAGGCTAATGTGATTTCGTCTATTTCTGAACTTTCCTTTTTCGCTAGTTCTGAGAGCGTTTCTATGCCGCATTACACGCTGAGAAATGGAAAAGAGTTTTTATTCTTCGTCTCTAAAGCAGAAGGCGGACAAGGAAGTAGAGATATCTGGTATGCTCAGAGGTCGGGAGATACATGGTCTAAAGGTATAAACCTCGGAAATAAAATAAATACTCCAGGAGAAGAGGTTTCTCCTTTTTATGATGGAGACAAGTTATTCTTTAGTTCTAACTGGCATAATGGCTTTGGGGGATTTGATATTGTCTTTTCAGAAGGTTGGTTGGCGCAATGGACAGAAGTCACCAACCCAGGAAAACCCTTGAACTCCTCGTATCATGATTTGTATTATACCTATAACACAGAGGATAAGAAAGGATGGTTTTCAAGCAATAGAGTCTCTGATGAAAACCTAGTAAACTCTACGTGCTGCAGTAAGATTTATGCTTTCGAATATCCAGACTCTTTACAGGTAGGAAGAAGAAGCTATAAAGATTTAGAGGAATTGAATAAATACCTTCCAGTGACTTTGTTTTTTCATAATGACGAACCGAATCCTCGGACCAAGCTCACTGAGACAGCGTTTAATTATTTGACTACCTACCAAGAATATTTAGAGCTCATACCTGTTTACAAGAAAGAAAACTCTAGAGGAACTAGAGGAGAGTCCAAATTAGATGCAGAGCTGGATGTAGAAGACTTCTTCGAGTTATTGGTAGAAAAAGGAGTTTCCGATTTAGCACTCTTCTCTAAACTACTGCTTAAAGAATTAGAAACAGGAAAAAGCGTAGAATTAGAAGTTAAAGGATACGCTAGTCCAAGAGCCAAGTCTGATTATAATGAGAAGCTATCTCGGAGAAGGATAAACAGTTTAGTCAATTATTTAAAGGAATATGAAGGAGGAGTATTTAGACCCTATTTAAAGCAGAAAGCTTTTAATGGTGCAGAGCTTACAATCATAGAAAACCCTTTTGGCGAACAAGCCGCAGCGAAGGGAGTAAGTGATGCATTAGAAGATGAAAAAGAATCGATTTACAGCAGAGGAGCTCGATTAGAGCGAAAAATAGAAATCAGGTCAGTTACATTTAAAGAAACGGAGTTAAAAGAAAGTGAAGCGGTTATAGAGTTAGGAGATATTAGGGAAGGAGAAATGATTTCGAGTGTTTACACGTTAACTAACTCCACCGATTTGGATATTCAGTTGGATAGCATTATCAGCTCATGCGGGTGCACAGTGCCTAGTTTAGTGAGTGACTTCATTCCTGCTGGAGAAAGTATAGATATAACCTTAGAGTTCGATGCTTCAGAAAAAGCGGGTTATCAAGAAAAAAAGGTAGCCATCTATAGCTCATCATTCACAGAGCCTAAAGTTTTAATCATTAAATCTTTTGTCCATTAGCCTTCCGTTTCACAGCGTTAGGTTAGAGTTAGTAATTGTTGAGTTTAGAAGAATGTTATTTTATTTTGGGGTTTGGGCTGGGTTTTGTGTATTAACTTCGGCACCAAGATAAAACCGCAACGAAAAAATGAAATTTACTCAATACACGCTAATTGCTTGCTTATTACTTTCATTGAGCTATTGCAACGCTCAGGACATTACTGTTGGAAACACCACACTCACAGAACGTGAAGTAGCCGTGGGTGTTCAAGTTCCATGGGAGATAGTTTGGGGGCCAGACGGTCATATCTGGGCTACTGAAAGAAGAGGAAAAGTGCTAAGAATAGAACCTACTTCTGGGACTACTACAGAAATACTAGATTACACAGATGAAGTAGATTATAGTGGAGGAGAGCCAGGAATGTTAGGGATGTGTTTACACCCAGATTTCATGAATACACCTCTGGTGTATGTGGTTTATGCCAGTCAGTCAGGGTTTAGTTATTCGGAGAACTTAGTTTCATTCGAATGGAATGGTACTGAGTTGGAAAATCCAGCAGTTATACTAGATGATTTGCATGCTGGAGGTATTCACTCTGGTTCTAGAGTAATAGTTACTCAGGATGGAAAGCTTATGATGACTATCGGTGATGGAGGTGATGGAGGTTCATCTTCACAAAACATGAATAGTACTGGAGGAAAAACATTACGAATTAATCTTGACGGTTCTGTTCCTGCTGATAATCCAGACCCTACAAGTTATGTCTGGTCATACGGACATAGAAATGCACAGGGATTAACTCAAGCTCCAGATGGAAAAATCTATAGTTCTGAGCATGGTCAATCTGCACAAGATGAGCTTAACTTAATAGAGCCAGGTTTGAATTATGGATGGCCTAATGTAGAGGGTTTCTGTGACAATTACCCAGGTTCTGCTGGAGAGCCTTCAGACTGTGAAGCGGCTGGTTTTACTGAGCCTCTTATAGAATGGAGACCCTGTATGGCTGTGAATGATTTAATCTATTATAACCATCCATCTATTCCTGAGTTGGATAACACGCTGCTTATGGCTGTGATGAAAGGATTCAGTGGACAGAGTGATAGAGGATTATTTATTCTTCACTTAAATGCTGATGGAACTGCTATCGAGTTCGATGACAGTGAAGATATTATTTTAGCCAATAAAGGAAGAGTAAGAGACATCTGTATGGACCCTAGTACTGGAGCTATTTATATAGCAGTAAACGGAAATTCATATCCAGGAAGTGGCCCGAATAAAATTTACGAATATAAAAACGAAGCATTTATCTCTGTAGGAGAGCGTGTTATATCTCAGACGTTAAGCATCTATCCAAATCCATCTGCAGGTGATGTGAAATTTGAAGTAAGTGAGCATTTATTAGGCGGATCTTATGAGGTGATTAGTTATGATGGGAGGAAAGTTCTAGAAGGGTCTATTTCTTCTACAAAGTTTGAAATTAAAAGCGGTGCACTAAACTCAGGAAGCTATTATGTGGTGGTAAATGGAAATTTAGGAAGTATCTCTAGAACATTTATAATTCAATAAAATATGATTTTAAAGAATATTTTGGAAGCAAAGCTTTGGCTTTGCTTCTTTTTTTTAGTGGTTTTTTCAGGAACCGCATTAGCTCAGGGACCGCTCATATTAGAGGATGAAGTATCTAATACAGATGATGGGCTCTTCTCTATGGCGTCCATTTTAAAGAATAAAGAGTCTAACTATTATTTTCCTATTAAAAATTTAGCGGAAACCTCGGACACCCTTAAGATAGAGCCTATGATATCTTTGGGTATAGCAGTCATCCCAATGAGAGGATTTATGCAAAATCCATTAGGTTCGAGTGTTTATCCTGTATCTGAGATAGGCGCTGCAGAACTAGAAAGCACCAATAATTTTTCTGTCCAAGATGCCCTCAATCAAATTCCTGGAGTGAAAATGGATAGCAGAGGATATAACGGAAGTAGAAGACTAAGCTTAAGAGGAACCATAGCGCGTTCTCCATTTGGAGTAAGAAATGTGCGAATGAAAGTGAACGGATTTCCTATCACATCTTCCGATGGCTCATCGGCATTAGAGTTAATAGAACCAGCAGACATTCAGTCTATGACGATTTATAAAGGACCTTCTGGTAGTTATGAAATGACAGGAACAGGTGGAGTGATTTCTACCAAGTTGAAATCTGTATATAAGCCAGTAGCAGCTAGTGCGGAATTAACGCATGGTAGCACAGCGTTTATGAGAACTCATTTCAGTGCGGGATTTGCCAAGAAAAAAATCTCAGCCAGAATAAGTGGAGTTTACTCCAGTAATGATGGATATAGAGCGCAAGAAGCCAACGATAAAAAACAACTCACACTCACAGCTAACTATGAAGTTAACAATAGGCTAAAGTATGATGTTTTAGGAATGCTTTATGAGGGCTACTGGGAGCTCCCAGGGCACATAACTTTAGATGATGTGGAAGAAGACCCTACAAGTGCTAATCCTAACAGTGTAGATTACAATGCCCATGTAGCCAGAAGAAGAGCTTATATCGGAGTTCATCAGAGGGCTGATATAAGTGAACAGCTATGGAGCGATACATGGATATTCGGGCATTTTTCTGATAAGCTAAATCCTTATGGAACATTCCCAGGGTTTCAAGGGTTAAAAGATGAAGCCTCAAGGGAACTAGGAGGGAGAACCGAGTTCACTTTTATGCCTAACCTAAGCTCCTATAATTGGAAGTTTAAACTAGGAACCCAATGGCAAAACTTCTCTAATCAAATAGAGGAATTCAATAATGTGCTAGGAGAAAAAGGCACACTGAAATATGACAACTCTACTGAGGTTACAGAAGGGTTAATATTCGCATCGGCTGAGTATAGACTGAATAATAAACTTACCGCCAATGGTCAGTTGGGCTATAATATCTATAACCTAGATAACTCAGGAATAAACCCAAATAATGCTGCTCGTTTAGATTACAGCATTAAGGGAAACACGAAGGTTTTACCAAGGGTAGGCGTAAATTATAAGTTTAACGATGACTTAAGTACGAGCCTCTCATACGCTCAGGGAGTAGGTTACCCAAGCATTTTTGAATGGGTAGATACAGACTCGGGTTTATTTAGCAATACCCTAGACGCAGAAACTTCAGATAACTTAGAGCTTTCATTTAAAGGAAGGAATAAAATAGGAAAGGGTGAGTTTGATTGGTTAGTGTCGGGTTATTCAGCACGTGTAACCAATACCATAACTGAGAGAGAAAATGAAGAAGAAATTACGTTCTACGAAAATTCAGGAGAGAGCAGCCAGCTCGGAGTAGAAGGACAAGTGAGTTATTCAGAAAGTTTTGGTTCTAGCGCTGTGAAAGTCTATGCTACATTCACCTACAATGATTACGCTCTTAAGAATGATACAGGAAGTACTAAATTAAACATAGCAGGAATTCCTGATTATGTTGCAGGTTTCGGAGCTCAGTTTAAACGTAAGGGGCTAAGTTTAGATGTAAACGGAAGGTATGTGAGTGAAATCACCACCACTATAGGAGAAGACTATAATTCTGAAACAGATTACCTTTTACTGAATGCTAAAGCGGGCTATTCCTTTAATAAAAAGAAGCCATGGAGATACACCGTGGAGCTAGGAACTAATAATTTACTAGACCAGACCTACACGTCATTCTATCGATTAAACGGCAATGGAGGAAAAATTTATAATCCAATGGCAGGATTTAACATGTACGCGAGTTTAAAAGTCAATTTTAATTAATTCTCTTTGGTAAGAAAAAGAAGTAGGTGGAATATTCCTATCTGAGTATGTGAATATCTAGTGCAGCAAAAAAAGTAGGTTTAGACAGAGAATTTTTACATTGCAACGTAAATCTAATTCAGACAATGCCTAAAAGAGAAGAGACAAGCTGCCAAGAATGTGGAGATAAACTCAACGGAAGAAGAGACAAAAAGTTCTGTGATGTAAGTTGCAGAAATGCGTTTAACAATACCCTGAATATCGAAAAAGCGGGAATCGTTCGAAGAATAAATAACTATCTCAGAAAGAATAGGCTTATTCTAAAAGATTTAAAAGCGCGTTACCCTGAAAAAAGGGCATGTAATGTGCACAGAAGTCAACTTACCGATTCGGGCTTTAGATTTGATTTCTACACCAGTTCTTATACCACCAAGCAGGGGAATGTTTATTTCTTTAACTATGAATTCGGTTTTATGGAATTGGAAGAAGACCGCATAGTAATCGTAGAAAATATAGACGAAAAGAAGAGGGCTTAATTTATTCTTCCTTCACGTAGAACGCTGCTGCTGGCCAGTTAGATTTATCTAAAGTCAGTTTTAGACTTCCATTTCTTTTGGCTTTTATTGTTTCTGTTTTTAGGACCTCAAGTAAAGGATCTCTAGGGTTATAGTATTCGATAGTGTAGCTCTTCTTTTTACCGAATAATCCAGCTTTCTCTAGTCCTTCTATCTTTATAGTTTCGGAGCCATAGTTCTCAGCAGTCATAGGAGTTACTCTCGCTTTATCGGTGTAAGCATCTTTTTCATTCTCGGCATTTCCTGCATTCTCATTAACCAATGGTTTCCCCAACTCATGACCATCAGTCATCATGCAGGGGTTTTTCATAGCCCCATCATTTAGGTATTGGTCTAGTTTTTCATTTTCTGCAGTCATGTTTAACCAGAAGTGAGAAGGATCTGTGAGGTAGCCATAGACTTCATTCGACTCAGGGAAAACGGTAGAGTAGTAAGCTATTCTAGATCTTTTTATAGATTTATCATAGTCATTATAATTCTCGAATGGTTTGGTGTAATCTATGCGTGCCATGAAATTAGAGAGAGGTTCATAAAGCTTCTGGAAATTATTATAGTGAATACCACGGTCCCACCAGTAATGCATGCCGCAGCCAAAATCGCCATAAAATGAAGAAGACCAAATAGTGGTCATGAAATTATTATCTGTAGCACAGTACATGTGCGGAAGATTAAGTCCTACCTCTTCTAGAATCGTAGGTTTGTCCCAGTGTTCTTTAAAATACTTAGCGTATTTAGGAACAGTTCTTAAGTTGGTGTTTTTAGCTCTTCCGTAACTATGGTATCCTACGATATCTGAGGATGAAAAGGTGTCGTATAGCCCTCTTAGTTCAGGAGACATCTTTCTAGATTGGTCACTTAGTCTAGACAAGCTAAACGTATTGGCGAAAAGCATTCTATCCATTTCCAGCTCATTTTCTATGTAGCTTCTTTGGTCAGAGAACCATTTATTAAAGATGGCTAAAGCTTCTATTTCCGAGATTCCCTCTTCTCTCGAAAGCGGGCCCACCCATCCTTCTAATTCAGAGTATCCAAAGAAATTAAACGACTTAGAATAACCCCATCGAGCCATGATATATCTCAGTTCATTCTTTTGCCACTTCAGTGCTTCTGGAGAGGTGAAGTAATCTATTCTTTTTGGCAGTTTTAACTGCTGAACGTATCCGTTTTTATCCCATCTCACTTTCTCCCACGACTGACCAGTCTGCATCTCTACATGATGTCTAAAGGCTATAAACTGAAGATCTAACCTATCCGATAAATCTATAATATCATCTAAGTCGCAGAATGGAGCTAGCTTCTCCGTATAATTCTTACAGTCATAACCGCTGGGCAGGTAGTTATTCATTCCGAATTCAAACCGCCAAAAGTTTCCTTTAGATTCAGCTAATTCTGTTAGCCACTGTTTTTGGTGATCAGCATAAATAGGTTTTACATATCCATGACCTCCATGGGCTATGTTATGCCCCAGAGCGAAGAACGGTTCTTCAGACTCTGCGAGGTAGAGCATTTTATTTCCGTTAGGTTTAGCAGGATTAACGGTAAGGTATCCTTTAGAATCTCCTTCAATACAGGAGAAAGTAATTGGCTGGCTCACCCAGCTTTTTCCAGTGGTATTTAAGGTGGTTTTTATGGTCCAGTCTCCTGCTTCATCTGGACTCCATCTGAGTAGCCAGTTGTTTTCTGTTTGAATCGGAGACCACTTCTTATCCGTTTTTCTTCTGTAATCCTGATAGAAGAATCCATTCACTTTTTGAGTTTTTCCAGAAGGAGAAATCCACTCAGAAGTTAAGTCTATAGCCCATGAGTCATAAGGGTTGATTCCGATTGTAGAATCACCTAAAAAGGCGTCCACTTGGTTTTTTATTTCTGTAGGAAGGTTGACCCCTATTTCTGCTTTTTCGAATTTTTTCACTCCCTCACCACCAGGGAATTTGAGCGTGGCTTTAAGTGAGTTTTGGCTTTGCAATGTAAAACTGAAAAGAACGAATAGAATGGAAACAATTAATTTCATGAAATTCAAATTGAAGGATAAAAGTAGGAGTAATTTTCAAGAAATAGGGAGGCTAATCATACACGATTTGGATTACTTCTTCAGTCAGCCATTTTCTCATTAGGATGGAGTTACCCGAAATCTCACCTATGCAATAAACGTTAGAATAAATAAATGTACCTAACAGTTAACCACTAAAAAGGCACAGTAAGGTCTCGGTTCATCATTGTAAACTGTAGCATACTTCTACAAAAGTTTTTCGGCAAGAGCTCAGCATACCGCTCAGCACAACGCTCGGCCTTGGGTCACAGGTCTACTTTAGGTTTCTGCTCCCCGTTTTTACGCTATGCGGGTTTAAAATAAGAGGGGGATTTGCGGTATTAAAATTCAGCAGTAAATGAAACTCCAATTTTATGGCATTCCTTTTCTTTGCTACTCTTTAACAAATCTCTTCGTGTAAATTCCAGCATCTGTTTTGATTTTCAAGAAATAGAACCCTGAACTTAATTCAGAGATATTAAAATGACTTTCTGTTTGTTCTGAAACGAATTTTCCTGTTTCGCTATATATTTGAATACTAACAAGGTTTTCAGAATCTGAAATTGTAATCTGTAAATGCTCATTACTTGGGTTTGGATAAACTTTTACTTCTCGTTTATTCGTTATACGATTTATGCCGGTAAAAGTAGATTCAGGACAAAAGAATTCCCATATCACAGCAGAGGCATCAAAATCTAAATTGGTAACTTCTCCAGGAATTAGAAAAGAGGCACCAGGCCAAGTATGGCCACCGTTTTCTACTTTGTAAAATACTACTGAGGCATCATCTCCACAGTTTTGATTGAAATCGTAGCGTGTAGCTGTTGAGTTATCTCCTGTATCATTATCTAGTACATCGGTTTCTAACGCTAAAGAATCGCAGCCATTATGATTTACCCAAAAGCCTACTACATTTTCTATTCCTTCTACACCTCCTGAACCTTCATATAAAACCGTTTGGTCATTGGTTCCATGTATCTGCATCATCGGAATAGGATTGGTGTTGGTACAATTGTTAATCTGAAAATCTGTCATAGATCCTGTTACTGA
Source organism: Cryomorphaceae bacterium ASP10-05a (assembly GCA_000981645.1). Classification (GTDB taxonomy): domain Bacteria; phylum Bacteroidota; class Bacteroidia; order Flavobacteriales_D; family Sanyastnellaceae; genus ASP10-05a. Next base: position 42,487 of record LAQC01000033.1, on the reverse strand, counting down.
AGCTACTGCTTTAACCTTATTAGGTAACTCACAAGCTAAAGTTAAACTCATAAAACCTCCGTTAGACATTCCTGTACTAAATACTTTTTCGTCATCGATATTGTAAAGTATTTTTAAACTATCTATCAAAGCAGATAAAAACCCAACATCGTCTATTGTACTTTCAAAACCAGCATTCCAATAGAGAGAGCCATCAGGATCGAGCGTACCATTTGGATGACAAATGATAAAATTTTCAGCATCTGCAATGGGTCTAAAATCTCCGTAGATTTCTTGCTGCCAATTTACTGAACCATAACCGTGAAGGTTTAAAAGCAAAGGAACGGCTTCGTTAGAATTGTCTAAATACGCCTGTGGAACATAAGTCTTAAAATCTCTAAAATTATCTTGGTAAATAAACGAAGATGTAATGTTTTCCTGCGCTGTGCAGAAAAGACTTGAAATAGCAAATAGGAAAAATAAAGTTTGCTTCATAATAAAGAATTGTTTCTTACAAAGTTAACTTGTTTAGAGAAATCAGATTTTCGGTTTAAAATTCACATACATTTTGTAAAGTAAAAAACCAATAGGTCTTAACATCCAAGTAAATTAGAATGAGCTTCAAAACCCAAGATAAAAAAAAGGGATAAATTTGATTTTGTTTCCTGCAATGATTGTCTGACTTTGGTTTGTATATAGAATCCAAGAAAAGTCATTAATGAATAAGGTAGAAAAGAAAATTAAAAACGCCCTACAACCACCAACAAAGCAAAGTAAACCCTAAGTTCATTATGATTATTTGAATAGAATCATTCTCCAGAGATGCTAGCTTTCTACCAATCGCTAGGAACACCTAGAAATTTATCCCCTTCTTTTTCTTCTTGTGCTTTTTCTGATATTTCTTCTTATCAGAATTCTTTTTACGCTCGTGGAATGCTCCCTGGAATGTAGGATCTTTTTTCTTCTTTATAGAATCTAATTCCATGAGAATTTCCTTCTTCTCTTCTGCTGGAGTAGGCTCTATAACTAGATCTTTAGGGAGTTTTAACTCCTCTATATCTTTTTTAATCAGGTGCTCTATTTGTCTTAAATGATACCTTTCTGAGCCATCTAATAGCGTAAAGGCCACTCCTTCATTTTTAGCTCTTCCCGTTCTGCCTACTCTGTGCACATAATCGAAGTAATTTCTAGGAACAGAGAAGTTAATTACATGACTCACCTTAGAAACATCTATACCTCTGGCCGCTACATCTGTGGCTACCAAAACTCTAATTTCACCTGACCTAAATTCCTTAAAAGCATTAATTCTAGTGTTTTGACCCTTATTGCTATGGATTACTCTTACACTTCCTACTTCTTTTCTATCTAAAAATCGGGATACATTATTAGCGTATTCCTTGGTTTTGCAAAACACTATGACTCTATCCAAAGATTCATCCTGCAGGAGATGAAGCAGCAGATTTAGTTTGGTTTTAAAGTTTATAGACTCATAGTAATATTGACTAATAGTAAATGCCGTGGTAGCTTGAGGTTCTGCCTCTATGTATTGAGGAAACTCTAGAAAGTCATCACTTAGCTCTTTTACTTTAGCAGGGAAAGTGGCAGAAAACAAGAGGTTCTGGCGTTTTCTTGGAATAATCTCTAGAATTCTTAATATTTGGTGCAAGAAGCCCATGTCCATCATTCTATCTGCTTCATCCAGAACTAGATGTTTAATTTTCTTGACGTTTAATTTTCCTTTCAGGTAAATTTCCATTAATCTACCAGGAGTAGCTATAATGATATCTACCCCTTTTTCTATCTCTTCTATCTGAGTTTTAGGTCCTATTCCTCCGTATAATCCCAAGACTCTAATATCTGTGTACTCTGCCAATTCAGCACATTGGTAAACCAGCTGAACTATTAATTCTTTAGTAGGTGCTAGGATGAGTAAGCGGGGAGAATCACCTGCCGCATATTTTATTTTTTGGAGCAGAGGCAGCATATAAGCAGCTGTTTTCCCTGTTCCAGTAGGAGCTATGCCTATCATGTCTTGTCCAGAGCTAACTCTAGGAATAGACAGCTTTTGGATTTCAGTCGGTTCTTCTATTCCCAGATCTTCTAGGGCATTCAGGAATTGTCGCGTTATTTTTAGTTCTTCGAAAGTCAAAATAGATTGAGCTAATTATTGCAACGCAAAATTAACTAATCCTCTATTGAACTCAGCGTACTTATGAAGTTATTACTATCTTCGTTAACGCATGGATATATACGATTTCGAAGATATAAGACCGTTTAGGGATGATGAAGTGGAGGCTGCTATCCAACGAATACTCGAGGAACCTCTGCTTTATGACGTAATGGCTTATATCTATCCTTCTCTCTCTAGAGTGGATATTTTGGAGATGACGAGTGAGATTAAAACGGTAAAACAATTTCAAGCAGAGATTACTGGCCCTTGCTTTAAGGAAGTAGCGCAGAAAACTACCTCAGGTCTCACGTTTACCAATATGAATGAATTAGAAAAAGACAATGCTTATCTTTTTCTCTCAAATCATCGAGATATTATTTTGGATAGCGCACTTTTAAATGTGAGTCTCCTAGAAAAAGGGTACAATACCACGCAGATAGCCATCGGAAGTAATCTTCTCCAAAATTCTATTATCCGTGATATAGTAAGGCTAAATAAGAACTTCATAGTAAACAGGGATATTAATCCTAGAGATTTACTCCCAGCTAGTCAGCGTTTATCTAATTATATAAGAAAGACGATAGAGGAAGATAATATCTCTATTTGGATAGCTCATAAAGAGGGGCGTAGCAAAGATGGAGACGATAGAACAGCCAACGGATTACTTAAAATGTTAACTTTAAGTGGAGAAGAGTCTATAGAAAAAAGTCTACTAAGGTTGAACATAAGACCCATGGTGGTTTCTTATGAGAATGACCCATGCGATGTCATGAAAGCCGCTGAAATTATTTCTAAACGTCTAAATGGAAGCTATGATAAGCATCCATTAGAAGACTATAAATCTATGACGGTAGGATTAAAAGGACATAAAGGAAAAGTGAATATTACGGTATGCCCGCCTATTACCGAAAAAATTCATGATCTAAAGAAAATCGATAATAAAAACGATAAGATCAAAGAACTGGCAGCTCATATAGACCGAGAAATGCACAAGCATTTTAAATTATGGCCTACTAATTTTATGGCTTATGATTTATTACATGGCGGTAGAGAATTTAGTAATGAATATAACCCAATACAGCGAATAGTTTTTAGGAGATATATGACTCAAGCGGTGTTAAAGCTTGTGGTGATAAGGAAGAAATTAAAATTACCAAGAGAAGGGTTTCAAAAAATGGCTAGAGAGGTGTTGCTACAGATGTATGCTTTCCCAGTGCAGAACTGGAAAGAAGCTACAGCAGAAAAGGAGCAGAGTATATTCTAGGGTTTTAGTTCACTAATCGGAGAACATAGAAATTCTCGTTTTCTGAAATTACTTGGAATTCAGGCTGTATTTCATCTAGAGTTCCGTTTTTCTTATACCAAAGAATATATTCACAGCTATCTTCTCCAATGATGCGCATGTATTGCTCGTTACCAAAATCCGAGTTGTTCAGCGCCCATCCTTTTCTATGAGAAAAGTAGAGCATGTTCGTATTCATACCACTATTGGTAGCTACCAATGTCTCTGGAGATAAATGTTTATCTACAAACTTTTCTAGCGTTAGAAATTCACTCTTCGGTTTAGCCAAATAGACATCAGAAACTTGATTAGAAAAAGATTCTGTAACGATAAGACAGAGAATAAAGATGCTTACCCTGGAAGAGTTAAGGGAAGTGAGTCCATAAGCTGCTCCTAAGGCCATGAAAGGGACTAAAGGAATAATGTAATAAGTATGTTCGGCAAACTTAAACCCTGCGAATAGAACGTAAACCACAGAGGTAGATACGATCAAGAGGGTTTTGAAAAGCGATTTTTTTTCTTTTATTGAAATGAATACACCGAGTATAAAAAACAGAAATCCGATATAATAAAAAGCATCCTGATAGAACCTCTTTAACACTCTTCCGGAATGGAGAAATAAAGAATCCATCTGTGCCATAATATCAGTTTGAATTAATATCTGCCCATAGGCATATAAATTAGCCACTTTAGGGTTCCAGTAGAAGTACCAGAGCACCACTGGGATAATAGCGATGACTAAACCGATGAAAATATTCTTTTTTAATCGAATAGGCTCTTTCTGGTCTAGCAGAAAGAATGCGGAAAATGATAAAAGGGGAAAGCTCGTAATCTTGGTGAGCAGGCCTATACTAATTAGAATAACCGACAGTACTAGGGTTGCGGGTTTCTGTTTTTTTAAATAGTTTACCTGTAACCCTATCCCAGTGAGAAGAATAGAAGCGCTAAAGGTGTCGGGCATAAATTTCCTCCCAAAACTGAACCAGATAGAAAAAAGTAAAATAACCGAGCTGTATAGCGCTAATCGTTTGCTCCACCTCGCTTTTATAATTTGGTGAAAGGAGAAAATCCCTAGAGAAGTTACTGTTAGATTTATTAATCTTCCCGGCCACCATTGGACTCCAGTAACCAAATAAAATAAATAAGTGATATAGTTTATCAGCGGAAACTCGCTAGGAGTGATCCCCGTTCCGCCACCTCGATTATCCACTCTTCGCTTAAAGATATTGTAGTCTTCCTCTAAAAAGTTTCTAGCTACAGCATAACCGTCTGCTTGTCTCCAGTTATGAGAATCAAAAATAGGAGCGTCTATAGTAATAAGCCTCAGAGCGAAACCTATGCAAATCCAAAACCGGATATCAGAAAATATAGCACGCCAATTCATACGGCACGAAGCTAAGAATTCATTTTAGATAGACTCTGTTAAGCCTAAGAAATCTCTTAGGTCATCAAGATTTGTAGCATCTGAAATTTCCAACCCGAACTTAAAGGGTTCACCTCTCTTAATTTTATCAGCGCTTAAGTCACCGCGGTAAGCAGCTATTCTTCCATCGGGCAGTATAGATACTAGGAGGTGTTTCCGGCCACGCATGTATCTGAATTCCTCAAACTCAGGCTGAGCGTAATTGTAATAAATATTGTCTTCTAGATTTATGAGGTCTACTTCAAGCACAGAATTAGAATCTCCTGCTATGAAAAATGCTGCTGGAACTTTAATTCCCTTGGCTGGCAGAGGGATAGCCATATCGAAATTGACAACCCCTAATTCTCCTAGATTAACAGATCTGTAAGGTGTGTCTGCAGATAAATTGGCTGTTAATTGGTTCACTATTCTTTTTCTAGAAACAACTTTTTCTAGATGTTCTTCATCTCGTTTAAGTTTGGCTAAAAAATCCTTTTCTCTTTTCTTGTTGGTTTTAATTCTCTTAGAGATGTCTTTTTTCTCTTCTTCTATGCGCTGCATTTCAGTTGAGTAGTCGCTAAACGCATCCAGGAAATCTTTCTCTCCCAGTACAGGATAAACATCGAAAATTTCAACTCTTTTAGTGTTTTTAAGTGTCACCAAATACCTTCCTCCTTTGTGTTTTTTACTTACGCTTATATCATTCCATGTTTCCTCATAAATACTCCAGGAGAACCGGGAATCTTTCACTTCGAAAATCACATCTTCGAAACTCATTAACTCAGGAAACTCTGTAGGGCTTACATCGAGTAGAAATCTATAATTAGTTAGGTTTTGTTTTCTTGGCTCCAGCGGTTTAGCAGATTCCAAGTCCTCATATCTACCTTCTAAATCAGCGATAGTCTTTTTTAGCGTGTTTACTATAGGCTTAGCTTCGGGAGCATTCTCTTCGGTTTGGAATTTATACACGGTGTTCTCACATACTTTGGCATAAGAGGTCAATGGCGAGTGCTCTGAGTATGACCACACATTGTTATCCAAGAAATACGTATTGGAATTAGTTCTTCCGGTAGTTTGCGGGTAATGAACTTTTAGGTCTTTTTTTAGTTGAACTTCATTATTATTCTGGTCATAAGCGGTTAAACTAAACATGCCGTCAGACTGAAAGTGAAGTTTCATTCCGGCAGAGTCATAACTCATAGGAATCTGACTGACCAAAATACTCAGCGCATCATCATACTGTGTGAGTTTTAAGGTAATGCTGTCCTTTAGTGTGCTTTGATTGCCTTTCAGGGAGAAAGCTCCTTCAGGCACTTCTATGACTACACCAGATGGAGAAATCAAGGTGGTTTCTTCTCCGTTATTCACTTTCGCTTCCCAGAAAGGGAGCTCAATATTACTTTCTGTTACTAGTTCTTCTGAGTGATTAGGAGTGGCGTTTTCTTCTGTAAGAGTGGGAGCAGAGTTGTGATGATAAATAATGAAACCTATGACTAGTGCCGCAGCCAGCCCTGTAATGAGTTTAAGTGACCGAACAGCAGTGTTGCCGTTTGCAGGCACAGAATACTTTAAACTATTAAAATCCTTCAATAGTTGACTGAACTCCCTGGGGTTTTCAGTTACATTAGAAGTGTCTTGGTTAATAATTACTTTCCGTTTCATTTTTCTTTCAAGTGCTTCCGCAACTTATTTAGTGTTCTGTGCATTTTTACCTTAGCATTACTCTCACTGAGGTCCATAATGACCGCTATTTCTTTTAATTTCACTTTTTCGAAATACCTCATTTCTATCATCGACAAGTTGTCTTCGCTCAGTATATTTAGTGCAGATGCCAATTGATTTATATCGGTTTTAGAATCCGACTCATCTAAGTCATTCAGTAAATCTGCGCTATTAGACCATTCTACTTTTAGCGCTCGTTCAGCTGTATCTGCTCTAAACATATCACCTAGTTCACTTAAGGCTATTCTGTATAGCCATGAACTAAAAGGAAATCCCTGATGCTTATACTTTTCTATATTGAGCATGGCTTTTAGGAAAACCTGAGATGTAATGTCGTTTACCAAATCTGTGTTAGCCACACGCTTGCGCACAAATTTGAATATTTGAGAATAATATTTCCTATAAAGCACCTCGAAATACTTCATGTCCTTTTTAGCTTTAGCCACTAATTCAGCGTCTTCGGCTTGGTTTGAATGCATTTCTTCTATGGGAATTTTCATTCTGCTATACGGTAAACGTGAAAATTAAAAAAGGTTACAGTGGTAAAATAAATCTTACCGGAAGAATGAACTTGGCCGGAACCACTTGGCCTTTTTCTAAGTGCGGTTCGAATTTTTTAAGCAGCTTAGCAGCAGCCAGCGCAGCGGTGTTTAATGATTTATGAGGACTGGAATGAATAGAGGTGTTAATGACATTTCCGAATTTGTCTATAATGACAGCTACCATAACCGTACCGTCTAGATTCTGTGAAATTGCACTTTCGGGATAAACGATTCCTCGCTGGATGTCATCTAGCAGAGCATTCGGGCCATCTACGTATCTAGGGACTTGGTCTATTTCTAAGAAGAATTTTTGTTCACCGTATTTACGCACTTTAATAGTCCCGAATTTAGGATCCTGTTGTTGGGCGCTTACTAGCGTTGCAACGCTTATAAAGATGCTCAAGATAAAGAGTGTTTTCAACTTCAGTTTTTTCATTTACCAATGACTTATAATGATACTCGCAGCTACTCCTGCATTTAAACTTTCCGCATTTCCCACTCCTTGAATACTTATTGTTTTATGAGCATTCATTTTAGAAACTGCTGAAATCCCATGCGCCTCACTTCCGATTACTAGCGCCTTTTTGTCTGCCCATTTCTCCAGCTTTATATCATCACCATTCATGTCTGCAGCGTAGAGGGTGAATTTATTTTGGGTGAGCGTTAAATACATTTTTTCTAATTCGCCTCTATAAATAGTAGCCCTAAATAAAGAGCCCATAGTAGATTGAACTGTTTTAGGATTGTATAATTCTACCGTTTGCGGGCTTAATAGGATCACCTCTATACCAAACCACTCAGCGCTTCTAATTATTGTGCCTAGATTCCCAGGGTCTTTAATGTCATCTAGAATTAGAATGGAGTTTATACGGTCTAAATCTAACTCGGGAAGAGCCGGCTGCTCAGCTACAGCTAAAATTCCAGGGGAAGTTTTAAATGCAGTAATAGAAGACATGTCCTCTGAAGAAATAATTTCAGCCTCAGGAAAAGATTCTTGGAGAGAGGAGATACAGTATAAGTCAGTAATTTTAGCTCCTAGATCATCGCTATTCAGGCTTATAAGCTCCCGAGTCATCTTTTCACCTTCCACTATAAATAGTCCGTGAGCATCTCGGTACTTTTTTTGATGTAGTGATTTTATAAGTTTCTTGCGGTTCTTTGTGAACATTTGATTTTCTTTGATTCGTAAAAAAATTCGATATAAACGTACTCAATTTTATTTGTCTAAAAATTTCTTTCATATAAGTTCCATCACTAGACTACTGTTAATTGTTTTACTAGTCTCCGCATGGAGTAGCTGTAGAGTGGTGAAGCATTTAGACGATGGAGACCAGCTTCTAGTAAAGAATGAGATAGAGCTTTTGGGAAGTAAAAGTTTACATGAAAGTAACCTGCAGTCGATTATCAAACAAAAGCCTAACACCAAATTATTTTTCTTTTTTAGATTCAACGCATGGTTGTACGGAAAGTATGACGAGAAAAAACTAGTTCAAAAACGAGAAAATAAGCAGCAGAGGTTGGATAGGAAAAATAACCGAAAAATAGCTAAAGGAAAAGACCCGGTCAATGAGACCAGTGAAACTTGGAGAGACAGGTTAATTCAGAATATCGGAGAAAAGCCTGTGGTTTATGATTCTCTTAGAACAAATACGAGTAGCAAGCAATTAGAAATTTATCTAAGGAAAAACGGATACTTTTCTGCTAAAGTAGCGCATGAATTAAGGCAGAGAAGTAAGAGAAAGACTATTTCTAGGTATAAAATAGAGACAGGCCAAGCCCATAAAATAGAGGAAATAACGTGGGATATTCCAGATTCTGGTTTAGTGCAGCTAAAAGGTCTGTTTGAGAAATTAGTAACCTTAAAGAAAGGAGATAGATTTAGTGTAGAAAAGTTAGATGAAAGCAGAGAATCTATCACGAGTTTTTTAAATAATCAAGGGTATTATAAGTTTAGCAAGGAATACATTAGATTCGAGGTAGATACGCTCGGTAATCCCCTAGAAGTACATCTCAATGTACTCATAACTAATAAAAAAAGGGAGTCGAGTTTTTCTCCAGATTCACTGGTAGATGTTCCTCATAAAAAATATATCGTAGGTAGAATAGAGTTTCATTTGGATTATGACCCATTGACTAAAGTATATGAACCCACAGGGAGGATTTTAAATGGCAAATTCACATTTGAGTATATTGATACTTTAGGGTTTTATCCAGACCTATTAGAGAATAATATACTGATCGAAGAGAATGATGTTTACCAGTTAAAAAATGTGTCGAACACTTATAAAAAGCTCAGAAATTTAGAGGTGTTTAATTATATTAATATTCAGTTTGAAGAAGAAGAGCTTGTAGGCGATGTTTATAAACTGAAATGCCATATTTACCTAAAGTCTGGAAAAAACCAATCGACCAATTTCGAGATTACCGGCACACACAGAGATGGAATTTGGGGAGCTAATTTGAATTCTAGTTACCGACATAATAATTTATTTTCTGGAGCAGAAAGCTTTAATGTTAAATTTTTAGTAGGAGCAGAGGCCGTACGACCTGTCTCGGGTGTAGCGACCGAAGAAGAAGCTGGCCAGGATCTAAATGATAATCTCCGGTTAAATTCGTTAATTATAGGTCCGGAACTCACACTGAGCCTTCATAAATTAGTTTTTTTACCAAAGCTTAGTCAACGATTCAGTTCGCCTCAAACCGAAATTTCCGGAGTGTTTAATTATCAAATCAGGCCTGATTTTGAACGTTCATTGGCAGAAATAAACTTCGGGTGGAAATTCAGAGAGTCTAGTCGAAATAAGATTTACATCTCCCCTTTTAATTTCAGCGTTATTACTATTACAAAGTCAGATACCTTCGAGGCTAGGTTGAGTGAAATTAATGATTTGTTTCTTATTAACTCTTATCAGGATCATTTGATTCCTTCATTTTTTAATGGAAACTGGGAGTTTAGTAATCAAACTTCTGGATACCAAAAGCGGTACACTTATAACCGATTCGGGATGGAGTCTGTAGGGTTGAATTTTAGACTAGGTAACGAGCTCTTCGGGAAGAAGGAAGTAGATGAGAATGGCAGTTATACCATAGAAGGAATTCGATTCGCCCAATACCTAAAATTCGAAAATGATTTTAGGTTCTTTACTAATTTCTCTAGAAATCAGAGTTTAGCCAATAGAATCGATTTTGGGTATGCTCTTCCATACGCTAATAGCTCGGTGTTGCCTTTTGAGAAAAACTTTTTCGCTGGTGGAGCTAATGGTATTAGAGCTTGGCAAGCCCGTTCTCTTGGGCCTGGTTCTTATCAAGACACCACGTCTCTAGTATCGTATAATAATTTGGGAGAAGTACGCTTAACGCTCAGTTCTGAGTATCGTTTTGACTTAACTAATATTCTAGAGGGTGCCTTTTTTATCGATGCCGGAAATGTGTGGATAGTGGATGATGAGGATAATAGAGAAGGGTCCGAGTTTAAGTCAAATTTCATATCAGACATCGCAGTAGGCGGAGGAATAGGTTTTCGTTTTGATTTTGATTTTTTCCTCATCCGTCTAGATTTAGGATTTAAGCTAAAAGACCCCTCCTTAGATAGAGGAGAGAAATGGTTTTGGGAGTCTAAAAACAACTATGATGATTATCTGGAGAACCTGCGTAGCAAAGGACTGACAGAACAGGATTCTTACAGGTACTTTCCTAATATTAATTTGGGAATAGGTTATCCTTTCTAAGCTATAAAGACCTCTGGAATTGTTTTCTTGAATTTACCATAGTTATGTAAACGCGTTATAGATGATTCATAAATTAGCATCATGAATCTTTATGCGATAAACAACGGAAACTTCATGTTAGATGGAGGAGCCATGTTCGGAGTAGTGCCTAAATCTATTTGGAGTAGAACGAATCCTACAGACGCGAATAACATGTGTCCATGGGCAATGCGTTCACTGCTTATAGAAGACGGAAACAGGCTTATTCTTATAGACTGTGGAATGGGAGATAAGCAATCGGAAAAATTTTACGGCTACTATTTTTTACACGGAGATGATTCTTTAGACAAAGGCTTAAAAGCGCGTGGGTTTCATAGAGATGATATTACAGATGTATTCCTCACTCACCTCCATTTTGATCACTGTGGAGGCGCTATACGATTAGAAGGGGAGAAGTTTGTCCCTGCCTTTAAAAATGCACGTTTCTGGAGTAATGATTTACATTGGAAATGGGCTACAGAGCCTAATAAACGAGAAAAAGCTTCTTTTTTAAGTGAAAATATTTTACCTATAAAAGAAAGTGGTCAGTTAGAAATGATAGAAAAAACAGGCAGATTTTCTAATAGTCCGTTTGAGGACATAGACCTCTTTTTTGCAGATGGCCATACGGAAGCACAGATGATTCCTTTAATCACTTACAAAGATAAGAAGATAGCTTTTATGGCAGATTTACTTCCAAGTACAGGCCACATTCCTCTCCCTTATGTTATGGGTTATGATACACGCCCACTTTTAACATTAGATGAAAAAGAGCTGTTTTTAACTAAAGCGGCAGATGAAGAAATCATTCTTTATTTGGAGCACGATAGTATGACCGAATGCTGTACAGTAAAGCACACTGAAAAAGGCGTGAGATTAGACCAGACGTTTAAACTGTCTGAGATTTAAAAAAGAAAATGTAAAATTACCTTACTACGCTAATCTGTCCTATAAAGTCTTTTGCTTCTGTATTACAATTACTACTGTATCTGATTTCGTAGGTGTAAACTCCAACAGGAACATAGTAACCTTCATTTCCATTTCCTTCCAGTTGTTCTCCCTGCCAATAATCATCAGTATCTTCAGTTTCGAAAACTACATTTCCCCATCTATTGTAAACTTTAAAAGAGTATTCATCTAAATTGGCATTCACCGGCTTAAATACATCATTTAGGCCATCACCATTTGGAGTAAATGCGTTAGGGATGAAAATGGTAGGTTCGTTATCTTGTAGAATGACATCTATACTTCCTGCTTGCTCACAGCCATAAGCATCAGTGAATGTGAATTCATAGAGTCCATCACCTATAATATTTGTGTAAATGTCACTCTCATCTGTAGTTATCCAGAAATGGTTAGAACCCCCTAAATAAGGAATTTCTATACTGTGAGCAGCTCCTTTACAAAGTACTTCGGTTTTTTCTATGCTTATTTCTGGAGCGATAGATACCTGAACAGCATCTTGGAATGTACATCCATTTAATTCTACTTGAACACTATAGATGCCCGCTTCGGTAACAGAGATAGACTGAGTATCTTCATTTGTAGACCAGAAGTAAGAAGCGTTTTGACCGCCTAATCCGGCATTAATAGCTACTGCAGGAGAATAGTAACATAGGGGAATGTTCTCGCCTAATTCAAATTCTTCATAGTCTTCTATAGCTACAGTCTGAGAAATTGATTCTTCTACGCCACAAAAGTTTTCGCTAACAGTGAGTGTAATCGTGTAAGTGCCTTCCCCGTTATAAACATGGATTAAATTTTCTGCTACACTGGCATTGCCGTCTCCTAAATCCCAAGAGTAATTATCGATATCACCGATACTTGTGTTGGTGAGATCTACTGTAAGCTCATTGCATGCGCCCAATTGAATGTTATCGAAACTCGGCTCTAAAACTGGTGGAGGGAGTACTTCTACCAAACTCATAGCTTCATCGATTCCTGTGCAGCCTCCATCTCCCTCTACTGAGAGAGTAACTATGTAGATGCCAGGAGTAGCGTAAATATGAGAAGTGTTTTCTCCAATATTACTTGGTGTTCCATCACCAAAATCCCAGGAGTATGAAGATGCACCCACACTATTGTTATTAAAGTCAATTGAAAGAGGAGCACAGCCTACTTCATCACCATTGGTAATAAAGGCCGCTACTTCATCAGTAATAGTAATCTGCACGGAAGATTCGTCTGACACATTACAGATGACGTCTTCTATTGAAAGAGAAACCGTATACATTCCTATGTCATCATAGTCGTAAGTAATATTTTCTTCTTCTAGAACAGTTCCATCCCCCATATCCCATTGGAATTCTAAGAAATTCCCTAGACTATTATTTACACCTTCTACAGTATAGTTTTCACAGTCGGTTTGAAGCAGGTCGAAGATAGACTCGACCACATCATTCGCACTTATAGTTACTAATACAGTGTCAGAGTCGGAACCATTGCATGTGTTTGGATTAAGGGCTGTTAAAATCACCTCGAATTCTGCAGGACCGTTAAAAGTGTGAGTAGGTGTCTCCTCAGCAGAAGAGGAGCCATCTCCAAAGTCCCAAGAGATATTATCAGCGTTTTCACTTTGATTTTCAAATACGATTTCAGCACTTTCACAACCCTCTAAGCCATCGCTGGATATGGTGGCCTCTACAAAAGGAAGTAACGTAATATCTACCGTAACTTCTTCGTCATCTTCACAGCCATTATCTATGGCTTGCAGGCTGACAGTATAATCACCTGGAGCATCATATTGGTGAATAGCATCTATAGATTCTATGATGGTTCCGTCACCCATATCCCAGATATACTCTAAGAAATCAAGACCAGTTGTATTGGTAGTTTCTATTATTTGATCGATACAATTAAAATCGTAGTTAAACGTAGGATTAAAATCTTGAGGAGTACTTATAACTATTTGAAATGCTACAGTATCTGCTAGATTGCAACTTAGGGAATCTGAGGCTATCATGGTTAAATCATAAACGCCAGGTTCATCATAAGTAAGAGAGGGCTCATATTCATCAGAAGTAGTTCCGTTACCGAAATCCCAATCAAATTGATCTCCGACAGAGAAGTTTTCGAATGTGATTTCGAAAGGGGCACAACCAGAGATGTCGTTACTAGCCAAGGCTGCATTTACTCCAGAAGCATCGAAGTTAATTTTGAATACTCCTATATCCCAACCTGGCTCTTGATTTGTAGCCCAAGCATCAGCAGTGGTGCTAAATCCACCACCTGAGCAAACCCCTTGATAAACTATTCCGTTTTTATCGAATCTGCTGGTTCCTCCATCCACATGATTTTCAGTGTAAAACGTCCCGAAAATAATGTCAGTTAAGTCCTCTTCATAAACAGCTAGATAGAAACCACCTGTGGTAAACAACGCGTCATCTGTTGTTTCCAAAGCGCCAAAGGCGCTATATGCAGAGATATAGATGTTATCACAATTATCCACTAAGAATGCATCAGGGACAAAATCCGTGTTACCGCTTCCGCTACCTACTACAGTTCCTACCAATACTTCACTTAAGTCATTGGAGAATTTGGTGATAAACTGGCCAGAGTTTGGGTTTTCGTAAACATCATCAGTAACTGGCATATCTCCTCCTCCTTGGCCAAATACGAATACACTTTCTTCAAAATCTAGATCCATAAAGAAAACTTGATCTTTACTGTCTGTTCCATGATAGGTACTGTTTATAAGGGCAGTGCCAGCCCCATTGAACTTAGCTATAAAACCATCTAATTCTGTTCCAAAACCTGCAGCTTCACCGATAAAATTGGTTTGATAAGCGCCAGGTGTAGTCGGCATATCGTCACTAGCGCTTCCTGCTATAAAAATAGAACCGTCAATAGAAGTTCTTATTCCATAGCCCATGTCATTATCAGTTCCTCCGAAGTACGTACTTATTAAAAGAGTGCTTAAGGTAGGGTTAAGCTTTACTATTACGGCATCTTGTCCACCAGCGTTAGTTGTCTGATAAGCTATAGCGGTAACAGGGAAGTCAGGAGATTGACTTCCTGAGACTATAATCGGATTATTGTCATAATCTACTATAATTTCACCTCTGTAATTGTCTCCATAATTAGCGGCATTAGCATTTTGACCGTCTGTTCCAGTTCCTCCTAAATAGGTAGACCCTATTAAGGCACTTCCGTCTTGTTCTAAATGAGAAACAACGATATCATAAGTAAAGCCTCCACCCCCATCTGCATGTGCTGTTTGCACCGCGCCCCCAGTTACAGGGAAATCTGCGCTAGCAGAACTGCCATAGACATATAGCTCTCCTTCATTATTAGTCACTAAAGAGTGTGGGTAATCTGCAGAACTTCCTCCTAAGAAAGTGGCCCATAATAAATCGGTGCCTTCGGGGTTAAGCTTACTGATACCGATATCCCAAGTACCTCCGCCATAAGATTGGTCAAAAGCTCCAGTCGTTACAGGGTATTCAGACCCTGAAGCGACACATCCAGTGAAAATATTCCCTTCTAAATCAAACGCGGCTGAGTGGCCATAATTACTAGAAAACCCAGTAGTTCCTGAAAGGGTAGAGGCGATTAATTCAGGATCGATGACTAATTTTAAACGTTCATCATATCCATCAGGAAAGGCATAACTAATGGTATTCCCTGTTTTTACATAGTCACAAGCGACTTCTCTTAATTGTCCATTAACCAATTGGTAAGCAAAAGGTTTACTTTCTGTGAATTCGCCTAGTGATGTTACTAGAATTAGGTTACCGTCTTTTATGAAGTATGATTGAAGTCCATCATAATCAAATGCTATTTGGTCTGGATTTGAACCGGGGTAGACAATGAAGTCATACTTGAAATTGTCTTTTTTACTGTACACTTTTAAGTCAATTCCAGTGTAAATTTCTGTATAGTCAACCATTTCGAAGACACCTACATCAGAAGACCACCTGTTCTCGTTTTGTCCTAGGAAGTAATTATGATGATAAGATTTCTTTTTATCACCTTCCGCTGAAGTTTCCAGAGCGTTTATCAAATTCAATTTCCAAGCGTGGCCAGGAACAGAGAATGCCATTTGCTCTTCTACTGTGGCAAATTGTAAGTCATGAAGCTTTGAGAATTCTTCTGCGTCTAAAAATGAAAAGGTAAAACCATTTTCTTCTAAATAGACAGAGCCGCCATTTGGTAAACCTGCCCTAAAGAGAACATTTTCATTCCATTGATTTTGGTTTTCTACGAATTCTAATGCTTGTCTTTTATCGTGAGACCATGCCGAAACACAAATAATTAGCATTAAAAGCAGGGAGTAGAGCTGTTTCATTTTAAGGTGTTCGTTAGTTATCTATAAATATAGACTGATTTTGACTCTGTTCGGTTGCCTTTGAAGCATAACTTTCTAGAGACTCATGAACTACCGGCTTAAGTCGTAATTAGGGCTCTTCATAATAGGGTTATGATAGTTTAAATTAAAACGTGTCTCGGAGAAAGGTTTAGTTAGATGAAATCAGTTAGACTCAGAAGAAGAATAACCATTTTTATTTGGCTAGAGCTCGACATATTTTCTTAATCATAGCTGGCCCCTCATAGACGAATCCACTGTAAACTTGAATTAAATCAGCTCCTGCTTCTATCTTTTCTAGGGCATCTTCAGCTGAACAAATTCCTCCAACCCCAATTACAGGAAACGCGTTTTTAGAAGTGGTTTTTAAATACCTTATAACTTCTGTGCTTCTATCTTTTAATGGTTTACCACTTAATCCTCCATTTCCTATAGCAGAAATAGCACTATCTGTAGTGATTAAGTTCTCTCGACTGATGGTCGTATTGGTAGCTATTACTCCTGAAATTTTAGTGACTGCTAGGATTTCTACTATATCATCTAACTGCTCGTTGGTGAGGTCTGGAGCTATCTTTAAAAGAATGGGTTTAGGTGTGGTTTTAAGATTGTTTAAACGCTGCAATTCATTAAGAAGAGCGGTAAGCGGCTCCTTATCCTGAAGGTCTCTTAACCCAGGGGTATTCGGGCTGCTTACGTTTACTACAAAGTAGTGTACATAATCAAAGAGCGCCTCGAAACAAATAACATAGTCATCCACGGCATTCTCATTAGGGGTAAGTTTGTTTTTCCCGATGTTTCCTCCTATGATAACATTTTTAGGCATTTTTTTTAGCCTTTCTACCATGGATTCTACTCCCTTATTATTAAATCCCATTCTGTTAATGAGCCCTGTGTCTTCTTTTAATCTAAAAAGTCTTGGCTGTGGATTTCCGTCCTGAGGTTTCGGGGTGACGGTTCCTACCTCTATAAAACCAAAACCTAATGCATGCATTTCGGCAGCGACTTCAGCGTTCTTGTCTAGTCCAGCGGCTAGTCCTACAGGATTAGGGAATTTTATACCAAACAACTCCTTTTCTAATTTAGGGTTACTTACTCCATATAACCTCTTGAAAATAGATTTTACTCCTGGGACTTTAAATCCATTTTTCAATAAACTTAAAGTCACATTGTGTGCTTTTTCAGCTTGAAGTTTGAATAACAGAGGTCTTAAAAGAAGCTTATACATCGGGTCAGATTTGCAGCAAAAATACCATTGCTACGCAGCCCATACAAGTAAAATTACTGTGTAGTTATTAACTCGTGAAGAATTTTATTAGCACTCTGCCAAGAGTAGTTTTCTAGAATGAATTTTCGGGCGTTGGTTCCTAGGACTAATCTACTTTCTGAGCTATTTAATAAATGCATTACTAGTGTTACTAGATGTTTATCATCTTGGTATACATGTAGATGCTCATTGTGTATGGCTTTAAGCGCATTGTTGGCTAGCGGAGTAGTAATGCAGGGCAGCCGCATACTCATAGCTTCTAATAGCTTGTTTTGAAGTCCTGTTCCTTGGCGCATAGGAGCTAAGAAAATTTTAGCACTATTAAATTCATCTCTTATATCATTTACCCAGCCTGTAACCTTAACTCTATCAGAGGCCAGTGAAAGTAGCTCATTAGAAGGAGTGGCTCCAGCTATAGTTAGTGTTATAGCTTGATCCACCTCCCAAAGCATAGGCATAATAGACCTTATTAAATAGAGAGCAGCATCTTCATTGGGAAGATAGCCCATGTTCCCTGTGAAAATGAGATCGGTAGTCTTTTTTTCTGATTCTTGAGAAGGCGTGAAATAGTCGAAGTCTACTCCGTTTGGAACCACAGAAATAGACTCCCTTTTCTCGTGGTAGATTAAGTTTTTATCCTGTGAGGAAATGATAGAATGGTTCTCGAAATAATCAAATATGAGGTTTTCATAGGCCACTAAGCGCTTAGCTTCTTCCTTCACTAAAAATTTAAGTATTCCTTTAGAGCTGGCAGTTCTGCGCGAATAGTTTTTATTAAGCGCATCCATGTAATCCAGCGTCTTAGGCATTTCATGGAAGTTTTTCACGTATTCAGTAGTGCGCACTAGCTGCGCGTAAATAT
Source organism: Cryomorphaceae bacterium ASP10-05a (assembly GCA_000981645.1). Taxonomy (GTDB): domain Bacteria; phylum Bacteroidota; class Bacteroidia; order Flavobacteriales_D; family Sanyastnellaceae; genus ASP10-05a. Next base: position 24,213 of record LAQC01000033.1, on the reverse strand, counting down.
GTGCTGGAGCTGTTCTTTGTATAATCTGCTGTATTTTTCGCGCTACACTTTTTTGATAAAAGTAATGAACCTGAAAGGGTTTACTAGAAAATGCTGCGTAGCAAAGTCTTCCCAGTTGTTTTATTTTACTTAGTTTAAAAACATGAAGTTCAGAACATAGTGGGGTTATTTTATTCCTGTCTTCTTCGCTAGGAAGCTTGTCTGTGAGGCAGCATAGAATAATCTCATGGTCATGACTTAAATGAACTAGCTGATGATATGCTCTAAGCTTATCTCCTTTTTCTAATGGGTAAGGAAACCGACTGAGAATTACTAAAAGCTTCATTTTATTTGTCAAGCAGATTTAAATAAAACTCTGTCAATTGTATGCTGAGTTTTTGGTTATCGAAATTAGCACAGACAAATTCTCTAGAGACTTTTTTCTGTGTGTTTATTTTCTCGGGATTATCATGGAAGTCTCTAAGATGTTTTAGAAAATCATTTTTTGTATCAGCCAAGTAAATATCTTCATTCTCTTTAAAATCTATTCCTTCAGCCCCTAGTTTAGTGCTAAGAATAGTTTTTCCAAGTGCCATGCCTTCTATAATTTTCACTCTCATTCCCCCAGCAGATAATATTGGGACCAGCATGATAGATTTACTGCTAATAAATTTTTTGGCGTCTGCAACCTCGCCTACTGCTTTAATTCCTGGGTAGTTCTCCTCGTTAAATTCTGCAGGAATTTTTCTCCCGGCTAAATAGAAAACCAGGTTAGGGAATTCCTTTCTAATAGCGGGCCAAATCTGTTCTAAGAACCATGTGACACCCTCAAAATTGGGAGGCCATTCTAGTGAGCCTAAATGAAAAATAGATATTTCTTCAGGAGGATTTTTTTCTGAATACTCAGCGAGGTTAATACCGAACGGGATAGTGATTAGGTTGCTTTTTTTAGCATTTAGTGAAGCGTACTTTTTGTAATCCTCTTTGGTAATAGTCACGATTCCGTGCACTCTTTTTATAACATCTAATTCAAATAGCTCGAGCTTTTTAGCCAAGTGTTTTAAATAGAGTTTTTTGGCTACGTTTTTAGTTGCGTTAGCCATTCTTTGCCAGATGAGGTATTCCAGATTATGACTTCGGAGCACACGTTTCCCATTACTATATCTTTTAACAGTGGAGAGGTATGGCATCATAAACAAGCTTTCGAATTGTATGATGTCGAACTTTTCGAGGCCCAATAGGCTTTTTAGTCTCATATCGAAATCAACCGAAAAGAAACGGGTTATGTTATAGCTGTCCTGTGTCAGAAGATTGGAAAACGCATCTACCATATTCACCCTAGTGTCTACAAATATGCTTTCAAAAGAAGTCATCTTTAAGTAATTTTCATCCAACTTGTCCTTTAGAAATGGATGCTTAGGAGTGTGAATACTAAGAATTTTAACTTCATGTCCTTGATTTAAGAGTCCTTTTGTTAGGGCATCCATAGCCAAGCATCCTCCATCTATAGAAGGCCTAGGGGGTTTATGACACAGTTGAAGTATTTTCATGCTTTAGAAGGTGCTTTCTTTTTAAATACTCCAATGATTTGCTGCCACAGTTTATTGTAAAAATCGGCATCTGTTATACTCGAATCTTTAGCGGCTTTATACGTTAGAAATATGGCTAAGGGTATTAGTACAAAAGAGCTTAGCCAGATACCTTGCCATGGCTCAAGTGATCCAGATTTCACCATTTTCTCTCCTACTGTGGAGAGTATAAAGAACATAACGAAGAATCCTAAAGCGATTACTGTAGGAAATCCATAACCGCCTTTTCTAGTAATGGCACCAAGAGGCGCTCCTACAAAAAAGAGAATAATGCATGAAAAGCCTAAGAAGAATTTTTTATGCCAATTTATATTATGGACATTTATTCTATGCAGTTTTCCTTCTAGCTGTTTAATCGTTCTTTGGTTGTACTCTTTGTTTTTTCTACTCAGATTGATGGCTTTATCTAGGGCTCTGTTCTGCTGCATTTTCCCTATTTGGTCGAAAAAGTATAGGCTATCAGGTTTTATAGTATCGTTTCTAACGAGTGAAGAGTCATTAGTCAGTCTAATTCCCCTGAGGGATTGGGTAACTCTATCGGCTTCTGATTTTTGGATGCTCAAATTTAGAGAGTCTAGACCTTGTTCTAGTTGTCTGATAGTCATCATTTCCTCTCGGTTCTTAAAGATGTCTTCGTCTTGTTCTTTAAACCCTAGAGAGGATATATCTAATCGAATAATATTCTCCTCAAATTTACTTGATACAGATGGATAGGTTTTCTTCCTTTCTGTAATTCCTTTCTCGTAAGGTTCGTCATAACTAACACCATCATAAAGGGTTATGGTCATGTATCGGCTTTTGTCTTCTTGATTCATGACACCCCTCTTAGCTCTAATAACTCTTCGGTTTCCTTGGTTTAAGGTGTGGTCATAAATAAGAACATCCGTCATTTTTCCTGTCTCAGTATCATTTCCTCTAGCACGAATAACGAAGCCATCTATATCTGTATAAAAGATATTAGGAACTATATTCATGGTAGGCGCTTTTTTAGTGACGCTGAATAAGAGGGTTTTAAATTTAAGCGTGGCTACCGGCATAATGTTATTAGCGAAGCCAAAGGCAGAAAAAGAGACGATAATAATGAAGAAAATGAGCGGGCGCATAATTCGAAATAGCCCCATGCCACTAGCCTTCATAGCTGTGAGTTCGAAGTGCTCAGAGAGGTTTCCGAAAGTCATGATGCTAGAGAGAACTATAGAGACTGGTAATGCCAGATTTACTAGTGGGGCTGAGGCATATATAAGTAGTTCAAGGATGATAGTCCAGTTCAGACCCTTACCTATCAAATCATCTATATACTTCCATACAAATTGAAGTTCGAATATAAATAACCAGATGAAGAAAGATAGGAAGAACGGTCCTATGTAAGATCTAAGAAGTAGTTTAGAAATTTTCTTCATTGCTACGCAAAATTAAGTATTACATGCATGCCTATTTCCATAGAATTTAACAGACTTCAAGGTCTTTTGTTTAAAATAATTATTGGGTATATTTTGTAGTAGAAATCTCTGGTCTATTTGACTAATTAAACGAAGGTTTTTTCAATAAATTTGTCATACATGAAAGTATTTCTCTTAGGGTATATGGCGAGCGGTAAAACTACAATTGGAAAGAAGTTGGCTAAGGAGTTGAAGTTGGATTTTATAGATTTAGATGCTTACATAGAGGCGCAGGAGAAAAAAAAGGTTTCTGAAATTTTCAATGAAGGCGGAGAGGCTCTTTTTAGAGGAGTAGAAATGAAATACCTAAAGGAGTTAATTAATCTAGAGCCTGATGCTTTAATTAGCACTGGTGGGGGGACTCCGTGCTTTTATGACAACATAAAGGATATGAATCAAGCAGGGTTAACGGTGTATTTAGAAATGGATGCCAAGTCATTAACCTACCGTTTGATGAATGCCAAGGGTGATAGACCATTGGTAAATAAATTAGGAGAGGATGAGCTATTAGAATTCGTAGAACAGCAGATGGAAGAACGAAAATTCTATTATTCCGAAGCCCAAATTAAAGTAAACGCACTAGGGTTTAACTCGGTTAAAATTAAAGCATTGGCACTCCAAATAGAAGAAGCTTGCCAGCCTAGAAATTAATTTAAGAAATGATTTCCTGCGAGATACTATAATTCGTTTCTCCTTTAGATTCGAAGTAATTCTTAAGAAGAATATCCGCTAGAAGTCCGGAGATAAATAACTGAATTCCTCCTAAAAATAGAAATATAGTAAGCAGAGGCATGGCAGTTTCAGACATTCCATAACCTGCTATGAATAAGCCTACGGTAGTTATTCCGCATGGAACACTAAGAAGGATGAAAATTAATCCTAAGCCACCGAGTAAATGGAGAGGACGAGCTGAGTACTTATTCCAAAACCAAACAGAAATCATATCTATAAACCCTTTCAGCGTTCTCTTCCAGTTATACTTCGTAATACCTGCTGTTCTAGACCGGTGGTTCACTACTACTTCGCCTACTTTGTAGCCTTTTATTTTTAAAATAGCAGGAATGAACCTGTGCATTTCTCCATACAGAGTAACACCCTCAAAACATTCTTTTTTGTAAATTTTTAGAGAACATCCACTATCGTGAATCCCGTCATTTACGAGTACTTTTCTCAGGAGGTTAGCTCCTCTAGAGACGAAGTTCTTTAGGAAAGAGTCTTTTCTATCTTTTCTCCAGCCCGAAACTACGTCTAGGTCATCCTCTTCGAGTTTTTTTATGAGCTTGGGAAAGTCATTGGCATCGTTTTGAAGATCCCCATCCATAGTAATGAAGTAGTCCCCAGTGGCCGCTTTTATCCCTGCGTCCATGGCGGCCGTCTGACCAAAGTTTTTTCTAAGAACAATTAATTTTAACGGGCTCAGGTCTTTACAGTTTTCCACTGTTTTATCTGAAGAACCATCATCTATGAATATGATTTCATAGTCATAATTATTCTTTTCACATGCTTGTTTTATTTCGTGATGCATAGGAGAAACATTGTCTTCCTCATTCATCATAGGTACTACTACGGAGATTTTCATGTGCTATACTTTGTGGAATTCTTTATACCAATTTACGAACTGCGAAATTCCATCTTTTAAGGAAGTTTTTGGCGAATAATCAAAATCATTTATCAAATTATCTACGTTAGCCCAAGTTTTAGTGACATCTCCTGGCTGAATAGGCATGTAATTTAGTTGTGCTTTCATCCCTAGAGAATCCTCTAAGGTGTTTATAAAGTCCATAAGTTTAACGGGTTCATTAGCGCCTATGTTATATATTCTGTAAGGAGCAGATGAAGTGTCTGCCTGAGGGTTTAACGGATTCCAATTTACAGAAGGAACAGGCGGTTTTTTTAAAACTTTAATTGTTCCTTCTACTATGTCATCTACATAAGTGAAGTCACGTTCCATGATGCCATTATTGTAGACATCTATTTTTTCACCAGACGTGATTTTATTAGCGAATATATAATAGGCCATGTCTGGCCTTCCCCATGGGCCATAAACCGTAAAAAAGCGTATTCCTGAAGTAGGAAGCTGGAAAAGGTGGCTATAGGTGTGGGCTAATAACTCGTTTGATTTCTTAGTAGCAGCATATAAACTCATAGGGTGATTCGTAGAATCCTGAGTAGAAAAAGGCACAGATTCATTAAGCCCGTATACGCTAGAAGAACTAGCATAGGTAAGGTGCTTTATCTCGAAATTCCTACAAGCTTCTAAAATATTAGCGAATCCTACGATGTTAGATTCTATATATACACTCGGTTTCTCTATACTGTACCTCACTCCAGCTTGCGCGGCCAAATTTACTACGTAATCAAATTTCTGATCGGTAAATAACTGGTTAAGAGGTGCTCTGTCTACTAAGTTTAGCTGTATGAAATGGTAGTTTTTAAACTTAGAGCTTGGGAGTAGCGTTCCCTGTAATAGCTTAGAGCTGGATATTCCCATATTGTCTAACCTTCCAAATTTCAGACGAATGTCATAGTAGGTATTTAGGTTATCTAACCCTACTACATAGTGTCCTTCATTAACTAACCTTTGAACGGTATGATACCCTATAAAACCTGCAGCTCCGGTAACTAAAATTCTTTTCATTTACTAGTGATTCCTATGATAACAATAATTAGGTAGAGTTTGAAGTTTCTGCCTTATTGAGGTTCCAAATATACTACACAAGACCTCAAGGAATTTTTCATAAAGGATTGAAAACTCTGAGTGAGTTGTTTCTAAAGTTTACTTTTTTTATACCTAAGCTCTAAAAGTAGGGGTAACGGTATGCAGCATTAACTCTGAGAAGTAGGTGTAAAGTTCACAATTGTTTTTAACTCACATGAAATTCGAATAACTTTAGTTTGGATAAGTTTGGTGAATTTAGGGTACTTCGTACCTTCGCGGCTTATATAAAAGCGAAAAGATCTTGGATATATTCGAAAAAATAAGGAACAATAGGGGACCGTTAGGAAAGCACTCCAAACAATCACATGGTTATTTCACCTTCCCTAAATTAGAAGGAGAAATCTCTAACAGAATGACCTTTAGAGGGAAAGATGTTTTAGTGTGGTCTGTAAATAATTACTGTGGATTAGCAAATCATCCAGAAGTAAGGAAGGTAGATGCAGATGCAGCTAAGGAATGGGGTATGGGATATCCTATGGGAGCTAGAATGATGTCTGGCCAGACTAAATACCATGAAGAGTTAGAGAATGAACTTTCAGAGTTCATGCAAAAGGAAGACACCTATTTATTAAACTTTGGATACCAGGGCTGTATGTCTTGTATAGAAGCTTTAGTAGATAGAAACGATGTAATCGTTTATGATTCTGAGTCTCATGCTTGTATGGTAGATGGAGTTAGACTACATCAGGGTAAACGATTCGTTTATCAGCATAATGACATGGATAGCTTCGTGAAGCAGTTAGACAGAGCTAAAAGATTAACAGAAACTACTGGGGGAGGAATTTTAGTAGTAACAGAAGGTGTTTTCGGTATGGCCGGAGACCAAGGGAAGCTAAAAGAAATAGTTTCTTACAAGAAAGAATATGGTTTCAGATTATTTGTGGATGATGCGCATGGATTTGGAACGATAGGAGAGAACGGAAGAGGAGCTGGAGATTTTCAAGGAGTACAGGACGAGATAGATGTTTATTTCGGAACGTTCGCTAAATCTATGGCTACTATAGGAGCGTTTATTTCATCAGATGAGCAAATCATCGATTACATGAGATATAACATGCGTTCTCAAACGTATGCTAAGTCTTTACCTATGCCGATAGTAATAGGAGCACTTAAAAGGTTAGACATGCTAAGAACTCGTCCGGAGTTTAAAGACAATCTTTGGAAAATAGCTACAGCGTTGCAAACAGGATTAAAGTCTGCAGGATTTAACATAGGAGCTACCAACTCAGCAGTTACTCCGGTATTCCTATCAGGAACATTAGGAGAGGCCACTAACCTTACGTTAGACCTTAGAGAAAATCATGGTATTTTCTGTTCGATAGTAGTTTATCCAGTAGTACCTAAGGAAGTAATCATGCTGAGGTTAATACCTACTGCAGTTCATACTCTGGAGGATGTAAAGTATACGATAGATACTTTTACCAATATGAAAGAAAAATTAGCTGCTGGAGATTATGCAGCTGAGAAAATCGCTAGCTGGTCATAAGTAAATAAAGAGAACTTACTAGAATATAAAAAAGCCCCATTCAGGATTCCTGAATGGGGCTTTTTAGTTTTAGAAGCTATCTCGGATAATCAGTCGGAGATTTTTAGTTTCAACTATACTAGGTACTAACTCTTATCTTCTAGTTTTCCATCAGCGTGCTGGGCAAAACGTCCTTTCGTTCTCGGGTGAACTGGTCCAGATTCATTCCACGGCCATCCGCCAAACTGGGTGTTCTGATAATCCACAAATGCTTGTCTAATTTCTTCTTTTGTATTCATTACGAAAGGTCCGTGCTGAACTACAGGTTCTCCTATAGGTTTGCCTTGCAATATCAATATATGACTCTCTTCAGCCCCACTTTCTAGAACCAAGTCTACGTCAGCTCTAACATCGGCAGAATGATAATTTCCAAGGGTTTCACCTTCAATTTTGAGTTCATTTCCTTTATAGAAATAAATCGTTCTGCTCACCCCATCTTTCGCTTTAGGTAACGTCCATTTAGCACCTTTATCCATTTTAATGTTCCAAACAGCTACATCATTTTCCTCAGAAAAAGCCCATGAATTCGGTGGAGGAGTCGGAGCTTTTTCTTCTCCTACCTTTCCCGCGATCACTTCTATACTGACCTTTCCGGTTTCATCTAGATGCTCATATTTAGGAATAGATTCTGCCCATAACATTTTAAAATGTGGCTCTACAAATTTATCCTTCTTTGGCAGGTTAAGCCATATCTGGAATAATTCGAGGGGGTTATCTTCAGTATCTTTCACTAGAGGAAACATTTCTGCATGCTGTACCCCTTTCCCGGAAGTCATCCACTGTACATCACCATTACCATATCTGCCAGAAGCTCCCGTAGAATCCGTATGATCCACCATTCCTTCTCTTACTACTGTTATAGTTTCGAATCCTCTGTGAGGGTGACCAGGAAACCCAGGCACGTTTTCACCGTGGTACATTCTCCAGCCATCTTTTATTAAAAAATCTTGACCTATGTTCCTTCCCGTTAAACTAGCTGCGGGACCTTGTTTTTCATTTCCTTTAGGGTAAGCATCCTCATGATGAACACAAAACAGAAAAGGATCTTGGGTTTCCCATTGGAAACCAAGTGGCTGAATTCGCTTAATAATTGGCATACTATTTTTTGTTTCTTGGTGATTTTCTGATTCAGATTTAAAGGTAAAGGCAGCAGTAGCTGCCAGCAAACCTCCAGAAGTAACTACTGTGGCTTTTTTTAAAAATCCCCTTCTGTTGTTTTTCTTTTCCATGCACTAAAATTAATTCTTAAAATGGTTATATCTATTGATCTAGGTTAACAAGTGATTCGTTCTGGTTAATCAGCGGATTGTAATCCTTGATTATGATTCAGTCAAGAAGTTGATATTGGCAATTTTTACCATGATGAATTTGTTTTTAGAAGTACCTTAGCACAGCTAATAAACTTACATGGGCCCAAGCTTAAATAATTTAAATAGAACAAACAACCTGCTGACAATAATGGTTGTAGTTTTGGTTTTTTACCTACTTAAAATCTTGTCATTTATCTTTATTCCATTGACTTTTGGAATGTTTATGGCATTGCTTTTTTTACCCATAATGAGATGGCTCAGAACTAAAGGATTGCCTAAGTGGCTGAGCATAGGAGTGATAATAGGAATCATTGCGCTGATATTAAAGTTGTTCGGTGAGCTAGTTAAATTATCGAGTAGAGAAATAATAAATGCAGATAGTCATTTCTTTCAAAAAGCAGAAAGTAAGTTCACTCTTCTTATCGGTAATGTAGAGAGTTTCTTTGGCATAGAAAGAATCGGAAATGACAATGTCTTACTTCACTACCTCAGCCAAGCCAATGTATTTGGAAATTTTGGAAATACCTTAGATTTCATTGGAGATACTTTGACCATGGCGCTAATGACCATTTTCTTTGGAGTACTCCTCTTAATGGATTCGTTTAATTTTGAGAGAGTATTAACCAAGGCTATTTTTAAATCGAAGAGCATGTCCATCAGGACATTTCTAAAAATAGAAAAAGACATTGCTCGGTTTCTGATTGTTAAATTCCTAGTGAGCTTCGGTACGGGAGTAGGATTCTCTATAGCGTGTTACTCTTTCGATGTGAGTTTCCCTATTTTCTGGGGAGTGTTTGCCTTTTTAATCAACTTCGTTCAGATGGTTGGAAGTGTGATTTCTGTTGTGCTCCTGTCCATATTCGCCTTTGTAGAGATAGAAGCTTATACTGTTTTGTTAGCCTTTTCTCTTATAATCACAGGTGTTCAAGTGCTGTTTGGAGCTGTGCTAGAGCCCATATTTATGGGTAAAACATTTTCTTTAAATGTCGTTACAGTGCTTGTTATGCTTATGCTCTGGGGATTCATCTGGGGAGTGCCAGGGTTAATTATGGCCATTCCTATCACAGTAATTCTAAAGATAATTCTAGAGCAGATTCCATCGACTAGAATGATGGCAGAGATGATGTCTGGAGGGAGCAAAGTTTAGTTCACCAAATGCCCTATTTATTTTTTAATTGTTTAAAATCTATAAAGAGATATTGAGTACTCTATATTTGCTACAAACCTCACCTCAAAATGACTCGATTAACCATCCTGCTGGCTGTATTTCTTGTGGCCTTTTCCACAGACATTGCAGCGCAAAAAAAGAACAAGAATAAAGCTGAAGACAAAGAACTTACCTATAGCTCCGATCTGGTTTCAGGGCTAAATGTGAGAGGAATAGGACCAGCGTTAACCTCTGGTAGGATAGCAGATTTAGCAGTGAATCCTAGTAATACTTTTGAGTATTATGTGGCTGTGGCTTCTGGTGGCGTTTGGAAAACAACCAATGCTGGAACTACTTACGAGCCTATTTTTGATTCTCACGGGTCTTATTCTATAGGATGCATTTCTATAGCGCCTTCCAATGAGCATGTGGTGTGGATAGGAACAGGAGAGAATAACAACCAGCGTTCTGTAGCCTACGGAGATGGAGTTTACAAATCGGAAGATGGTGGAGCTACGTTTAAGAATATGGGCTTGAAAGAGAGTGAGCACATTGGAAACATCCTTATTCATCCTACAGATCAAAACACGGTTTATCTGGCGGCTTACGGGCCCTTGTGGAGTGAAGGCGGTGAAAGAGGCGTCTATAAAACCACAGACGGAGGAGAGAACTGGGAGCTGATCTTGGAGATCTCTAAGGACACGGGAGTTTCTGAAATAGCATTCGACCCGAGAAATCCGGAGGTGATTTATGCAGCGGCACACCAGAGAAGAAGACATGTGTATACGTATATAGATGGTGGCCCAGAAACCGCACTTTACAAAACTGAAAACGGAGGAAAAGACTGGGATAAGTTAGAGAATGGACTGCCAGCTGGAGATATGGGAAGAATAGGAATAGCTGTTTCGCCAGCCAATCCTGATGTGGTTTATGCCATCATAAAAGCTACTGAGGACGGAGGGTTTTACCGTTCTACCAACCGGGGTGCGAGCTTCTCTAAAATGAGTGACTATTCCACCAGCGGAAATTATTACCAAGAAATCATTTGCGATCCTTACGATGTAGACAAGGTGTTTTCCATGAACACATGGCTGCACCACACAGAAGATGGAGGAAAGACATTTAATAAAACAGGAGAGAAATCCAAGCATGTAGATAACCACTGTATTTGGATAGACCCACAAAACACCGATCACTGGATAGTCGGTTGTGATGGTGGATTGTATGAAACACATAATCATGCTGCTGATTGGGCATACAAGCCAAATCTGCCTGTGACGCAGTTTTACAGAGTGGCGGTAGACCAAGCAGAACCATTTTACAATGTGTACGGTGGAACCCAAGATAATAATACGCAGGGCGGCCCTTCTAGAACGTTAAACAATGCAGGCATTCTGAACCAAGATTGGATTATTACGAACGGTGGAGATGGTTTCGAGCCGCAGGTAGACCCTTCTAATGAGAATATCGTATACGGTCAAGCGCAGTACGGATGGTTGATTAGATACGATAAGAAATCTGGACAGCGTATGGGAATTCAGCCACAACCTAGAGATGGAGAGGCGGCTTACCGCTGGAATTGGGATGCTCCACTGCTCATCAGTCCACACAAACCAGAGCGACTGTATTTCTGTGCTAATAAAGTATTCAAGTCGGATAACCGAGGAGACAGCTGGGAGGTAATCAGTGAAGATTTGTCTAGAAATGAAGACAGGAATACGTTTAAAACAATGGGTCGTGTTTGGGGAATAGATGCGGTGATGAAGAACAAGTCCACGACTATTTATGGAAACATCGTAGCATTTGATGAGTCGGCTAAGAAAGAAGGACTGCTCTATGCGGGAACTGATGATGGGCTAATTCACAGTAAAGATGGTGACGGAAACTGGGCTAAGATGAGTTCTTTTCCAGGAGTTCCAGACCGCACTTATGTAAATCAAGTGTTGGCTTCTGCGCATGATGAAAATACGGTTTTTGCGGTGTTTAATAACCATAAAAATGGGGACTTTAAGCCGTATGTTTTGCGTAGCAATGACCAAGGAGACTCATGGAATTCTATCTCTGGAAACCTTCCAGAGCGCGGTTCTGTGTATTCTATAGCGCAAGACCACGTGAACAAAGACTTGCTTTTTGCAGGAACTGAATTTGGGTTGTTCTTCACGGTTAATGGTGGAGAGGAATGGACACAGTTCACAAACGGAATTCCTACGGTGGCTATTAGAGATATAGCGTTGCAACGCAGAGAAAACGATGTAGTATGTGCCTCCTTTGGAAGAGGATTTTTTATCGTAGATGACTACACAGCGCTAAGAGAACTCACGCCAGAATTACTGGAAAAAGAAGCACACATCTTTACCATCAAAGAAGCGCTGATGTATGTGGAAACCAACCCACAGGGAGGAAGAGGTAAAGGCTCGCAAGGAGAAAGTGTTTACACTGCACCCAACCCAGAATTCGGGGCTACGTTCACTTACTACGTGAAAGAAAAGCCAGAGACGCTAAAAGAGAAAAGACAGAATGCCGAAAAAGACATCAAGAAAGAGGGCGGAGACGTGTTCTACCCAACCAAAGAAGAGATAAGAGCAGAGGCCGAAGAAGAGAAGCCGTACCTGTTATTCATAGTGAAAGACGATGCTGGAAATGAGATAAATAAAATGAAAACTGGCCCTAAGAAAGGCATCAATAGAATGACATGGAATTACCGTTATGCTACTACCAGCCCAGTGTCATTGAAGACAGAAGAAGTAGGACGTTACAGCTCTGCTGATGATGGTCAGCTAGCCCTTCCAGGAATTTATACCTTAGAACTATGGCAAGCGGTAAACGGAGAATTAACCAAGCTAGCAGAACCAGTCAAATTCAATGTGGAATTACTCAATAACACCACGCTTCCCGCTACTGATAAAAACGCACTATTGGCCTTCCAGAAAGAAGTACAAGAACTCAGGCGTTCGGTATATGGAGCATCCACGGTGATAGGAGAAACAGAGGACCGATTGAAGCATATAAAAGGGGCAGTGCTTCAAGTGCCCGGAGTTCCGCTGTCATTAATGGCTGAGGTAAAAGCCATAGAGGCAGAAATGACTCAGTTGAAATATGAAATGTATGGAGACTACGAAATCTCCAAGCATGACTTTGAAACCAACAAAGGAATTGAGAGCATGGTGGGTTATGTGATTTACCAGTTGTGGTACACCACATCAGCACCAACAGACACGCAGCGAGACCAAATCAACAGAGCTAGAAAATCCTATACGCCATGGTTGGCAGAGCTAAAAGCACAGATGAAACGTGTGGAGATTCTAGAAGGGAAACTGTTAGAATTGAGAGCTCCTTATACTCCTGGTAGAGGTGGAGATTGGAAGGAAGACTAGGGTCTGTTTTTTGGTTTGGGGTTCGGAATTGTGGGTTTCTACATACTTTCCGATTTTAAGTGCTCTTTGCTTAGAGATAAGGGGTTGGTGTTCTTGTTGT
>LAQC01000033.1:0-10984 GCA_000981645.1 Cryomorphaceae bacterium ASP10-05a | reverse complement strand
CAATTCCATTTTAGTAATCAACTTTATTTGGCAAAAATATTTTTTTGGACAGCGTAGAAAACAGTTCTCGAATCTAGAAATTATTTTCAAGCATATAGCTTAGAATAGGCTTGCATTTATCCTCACATGCAGGATAAAACTCACCATGAACTTTATCCTTGTAAATGGTAGATTTCCCCCACCAGAATTCGGCTATGGCCAGTGGTTTCATTTTATTCTCGAACGCATAATGCAGTAGTTTAGGAGCGGCACATTCTCCTGCTCCACCAGCTGGTTTTCTTTGAGCATATTCTTCAAATATGGAAATCAAGGATTTTCTTTCTCCAGAGAGGTTTAAAAAATGATATTGGTCGAATAGCTGTTTTTGAAGATTGGTAGACTTATTCTTTCGCTTGTTTTTTAGCGCCACTATCTCTGCGGTAGTTTGAGCTTTATTCTCAATAGTTAACTTGGCTATTTCCTCACCTATTTTAGATAATTCAGTCATTCCTATGTCTAGGAAATTATCTTCTTGGGAAATATCAAATAAGGCAGGAACGAATCTAGCGGGATACTGACCGCCATCTAATTTTCCAGAGAAGGTGCTCAAATATCCCAAAGAACCCTCAGCAGTTTTAACGACTAAGACACCAAACATTTTCCCTTTTACTTTTCCAGACTTCCCTGGAGTGAAACCGAAATTATGAGACCAATTTTGTTGGTTTTCTAGAATGAATGTTTTTAAATCTTCAGCTGCTTCTAAGCAGATTTCAGAACAAGTAGTCCCGAATGGATTGTTTAGCTTTTCTGGAAGAAAAGGCAGATTGTCGGCATTTTTAAAAGGAATAAATCGACTGTCTGTCATAGCGCTGCAAATTTACTTAGTGTCTACCCAGAAATAGGCGGTTTTAGTAAAACTTATTTTTTATCCGTTCGTTCTTTTAACCTTGCTTTTTCTTTTTTGGATACCCCATCATGGCCCTTTTTATTAAACTTATCTAGCAGTAAATCCACTTCCAGCTAGGTATTGAAATAATAGCCGGAATGGTATAATGTTAACTATGAAAAAAGCAGATTGAAACAAAAAAGGAGCTAAAGCTCCTTTTTGTTTAATTAATTTATATCAGAAGGACTCATTAAGAGTCTGATCATAACTTCTAACGCATTAGGAACTAGCCCTCATACTTAGGTTTCTTAGCTTTTTTCTCTTGTTTCTTTTCTTTAGCCGTTTTTAACGGAGCTTTTTTTTCTGATTTCTTAGCGTCTTGACCTTTTCCCATAATCGTAGATTGTATTTTTTTACAAGGTAGAAATTTTTAGTGTTCCTTGCAGATTAATAATGCCTTTTCCAAAAATAAGGTTTGTGGATGAGTCATTTCGTTAAACTTTTGGACTGGAACAATTCCCCTGAGATTATTGAAGAAATAGAATTAGTCTACTTCCTCCACTTCTGTTTCAGGAGTATATGTTTTAGGTGAAAATCTTCTAATTATTAACCGAGTACCTCTGTCATAATTGATGTAACTCCACACCCAGTTAATGAATACTATCATTCTATTTCGGTAATCTACCAGTAACATAAGGTGCACAAACATCCATGTAAACCAGCCCAAAATCCCTCCAAAACTAAACTTAGGTAAATCTACTACCGCTTTATTTCTTCCAATAGTAGCCATGGTTCCTTTGTCAAAGTAAACGAAAGGCTTCATTTCTTTTTTTACTGCTAGTCGATTGAAGTTTTTTGCCAATTGTTTTCCTTGTTGCTCCGCTACAGAAGCTAGCATGGCATTTCCTTTAGGATACGTTTTAGATTCTATTTGTGCTATATCTCCTATGGCGTAAATTTTCTCTTGGCCTTTAATAGCATTATACTCATCTACTAGAATACGCTCAGAGCGAGTTCTTTTAAAATTAGGAGAAATAGGGGAGTCGCCTTTAATTCCAGCTGCCCATATCACCGTTTTAGCATAAAGGTTTTTCTTATCAGTAAACACACAGTCTCCATCGAAGTCTTTTACCAGGGTACTGGTCCATACATGAATATCTCTCTTCTTGAGGTAATCTTCACTTTTCTTAGAGGCGAATTGACTCATGGCAGCCAGCACTCGGTCTGCAGCTTCGACTATATGAATCTGCATTCTGCGAATATCTAAATCTGGATAATCCTTAGGTAAAATATGAGTTCTTAATTCAGAAAGCGCACCAGCCAACTCTATTCCCGTGGGACCAGCACCCACTATTACGAAGTTCATAAGCCTCTCTCTTTCATCTAAATCTTGCGTATTTAGTGCTTCTTCGAAATTCTGGATGATTAAGCTGCGTAAATTCAGAGACTCTACGATACTTTTCATAGGCATAGCCAGTTTCTCTATATTTTTTAGCCCGAAGAAATTAGTAGTGGCTCCAGTCGCTACTACCAAGTAATCATATTCTAGGGGACCTAAGTTGGTATGAACGGTTTTAGTACCCGAGTCTATTTTTCTCGTCTTAGTCATTCGGAAGTAGAAGTTCTTTTTCCCTTTAAATATTTTCCGGATGGGATACACTATAGAGTCAGCTTCTAGCCCACTAGTAGCTACTTGATAAAGCAGTGGCTGAAAAGTGTGAAAATTATTTTTATCTAGAAGTACTATTTGAAATTTAGAGCTATCTGCTTTTTTGCAGAACTTTAATCCTGCAAAACCACAACCAATCACTACTATGCGAGGCAAGTCGATGTTAGGGATGTTCATCTTAAGTGTTTTTTACGGCTTTATAAACTGCTTTAAAGATACTAAACTTTATTCTTACTTCCGCCAAAATGAAGCCGTTACTAAAGATAAAACAACACACTAAAAGACACTTAAAAGAAGCGCAGACCATCCCCAAAAGAGAGTCATAAGTAATACTGAACCAGTATAAATAGGTGGAATAATACTCCCTTCTGAATAGAAAAAGTATTGAACGCAAAAAAGGGACTCCTCAGCCCCTTTTTAATCTTCTTCACATACCTTAACCATGTAAGCTAGAAGTTTTGTTTGTTTTCATTTAATATTACGGGATGTTTATATCTGAAGTTACAAAAAAATCGAAAAAATGTTGAAGAGAATATTGTGTTGTGCTGTAATGCTTGCTGCTGTTGGGATTCATGCACAAGAGTTTTTTACCGTAATGAACTATAATGTCCTAAATTTCCCTACGGGAAGTATGCAGAATAGGCAGGATACGCTTAAAAAAATCATAGACTTTGTAGAGCCTGACTTTATTTTACTCCAAGAGTTAAAGTCAGAAGCCGGATTAATTAGCATAGCAGAAGAATCATGTGTGGATTTAGAAGGAGAGTACAGAGCTGCTACTTGGGAAACTCTGCAGAGTAATCCGAATAGTGGCTGGCCACTTCAGCAGAATATCGTTTATAACGCTGAGAGATTTACACTGCATGAAGAGAACGTGGTACTCACGAGTTATAGAGATTTTAATGAGTTTATATTCTACTTCAATTCTGAAGAGATAGAAAACCAGCAGGATACAGCTTTCTTATATGTGTATACCACACATTTAAAAAGTAGTCAAGGCGGGGAGAACGAGCAGCTAAGACTAGAAATGGTAGAATACTTTACGGCTCATTTAGCTACACTTCCAGTAGATGCTCAAGTCATCATCGGAGGAGATTTTAACCTGTATAATAGTGATGAACCGGCATATCAGTTATTATTAAGTGAGGATAATGCCATCCAATTAGAAGATCCTATAGATATGCCTGGAGACTGGCATTCCAGTAGTTACCCAGATAAATCTATCCTTACTCAGAGCACAAGAACATCTAGTATTTTCGGTGATGGAGCTGGAGGTGGACTGGATGATAGGTTTGATTTTATGCTCTGCTCAGAGAATATGTTAGATGGTTCTGCGGGTTATCAGTACGTGAATAATTCCTACTATTCATTGGGAAATAACGGTACGTGTTATAATGAAAATATCACAGACTGTATGCCCAACTTTAGTGTGCCTTCCAGCGTAATGAATGCACTTTATTATATGTCGGACCACTTGCCCGTTATCATGCAGCTGCAGTTAGATCAGACGAGCTCTATTTCAGAGTTAAATAAAAAAATTCTTCTGCGTAGCAATATGGTCACCGAAATCCTAAGATTTAATCAGTCTCTGAATGAAACTGTTGAAATTTATAGTGTGACAGGAAAAAAGCTATTGCAACGCCAACTAAACGGAAAGTCTATAAATGTAAGCGACCTTTCCAGCGGAGCTTACATCTTAGTAATAGGAGAAGAAACTTCTTTAAAATTTATAAAACTATAATCGCAGTCCATTAGCTTTTGGCAGATAGAATAAAATCTCGCGGGAAGGATTAGAAAGGAATTCACCTTTGAAAATGGCTAGGGATTCAAGTCTGATTTTGAGTTGAATTAATGGGTAGATTTGGGCTTGGAACATGCCAATATAAAATTGAAAGATATTTAAAATGAGTAGAAAAATAGTAGCGGGAAATTGGAAGATGAATAAAAGCATTGCAGAGACTCATGCTTTAGTTCAGGAGTTAAACGAAATGGCTAGTGCTTGGCCTTCAGATGTGAAAGTGATTATTTCTCCTCCTATGTTATATTTAACACAAGTAGCAGTTAACGTAGAAGATAACTTGCATGTAGCAGCACAAAATTGCCACGCAGAAAAATCTGGAGCATTTACAGGAGAGGTGAGTGCAGCACAATTAAAGTCTAGCGAAATTAATTTCTGCATTTTAGGCCATTCTGAGAGAAGACAGTACTTCGGAGAAACAGATTCTTCTGTAAATGCTAAAGTAAAATCATGTTTAGCAGAAGGAGTAACTCCAATCGTTTGTATAGGTGAATTATTAGAAGAGCGAGAAGCAGGAAAAGAATTTACTATTGTAGAAGCTCAGTTAAGAGGAGGTTTAGAAGGACTTTCTATAGAAGAAATAGAAAAATGTATAGTAGCCTACGAACCAGTATGGGCCATAGGTACGGGGAAAACAGCATCTTCAGACCAAGCTCAGGAGATTCATGCTTTTATTAGAACTAAGCTAGCCGAATTAAGCTCTCAAGAGGTCGCAGATAAAATATCTATCCTTTATGGAGGGAGTTGTAAACCTGCTAATTCAAAAGAGATTTTCTCTAAGCCAGATGTAGATGGAGGACTTATAGGAGGAGCGTCTTTAAACGCTTCTGATTTTAACGCATTAATTAATTCTTACTAAGTGAACTATAAAGAAGTATCCTTTAAATTATCTCCCATTCTTCCTGCTAGAGAGGTACTAACTATGTATTTAGCAGAGGTAGGTTATGAGAGTTTTGTAGATAACGAGGAAGGCCTGCAGGTGTATATACCCGAGCCTGATTTTAATGAAGAGACATTAAAAGAAACCATAGCCAACGTATCGTCTTTTTGCACTGTAACGTATGAGGTTATTCATCATGAAAAACAGAACTGGAATGCGCAGTGGGAAAGTTCCTTCGAGCCAGTAGAAGTGAAAAACACGTGCAGAATAAGGGCTCCGTTTCATGAGACCAAAGCAGGTTTCGCGCATGAGATTATTATCGAGCCTAAAATGTCATTCGGTACCGGACACCACGAAACAACTAAGACCATCATAGATGCAATGTCTGAGTTAGATTTCAATGGTAAATCGGTATTAGACATGGGGACAGGCACGGGAGTGCTAGCTATTTATGCTGAAAAACTAGGGGCTTCGGAGCTCGTAGCTATAGATATAGAAGAGTGGGCTTATGAAAACACTATAGAAAATGTAGAAGTCAATAGCTGTGATAAAATAGAAGCTAGGCTAGGAGGAAAGGAGCAGATAAAGTCTTCAGAGGTGTTCGATATAGTAATAGCCAATATTAATAGAAATATTCTTTTAGAGGATATGCATGCTTATGCTGCTGCTATGAAAAAAGATTCAATTCTGCTTTTAAGTGGGTTTTATGCTTTAGATGCTGTTATTCTAACAGAAAAAGCAAGTGAATTTGGTTTAGAAGGGATTTTGAGAAAAGAAGAAAACAGTTGGACTGTTTTAGGATTTAGAATGAATTAAGCCAAACGCTCATTGTGGGTAGTTTGTTATCCGTTAGGATGTTTTCGTAGTCTTGTATTGGGAAGTAACCACCACAAAACAAACAGCCATCAAACACACAGAAAACAAGTATTCACCTATTCCCAAATTGGAAGGAACAGAAACTAGATTAACCCGATAGTTTCTCAGTTCATCTTGGTATTTGTAATCGAGTTCAACGTAAGGTGTTTCTCCCTTTGTGTTCACTGTAATGATGATAGCACCTCTTTTATTCTCGTTTCTACTCCAAGTAACAGTGCCTGTTCTTATCTGATAGGACTTGAGATAGCTGAACTAACCGAGGAGGATATGCCTAGGGTATAAAAAAGCCCCCTCATCTCTGAAGGGCTTCAATAAATATGTGATTTGTATTCTTTCCTATCTTTTACACGATTAATGAGACAGAACCTTAAAAATGGTTCTAAAATTAATTTGTTTTAATTATGAGATAGACAGAAGCATTTTTAGGTCTTGTTTCAGAACCACCTGCATTATTTGTTGACGGTGTCGTTTGAGGAAGTCCATTTTTTCGCAATGCTTGGTTTCCAAATGATCCCCCAGCAGAGATTCCGTGATTGTGACTTTTAAATTCGTCATTTTGATAACTACCAATGTTATCACCTGTGTTACCACCTGTGTTTAATGCTGTTCTAGAAGCACTATCAGGATCATTTCCTGCACCTTCATCAACTCCTCTTAAAAAACGCCCCCTTAAGTCTGGTAAATTAAATGTAGTTGTGCCATCTCCCTCGCCCCAAGAAACTCCCAAAGCATTATACAAATCTGAGTATGTAGCCCTTGATAATTCAGAACCGTCACAAACAAGCCATCCACTTGGAACTATATTTCCTGCAAAGGCAATTATAGTTCCCGTAGGAACCGAAGAATTGGAGGAAGAACCCGGTACCCCTTGTGGACCCTGAGGCCCCGTTGCTCCGGTAGCACCTTGTAATCCTTGTAGACCTTGTGGACCAGTATTTCCTATTGGACCCTGAGCACCATCTTCTCCATCAGCACCTGAAGGACCTGTTAACCCTGTTGCTCCGTCTGCTCCAGTTAATCCAGTTGCACCTTGTGCTCCGTCTGCACCTGCTGGGCCTGTTAGTCCTATTGGTCCTTGTGAGCCTGTTGCTCCAGTTGCTCCATCATTTCCGTTTGTTCCGTTAGCACCTGCTGGTCCAATTAACCCTATTGGACCTTGTGCTCCGTCATTTCCATTTGTTCCGTTTGCACCTGCTGGGCCAGTTGCTCCTATTGGTCCTTGTGCACCGTCATTTCCGTTTGTTCCTGCTGGACCTGTTGCTCCGTCATTTCCATCTGCTCCTGCTGGACCGGTTGCTCCCTGCGGGCCTTGTGCTCCTGTTAACCCTTGTGCTCCGTCATTTCCGTCTGC
The DNA here is from genome assembly GCA_000981645.1 of Cryomorphaceae bacterium ASP10-05a. Classification (GTDB taxonomy): domain Bacteria; phylum Bacteroidota; class Bacteroidia; order Flavobacteriales_D; family Sanyastnellaceae; genus ASP10-05a. The sequence continues at coordinate 3,545 of LAQC01000033.1, read as the reverse complement.
TCCTGCTGGGCCTGTTGCTCCAATTGCTCCGTCATTTCCGTTTGCACCTGCTGGGCCTGTTAGTCCTATTGCTCCTTGTGCTCCGTCATTTCCGTTTACACCTGCTGGGCCAGTTAACCCAGTTGCTCCTTGTGCTCCATCATTTCCGTCTGCTCCTGCTGGGCCTGTTGCTCCAATCGCTCCGTCATTTCCGTTTGCACCTGCTGGGCCTGTTAGTCCTATTGCTCCTTGTGCTCCATCATTTCCGTCTGCTCCTGTTGCTCCTATTGGTCCTTGTGCACCGTCATTTCCGTTTACACCTGCTGGGCCTGTTGCTCCTATTGGTCCTTGTGCACCGTCATTTCCGTCTGCTCCTGCTGGGCCTGTTAATCCTATCGGTCCTTGTGCTCCATCTTGTCCATCAGTTCCATTTATTCCATTCTCACCAGCCGGTCCTTGAGGGCCTTGTGGACCCCCCGGAGTTCCATCCATACCATCAGCACCCGCAGGTCCTGTTAATCCAATCGGTCCTTGTGCTCCATCTAGTCCATCAGTTCCATTCTCACCGGCCGGTCCTTGAAGACCTTGTGGTCCCGGAGCTCCATCAACACCATCTACTCCTGCTGGGCCTTGAGGGCCTTCTCCATTCCCTGATGTTTTAGCATACAATGCATAAGGAACGCTCATCAATTGGCTTGTCCCCATTACTTCATAAGTCATACCTCCTGTGATGTCGACTGCAGTCTCCATAAAGTATGGACCGTTTGCCCAGTCTATAATGGTAAAATCGTCTGTGCTTATTCCTGTGCCTATTTCTAGGTTGACTAATCCGTAAGCGTTTGTAGTGATTGAAAACGTCTCTGTGTAAACAGATGTGCCTCCTATACTACCCTGCTGAATGCTCATCTGCATCCCTACTGTTTGATCTGTTAATATCAAGTTTCCTGCATCTCTTATTACAGCCTGATATTTAAATCCTTCCGGGGATTGTCCTAAGGAAATAAATGATAATGTAATCGCTATAATTGTGAGTAATGTAATTCTCATTTCTTAGTGGGTTTTAATTAGTCTAAAGGTTTTTAACTTCTGGGCACTATTATTCAACACCAATGAATAACCACCTGCTGCCAAGTGAACTAATTGAATTGGTGTTTGTTCCGCAAGGAGTTTATTCTGCATTACTAATTTCCCTTGCGTATCATAAAGTGTGTATGTGACATCCTCGAACGTACTTGTTCTTATATTTAATATATCCTCTGTAGGATTTGGGAAAATTATAGCTTCGTAGCTTGGAAAGTGATCATCTACTCCTAGGACATTTAAATTGGTCTGATGAAAACCCTGAGTAATGACGCCAACATCGTTCGTCTCTGTGGCTGTAATAACTTCACCTATGGTAAAGTCTATGCTTCCACTAGCGTTGGAGTATGAATCTCCTTGAGTGGCAACTATTTCTTGTGCTGCAACAGAAATAGTAGTAAATAGCGAAAATAGCACCAATGCAGTTTTTTCCATAAGTAGCTGGTTTAGATAATAAAATTACAATAAAAAAACAAATTGTGTGCGTGTGTGTGCGAAAATCAACAAAGATGATTATAAAATCACCTATACTCCATTGCATAAATCTCAGAGCAAGACTGTTTTATTAATGTGGCTTTGGTAAATGAGCGAGTCTTTATTGCCCTATTTGTACCCCGACAACCCAAAATGCTATTAAACAATAGAAAGTTACTTTCTGTATCGTTCTTTCATAGAGTGGCTTATGGTGTTGATTGTGAATTTGCTGGGGCCAATGTTTGATTAATCACCCGTTAAAAAAAGACTAAATCGTAAAAAGCCCTTTCAAATCATTGAAAGGGCTTTTTACTTCTGTTTCTTAAGACACTATCTCAGTGTAATACGCTGAGATTTCTCAGATTCGTTACCGCATTTGTCCACCGCTTTCCATGTTCTTATTAGTGTTTTCTCTGCTCTAGTCTCACTCACTGTTACTTCTATGACATCATCACCTAAATCTTTAGCGCCTACTACTGGCAGACTTGGAATAGCAGCTTTAGAAACAGTCACATCCTCAGGAGTTCCGTAAATTTCAGGTCCTTGTGTGTCTTGTAAGCTGAGGTATTGCTCAGCTCCAGCTTCATTTCCGCAGCTGTCAGTGGCTTTATAAGTTCTTATTAAATTTCCTATACAACCTCCACTGGCCATTCTTTCAGAGACTTCTACATTTACTTCACCACAGGTAGAGGTGAACGCCACATTAGGCCCGGGAACATTATTTGCATCTACTTTAAACGCCTTTTCATATTCAGAAATACTTATTTGGGCATTAAGTCCTGCAGCTAGTGTACAAATCCCTAATATGAATATTATTCTTTTCATCGTTTTATTTTTTTATTAGATGTCAATAATTACACCATAAAGATAAGTTAATTGTATTGACTAGATTCTAACCAATTACAGGATTATAATGTTTCTTTTATCCATCTCAGCGGCTGTTTGAAGATACATTGACAACCAGCTGAGATAGAGTTTTAACGCTATTGTTTTGGCGTTGGCTAAATATTTACACATATTTGTTCTACTGAAAACTAATAACATGGAAACCCGTGTATAAACGTGCTAGACTTCTACCCCTACTATTCTGCTTATTTCTTTGTCAATCAATTGCCGCTCAGTCTGATTATTGTTTTCAAACTGGAACTGCAGTCGACCTAACCGCGTTGGATTTCCCCGATTGTAGTAGTGGGCTTACTTATGATATTAGTGGAGCTGGTGCTAATGATTGCATTGGATGTGATACTAATCAAAATTTCGCTAGCCCAGGAAATATTACCGTAACCGCTTATGAAGGAGGAGAAGAATGTGATGACATCACTATCACAATAGTTAATGGTCCAGACATTATTCTGAATGTGGGCTCGACCCCAGATTGTAATGAAATAACTTTTGATGGAAACTTCCCCGGAACAGTCACAGATTGGAGTTGGGACTTTAATAATGATAACCAAGAAGATGCCAATAGTGAAAGTGGAACTTATGTCTATACTGAAAATGGAAACATAGATGTAGAACTAACAGTTACCACTAATCAAGGATGTGTAGCTACATCCACCCAAAATATAGATGTAAACGGACCTATAGCTGATCTGTTAATTCAAGGAAACCCTGATGGTGACGCAGAATTTGAATCTATTTTTACTACCACATTTGCAGGAAATAGCTGCACTATTCCTTTCTGTGTAGATGACGTAGGGAGTACTCACTGCATCATTTTAGATGACAATACGGCTAATTTCTTCAGCACAAATCAGTCGTTTACCATTACGTTAGAAGGAGCGGGAGTTTTGTATACTAATTCTGCAGGATCACCACCATCTGCTATAAACTACTGTTTTCCAGCTGGAGCTTCAGGATTTTATGAGCTGACTTATGAAGTAGTAGATCAGAATGGATGCAGTCATATTAAAACATATCAAGTGTATATCTCTGAGTTTTCTAGTCCAGATACGGATTTAGTAAACATTACAGCACAACAGGACGCCTACTGCGTAGGAGAGAATCTTCAG
>LAQC01000004.1:33055-35453 GCA_000981645.1 Cryomorphaceae bacterium ASP10-05a | reverse complement strand
GATAAGAAAGAACCTGTAGTTTGGGATATATTAGAGAATGTGCTTAAAGGACATCCTATTCTTCTGAACAGAGCACCTACTCTTCACAGATTAGGTATACAGGCTTTCCAACCACAACTTATAGAGGGAAAAGCTATCCAGCTTCACCCATTAGTGTGTACGGCATTCAATGCAGATTTTGATGGGGATCAGATGGCAGTTCACCTTCCGTTAGGAGGTGCAGCTATTCTAGAGGCTCAGATGTTGATGCTAGCTTCTCACAACATTCTTAACCCTGCCAATGGAGCACCTATAACGGTACCTTCACAGGATATGGTATTGGGACTTTATTATTTAACGAAGTCCAGAGTTACAGAAGGAGAGCACATAGTAAGAGGACAAGGTGGAATTTTCTATTCTCCAGAAGAAGTTATTATAGCGCACAATGAGAAAGCGCTGGATATGCACGCTAACATTAAAGTTAGATGGCAAGACATAAATGGTGAACACCAGATAGTAGAAACGACTTGTGGTAGAGTAATCTTCAACGAGTATGTGCCTAAGGAAGCTGGTTATATTAATCAAGTACTGACTAAAAAAGCACTTAGAGATATTATCGGTGATATCCTTAAAGTGGTAGGAGTAGCTAGAACTAGTAAGTTTCTAGATGCTATTAAGCACCTAGGATTTACCATGGCGTTTAAAGGTGGATTATCATTCAACTTGGATGATGTAATCATTCCGCCAGAAAAGAAAAAGTTAGTAAAAGAAGCTACTGATAAAGTAGAAGAAATTAAGGCTAACTATAATATGGGTCTGATCACTAATAATGAGAGATACAATCAAATTATTGATATCTGGACACATACAAACTCTAGACTGACGAATATCCTTATGGATAGATTAGAAACGGATAACCAAGGTTTCAACTCGATCTATATGATGTACGATTCTGGAGCAAGGGGATCTAAAGAGCAGATTAGACAGCTCTCAGGAATGAGGGGTCTGATGGCTAAGCCACAGAAATCTTCTGCAGTAGGAGGTCAGGATATTATTGAAAATCCGATTCTTTCTAACTTTAAAGAGGGTCTATCTATACTTGAGTACTTTATATCTACTCACGGTGCCAGAAAAGGTCTAGCAGATACAGCCCTTAAAACGGCAGATGCAGGTTACCTTACAAGAAGATTAGTTGATGTAGCTCAGGATGTAATCGTTACTGGTGAAGATTGTGGAACTCTAAGAGGGATCATGGCTACACCATTAAAGAAGAATGAGGACATTGTAGAGACATTATCAGAAAGAATATTAGGTAGAGTGTTAGTTCACGATGCTATAGATTCTAAAACTGATGAAGTGATAGCTACGGCAGGAACTGAAATTACTGAATTACTTGCAGCAGCTATCCAAGCTACTGATGTAGAAGAAGTAGAAGTGAGATCAGTACTTACTTGTGAGCAGAGAAAAGGAGCATGTGCTAAATGTTATGGAAGAAACCTAGCTACGGCTAGACTAGCTCAAACTGGAGATGCAGTTGGAGTAATAGCAGCGCAGTCTATTGGTGAACCAGGAACACAGTTAACACTTAGAACTTTCCACGTAGGGGGTACAGCGGCTAACATTGCTGATGAGAATGATATCAAAGCTAAAGGTGACGGTAGACTAGAAATAGAAGAGCTAAGAGTAGTGGAAACTACAGGTGCAAGCGGAGATAAAGAGGTTATTGTAGTATCTAGGTCTTCAGAGATGAAGATTATTGATGAGAAGACAGGAGTAACTGTAGCTACAAATAACATTCCTTATGGAGCTAAGTTATTAGTTCATAAGAAAAAGAAAGTAAAGAAAGGAGATGTTATCTGTAAATGGGATCCATATAACTCTGTAATTGTTTCTGAAGCTGAAGGTAAAGTCGTATTCGATAATGTAGAATCTGGAATTACTTACAGAGAAGAAGTAGATGAGCAGACAGGATTTACTGAGATGGTAGTAATCGAAACTAAGGATAAGAAGAAAAATCCAGTAATTAACGTAGAGAAAGGCGGTGAAGTACTTAGAAGTTATTCTCTTCCTGTAGGTTCTCACATCTCTGTAAAAGAAGGAGATAAAATCACTTTAGGTGATACGATAGCTAAGATACCTAGAGTAGCAGGTAAGTCTGGTGATATTACAGGGGGTCTACCTAGAGTAACTGAGTTATTCGAGGCTAGAAATCCTTCTAATCCAGCTGTAGTATCTGAGATAGATGGTATCGCTTCTTTCGGTAAGATTAAGAGAGGTAACAGAGAAATCATCGTAGAGTCTAAGACAGGAGAAGTGAAGAAGTACTTATGTTCTTTATCTAAGCACATCTTAGTTCAGGAAAATGACTTCGTGAAAGCGGGTATGCCACTTTCAGATGGAGCTATTACACCTGCGGATA
>LAQC01000004.1:17870-32923 GCA_000981645.1 Cryomorphaceae bacterium ASP10-05a | reverse complement strand
GATACTAGATTCTTAGAAAAGCAGTCTGTAGATAAGGCTGAGTTTATGAGAGAAAATGATTTAGTATATGGAATGAAAGTAGTAATAGACGCTGGTGAAGCTGAGGCTATTAAGCCAGGTCAAATTCTTTCGGCTAGAAAACTTAGAGATGAGAATTCTAAACTGAAAAGAAAAGCCATGGCTTTAATAGAAGCTAGAGATGTAGTTCCGGCTACTTCTAGACCACTATTACAGGGTATTACTAGAGCTTCTCTTCATACACAGAGTTTCATATCAGCAGCATCCTTCCAGGAGACTACTAAAGTGCTTAATGAGGCAGCAGTAGCAGGTAAGGTTGATTACTTAGCAGGATTGAAAGAGAATGTAATCGTAGGACATCAAATTCCAGCGGGAACAGGAACTAGAAAATTCCAAAAAGTAATCGTAGGAAGCCAAGAAGAATTCGATGCTTTAACAGCTAAGAAAGAAGCGGAAGCTGCAGAAGAATAAGAAAAGTCTAAACGCAATATTTAAAAGGCTGATGCATGTGCATCAGCCTTTTTTATTTTATAATGCGTTTGTTATGAAGAGAGCTGGAGTGTATAATTAGTGTTTTTACTAGGTGCTATCTGAGATGAGTGAATGTATATAAAGGACCACGTATAAGGACGAGTTAGAGCATTACTGTGCGTGGCATAAACTGCGGAAAAGTATGCTCATAGATGGCAGATGTTTTGATCAGATAAATCCAAATGAACGTCAGACGCTAGAAATAGTCTGTAGATTATAACCTCAAAGAGATATCACTGAGCGCAGCCGAAGTACTAACTTCTAACTACTAGCCACCTCTGGTTTGTCCTCTTCAGCTTTTGTTGTTCCGTAGCCAAATAGTTTTTTATCCTTAATAATAGTATCTACGTAAGCAGGTACCATAGATTCCCATCCAGTTTTACCTTCTTTAATCATTTTGAGGCACTTTCTACTGTGAATGTTTAGAACATCTTCATTGTAGTCTTCTATGTCCATTATACGCTTGTTTGAGAGTAAATAGTCATAAAGAGGTGTCAATCTTGGGTGAATAGGGGCACTCTCACTGTTTAGTACCTTTCCTTTATCCATCCAAGGGTAGAGGTAGAGTTTTAAATCTCGAGAGAACAGTATGCCGAATGCTTCGAGAATTCCACCATTGAGGTTTCTGTAATACTTCTCATCAAAAATTTCTAACAGGTTGTTTACACCCATTATAATTCCCATTCTCTTCTTAGTATACCTAGAGAAATACTCTACGAGCTTATAGTACTTCATGTAATTGGATATGAGTACGGTTTGGCCGAGGGAACAAAGGATGTCCGCTCTGTCTAAGAAATCTTTTTCATCTATATCTCCATCAGCTCTAAGATTGTTTAGAGTGATTTCGAACAGTACTTGAATTTGATCTGGTTCTACTTTATGCTCAGCTTCGAATAATTTGAAGCCTTTCATAATCATATCTATGTTCACCTTAGTTACAGGTCTGAAGCTTCCTCTTATGGCTAGGATATTTTTTTTATAGAGCACATCTGCTGCTTGTAAGTTCTGTCCGTCTGGAGAGAAAATCACGGCATCTGTCATTCCGTTTTTCACTAGTTGCAGACTCATTAAGCGGTTGTCTACATCTTTGAAGTCAGGACCATGAAGCTCTATCATGTCTATTTCTATCTGGTCTCTGGTAATGTTATCATACAGGGATTTAAGGAGCTCTTTAGGTTCTTTATGGAAATAGAAACATGCGTAAAGAAGGTTCACTCCTAGTACTCCAGAGGTTAACTGCTGCAGTGAGGAATCATTTTCATGAAGCCTAATGTGAATTACGACAGTACTTGGTTCTGATTCTGGAGAAGTCTGAAATTTCACTCCTAACCAGCCGTGTCCTTGAATAGTTTTTTGGTAATTAATAGTGGATATGGTATTGGCAAAGGAAAAGAAGTTTTTCGTAGGGTGGTTCGTTCTATCTAGCCTTTCTGTGATTAACCCATATTCTTGGTTAATCATCTTATCTAGTCTAGACTTACATACATAACGTTCTTTGTCTTCTTTGCCATAGATAGCATCACTGAAATCCTTGTCATAGGCACTCATAGTTTTAGCTATGGTTCCACTGGCTCCGCCTGATCTAAAGAAGTGTCTTACTACTTCCTGTCCCGCGCCTATCTCAGCGAAGGTGCCATAAATATCTTGATCAAGGTTAATTCTTAATGCTTTCTGTTCTGGCGATAATACTACTCTTTCTATTTCCACGGTGTCTGTGTCTAGCCACAAAAATAGATGCTTTTTATTAGATATAATAACTCTTTACGAAGTGCTTTAAGTTAAAGTTTAGTAGAATGCCGATTTCCTGTGATTCTTCTGCTTTCGATGATCGATTTCACTGAGTTTTACCTTGAGTAAAACACTCTGTACAGCTCCAAAAAAAAAGAAAAAAAAACCTCTGGAAATTTTCCAGAGGTTTTTTTGTCCTACTTAATAACTAGGTAAAACTATATTTTTTACGAATTAGAAACTGAACTGAGCACTGAAGTCTCTGAATTCAAGGTCCTTTTTAGCCTTTTCTTTTAAACTTTCATCCTTAGCTACAGCATTAGTGATGTTACTCATTACTCCAGCAGAATCATTACTTCTCGCAGCTATAACCGCTCTTAAGTAATCTGCTATAGCAGAATCATCATTGCTATTAGTCATCGCTTGAGAAGCTCCTGCATTATCTCCGTTTAACATTTTAACTAGTGCAGTATTAAATGTTTCTTTTCCATTCATACTTCCTATAGCAGCAGCGTAATCTCCATTTTGGATTTGGATAATCCCTTTGTTATAACTCACTTCAGAACCAGCACCAGAGGCATTACCGTAGAAATTCATAGCAGCTCTTCTGTCTCCAGAACGTCTAGTTAAAATTCCCATGTTGTTATTCGTAATAGCATTCGTCTCAGCAGCACTAGCTTTTTCCATGTAAGTCTGAGCCATATCATTGTCACCTTGCATGATTAAAACAGCAGCGGCATTGTTAGCACATCTATAATCGGTAGTGAACTTTTCAGCACCAGCCTTATACATTGCTAGTTTATCATTCATGTCAGAAACTAGAGTAGCAGCCTTTAATAATTCCTCTACAGTTAACGAAGAAGGAGTAGATTTCCCGATTTGGATAAGTTCCTCATCAGAATATCCAGTCTCGTTATAATCGATAACTATCTGTGATCTTCTTAATTCAGGAAGAATTTGCTTTTCTATTTCTTTAAAAGTGAATGAAAGGTTTCTAATTTCTTCTTCTCTTTTGTCCTTGTCAGTATAATCTTCTAAAAGACGAATAATTAATTGCTTATCTTCTATTTCAGAAGCTTGCATTTTAGATTTAAATCCTTCCCAGTCTTCTCCAAGAGGAACCAATGTAATTAACTCACTTCCTTCCTCGAGCTCTACCCCAGCACCTTTCAAATATTTGGTCACTGCTGCTGCAGAACTTTCAGCTCTTTCTTGAGCTAAATTGTCATTGAGCGTGATTTCACCTTCTGGTGAAGCGTATGCTTTAAGACTGATTTTAGTCACTTCTTTTCTTTCGTCAGCGAGTAGAGCTTCTACCAGCGTTTTCATGTTATTCCAATCTTCGTCTTTTAGCTCTTTAGAAGTGACGTTAGATTTGTTTTTACCATAATTAATTTCAGTATCACCATTAGAGAAAGAAAGAACACGTTGGAAGTTATCCTCTGCCATAATAGGCATGTCGTCACTTTTCATTAGGTAAGGAGTGGTGATTACACCAGAACCTATAACTAACGGTGCGAATATTTCATTTTTATTTCCTTTCTCACCATAAATTCTGAGCTCTAAAGCACCTGCGTTTTCCATAGCAGGGTCATAATCTATCTGGTCAGTGTATGTGAAACTTTTTCCAGTAGCGTAAGGAATTACAGTACCGTTTCCGGCTGCATCTTCTCCTTGGTATTCACTCATTTTAAAAGCTGTTTCACCACCTTCATAAACTAACACTGGAGTAGCTTCTACTCGTACTTTTTTATGGAAATATTTTTCAGGAAATTTACCAGTAATCTCTAGGTCAACTTTGTCGCCTTTTACGATAAGAGGTTCTGGGCTACTTTTAGCTCCAAGTTCTTCTATGTGGTCTTCCATTTTCCCTAGACCTGCACATCCTACTAATAAAAGTGCTATAACGCTAAAGAAAAGCGCTGATTTCCAAATTGGATTTTTCATTATCTATTTAGTTTTTAGATACTTATAATATGACATTCACTTAAAGATGCAAATCTAAGATTATACCTTAGCTTCTGCAATTATTTTCGAATAAAACATTCACAACTATTTGTTGTAAACCCCCATGTTTCCGAATTTTTTAATTCGAGCATCTATTCTTTTTTGAGGAGTTTGTGGACTTAATTCGGCTATCATTTTTATAAGTTCACTTTGTACTATTTGAAAAGCTTCTTCAGGAGCAGCGTGAGCTCCACCCACTGGCTCTTTTATAATACCATCTATGAGTTTGTTCTTTAGCATGTCATTCGCAGTTAGCTTTAAGCAATCTGCGGCCTCGACTTTATGATCCCAGTTTCTCCATAGGATAGTAGAGCAGTTTTCTGGAGAAATCACAGAATACCAGGAGTTCTCTAGCATCATTACTCTATCGCCAAGCCCTATTCCTAGAGCACCACCAGAAGCACCTTCACCTATCACTACGCAGATAAGTGGAACTTTTAGCTTTATCATTTCGAATAGGTTCCTAGCTATAGCCTCGCCCTGTCCTCTTTCCTCCGCTTCTAAACCAGGAAAAGCTCCAGGAGTATCTATAAAGGTAACTATAGGCTTATTGAACTTTTCAGCGAGCTTCATTAACCTAAGCGCTTTTCTGTAGCCTTCAGGATTTGCCATTCCGAAGTTTCTATACTGCCGAAGTTTGGTATTAAGCCCTTTCTGCTGGCCTATGAAGCATACAGACTGGTCTCCGAGCATCCCGAAACCACCTACCATCGCTTTATCGTCTTTTACCGTTCTGTCTCCATGGAGTTCCACGAATCTTCCTTCAGTAACCGCTTCTATATAGGATAGCGTATATGGTCTGTCTGGGTGTCTAGAAACCTGCACCTTTTGCCAAGGAGTCAGTTTTTTATATATTCTTTTACGTGTGTCAGATAGTTTTTGTAGCAAGTCTTTTTCAGGCTTACTCATATCTAAATCACTCGCTTGAGCGATTTCACGTTGTTTTTGCAGTTGTTCTTCGAGCTCTCTTATAGGCTCTTCAAAGTCTAAATAATTCGGCATGATGATTTATGTTAGAAAGGGCGAAAATTACAAATCTCTTTAAATCTAATCGTTATTTTCTAAAAAAGTGACAAGTTTTTGTATGGCACGACCTCTGTGGCTGATCTTATTCTTCTCTTCTGATGTCATTTGAGCAAAGGAAATTTCTGCTTCATCTGGTTTAAAAATAGAGTCATAACCGAATCCGTCTTCACCAGTTCGTTGAGTCAAAATAACTCCTTCAACTTTTCCTTCGAAATTATGTTCTTCTCCATTTATAATAAGACATACGGCTGTTCTAAACTGAGCCAGTCTATTGTTTCTGTTAGAAAGTTCTTTTAGCAGTTTGGCCATATTGTCATCGCTATTTCTCTGAGGTCCAGCGTACCTGGCAGAATAAACTCCAGGCTCCATATTGAGAGATTTCACCTCCAAGCCAGTGTCATCAGAGAAGCAACTTAATCCATAATTATCAGATACAAATTTGGCTTTTAGTTTGGCATTTCCTTCCAGCGTATCTGAAGTTTCAGGAATATCCTCTTCACATCCTATGTCAGATAGCCCCTTAATGATATATTTATCCTTAAGTAGAGATCTAACTTCATTGAGCTTGTGCTCATTATTAGTCGCAAATACGAGTGTTTCCATAACTTTTAAAAAAGGTGGGCGAAGATAGGACATTAATAGAACCTAAGCTTAAACTAAACTTTAAATCCGTTTGATTTTTCCAGATGCCGTCCTATCTATATGCGCAACGAATCGGATTTTTCGAGGGCTCCAGTAGTTGGGTAGCCTCGGTTTTAATGATTCTAAAAACACGCTGGTTTTTTCACTTTCCCACGCTTCACATTCTATCACTAGCATAGGTGTTTCGCCTAGCTCTGAGTGCATCTCTTTGGTTATATAGAATGCTTCATTAAGCAGCGGTGCAATAGTTTTTTCCAACTCCTCTACCACGATTTTCACTCCGCCAGAGTTAATCACGTTATCAAACCTGCCCAGCCATTTGAAAGAGGTTTCAGAGGCCAGGCTAACTAAATCATTTGTCAAAATTGGAGAATCTGGGATTCGTGAACCCTCTATCCTTAAGCGATCTTCAGGATCCACAGAAAGTGAAATCCCATCTAGAGCTTGGAAATTAGACTTTCCATCCAATTTTTTGAGGGCGACATGAGAAGCCGTTTCGGTCATTCCGTAGGTAGAGTAAGCATTTATTTTTGCGTTGCAAAGCTCATTCTCTAGCGCGTCACTTACAGCTGCTCCGCCTATAATTAAGGTTTTTATTTTTTTTAGCTGACTTACATCATCATTCAGTAATTTCTGAACCTGTAGTGGAATCATGGCAGTGAAATCAAAAGAAGATAGACCTTCCAGTACTGAACTCAAATTCCCATTAGGTTCCACACAGGTGAGTTCCCATCCACTCATTATGGCGCGCACAAGCATCATTTTCCCACCTATAAATTTCGCAGGGATACAGAGCAATGCTGAGCTTCTTTTAGCTAATTTGAAATAAGCACTAGTAGCCTCTGCACTAGCCGAAAGTACTTCTCTAGAGAGTTTTATCTCTTTAGGAATACCAGTAGAGCCAGAAGTTTTTTGAATCAGCGGACCTTCTAAAGAATAATACCATTCCAAAAAAGAGAAAATCTCTTTCTTCCATTCAGGAATTGACGAGGCTGAGTTCAGGCCAGATTTGACTTGGCGTTTTACCTCTGCTATGTTTAGGAAGTCTAGAATCATTTAGTGTCTTTCAAATCCCAGTCCTGACTTCTGTCATGATAAATTTCGCCATTTTTCACAGTGAGTGGTGAGTCTATATTATTAGAGTAAAGTCCGCCAGTTCCCAATCCCTGTGGTAAAGGATTGTTAAGCGAGCTGGTCCACTGGCTGATAGCGCTTAGGCCAATATTAGCTTCTAATGCCGAGGTATTCCAATAGTTGATGTCATTCTTTTTAGCTAATGATATCCATTCTTCACAGGCTTTAAATCCACCTAATAAACTTGGTTTTAAAATGATGTACTGCGGCTGAATTGTTTCTAGGAGTTCTCTTTTCTTTTCTATAGAGTGAATACCTATCAGCTCTTCGTCTAGCGCTATGTCTAGAGGTGAGAACATGCACAAAGCGGCCATTTCATCTACTTGACCTTGTTTTATAGGTTGTTCTATGCTGTGAAGGTCTAGCTCAGATAATCTAACTAATTTCTCTAGAGCATCATCCAAACTAAATGCCCCATTGGCATCTACTCTAATCTCGATGTCATTAGCGCTGTACTCGTTTCTTATAGATTTGATGATTTCCAAGTCTTGTTCGAAATCTAGCGCACCTATTTTTAGTTTTATACAGTTAAATCCAGCTGCTATTTTCTCTTTCACTTGAGATAACATAAACGCTCTGTCTCCCATCCATACCAGTCCATTTATAGAAAGTGGTTTCTGTTTGAGTGTGAAGTCTGTAGAGAATAATTCTCGCTTTCCACCTGTTTTTAAGTCCAATAAAGCGGTCTCTATTCCAAACCGTATAGCAGGAAATTTGATCAAGCTTTCATGGTAATTTTCATATTCCGAAAAATGTTCTGCAACGTAACGGAGCTTTCTCTCAAATGCTTCTGGATTCTCAATACTCAGGCCGGGAATAATGCTGCATTCTCCTATGCCTGTAATTCCTTTGGTGTCAGTTAGACTCAAAAACCAAGTGTCCTTAGTTTTTAATTCATCTCTACTGGTTTTAGCCAAGAACTTGAATTCTAAGGTGTGTTTTACAAGTTGGGTTTTCAGTTTAGAAAACTTCATATGCAGAAATAAGTTGAAAAATGAATAACACTAGAAACGTCCCAAAAGTAGTAAGCGCCACTTTTTTTAATTCTGGGTCTAGGAGCTGTTCATTTTTTGTATGCTTCACTTTATTTAAGTGTTTGCCCAATACCGTAGGAATTAGAAATACGAGAAGGGCAAACCACATCACAATGGGAGACAAGTATAAAAACACTGCCAAAGAGGTCATCCCTGAGACAATTAGAAAGAAATGAAATCCTTTGGCTTTCTCTAATCCTAGTTTTACCACGATGGTATTTTTACCATGAAGCTTATCGTTTTTATGGTCTCTGAGATTATTTAGGTTGAGTACAGCCGCAGAAAACACGCCTACTGTATAAGCAGGAAGGAGAGCCGACCAGTGAAAAGTTCCGCTCAGTAAATAATCAGTTCCTACCACGCCCACCAGACCAAAAAACACAAATACAAACAAATCTCCAAGACCTGAATAACCATAAGGGTTCTTTCCCAAAGTATATTTCATGGCCGCGGCTATGGCTGCTATTCCTATAATTACGAATAAAAGGGTCTGCCAATTAATAGTTTCAAAAGCAGAATAGATAGTTGCCAGCCCAAGCAGAAAACTAACCACGGCAAATAGGATGGTCATTCGCTTCATTTCTGTCTTGGAGATAGCTCCTGATTGGATGCCTCTAACTGGACCTAATCTATTTTCGTCATCGGTTCCCTTGATGGCATCTCCTAAATCATTAGCCAGATTCGAAAGTATCTGTAGAAATAAGGTAGTCAGTAAAATGAGTGCAAATGTGAGCCAACTAAACGTGCCGTAATTAAATGCTGACGCTGCACCAGCGATGGCGCTAGAAGCCGCCAAAGGCAGCGTCCTCAATCTCATGGCTGATATCCAATCTTTAGGTGTAGGCATTAAATATTGTCATTTAAAAACCCAAAATACTTCTTCAGCTCCACATCATTCGCCTCAGCAGGAGTGAATACTTCCAGGACTTTGGCTTTGATAGATGGAGCATAGAAGCTTTGCAACGCTGCATTTAACTCTTCCAATGAATCAGCCTTCGAGTACTCTAAATCATGCAACTCACAAACTCCTTTGGCAGATACTGAATGTCTGGCTTCAAACTGCTTTTCGACAATTCCTGTTTCCTTAGGTCCTTTAATGATTCTGAAAATTCCTCCTCCAGAATTATTGACTACCACCACTCGAAAATGGGCAGGTACATGGTGGTGCCAAAAGGCATTGGTGTCATATAAAAATGCCATGTCTCCACTGACGAGCAGTGTGTCTTTTTCGGAAGCTACACAGGAACCTACGGCAGTAGAAGTGCAGCCATCGATGCCGCTGGTGCCACGGTTACTGAACATATCGTAGTTTTTTCTGGCATAGAGCTGTAGGTAACGCACAGATGCACTGTTGCCTGTATGCACTTGGTAATGCTCAGGAATGGATTTGTGTACACGTTGCAACGCTGAGAAATCACTCAACTCAGCCTCTGCGCCAAACTCTTCTGTGAGTTCTAATAGTCTATTTTCTCTGGCATTCCAGCGTGTTGCATATCCAGAATCTGACTGATTTACATGCTGGTTAAAGACCTTAAAGAAGTCTACTGGCTTGGATATTATTTGGCGCGTTAGGCACATGAAAGTATCCATTAAATCATTTGAATTGTCTATGTGCCAGTGCATTTTAGGTTTCTTTTCTCTGAACAGAAGCCTAATTTTTTTAGAAATGATATTGGTACCGTAGGTAATCAGTAAATCTGGAATAAACTCATCTTCCTCTTCTTTAGAAAGGGTGACTAAAAGTCTATCTATGCCTGTAATGGATTCCTTTAAGTGAAGGTTGGAAGTAGATTCGGTGAGGACGAGAGCACTAGTGTTTTCCTGGAAATACTGGATGGCGCTATTCAGTTCTTCATCTGGTAAGCTCAGTCCGGTGAGGAGCATTATTTTTTTGCTTCTTTTCCATTCTCCCAGTAATTCTTGGATTTGGCTGGCGGTAATGTTTTTTTCTGGACTAGTTACTTTCACCACTTTAGGTGAAGCTTGGGTATTTTCCTTGCCGTATAAATTCTCTTTTAGCGGGAAGTTTAAATGAACTGGGCCGGCCACGGGATAAGCCGTTTTTTCTATGGCTTCGTTCACTAACCGAGTGTTGAACCATAAGTCATTTTCTGACTCTGCCTCCTGCACTAAATTATAGCTCCCTCTTATAAAGTTGGTGTAAATTCCTCCCTGCTGTATGGACTGACCTGCTCCCTGGTTAATCCATTCTTGAGGTCTGTCGGCAGTTAATACGACTAAGGGAATGCGCTGGTAGTAAGCTTCGCAAACAGCGGAAGAATAATTCAAAGCGGCTGTACCAGAGGTACAACATATGGCTACAGGTTTATTCAGTTGCTGCGCCATACCCAATGCGAAAAAACCGGCAGAGCGTTCATCCGGAATATTATAACACGTGAAATCTGGGTGGTTATAAAAAGAAATAGACAAGGGTGCGTTTCTAGATCCAGGAGAAAAAACGATGTCTGTGATTCCTTTTTCAAGGAATATGTGCACTAAATCCTGTACCGATTTTTTATCAGAAATCATTCCCTGCGAAGTTCTGCATTTTTTCTAAAGGCGACAAGAGACTTTTGGCTTTATCTTCTGTTTCCGCCCATTCTTCCTCCAGAATTGATTCTTTCGTGATTCCTCCTCCTAAATAAAGTGAGGCAGCATCCTTATGCACCTGCATGCATCTGAGGTTCACGAAGTAGTGTGACTCTTCCCCTCGTTTAAAACCGAGGTAACCTGTATATAGCTCTCGCTTATGGCTTTCTGATTCTTTGATGTGACTCACCGCTAAATCTTTAGGTTTTCCTGCTATAGCCGAGGTAGGGTGCAGTGTGGAAATAAAATCGGTTACATCTGGCGTAGCAAAAGTGAATTCGGTTTTCAGGTGAACTACCGAGCCAGATTTGTGGTTTTGGCGTTCCTTTCGGCTGTAGTCAGAAGCTTTTTCTTTCATGACATCCTCTATCTCATTAGCTACTATTTCGTGCTCGTGAATTTCTTTTTCTGACCAGCTAGGTTCGTTCAACCTGTCGTGAGGTTGTGTTCCTGCCAATGCCATTGTTTGAAATTCCGCAGCAGTTCCCTGAATAAGTTTTTCTGGGGTGGCGCCTATCCAAGTTCCTGTTTGTGGGGATGTTATCAGGTAAGTGAAGGCATTGGTGTTTGAGGCTTTTAGGTAGAAGAGGTAATTCAAAATCTCCTTGGTGTTGAAAGGGATTTTCTTAATTCGGGATAAAATAACTTTCTCTAACTCTCCTGAACTAAGCTTTCCGAATGCTGAAATAAATGCATCTGAATATTGTTCAAAGTTGGTTTCTGTTACATCTTCTTTAAAGTGGAGTTCTACAGAGTCGATTTCTTCTAGTTCTATTTTCTCCGTTTGTCCTGTAAGAGAAAAATTATTTCCAATAAAATCTGTAATGTGAAACACCTCTTCTCCGATTTTAGGAGTGTGGAGGTAAAAGTCATACGAATTGGGCAGGGAATAAATAACCGCGAATTCATCTAATATTATAGGCTCATTATTCATGTGTAGATTTTATTTTCTGCGCGAATAGTTCTAAAAATTCTTTTAATGGCATTACCGAAAAAATCCATGCTAGGAGTTCCTGTTGTTTTTCAGGAAGGTCTTTGTGCTTGGCTCTAATTTCTTTTTCGCAGTCTAGGATTCCAAAGAGGTGTAAGTCATCTGAATAATTGATGGATGGTTTTTCTTTTTCAGAAGTCCATGAGACTTGTAGTTCAGCATCTTCCTTAGAGAACGTGAGAAACTGCTCTTTTCCTTTTTTGGTGAGTTCGGTTTTAAAACCTGAGTCTATGAGGAAAGAGAATGTATGAAGGAGTTGTTCTTTCAACTTGGATTACTTTTTTGGATAATCATATTGGTCAATCGGCACACTGCTATTTTATTTTCGTGTTCATCATATACATCTATATTCCAAACGTGGAGTTTCCTGCCTTTGTGCTGAATTTGAGCTTTTCCTGTCACCCAGCCAGATTTCACGCCTTTCATGTGGTTGGCGTTTATTTCTATTCCCACAGTGGCTTCTGTGTTTCTATCTATGAGCATGTGTGAACCTACGCTACCTAATGTTTCTGCTAAAGCTGCGGTAGCTCCTCCGTGTAGCAATCCCATGGGTTGGTGGGTTCTGAAGTCCACAGGCATTTTGGCTTCTACATATCCCTCAGAAGCTTCTGTGAATTCAATTCCTAAGGCTTCCATAAGGGTGTTTTTATTTCCAGCGTTGATGGCTGTTAAAACTTCGGATTTATCCATACGGTGAAGGTCTGAATAAAAGAAAGATTCACGGTCACAGAAAAAATATATTTTCGAAGAGGCAACCCCTTAAAACTTCACTCGTCTTTCTAGTAGATACAGTTTCATGACTGTATCGGTTTCAATTTTTCCTTGCAGGTTTACAATAAAGGGGTTCTCCACGGAAACCCTTTTTTTTATGTCTTTATTTTGGCTCAAACAGTCATAGAGGTTCTTGCTTTTTGCAAAAACAATTAATTCAGAGCTGCCTTAATCTACTTTAGATGAGCAATAATTTTGATTGCAGTGGAAGAATCGGAATCTTCACCCCTTGTTTATTTCATTGGGCTAAGTACTATACTTTCTTATTTGAAAAAAATAGTTTTAGTTCATAGGCAACCCCATTAAACATTGCACGTCTAATAGTTAGACACAGTTTCATGACTGTGTCGGTTTCAAATTTTCCTTGCAGGTTTATTAGAAAGGGGTTCTCCACGGAAGCCCTTTTTTTTTGTGCTTGGAATTATTGCTTTGCACGAGTTTAACCCACACTTTTTGAGTGCTTTACTAGTGTTTTTTCTGTGAAAACAATCCTGTTTGAGAATTAAGAAGAAAGTACTTAGAAAATATTTATATCACCTATACCTTCTCTTATAAGTTCTGGGTCTAGACCAGTACAATCGTAAATAGTCGAGGCTTCGTTATTTCCATAACCTCCGTCGATAACTAGATCTACGAGCTTTTCATATTTTTCATGAATTAGCTCTGGGTCGGTAGTGTATTCTATGATTTCATCTTCATCATGAACAGAACTGGCTATGAGAGGAGAGCCCAATTCGTTTACCAGAGTACGAGCGATATTATTGTCAGGAATTCTAATTCCTATCGTTTTCTTTTTGGCCTTGAATATTTTAGGAACATTAGCACTTGCATTTAGAATAAATGTGTAAGGCCCGGGAAAGGCCTTACGCATCATTTTATATGTTCTATTATCTACAGCTTTGGAGAACTCACTTAAATGAGAAAGGTCATAGCAGACAAGAGAGAAATGAGCCTTTTCAGGCTTAATTCCCTTCAGTCTAGCTATACGTTCAAAAGCTTTATGCTTTTGTAAACTGCATCCAAAACTGTATACAGTATCTGTTGGGTAGACTATCACACCTCCATCATTCAAGCATTCTACTACTTGTTTGACTTTTCTAGGATCCGGATTGTCAGGATGTATTTGTAAAAGCATGGCTTAAAGATACTTAAATACCGAAGAGTTCCCTAGTTATTTCCTTTAGCATAATCGGCTAAGAAAGTAGCTAATCCAGAATCTGTAAGAGGGTGCTTTAATAATCCTAAGAGAACTTAAAGGCCCAGTCATAATATCTGCTCCTATTTCTGCGCAGTTTATAATATGCATAGTATGTCTAACAGAAGCAGCTAAAATCTCTGTCTCGAAACCATAATTATCATAAATGTCTCTAATTTTCATAATTAACTCTAACCCATCAGTAGAAATATCATCTAGTCTGCCAATAAATGGAGAAACCATAGAAGCTCCAGCTTTAGCAGCTAAAAGTGCTTGTCCAGCACTAAATACTAGGGTGCAATTAGTCTTTATTCCTTTTCCTGAGAAATACTTAATAGCTTTAATTCCATCTCTAATCATAGGAACTTTAACCACAATATTTTCATGAAGCTTGGCTAGTTCTTCTCCTTCTCGAACCATTCCTTCAAAATCTGTAGAAATAACCTCTGCACTCACTGGTCCATCTACGATATTACAGATGTCTACGTAATGCTTTAATATGTTCTCTCTACCTGTGATTCCTTCTTTGGCCATTAGTGAAGGGTTCGTGGTAACTCCATCTAATACGCCTAAATCTTCTGCTTCCTTTATTTGGTCAAGGTTAGCTGTGTCTATAAAAAATTTCATGGTTATGTTTTGTTGCGTTGCAAAGGTAAATTCTGTCCTTTTCTTAGGACGTTATAGTCTTTTTAGTTTATCAACTAATTAGTAACATTTATAGAGAAAAATGAAAGTACAAGTCAAATAAAAAGGATGTTTTGGTCCATTTGCTTCAATCATTCACTGTTGGATTAAGGATTTAGGAGAATGAGCTTTTCACAAATCTTTACTATTTGGTGTGGAGTTTGTTTAAAAACTTACTTAATAATTTTAAAGAAGTTTACTTTTGTAACCGAAACTAAAAACGAGTTTTGTGCATTGTAGAAAATGAAGAAGTTAAGAATCATCATATTAATCTTAGTAAGTTTTGCGTTGCAACGCGCCAATGCTCAGACTGCTAATGTAGTGGGAGACGCATCGGATTTAGGAGGAGATTGTTATCAGATCACTCCTAATCAACAATATCAAACGGGAGCTGTGTGGTATACTGAGCAGCTAGACTTAACTCGGTATTTTTCGCTAGAAGTCGAGATGAATTTGGGTACTACAGATGGAGAAGGTGCTGACGGATGCGTTTTAGGAATGCAGACCGAAGGGATTAACGCATTAGGTGTTAACGGTCAGTTTTTAGGGCTTGGAGGAATTAGTCCTTCTTTTGGTTTAGAGTTCGATACATTTAATAATGATTCTTTTGATTTTAATGGAGACATAGCTGCCGATCACTTAGCCATGCTTCAGAATGGGGATACTAATCATAATACGGCCAATAATTTAGCTGGACCGGTGG
>LAQC01000004.1:17548-17782 GCA_000981645.1 Cryomorphaceae bacterium ASP10-05a | reverse complement strand
CTGCGAATGTTGACCTAGTAAATGATGTTTTTTTAGGAGAGACACAGGTTTATTGGGGGTTTACTGGAGCTACCGGCTATTATGACAATGAGCACAGCGTTTGTTTAATTGAAGTTTCATATTTAAACCCACTAGAAACGGAAATAATCTGTGAAGGTGAAGCGATTCAGTTAGAGATTAATTCACTAACAGCCGAGAATATAGTGTGGTCACCTTCAACTAATATTACCGATG
>LAQC01000004.1:0-17449 GCA_000981645.1 Cryomorphaceae bacterium ASP10-05a | reverse complement strand
GAATATAGATGAGGTAGATGATATTGAAGTATGCCCAGGAGAGCAAGCCGAATTTACCGCGGTTTATAATCCTTTTTATGACATAGAATGGTCCAATGGAGAGGCTGCTACTAATTCAAGTTTCTATTCAGAAGTAGGTGCTCATTGGGTGGAGGTAACAGATGGAGTCTGTAATAAACGTGTGGTCTTTTCTTTATTGGAAAATAACATTCCAGATATAGATATGCCTTTGGTCGCTGAATATTGCGAATTTGATTCAGTGTTAATCGTACCTCAAGCACTTAATTCTACCCTCTTTTTTCCAGCAGGAGTAGAGTCAAGCTCATTTTACATTTCTGAAGAAGGCGTTTATGAAGTATTAGCACAAGATACATTTACAGGATGTGTGAGCTCTGCAGAAATAACGGTTAGCGAATTACCTATTCCTGTAATAAATTTAGAAAATCAGTATGAAATTTGTTCATACGAAACGTTAGATCTTGGCCTAAACAATAGTTACTCCGTGGACTGGTCAAATGGCGATTTCACTAACTCTACAATGTATTATTCGGGAGGCGTTCATTCAGTAACAGCAGAATTAAATGGCTGTGAAAGTTTTTTCGAATTTGAGCTATCGATAAATCCTCCTCCAGTTTCAAACCTGCCGGGAGATTACTCTTTCTGTGAGGATAGTACATTAATTCTGATTTCTTCTAACGCAGATTATTCGGTTACGTGGCACAATGGATTAGTATCGAATGAGTTCATTTTCTCTGAGTCGGGTGAGTTTTCCATAGAAATAGAAAATGAACTCACTGGATGTTCAGGAGCTGGCCTAGTGGTAATCTCAAAAATTCTAAATCCCGTACTAGAGTTGGATGAGGTTTATTACTTATGTGAAGGGGAAGAAATGGAGATAGCACCTTTCTATGAGAATGCTGAGTCGCTTATCTGGTCCACGGGAGTAGAGTCTGAAACAGCGTTTTTTTCAGAGCCTACTGCATTTGGAGTAACCGTATTTAATGAATGTAAAACTGAAAATCTGACTTCAGAAGTAGAAGGAATTATCTGTGACTGTATTCCATATATTCCATTGGCCTTCACTCCAGATAATGATGGCATTAATGAAGTCTTTAAACCGATTCTTACCTGTGAGCCATTCGAGTATTCCATGGCCATTTATAACAGATGGGGCGAGCAAGTATTTTTCACCACAGATCCAGAGATCGCTTGGGTAGGAGATGATCAGAAAGGAGGTTATTATGTTCCAGCAGGGGTTTATTCTTACAAATTGGCATATAAATCAGTACAAATTGACGGAGTAAGGGTGGAAATTAGAAATGGTATGGTTTCTGTCATAAGGTGATCACGAACTGGTTGATAAATATTCATCTATGTTGAACTATTTTGTTATGCCAGTTTTAATCTTTATGACAAAATTCCTGTCCTATTAGCGTTAAGGTTATTCTTTTTTGCGATTAATGCGTGTATCCTATTAAACACAGGTTGGGTTATAGATGAAGAACTTCAAGTCGAAAACTTAGGATTTGCATTACCTTTTAGTCTCATTGTTTTTCACTTTACGGGTGTTCAAGAAAGAATAATAGGGTAAAAAAATTAAACTATTCTGTTTATCTAAGACTAATCATATTTTTTTGTTAATGCCTTGTTTATAATGGATTTATTATAATTTATTATTGCCTGTAAGGATACTAAAATAGTAATATGCGTGTGTCATTAATGGAGCTATATTAGTAATTAGAGTTTTGTATTTTTGGTAGTATGAGTTTACCTAAAAAAATATTTATTTTAACATTTTTTTTATTTTGTCTGAACAGTGTTTTAGCTCAAAAAATTGTCAAAGCAAAAAAGGTTCAAGTATCCAATGGACTTGTTTGTTATAAAAAGAATCTAAATCCATTCACAGGTATAGTAGCTGGCGATTATCTAGCAGTTTATGGTGTTTTTATAAATTCCCCATTAGTCTTAAAAGAGTTTAGCAAATGCATACTTCTATTTGACAAATATTCAGACGTGGAAATGTTTAAAGATTCTGAGTTTAGTTTCAAAGAGGGCGAGTTTGACGGATTGTCTAAAATTTGGGCAGGAAATTCAATGTCTGAGCTAAATTTTAATAATGGCAAGTTAGACGGTTTAATCACCATTTTGGATAAAGAAGGCAACCAGAAGTATGAGTGTATCTATGAAAACGGTGAGAAAAAGGGTTTATGTAAAGAATGGTTTTCAAATGGGAATCAAAACTTTGAGGGTAGTTATAAAGACGGGGAGAAAGATGGCTTATGTAAAGAATGGCATTCAAATGGCAATCTATCTTTTGAGGGTAGTTATAAGGATAAGAAAAAAGATGGATTACATATATATTGGGGTGAAAATGGTGATTGGATTTCAATCAAAGACTATGTTGATGGAGAATTAAATTACATTGAAAAAGGTGATTTGAGTCAAGAGATTATAGATGTACTTCCAACTATCGTAAAGGATATAGATTCCAATAATGGAAAAGTGTGTTACGTGGGTACGTCTGTTCTCTTCTCTGGAATATTCCAAAAATTCAGGTATGATGAAAAATTATATTATGAGTGTAGCTATAATAATGGCGAGAAAGACGGCTTATGTGAAGAGTGGCATTCAAATGGCAATCTATCTTTTGAGGGTAGTTATAAGGACAATAAAAAAGATGGATTACATATATATTGGGGTGAAAATGGTGATTGGACTTCAATCAAAGACTATGTTGATGGGGAATTAAATCACATTAAAAAAGGTGATTTGAGTCAAGAGATTATAGATATGCTTCCAGCTAAAGTAAGGGATATAGATTCCAACAATGGAAAAGTATTTTACGCGGGTACGTCTGTTCTCTTCTCTGGAATATTCCAAAAATTCAGGTATGATGGAAAATTAAATTATGAGTGTAGCTATAATAATGGCCAGAAAAACGGCCTATATAAAGAATGGTATTCAAATGGCAACCAAATTTTTGAGGGTAGTTATAAAGATGGCGAGAAAGATGGTTTGATTAGAGAATGGTATTCAGGCGGTAATCAAAAATTTGAGGGTAATTTTAATAATGGCAAGAAAGATGGCCTATCTAAAGAGTGGTATGAAAATTTGAACCAAAAATTTGAGGGTAGTTATAAGGATGATAAAAAAGATAGCCTATGTATGGAATGGGATACAAAAGGTGTTATGAATCTTCATAAGTATGAAAATGGGTTTAAAGCTCCAATTTTCAAAGATGACCTAACTCAAGAGTTATTGAAAATTTTGAATATTCCTAATGATGTAAATTTTTCTGACATCAAAAAGATTGGAGAGATTTATTGCTATGAAGCTATTGAATCCGTTGCTTTTACTGGTTTGATAAAAGAATATTATCCTAACGGAAAGTTAAAGATTGAGTTTGATCTTTTAGATGGGAATTTTATTTTTCAGAAATGGTATTATGCAAATGGATCTTTGGCAGAATTAGCTGATTACAAAACGAGAGAGTTTAAAGTTTATCACAAGAATGGAAAATTACGCTATGATTCGGAAAATAAGGTAACAGATGACTATAATGCTGGAATCGATAAAAATGTTTACAGCATTTACATTAACAGTAGTTATATAAAAGGTTGGCACAAGGAATATCATGAGAATGGAAAAATTCATAAACAATTCAAAATAATTGAATCGTACTCAGATTATAATAATAAAGAATTCAATAACGATAGTTTATACAAACAATGGTATAGTAATGGAGTTTTAAGTAAAAAATGCAATTTCATTAATGGTATATTAGAAGGGGAATTTAAAGAGTGGCACAAAAACGGTGAGTTAAAACTACTAGCGAGTTATATTAATGCGGAGAAAGAGGGATTATACAAGGAGTGGTACGAAAACGGCAGATTAAGGGAACAAACCAGCTATACTAATGGAGAGAAAGAGGGGGTATACAAAGATTGGCACGAAAACGGTAGATTAAGAGTGCAAACTAGCTATGCAAACGGCACGATAGATGGGTTTTATAAACGTTGGGATAGTGATGGTAGATTATATACTGATACAAAATACCGCAGCGGTGTCGAGTATTAAAATGAGTAATAAAAAAGGAGATAACCGTTCAGCCCCCCTTTTTAGTGCAGGGAATGATTGTATTGTCGAACTAAATTGTGGTAAAGCCCATAGAGAAAGAATAATTCAATAAGTTAAATAAAACAGTCAGGTTAGAATAGTATTAATGACCATTTCTGGAAGGAGATGGTTTTTTTTATTTCAATTTGTTCATTGGATGTGAACAACTAATTAGTTGTATATACAGAATAAATAATAGCGTAGAAATATCTTTGTAGACCCTAAAAATAATGTAAGACATGACAAATAAATTTTGGTTCAATTGTAGAGTAAAGTGGAAAAAGCCTGATGTAGACGGTGTAGAGAGTAGTACTACTGAGCAGTATTTATTAGAAGCTTACACATACACGGAAGCAGAAACGGGAATAAATCAGGTTATGAATGAGCTTGGTGGAGGTGCTTTCCAGTTGCTGGCGATTACTAAAACTAATATCATAGAGGTTCATGAAAGTGACGAAGTATTGATGTGGTTTAAAGTAAAGCTCTCTATGGTTGCTTTTGATGATGAGAGTGGAAAGGAGAAACAATCTTCATTTAACATGCTCTTAGATGCAGAGAACGTGAGAGACGCTTACGATAGGGCAAAAGGAATAATGAAAGATAGCGGAACGGGTTATGTGATTCCTAGTGTTACCTATACAAAATTTGCTGATGTTTTTAGAGCTTCAGACTTTGGTGTAGCGCCAGAAGGATTCGTGCCGGTAGATAATGCAGAGACAAAGGTAGAGGCTGAGAGTAGTAATTAAGAATCTAATAATGGCGTAAACGGATTTTCTATACTATTCGGTTTATCCTTAGATTCGTTTGATTACTAACTGGTACTTATGAAAAAATACTCAATCGTTCTGTCTAAAAATGATGACGGGAGTACATTTAAAGCATCCAATTCAGATGGATATGAAGTTTCTTTAAATGGGCTCTCTCAGGGTGATTTAGGAAAAGGAATCTCGCCTATGGAAATGATGTTAACAGCTGCTGGAGGTTGCGCAGCTATAGATGTCGTCTGTCTATTGAAACAGGAAGGAATAGTTTTAGACGAGTTTACTGTTCAGGTAAATGGAGCGAGAAATATGAGAGAGGTTCCAGCTTATTTCAGAGAAGTGGAGTTTCTGTTTAGCGCTAAAGCTAAGGTCGGAATAGCTAAGGTAGAGGAAACGATAGAGTTAAGTTTGCAAAAGTACTGCACCGTAGGACGGACACTAGAAGCATTCGCTAATATGACATGGAGCCTCGAGTTAAATGGGGCTCAGGGAGATGCGCACACGTTAGTAATAGACAAAAGCCAGGATAAAAACAGTGTCTTAGTTAGCGCTAAATATTAGTTGAATTCTTCTGTTATCTTTTCCAATTATAGGCTGAGAAGACCCCATGGACGAAGACCGTAAATCTTCATTAGTCAATCCTTTAGAGATTAAGAAAGCTTTCACTTCATCGGCTAGTTTTTTTCCTAGCTCATAGTCTGCTTTCGGGTTAGAGGTAGGTTGAGTATGGCAAATAATGTTAGCCCCTATGTTTGCGTTTTTCATTTGTTCAGCGATGTCGTTTAGCCTAAATGAGACATTCTCGCTAATAGCACTTAAGTTAGGGTCTGAGCCATAGTTAATAATGAATATTTCTGCTGTTTCGGTATATCCTAAATTTTCTGTATTTCCTTGTTTTAAAGAGATACTGTAAGCATCTTGCCAATTATCAGTAAAATCCGTAAATACTTTTTCGCAATCTATAAGTATTCTCGAAGGGTCTATTTCTTTAGACAATAGTTTCTTTAATTCTGAAGCTCTAGAAATTCCTAAATCTCTAGATCGAGTCGTATTCTTTTCGTTTTGGAAATACTGCCCTTTAATAACCATATACATCTCTTTATTTTCCAACTTTTTTTTCCATGAGTTTTTGAGTCTACTGAAATTTCGGCCGTTAAAAACTTCTGAAGAATTCTTTTTGAACCCTATAGGAAAGGGAATTTGAATAACTTTCTCTGTGCTTAAGTCTTGGTTTTTATCATTCTGAGAACAGCCGATTGATAAAAATAAGACAGCAGAAATAAAAACAGAAACTAGTCTGATCATTGGGTTTATATTTAGGTCACAAAATTAATTCTTAATCGAGTCGATTCATCATTTCTTAAGAAGTGTCTGAGCTGAACTAGAAGGTTTTCGCGAGAAAAATATTTTCAATGAGAATAGGAGTTGTTTTTGATGAGTTGTCTATTTATTATCAATTGATTAGGAACGCACTCTTCTTTCGTTAAAAGTAGGGGTCTTCAATTTTATTGTGTTTCGAATCAGAGAATAGGGATAGAAAGTATAGTTTTATAAATTGGTTTATTGGACCGCTAAACGAACAAAGAAATGAAGATTATATCTTGGAATGTTAATGGAGTAAGAGCAATAGTGAAAAAAGATTTTTTTGAAAATCTAGAAAAGTTGAATGCAGATATTGTCTGTCTTCAAGAGACCAAAGCCCAGGAAGATCAGGTAATGGAAGCACTGTTTGGATGTGGGTATGATGTCGTAGCATACAGTGCTGAAAAGAAGGGGTATTCTAGTACAGCTATTTTAACCAAAGGGATGAATCCAATTTCTATAGTGAAGGGCTTAGGAAAACCAGAACACGATAATGAGGGGAGGGTAATTACAGCGGAATTTGATGGTTTTTATGTCGTTACTGCCTATGTTCCAAATTCTAAGGCTGGGTTATTAAGGCTTCCTTATAGAAAAGAATGGGATGCCGATTTATTAGCGCATTGCAACGCATTACAAGAAAAAAAGCCAGTGGTGCTAAATGGCGATATGAATGTGTGCCATCAGGACATCGATATAGCAAGGCCTAAGGCAAATTATAATAAGTCTCCAGGATATACTCAGGTGGAGATTGACGGAATGACCAATTTTATTAAGGCAGGATTTAAAGATTCATTCAGAGAGTTATATCCTGATGAGGTCAAGTATTCTTGGTGGAGTTTCAGAGGTGGAGCTCGTGAAAAGAACGTCGGCTGGAGATTAGATTATATGTTGGTGTCTGAATCTTTAATGCCTCAAGTGAAAGATTCATTCATACTAAATGATTTTCTAGGGTCAGACCATTGTCCAGTAGGTGTAGAGTTGAGTTAGTCAAACTTAATTAACTGTAAGTAAGATGGTTGTATAGTTATAAACATTGATGAGACTCTGACGGAATACGTTTATCTTAGTGATGTAATTTACCTGTTCATATGTACATCATTTTCGATACGGAGACCACTGGTCTTCCAAAAAACTGGAAGGCTCCAGTTACAGATTCAGAGAACTGGCCTAGGCTGGTTCAGCTAGCTTGGCAGTTACATTCTTATGATGGGAAATTACTAAGCACGGGTAATTATACAGTGAAACCAGATGGTTTCGATATTCCTTATAATGCAGCCAAGGTGCATGGAATTACTACGGAAAAAGCACAAGCCGAAGGGATAGCTTTGGCTGAGGTACTTACTAAATTCCATGTAGATTTCGATAAAGCTAATTATGCAGTAGGACATAATGTAGAGTTCGATATAAATATAGTGGGAGGGGAGTATCATAGAGATAATAGAGACTTCGAACTTGTCACCCTAAAAAACCAGTTAGACACTAAGGAGTTTGGAACTGAGTTTTGTCAAATTCCAGGAGGTCGAGGAGGAAAGTTTAAGTGGCCTACGCTTACTGAGTTGCATCAGAAATTATTCGGAGAATCGTTCGGTGACGCTCATGATGCGGCATATGATGTTCACGCTACGGCCAAATGTTTCTTTGGATTAATAAGTCATAATGTAATATCAAAAGAAAAAGGATACAGCACTGTCGTTTATGATGCGCCTGAGCTTGACCAGTCTAATTTTGATAAGGCTAAAACTAAAGAAGCTTCCGTAAAACCTGAAGAAGCCATAATAAAGACACCAAAATCGGCAGTCTCTGCTGAATTAGCTGATGTGCCCTTTGTGCATCTTCACTGTCATTCTCAGTTTTCTATTTTGCAGTCTACATCTACAGTTTATGACCTGGTAGGAGCGGCTAAAAAATTGGAAATGCCTGCCATAGCTATTACAGATCATGGAAACATGATGAATACATTCTCTTTCGTAAGAGAAGCGGAGAGTCAAGGGGTAAAAGCCATAGTGGGATCTGAGTTTAATATCTGTGAAGACCATAAAAATAAGTCTGTTAAAGACAATGGGTTTCAGGTGGTGGTGATAGCAAAGAATAAAAATGGGTATCAGAACCTTTGTAAACTTAGTTCTAAGTCGTTCACCGATGGGAGTTATTATGTTCCTAGAATAGATAAAGCCTTATTAGTTGAGTTTAAGGAGGACTTGATTATCCTTTCAGGTGGACTCTGGGGAGAGATTTCGGGTAAAATATTAAACGAAGGAGAGAAGCAGGCGGAAGAGGCTTTTGTATGGTGGAAGAAAGAGTTCGGTGAGGATTTTTATGCAGAAATAATCAGGCACGGAGTAGAGGAGGAGAATGTAGTGAATGAGGTTATTTTAAAATTTTGTAAAAAGCATGATGTAAAGCCTGTAGCGACCAATAATACATACTATACTTTTCAATCAGAAGCAGAGGCACATGATATTCTTTTATGTGTAAGAGACGCAGAAAATGTAAGTACACCGAAGAAATACCTAGGTAAGCGAGGCAGAGAATTTAGATGGGGTTTTCCGAATGATCAGTTCTACGTAAAGTCGAGTGATGAGATGAAGCAGTTATTCGCTGATTTACCCCAGGCGATCAAATCTACCCAAGAAATAGAGCAGAAGATAGAGTCTTTCGTCCTAGAGCGTTCTGTACTGCTTCCTGAGTATGATATTCCAGAAGAGTTTATTCATGCAGACGATAAAAAAGATGGAGGAAAGAGAGGCGAAAATGCCTTCTTAAGACAACTTACCTATGAAGGAGCTAAGAAAAGGTATGGTGAAATAACTGATGAGATTCGGGAAAGGTTGGATTTCGAATTAGAGACGATAGTTAAAACGGGATATCCAGGATATTTCTTGATCGTTCAGGATTTCTGCAGCGCAGCCAGAGAAATGGGAGTTTCAGTAGGGCCTGGAAGAGGTTCTGCCGCTGGTTCAGCTGTGGCCTATTGTACAGGGATTACTAATGTAGATCCCATAGCCTATGACCTGCTGTTTGAGAGATTCCTAAATCCAGAAAGGGTGTCAATGCCTGATATCGATATCGATTTTGATGATGAAGGGAGAGGAAGGGTAATAGATTATGTAATAAATAAGTATGGCGCTAGCCAGGTGGCTCAGATTATTACTTATGGTACTATGGCTGCTAAGTCTTCTATTAGAGATACTTCTAGAGTTTTAGAATTACCACTACAGGATGCGGATAGAATAGCCAAGCTTATTCCAGATCTTAAACTGAAAAAGCTTTTCGGCCTAGATGATAAAGAGCTAAAAAAGAAATTAAGAACAGAAGATTACGACAGAGCTAAGCAATTAATTCAGCTTTCTCAAACCAATGGAGCAGAGGCCAATGTTATTAATAAGGCACGTCAATTAGAGGGTACTGTCCGTAACACAGGGATTCATGCCTGTGGAGTTATTATTACACCAGACGATATTACGAATTATGTACCCGTAGCCACGGCTAAGGATTCGGATATGGTATGCACTCAGTATGATAATGCAGTAGCTGAAGATGCCGGTCTACTAAAAATGGATTTTTTAGGGTTAAAGACATTAACCCTTATAAAAGACTCCGTTAAACTCGTTAAAGAGAAACATAATATCGACCTAGATCCAGACACTTTTCCGCTGGATGATGAGAAAACCTATGAGCTATTCCAAAAAGGAGAGACCGTAGGTATTTTTCAGTATGAATCTCCTGGAATGCAGAAACACTTAAGGAGTCTTAAGCCTACTGTTTTTGCAGATTTAATAGCCATGAACGCCCTTTATAGACCAGGGCCTATGGAATATATTCCATCTTTTGTAGCTAGAAAACATGGAAGTGAAGAAATAAAATATGATCTAGATGCCTGTGAAGAGTACTTAAAAGAAACATACGGGATTACAGTCTATCAAGAGCAGGTGATGCTTTTATCACAAAAGTTAGCTGGTTTTACAAAAGGTGAGGCAGATACTTTGAGAAAGGCAATGGGTAAAAAGAAGTTAGATCTTTTAGCCAAAATGAAGCCTCAGTTCTTAGATCAAGGAGCAGAGAAAGGTCATGACAAGGTGATCCTAGAGAAAATCTGGAAGGATTGGGAGGCATTCGCATCTTATGCATTTAATAAATCTCACTCAACCTGTTACGCATGGATAGCTTATCAAACAGCTTATCTGAAAGCACACTATCCAGCCGAATATATGGCATCTGTCCTTTCCAATAATATGAATGACATAAAGTCGGTTTCATTCTTTATGGAGGAGTGTAAGCGAATGAAAATAGAAGTTCTAGGTCCAGATGTGAATGAATCGGCATACAAATTCAGGGTAAATGATGAAGGAGCCGTAAGATTCGGAATGGGAGCTATTAAGGGTGTAGGAAGAAATGCCATAGAACATATAGTAGGTGAACGAATAGAAAATGGAAGATATACGACCATTTTTAACTTCATAGAAAGAATGGAGTCCAAAGCAGTTAACAAGAAAAGCTTAGAAGGATTAGTCTATGGAGGTGGGTTTGATGGTTTTGGATTAAAGAGAGCGCAATATTTAGCTATAGACTCTAGGAATACACCCTTTTTAGATACGCTGGTTAAATACGGACATTATTTAAGAGAGCAGGCCAATTCCAGTCAGGTTTCTATGTTTGGTGGCGATTCAGGAGGAGAGGATGTTCCAGAGCCTATGATTCCTCAATGCGAAGAATGGTCCCCATTACAAAGGCTAACCCGAGAAAAAGAAGTCGTAGGAATTTTTATTAGTGGTCATCCCTTGGATGATTTTAAACTAGAGGTCAAACATTTTACTGACCCTCAAGGATATTTGAAAATATTAGACCCTCATTCGTTCAATAATAGAGAGATAAAAATAGCAGGAATGCTCTCTGACGTTCAGCATAGAACTACTAAAACAGGGAAACCGATGGGTGTTTTTAATATCGAAGGTTATTCAGAATCCGTTAGAGTAATGTTATTCGGTGATGAGTATCTAAATGTAAAGCCTCTAATGGAGGAAGGTTGGTTCGTTTTCTTAAGAGGAGCGATGGAGCCAAGAAGATTTGGAAATGATCCGAAAGAGCTGGAGTTGAAGGTTAAATCAATGGAACTCTTAACAGAGTTAAGAGATAAAGTAGCAAAAGGAATTAACATTAAGTTTTCTCTTAAGTCTCTAACAGGTAGCTTGGTAGATGAGTTGTCCTTTTTAGCAGAAACAGAACCTGGTTCGTGTAGAGTAAATTTCTCGGTAAAGGGAGAGAAAGAGCTCCTCGACTTTTCGAGTAAGACTAAGAGCATAAGGCTTTCTGATGAAGTAATTACTAGGTTAGAAAGAATTCCAGAATTAGAGTTCGATTTAATATCTTAACTAACGTAAGATGTCAATAAGTCATGGAATGAAAAACGGCAAGAGTTTTGACCTATGCCAAATAAGAAATAAATTTGAATAACAATTAAATATATATAAAGATGGCTGTAGAATTCACAGACGCAAACTTCGAAGAATTAGCATTAAAGTCCGACAAGCCAGTATTGGTTGATTTTTGGGCTGAGTGGTGTGGACCATGTAGAATGGTAGGACCTATCGTAGAAGAGTTAGCAAATGACTATGACGGTAAAGCTGTAATAGGAAAAGTAAATGTTGACCATAACAAAGAAATCGCGGCTAAATTCGGGATTAGAAACATACCTACTATTATCTTCCTTAAAAACGGAGAGTTGGTAGATAAGTCAGTGGGAGCTGTGCCTAAAAATGTGCTAACAGAAAAAATAGAGAATCTATTATAAAAGGAATTCTCTTTAACAAAAAAGCCCTGAGTGAAAACTCAGGGCTTTTTTGTTTCATATTAAATCTTTCTCAAAATCAATAGAGAAAAATATGTGGCGCAGCACGCAATAATTAAATCAATTAATGTCTTTTGTCTAGACTCAGTTTAGATGTTAAGGTTTAAAGCTTATTAGAATCTCACCCACTAGCATCACTTTTCATAGTTAGGACAAATTGAGAGATACGGTTTAGTTTTAGCGCCCATAAAACCTCTTTTTTTTATTCTTTCAAAGATTACTTCTTTAATGCATCTCTAATTTCTATTAGTAGAGCATTGTCAGAGGGTCCAGCTGGTGCAGGTGCAGTAGCTTCTTCTTTTTTCTTAGTCTTCTTGTAAGCCTTAGCCATCATGAATAAAACAAATCCAACTATAACTAAGTTGATAAGAGTGTTAACCCATGAACCCCATTGGATTACTGCAGCACCTGAGTCAAGAGCCTCTTTAAGGGTAGCGAACTCAGCTCCACCTAGAACAATGAATAATTCACTGAAATTAGTTCCGCCTGCAAAGTAACCGATGATTGGCATCATAATCATATTGACAAATCCTTTTACGGTAAGCCCTACAGCTCCAGCCAAAATAACAGCGATAGCGAACTCAATCACATTTCCTGTCATAATAAAATTCTTAAATTCTTTAAGCATAATAAGTTTTTTTTAATTAAAGTTTGTATCCGCAAATAAGACGAAAAACAAAAAGGGAAGTCGCATGACTTCCCTTTTTTATCAACCAGCTTAAAATTGTAAGCTTAACTTTCTTTTACCTCTTCGAAATCTACATCTGTAACTTCCTCTTCAGTACCTGCCTCACCTTGGTCTGCTCCGGCATCGCCTTGAGCATCTCCTTGTGCATACATTTCTTGACTAGCTGCTTGAAAAACAGTTTCTAGCTGAGCTAGAGTCGTGTTGATAGCATCTATGTCTTGATTTTTATGCGCTTCTTTAAGAGCAGTTAAAGCGTCATCTATAGGCTGCTTTTTATCAGCAGGAATCTTATCACCGAATTCAGTAAGTTGTTTTTCTGTTTGGAAAATCATACTGTCAGCTTTATTGATAGTTTCCACGCTTTCTCTAATAGCCTTATCCGATTCTTCGTTAGCAGCAGCTTCCTGCTTCATAGTCTCTATTTCGTCAGCACTTAAACCTGAAGAAGCTTCTATCTTAACATTCTGCTCTTTACCAGTAGCATTATCTTTAGCTCCTACGTTAATGATTCCGTTAGCATCTATATCGAAAGAAACTTCGATTTGAGGAATTCCTCTAGGCGCTGGTGGAATATCAGATAGGTGGAATCTTCCAATAGTCTTATTGTCAGTAGCCATTGCTCTTTCTCCCTGAAGTACATGAATTTCTACAGAAGGCTGATTGTCAGCAGCAGTAGAGAATGTCTGAGACTTTTTAGTTGGGATAGTCGTGTTAGCATCTATTAATTTAGTGAATATACCACCCATAGTTTCTATACCTAATGACAATGGAGTAACGTCTAATAAAAGAACATCTTTAACATCACCACTTAACACACCACCTTGGATAGCAGCACCTAAAGCTACTACTTCATCTGGGTTTACACCTTTAGAAGGCTCTTTGCCGAAGAATGCTTTTACAGCATCTACTACAGCAGGTATTCTAGTAGAACCACCTACCAAAATAACTTCATCTATTTCGCTTTTAGATAATCCAGCAGCTTTAAGAGCTGTCGCACAAGGCCCTATAGAACGCTTGATTAAAGAATCAGTCATTTGCTCAAATTTAGCTTTAGTAAGAGATCTTACTAAATGCTTAGGAATACCGTCTACTGGCATTATGTATGGCAAGTTGATTTCTGTAGTTCCTGTTGAAGAAAGCTCAATTTTCGCTTTTTCAGCACCTTCTTTTAATCTCTGAAGTGCCATAGGATCTTTAGTTAAATCTAAACCTCCATTTTCATCTTTAAACTCCTGTACTAAGTAATCTATAATTACTTGATCGAAATCATCTCCACCTAAGTGAGTATCTCCATCTGTAGATAATACTTCGAATACTCCATCACCTAATTCTAGGATAGAAACATCATGAGTACCACCACCTAAATCAAATACTACTATTTTCTGATCAGTAGATTTTTTATCTAATCCGTAAGCTAATGCAGCTGCAGTAGGCTCATTTATGATTCTTTTTACTTCTAAACCTGCTATTTCACCAGCTTCTTTGGTTGCTTGTCTTTGCGCATCATTAAAGTAAGCAGGAACTGTAATAACAGCTTCAGTAACATCTTGTCCTAAGTAATCTTCTGCCGTTTTCTTCATTTTCTGAAGAACCATAGCTGAAATTTCTTGTGGAGTATATTTTCTGTCGTCTATTAAAACTCTCGGAGTATTGTTATCTCCTTTAACCACTTTATATGGCACTCTAGAAATTTCCTTTTTAACATCGTCAAAAGAACTTCCCATAAATCTCTTAATAGAGTATATAGTTTTAGTTGGATTCGTAATAGCCTGTCTTTTAGCTGGATCACCCACTTTTCTTTCGCCACCTTCTATGAATCCTACTATGGAAGGAGTTGTTCTTTTTCCTTCGCTGTTTGGAATTACTACAGGCTCGTTACCTTCCATTACGGCTACACACGAGTTAGTAGTTCCTAAATCTATACCAATGATTTTACCCATTTCTATTTTTTTTAATTTTTTAAATCTGAAAGGTCTAAGTCAATCTCTGTGCCATAAGGATTATAAGAAATTCTGTCAGTAAGTTAGGTGACAAGCGTTGCAACGCAGGATTCCTTTCATGACATTTTGACCATAATTGGCGATTTACCTAACGAACTAGAGTGACATGTCCTATTAAGACTTCTTCTAAAGAGCTGAAAAGCTGTTTTACTGAGAGCTTATAATGGTACCCGCCAGCTTCGGCATAATGATCTCCACCTTTATGGTTTCCGTTCCACCCTTGGTTGACATCTTTCGTGGTAAACATGACTTCCCCCCATCGATTAAATACGGTAAAAGAATACTGGCTCGAATCCACACCTTTTAGAGACGGTTTAAGAACTTCGTTTAAGTTGTCGTTATTTGGAGTGAAACTATTAGGGATGTAAACTTGAAGGGGGATTAAAAATCCCACGACCTCAGAGTCTG
Organism: Cryomorphaceae bacterium ASP10-05a; assembly: GCA_000981645.1. Taxonomy (GTDB): domain Bacteria; phylum Bacteroidota; class Bacteroidia; order Flavobacteriales_D; family Sanyastnellaceae; genus ASP10-05a. Next base: position 2,269 of record LAQC01000004.1, on the reverse strand, counting down.
AATCTACACACCCATATTCATCTTCTATTATAAGCTCTATTAATATAGGGTCTCCGCTAGGAGCCTCAAGCGGAATTTCGAGTAGAGAAGAATCATCGAATGGGTATAAAGTTCCATCAATATAAAGAGTACTAGAAATATAATTTCCTGTAGAAATATCCTCCGCTGTAAGAATAGGACTGTCTAGTGTTAGCGGAGCACCTGACGTGGACAGAATGGCGTTAAGGTTACTTAGGGTTCCTAATTCTCTGGTATAGACTAATTGACAATTGTCCTCACTGGCAAGAATAAGCTGATAAGAGCCAGCGCATAAGTTTTCAAATATGCCATCACCACTTAGCATGGCTTGAGGACTAGAAATACTAGAAGTATTGATAGAGCTGATAGATATACTGCCATTACATGATTCATAGCAGGTTTCATCTATTACCGATGTAGAAACTAATACAGGGCTGTCTAATTCCTCTACTGTAAAAGCTCCATTAATAGAACATCCGTTAAAATCACTCACATTAAAATTGTGGACTCCTGCACATATTCCTGTAAGGTTTAAGTTTGGTTCAGCTAGGTTGTCGAGCGTATAAGAATAGGGCAGCACCCCTCCATTAATTTCTACATTAACATCAGCATCACACGTACTTCCGCAGATAGGGTCTCCTAAGGAGATGTTTGAGTTTAATATAGAGAAGCTAATATCTATTTCATCCGATACTTCGCATCCATCAGTGTTAGTAGCGGTAAACTCTAAAGTATAAGTTCCAGAAGAAGGAGCAGTGACTGTAGGGTTTAAGATGGTTTCATTTGAGAAAAGAAGAGCAGGGCCAGCTGCCCATTGAAGGTCTGTTAAGTCTGAAGAAGAGGCGCTCAAATCGAAGGTTGAATCACATGAAAAGTCATCTTCTCCAGCAGAGATTTCAATAACAGAAACTTCAGTTAAAGAAATGGTTTGTTCTGCCATACATCCTAAATCATCTGTCAGGTTTACGGTGTAATCACCGGCAGGTAAATCAGTGAAGTCAGTTCCTGTTTGAATTACGCCATTTAGAGAAACTTCAAAAGGCTCCTGTGCGTTTTCAATGTTAATAATGGAAATTTCTCCTGTTTGTTCACCACATGAAGGATTTTCAGAGCTTAGGTTAAAAGCGAGGTTACCAGTATAGATGAAATTAAAAGTTAGGTTTTCAATGACATTACCACAGGCATCATTTAGTAAGCCCTCTCCTTGGCTGATTTCTAACGTTAAATTAGAGTCCACAGTAAACTCTACGTCATCATCGAAAATTAAGGTAAATTCCGAAACAGAATTTACTGAAGGATCACACTCAGAAATCACATTAACGGGAGAATATGACGTTCCATTATCAAGTATGATGAAATCATTAGCTTCTAGGTTATCACAGTTAATACTTTCAGACATAGTTACTGTTACATTTCCAGTGCAGTTCGTTTCTACCTCACTTATTTCGGGAGGTTCATTATCAAAAATAGAGGCTGTAGATTCAATGAAGTCTAATGTGTAACCCTCAGAATTCCCTGACCAGTCTTGAATGTATAACAAATAAGTCTCACCTTCCAATACTGAAACGTCCTGATTGAAAGCCGGGCCATTAAGGTTTCCTGGACCGTTTGAGTTTCCTGCTCCTCCACTGTTAGAGCTAATTCCTGTAGGTCCATTAAAAAAAATATCACCATAAGAATTGCAACTAACTATAAATGAATCATCATTGGAAATGTCATCACATGAGCCTGTAGCAAAATCAAATAGAACCCAGTCATAATCCGAATCTACTCCATTTGGACTTAGTGTAAAACTTAGCATCCCTGAAGATTCTACTGTGAATGTGTACCACACAGAGTTGGCGTCAATAGTAAGACAGGATAAAAAACTAGCAGGTAATTCACTGTCAATGTCTCCTGTTCCCGTGTAGCCATCAGTTTGATTATAGAACCCCTCACAAACAGGAATAGCACCTACACAGTCTTGCTCATTTTGAGAGTTTCCTATATTTCCTATGAGTAGGAATAACATCAATGGAATGAAGTAGATCAGAACTTTTTCGGTCATTGCACTTGTCTTATATCTTATTATACCAGCTGCTGAGCTAGAAAATCCAAATTACTCGAATCAACTGAATTCCTAACTAATACAATAGATAGTTTATAAACGTTGCAAGCTTGGTCAAAATACAAGAGAGGTTAGAACTAAACTGCTATCCCATAACAAAAAAAAACAGTCTAGCTTATTGGATAAACCCATCTTTCATTTAGA